>CAVXVD010000065.1:0-75349 GCA_963765015.1 uncultured Acidobacteriota bacterium | reverse complement strand
ACGTATTGCTAGCGCAGCTATCTTATGGGTGCCAGTCAATCCAAGCAAGCAACTTTCCGTGGCACCCATGCTCGGGCCGGTTGTCCGGCGTGGATTCGTCAAAGCGTTGATTACGTCGAGAGTAAAAGACGACTTCGTTCATACTTCGGCCAAATCGGCGCTCGTCACCCCTTACTCAAATGGCCACCGGCCACTCTCGCGCAAGCCTCCACGAATTCCTGTTCGGATTCGGTGAAAGTACGCTCGAAATAACTCTCGACGTCGAGCTCACCGGCAAGTTTCCCTTTCACGAAGATTGGCACAACAATCTCCGACTTCACCAGGGCTGATCCCGCCAGATACCGCGTGTCCTTAGAGACATCATGCACGACCACGGTCTGCCCACTGCTGGCCGCGGCCCCGCACAAACCCGTATTCAGAGGAATGCGTGCGTTGGGCGTAAAGCTGCCCACAAAAGGTCCGACCAGAAGAACGTTGGCGTCAGCTGAATCCACCAGATAGAAACCAACCCAATTGTATCGGGCCATCTTCTCGTGGAGACGCTGGGAGATGCGCTCCATGACCGATTGGGCGGTCGAAGCCGTATTGGCAAAGATCCGAAATTCTCTGATCAATTCCTCGTGCGCAGGGGTCATGTGATCCTCATTGATTTCGTTTTTCGGTTTAAGGAAGGCGGAACGCTTTAGTGTAAATGCGATATTTCCCTGCCGTTCGGCGAAACCGCCGGGAAATGGTGATAGACGAGGTTCTTCAGATGGGGCGTAGCCCATACGTGCGAAAGAAGACGGGCATTGCCGGCTGGATCAACTTCCGTGCGCGAGAAAGTGCCTGATCTCTTCGAATAGCTCCACCTTGCGTCTCCTGTCCATCTTCCTCCCCGTCTGGCTTCGCAGACAGGGTAGGCCGACCTGTCGGTTAAGGGGGGGCAAATGTAATGATCGAAGTGGGGCCACTTCGGAGTACCGAAATCACCGCCGGCAGCACACTCCTCCAATGCTCGGAGAGCCGCTCGTAGTTGCGGAAATATCCGACCAGTTCGGCATAGCGCGAACTTAGGGGGACGTTGCAGTGGCGATCGGAATCGCCAGCGTATTTGCCACATCACCGTGATCTCGCAACCGGTAGAATTTCAGGTTTTCATCTCGCTTCTCTCTCCCGTCGATCTACCGCACGACTGAGTGAGATTCCAAGGAAGGTGTGCAGCGACCGACAGAAAGTGGGAGTGCCCAGCGGCAGGATTGGTGAGCGCGGCAGGACTCGAACCTGCGACCCATGCCTTAAAAGGGCATTGCTCTACCAACTGAGCTACGCGCCCTCACCGTAAACAACATCAACATTGTAAAGAACTTAATGCACAAATGCCGCGTCTATCGCTGTCCGCATTTCAGAGCCGGTGGCACTAGAAGTGGCGCTTGGTCCCGCTGGCGCCGGTTCCGCCACAATCGGGGACCGGAACGCCACGAGACGATCCACGGCCGCCTGATTGTCGGCCGGAGCGAGATGTGCATACCGCTTCGTCATCTGAATCGTCCTGTGCCCCATCAACTCGGAGATAGTCAGCAGATCGACTCCGCCATCGCGACTCTGCTGGCGAACGTATGCCGCAGACGGTACGAGGTGAAATCTCGAAGGCCAGCTTTCTCGACTGCCGGATCATACCAGTGTTTATATCCTTGCAGAGCCTTCCCCTGTATGTTAACAAAAACCTCCCCCGGTGAGTGATCGTTTCAGCAGCCCCCTGAATGCAGCGACGGCATCAGCGTTGAGCCGAATGTGCCGCGCTTCCCCCGTTTTCGTCTTTGGCAGGCTCACATCGTTAGATTTTTCGCTTTAGATACACTCGGGACCAATCGAGCCCAAACTGTTCACTCGGCCTCATGCCGGTGTGCACCGATTCTCGAATTCAGGCGTGTGGTCTAGATAGTGCTTCACGATGACAGCACACAAATCGCGATTCCTCATCGGGCGTGCGGCAATAGGTACTCCAGATCGGTCTTGGAAGGCGTGAACTGGTTGAAACCGCAAGCGCTCGTTGTCTTCTGTTTTGTGCTTGAGCAGTTTCGCAGGATTGCTCTTTAAGCTTTTACGGCTTCCGATTGCCCCCCGTCCTTCGGTACATTCGGTGCGACTGAGGGCAATTCGAAGCCGCTTTTTCCCGCACACATTCCGAAACGCAACTTCCTCCCCGATCTGTGTCGTAGAGGTCGGCCATATCTTTTCCCGCTAGAAAGCGTGGCAAACGCTACGGTCGCCAGGTGGCGACTGTTTGTCGCGATTCGCCGAGCCCATCTATCCCCAACTCAACCGCATCGCCTGGTTTCAAGTATTGCGGAGGATTCTGACCAAGAGCAACTCCTGCTGGTGTTCCCGTGCTGATGACGTCTCCGGGCAGGAGACTCATGAATTGGCTGACATAGCTAACCAGCGTAGGCACGTCAAAGATCATCTGGGAAGTCGAACTTTTCTGCCGAAACTCGCCATTCACTTTCAACCACATGCCTAGACGCCCAGTATCAGACATCTCATCGACCGTCACCAGGAACGGTCCCAGCGGCGCGAAGGTGTCCGCGCTTTTCCCTTTGACCCATTGACCGCCGCGCTCCAGCTGAAAACTGCGTTCCGAGTAGTCATTGTGCAGTGCGTAGCCAGCCACATAATCGAGTGCCTGTTCTTTCGCGATATAGCTCGCTCGCCTGCCGATCACCACGGCCAATTCGACTTCCCAGTCGACCTTGCTGGCATTCTTGGGAATGACCAAATCGTCGTTGGGGCCAACCAGAGATGAAGTGGCTTTGAAGAATATGACGGGCTCGTTCGGAACCTGCATCTTGCTCTCTTTCGCGTGGTCACGAAAATTCAAGCCGATGCATACAATCTTGCTAGGCCTGCAGATCGGCGGCCCCAGGCGGATGGACTGGTCGACTTTTGGAGCGGAGGATAAATTGGCTCGCAGTTCTTCAATCCTCTGGTTCCCAAAAAATGCTTCGTCATAATCCCGGATGAAGGCAGAGACATCCAAGCGCGTGCCGTTTTCCAAAACAACGCCGGGCTTTTCCAGTCCCGGCTCGCCAAAGCGAATCAACCTCATGAGTTCTCCTGAAACTACTCAGCGATAGGGCTTCTCGCTACGATATTGGCAGTGCGACGCCTTCTCGTCCAGCCTGTTTGCTTTCCCAAGCGGTGATCAGTAATGTGCTCCCGAGAATCAGAACTCCGCCGATGATCGCTACCAGGGTCAACTTCTCCTTGAGCCAGATGACGGCAATTGGAATCCCGAAAAATGTAATCAAGTAATTCGAGAGTGCTGCCTGAATCGCATCCAGTTGCTTGAGGGCCTTCAAGAATAAAACCATCGACAGATAATTATGGAAAAATGTGAGCAGGCCCATTCCAATCCAGGTCCTGAGAGTGAAATGGGGAATGGCCGCGAACACTCCAGGTTCCTTGGCAAGAGTTAATGGAGTCATGATGAACAACATCGCCACATAGGTAAAAAACAGCATTTCTGTCGGCGAGTAGCGTTCCAGTATCTTCTTGCCGTACGAGTTATAGAATGCACTCCCCAGAGTGCCCAGGAAAATCAGCATATTTCCATACAAATAACCTTTGCCGAAGTGCAGAGACTTAAAATCGATATCGGAGCACATGAGCACGCCGGTTATTGCCAGTGCGAAACTGACCCATCTTATCGGGGTCATGGTTTCATGCAGAAAAACAAACGCCAGGAACGCGGTAGCCACCGGCAGGGTCAACATAAGCAAGGCAGCATTACTGGCTAGCGACATGCGAGTGCCCCAGGTTACCAATACTTGTCCAGGAAACACTCCCACCGCGGCGAGCAAAAGAAAAATCAGGATATCGCTCTTTCGCCTGTCCCGGCTTGAGGAGTTCTTCGCCTCCAAGCGAACCAGCGGGTACAACATCAGGGTCGCCAAAGTCATTGGACCCCAGACGGTGAACAGTGCGCCCACCTGATCTTGCACCAATTTGATGCAGGTGAACTGCAAGGCCCACATGAGATTACAACTGAACAGAAGAAGCCAGGATCGCATCGGACGCATCACCTCGAAACCAGACTCAACACCGTCTCGACTTGTTGTAATGTGTCTTCGATATCCTCTCTGGTGTGAGCAAAGGAAATGGAACATTGCTTCGTTGCGGCCGGAAAGAAATAAATCCCGCAGCTAATCAGCTTTCGTCGCAGCTCCAGGTCCAACTCGTTGTTGTGTGAGGCAGCCAGATCGTGCCAGTCCCTTGGGCAATGGTCCATGAAATATATACAGAAGGCGGAACCTTGTCTGGCAACGACCGCCTCCAGTCCCGCCCCGCGGAGGAGCGTTTCCAGGCCTTCCTGCATCATCTTTCCCAACGATTCAACATGCCGGTAGACTTCCCCGTCATTTGCAACCAGGCGCTCGATGGTGGCGATCGCGGCTGCGGTCGGAACCGGATGCGCATTGTAGGTACCGGCCAGGAGGACTCGTTTCGAGGGATCAGGATGAACGAACCAATCCATCAGGTCCTTCTTCCCGCCGAGTGCGGCAATGGGGTAGCCGTTGGCCATGGCCTTGCCATACACGGCAAGATCGGGCGTCACGCCAGCAATCTTGGCATAGCCACCAATCCCGTGGCGAAAACCGGTTTTGACCTCGTCGAAAATCAAGATGAAGCCGTACCGATCAGCCAATTGACGCAGCCCTTCCAGGTATCCCGCTGCCGGCTTGATGATGCCGAGATTCTGCAGAATCGGCTCAACGATGAGCGCTGCGATCGAGTGCTTCTGACAAACGTACTCTACGGAATCGAGATCGTTGAAGTTTATGGGGTGAACGAGTTGTTGATGCTCACGGGGTATTCCCGCACTAATCGGAATATACGGGTATTCTCCGGGAGAAACTCTTGGCCCGATCACATCCAGGGGAGTCATCAGATTACAGGAGACGTCGTCATGCCATCCGTTGTATCCACCCTGCATAACGATGATGTGATCCTTCCGAGTGACTGCCCGAGCTAGACGAATCGCCTGATAAGTAGCTTCGCTGCCGGTGTTCAAGAATTGAACCGATTCCACCGCCGGTATATGCCGGCAGATGAGTTCTGCCAACTGGCCCTCAAGTTCGGTCGTTCCCGAGCCGTAAAGGCTGGCCCCTTTACGCAATACGGAGATGACAGCGTCGGTAACATAGGGATCGTTGTGTCCTAAAAAGTGCGGGGCAAATGCCGCATGATAATCAATGTACTGATTTCCGTCTGCGTCCCAGAGGTACGCACCTTGACCCTTGACGAACACGATCTCCGGCTGAACTGCCCGGTTCACTGAGACGACGCCGCCAGGTATGTAGTGCCGATTATGATTAAGAATCTGTGCCGACTTGGTATAAGTAAATGCGCCCTTGCTTTGTCCGTGCCCATGACAGAGTTCGTTCGGAGGCGGCAGACTAGCGGGACCCGCTTGAGTATTGAAAACCTTATCACCGTTCTGAGTCGTCATAATTTAGTGCTCCTGTGCAAGCCTCTCCAGCGGAGGCAGAACATCCCCTTCATGTGAACTATCCGAGAACTCTCGTAATCGCTGTTGGAATTTTCGCCAATATTCATATTCAGCGTCCCATCTCCCCAGTGCCGAATCGAGCCGATAGGGAGAATATTCCTCCAGCCACTCCGCCCGGTAAAGTGGGCGCAGTTCCGTAATGGCGTCCATCAAGTCGACGATGCGGGAATGATCCTGGTGCACGACCTGCGATTCCCACTCGTTCCACCACCGGTCGGCATCTGGCCGTGTCGTACCGTTTCGTCTCCATAGTTCAATAAGTTCAGGAGGCGTTTGGAACTTCTGCCCGGCATAGTCAAGTAGCCGCGCACCTACTAAGAGGCTATTTAACGTTGTGGGATCAGCCCCCGAAGCCAAAGCATGATACAGACCCGTAGCGGCCCCTTCCGCCAGCAGGCGCGTCTGCCGCAAATGTCCTTGATCCTGCATCACCTCCTTCAAGTACGCCGGGAAGAATGGATCATTCCACAAGGAAAACTGTGTGAACTCGTCGCCCAGCACCTTTTGCAAGTCGGTTTCGGCTTCGGACATATTGTTGAGCGCCGCAGTAACATCCGGAGCGATGGTTGCCGGATACATGACATGTGCGTAGTTAGCGAAGAAGTTGGCGCGGTCCATGGGAGCGGATTGCCAGGGCGCCGCCGCGCCATACGCCATGGCTGGGAACGACATCCGGAAAAGCAATTGCCCGTCGTCCGCCCAGACCGTGTTCACCAGGCCGAGCGCACCGGAACTTCGGCCGGCGGCCAGAAAGGTATCTATATTCTCAAATGTCGTCTTGAAATCGGGAGCAATGTTGTCATAGCTCATTACGCCCGGCTCGACTATGTGGGGAACATGGTTGGCAATTAAAGGAGCAAGCCAGCGCTTATAGGTTGGATCTTCTGAAGTGTAATACCAGGCGGCAGCGATGAGTCCCGGAGGAAGATCGGGAATGATCTGGGGATACTTCACCATGATATCGCCGAACGCGATGACGTGCTTCCCGTGTTCCTGGAACAGGTGCGTAACCATCGTGAGTTGCTTCACAAACAATGCCGATGGCGTTGCGGCCACGCCTGGCGCCCGAGTCGCTTGCTCTATTTGAAATGTCTCATCGAGTCCGATGTGAACAAACGGGCTGGGAAATAAATCCGCCAACTGGTTGGCCCAGTCGGTCAGCAGATTCGCCACCTTTGGGTTACTGGGATCAAATTCGGTCCCGTGTGGCTCATCGGACAGCTCTGAGTATTCTTCTATTCGAAACAGGTCGTGCTGGTGACCGTATAGGTCCAGATTAGGGATTACATCGATATGGCGTTCGCGACCATAAGCAACAATCCGCCGCACTTCATCTTGCGTCAGGCGGCCCTCTGGATTGAGCAGGGGATAGCCCCGCAACTCGATGCTGTCTTCCGAGTAGAGGTAGTACTGGTTCGACTTCCAGCGCGCCAGAAAGTCAAGCTGCCGCTTGACTTCCTCCTCCTTCGGTAAGGGGCCGTGACTTATATCGATCATGGTTCCCCGATACGCAAGTGACGGCCAGTCACGAACTTCAACTTCTGGAAGTGACGCCTCGGCCGCGTTGCCCTCGATCAGCTGGCAAAGCGTTTGCACCGCGTAGAACAACCCGGCCGATGAAGTGGCTTGAACTGTACCGCCATCCGGCGTCACCTTCAGCGTGTAGGCTTCAGGGGACTCCGGCCCTGGCTGTTCGCCGGGGAGCGGCAGCGCCCTAACCTCGCCGGTCCGCCTCAGCGCGATCAACCTGCCCGAAGCTTCGCCCAGAGAGATGTGAACGGGTTCCTTGGCCACGTCGGAAAGACAGCTCGATAACTGCTCCGCAGCGAAGTGATCCTCGATGCTAGGTTCTCCCACTAATCGGATGCTCAGGCCTCGTATCCGAAACTGTCGCGTCCCATAATGTATCTGTTGCGGTTGAGGCAAGAGCACATTATGTCCAACAACGGCCCAAGCACTGACCAGGAAAACCCGAACTAGAATAGGAGTAGACAGAAACCAGAGCACCAGTCTTAGTCTTCTAAGGCTGGCACCAGCGGTTCGCGGTCTTGACTGCATTGTTGCGGCCATGAACTTCAGCTGCCTCGCTTTACCCGCAGCATAACCACTCCATGCTGAGGAACAATCGCGGTGTACTTCTCTTGGAAAGTCCCGAGATCCTCTTTTGCCCACAGGTCCCGCAAGACTAGAGAGTTGCCGAGTCCAACATCTCGAAAATCCATAGTCACCGGCATAGCTCCCCATCCGCGGTTGAACATGCCCACTGCGGTGCTTCCATCCTTCAAGGGCTTCGCCCACACTTCCAAGGGCCCTTCTTGCTTGATCCGGTGCCCCTGGACGCCGAGCGGATCTTGGTCTATCGCAATGACCTCCGGGTTTGTGAGAAGGGCCCGCGTCTCAGCGTCCATGGCTGCCAGATTGTTGCCCGCCATAAGAGGAGCCGCCAGGATGCACCACAAACTCATGTGCGTCCGATACTCGTCCGTGGTCATCCCCCCGTTCCCAATTTCGAGCATATCGGGGTCATTCCAGTGCCCTGGCCCCGCAAATTGCTCCAGGCCGTTCTGCCCGAATCCAAGTTCCGACATCACGTAATAGTCGTCGCGAATGTCATCGTCCGTACGCCACAGGTTGCCACCCACAGACGCACCCCACTGCCACCCCTTCTGCATTCCGTATTGGCACAGGGCATACACCATAGGCCGGCCGGTCTTCTTCAGCGCATCACCCATTTTCTTGTAGGCAGCAACCTGATCACCCATTCCGTCATAGCTGCACAGGTCGTACTTCAAATAATCCATTCCCCAGGCGGCGTACGTTTCGGCATCCTGTTCTTCATGACCATAACTCCCCGCATAACCCTCGCAGGTCTTCGGGCCAGGCGAAGAGTAGATCCCAATCTTCAGGCCTTTACGGTGAACATAATCAGCCAGCGCTTTCATGTCAGGAAACTTTGCATTGGGCCGGATATATCCGGCGGCATCGCGCGTTCCCTGCCAGCAGTCGTCGATCAGGACGTACTCATATCCGGCGGACTTCATCCCGCTGGCAACTACCGCGTCCACCTGAGTTCGCACCACTGAATCGCTCACTTCACAAGCAAAATGATTCCAACTGTTCCATCCCATCGGCGGAGTGCGGGCCAGCACGGAATCCTGTGTCCAGGCCATCCCGCTCCAGGACAGCGAGAGCAGAAGGCTGAGCAGGAAGGCCGAACTGTGATGTGAAATGTTCATTCTCTTTCCTCTCGCGAAGACAACCAGCTTGGGTGATACTGTTCGCATTCCCCCAGTAAATGGGGTTGTGGCAGGCTCTTCAAACCTCAAGAACGCTTCTCCGTTGGCAGACCCAACGGGAGCCGGAATCAGGCTTTTCCGTTCTTCCATCAGCGTGCGCAACCGAGGCGGGAGAGCTTGCGTCCTAACCTCAAACGCGCTGCTTCCAGCGCGGCTTCATTCATCGTCCAGTCGTGCCAATTTGGATCGTTGTTTCCGGATGAGGACAAGGAAACCATGGTCTGCTCCACAAAGACGGTTTGACCGCAAGCTCTGCTCTTGAGCGCTTGAATGTATTCGTAGTCCTGCACCCCGTCGCGCAAATACTTGAGCCTCATGGAAGGCGCTACCCCTTGATAGCTCTTGGTACTTTGCAGGCCCGCCTGCCCGCCCGGATACACCAATATGCCCTCGCCGGGAAAGTATTCTCCGGGGGATGTATACCCCGCGGACAAGGCACTCGTCCACGCGGCCGCTTCCGAATTCCAGTTGGAGACAGCCCAGTAATTCATTCCCGTAATCCCCAGGCTCTGGCTGAGGAAGCCTGGCCAAATGCGGTAGTTGATGGGCAGGAAATCCAGTTCCCACTTGGGTGAGTAGGTATCAAGCACTTCGTCGTTGTAGGACCAGATCTTGTCTCCTTTTTGCAGGACATAGGACACATTAGGTATTCCGCCGGTGGATACCAGCTGGGCGCTGTCATAGTCTTCGGGCAGCATCGTCCAAACGTCCACCGCGGAGCGCCCAGTGCCCAGGCCATCGTCGAAAAGTTCGAAAACAGGTTGCTGCGATACCACGTTGTCGACACCCACTTGGTCTGGCACACCGGTAACGACCGCTTGATGCAAGACCTTCGCCCAGGCAATGACGGAGTCGTAGTACGCCTTGTTCGAACAGCTGGACTCTGGATCAGCCGTGTAGTCGCTCAAGTACAGGCCGGTCGGTTGCGCGTTCACTGCGGCCTGCAAGGTCGCCAATGAAGGAGGGTCGGGTTTGAGGTCCTCGCCGATGCAGTTGCCATAAGAAACGCTTTCATAGTAGCCCAGGTCGAAGTCATTCAGCCCACGGCGGCTAAAGTCACCGCTTTCGCTGGCCAACGCTGTCCCCGAGGTATCAGGCATGATTTTGTTTCTGAGCAGTTCGGCCTCTATGCCCGCTGCCAGTGCACCGCCTGCGGATAAATTGCTGTCGCCTCCACCAAAAAGAGATTTCAACGATGGCTGCAGCGGCAGCGTGAAATCCCACACCGTCAGTTCAATCGTGCCCTGCATAGATCCCTGACAACTGGCCACGGTATAAGTGCCTGTGTATGTTCCGGGGGCGATTCCACGAGGCACAAATGCGTCAATCCAGAAGACAACATTCTTGCCGGCGGCCAGGCTGGGGAGCTCAAACGCATAGGTTGCCCCCCCCTTCGGGGACTTCCCCGTCTCGGGGTCAATCGCCGGAATCAACGCGTCGGGGAAAGTATCGATGGTTAGGGGCACGACCTGGGTTCCATTGTCTCCGTCGTAGAACCATGTGGGACAGAGGTTGGGGGCCGCAGGACAGCCTTCATCGTCCAGCACGCTATGTTGCCTGTTCGGCACAGTGATATAAGATTCTCTGTACCGAACCAGATTCGTGCTGGGGATCGTCGCGCCGTCCGGACCAGTTAAGCCATTCGGGATGGACAAGCTAACCTTCGTAAGTCCGCCCGTGGGAGCCTGAACAGCCACTTGAAAAGAAACATACTCCCCACGGCCACCATGGATAGTTGCGGTAGTCCGGCTGCCCGGGGCATCGGTTGGCCCAACTCGGTGCAAAGAGCTTGAAACCGCCCATACGATTGGCGTCGCGCTAACGGTAGCGTTTCCCTGTGCTCGCCCAGGTTCCGGGAAAAGAAAGATCGCAAGGCAATTTGCAACTGCCAACCAACTTCGCGGTCCTGAGCGGTAGCCACGCTGAATAACCTTCATCGGTGTCTCATTCATTAATGATGTTCGCACCTGCTCCATACTCCTGGGAACAGTCTGCCCGAACTTCCCGCAGGAAGCTCGGGCAGGAACGACGCTGTTGTGATTCGACATTTAATCTGTGTCATCCACTTCAATGGTCGCAGTTGCGGTGTTTCCCGCCGTGTCGGTTGCCAGGGCGGTTACGTCGTACCAGGCCGCGCTCAGCGTTGCGAAGTTGAACGTGGTGGTATACGGTGCCTTGGTGATTGCCGCTCCCGCGTTTTCCTGATCGCTGTATCCGTAGTCGATGATGAACTGCACGCTGGCCACACCTCCCACGCCTCCAGAAGCAGTGGCCGTCAGCGTGGTAACCCCGGAAACCGTGGCATTGTTCGCCGGCGCCGTTATGGACACGGCGATTGGGCTGGCGGCAGTAACCGTCAGCGCCGCCGTATTCGATGTGATCGACCCGCTCTTGGCCGTGACGTTGGTCGTCCCCGCTGCTTTCCCCGTGGCCACACCGGTCGATGCGATCGTCGCCACCGTCGTGCTCGACGAGGTCCAGGTCACCGAATTGGTAATGTTCTGGGTTGGTCCGCTCGAATAGGTTCCTGTCGCGGTGAACGCCTCTGTCCCGCCCGCCGTAATCGACGCGCTCGTTGGCGTGATCGCAATCGATTCCAGCGTCGGTGCCGTAACCGTCAGCGTCGCCGTATTCGAAGTTACCCCGCCGAGAGATGCGGTGATGTTGCTCGTGCCTGCTGCCACCCCGGTGGCCACTCCGGTCGATGCAATCGTTGCAACTGCGGTGCTCGACGAAGTCCACGTTACCGTGCTGGTAATGTTCTGGGTCGGTCCGCTCGAATAGGTTCCTGTTGCGGTGAACGCCTCTGTCCCGCCCGCCGTAATCGACGCGCTCACCGGCGTGATCGCGATTGACTCCAGGGTCACGCCCGAGGAACACTCGCTATTAATCTGGTTCCCCAACGTCACCCGTGCTGATTCTAAGTTAGCTTCGTTCATCGTCCAATCATGCCAGTTTGGATCCTCGCTGCCGGACGCGGAGAGAGAATAGATGGCGGTCTGGTTCGGTGTTTGCCCGCAGTTCTTGAGCAGTTGTAAATATTCGTAGTCCTGCTCGCCATCCCGCAGATACTTGAGCCGCATGGAGGGCGCCACACCTTGATAGCTTGACGTACTCTGCAATCCCGCCGGCCCGCCTGGATAGACCAGAATTCCTTCTTCCGGAAAGTAGCCCTCGCTGCTGTTTGTGTAACCCTTGGATAGCGAACTGGTCCAGGCAGCCGACTCCGAGTTCCAGTTGGAGATAGCCCAGTAGTTCGTCCCGGTTATCTTCAGACTCTGGTTCAGGAAGCCTGGCCAAATGCGGTAGTTGATGGGCAGAAAATCCAGTTCCCACTTGGGAGAGTAGTAGTCGAGCACCTCATCTGTGTAGGACCAGACCTTGTCTCCCTTTTGCAGAACATAGGTTACATTGGGCAATCCATCGTAAGTGTCAGTCTGGGCCACGTCGTAGTCCTGTGGGAGCATTGCCCAGTCATCCACCGCGGAACGGCCTGTGCCCAGGCCGTCATTGAAAAGTCCGCCCGCAGCCGCAGCGGAATCGGGCCGTTGCGAGACCATATTGTCGACACCTATCTGGCCTGGAACACCTGTGACGACTGCCTGATGCAGAACCTTAGCCCAGGCGATCACAGAGTTGTAGTAGGCGGTATTGGTGCAACTGGACTCTGGGTCGGCAGTGTAGTCGCTCAAGTAAAGGCCGGTCGGTTGCGCGTTGACCGCGCCCTGCAAAGCGGTCAAGGTGGGGGGTGCAGGTTTGAGGTCGCTGCCCGTGCACGCGCCGTAAGAAACGTTTTCATAGTAGCCCAGGTCGAAATCGTTGAGCCCATATTGACTGATGTCAGTGCTCTCGTTAACCAAGTTCGGGGTGTCAGGCATGAGTCGGTTTCTGAGCAGCTCCGCTTCTATGCCGGCAGCCAGAGCGCCGCCCGCAGACAGATTGGAGTCGCCCCCACCAAAAAGCGATCGGAGGGACGGTTTTAGCGGCACCGTGAAATTCCATACCGTCAGCGAAATCGTCCCATCGGCAGATCCCTGAGTGCTCGACACGGTGTAAGTACCTGTATAGGTACCAGCAGTCGTTCCCCGAGGCACGAACGTGTCCACCCAGAAGACAGTGTTATTACTGGCAGCTAGGCTAGAGAGCTCAAACGTATAACTGGCTCCTGATGTGGGAGGATTCCCTGTCGCCGGATCAATCGCTGGAATCAGCGCGTCGGGGAGAGTTTCGCTACTGGTGGTGATGGGCGCGTTCTGGACTCCATTGTCGGAAGTGTACGGAAGACCAGAGGTTTCAAAACCGGCGGAGCTGTGTTGCGCGGCACTTATCGTGATATAAGACTCTCGATAGAGAATCAGACTGCTACTGGGAATCGTCGCACCGCCCGGTCCCGTCAAACTTGAAACTGATAGAGTCACGTTAGTAAGTCCGCCCGAGGGAGCCTGAACGGCTACCTGAAATGCAACATACTCCCCTTGTCCGCCATAGATCGTTGCAGTTGTTCCGCTGCCCGCAGCATCGGTTGGTCCAACTCGCAGAAGTGTGCTCGGTACGACCCACGCGGTCGGCCCTGCACCAAAAGCTAAGCCGCAGCCGATCAGCATAAAGACCACAACGACACTCATCGTCTTTTTCATACCATCTCCAAATTTCTTGCAACTTGGCTGTGACAGCGTTCGACTGTTAAACACAACGACCAAATTGTTCGGACATCATTTCGCTTCCGGGCCCGGGGCAAAGAACTTGGAATGATCCACGCGATTGGTGGCGCACCAAAAGTGCTGCAGCAAACCAGCGCGATCTAAACCATAGTGAGGACACGGAGAACGCGGACGCCAGTCACACGCCCTTCTTATTTCCGGACTTTTCGGGCCAGAGCTTTGTGAGCAATGCCGCTCTCGATTTTCCCGGAAGTGCTTTTTCCCACTGAACTACTCAGCGCTGATCGCCAGATTCCTCGAACTGAAGTGTTGCTCGCCCCCCAGTTCCGTCCTCGGCGCAGCTCCTTTCCGGAAACGATCGAAATGAGATGTGTAACGAGAACAGGTCACGGACGCTCGCACACTTTAGTCCTTAAGGTCGACCTTGATGACCTTTTCGCTGAAGGAATCGGCGACATAGAGATCACCCGAAGCGTCCGAGGCTACGCCTATCGGAACATCCAATCCGCGCCTGACTATAGTTAGTGTTCCGTCAGAAGCTATCTTGGCCAGCGAGTTGGTACCGGTGTCCGTGACGTAAAGGTCACCCACAGGATCGACAGCTACGTACATCGGAGCAACCAGCCCGTTGCCCAGCGTCGTTTGAGTTCCGTCAGGGGCTATCTTGAATACTGCCGCGCCATAGGTGTCCGCAACATACACATTTCCGAGTGCGTCGACGGCAACTCCTACGGGAGTATCGTATCCACCGCCCAAATTGGTTTGAGTGCCATTGGGCGTAATCTGGGCCACGAAACCGTTCCAAGGGTCTGCGGCATACACGTTGCCTGCCGCGTCTACGGCTACGCTCATCGGCATGTAAAACCCACTGCCCACGGTCCCCTGCGCTCCGTCGGGCGTGATTTTGTAGATGACTCCAGCTTGGCTGTCGGCCACATACACGTTTCCAGCCCCATCTACAGCGACGGCTTGCGGAACCATGAATCCACTACCCACGATGGACCGCTTCCCCTCTGGCGTCACTTTGAATACTTGCTGCAGGTCACTGTCAGCAACATACAGGTCTCCCGTCGTATCGACGGCGACCCCCTGGGGACTAACGAACTCGTCAGCGGCCACGCTGCACTGCGGGGCGCCAACGTCCAAGACCAGACCAGCCGAGGCGTCACTGGCAGCTGGAGAGTTCGCCGGCTTCGCCGCGGACCGAGCTGCCCTTTCATTGGCTGCGCGAATATATGACGGCATTGTTGGTTGCGCCGAAGCCACATTGTTTGATTGAGCGCCGTTGGTCGGTGCCTGCGACTGCGCCGCAGCTGCGAATACGGCACACGCTATGGTTAGAAACAGCAGGTTCCGAGCAATCTGCCGGAACCGAACCGGGCGTGAGGACAACTTAAAAGATCGCTTCATTGGAACCTCCTTAGGTTCTCGTACTCGGAATTCAACGATTTACGAAGACGGCCAGCCGCGTGAACAAGAGGTCAAACCTATCTGAAATACGTTCACGATCACATCATGATGTCGTGCGCCGTCCTATTTAAACAAGTCACTCAGATCCTTTGTCTCAGGATCGGCGGCGCCCCCTAGCAGCGGGGTGACGTTAAAGATCTCCTCGATCGTCTTCAGGGTTGAGCTGTGGTCGTAGTGAATTTTGTTGGTATAAGCTTTCTTGCCCTCTCCTTTGGCAAGTGACGAGATCAGAAAAACGAAAATCGGTCCGTCGCTGTACTGGTCGGTATCTTCTGCTTCATCCCAGATTACGAACAGGGCGCCATTGTCCTTGTACGCATCCGACTCCAGGATGACCGGCAGATTCTTTTTCAGCCATTGATCGGCGCGTAACGTGTTGCTGCCAGGCTCATTCGGATCGCAAGAAGATATCCCTTCATGACCCTGATGGCATACATTTGGAATGATGAGGCTGTACCGCGCCGTGGTATGGTCAGCCAGATCTGTGGCCAGCTGATAATAGGGCACGACGTGAGCGAGACACTCGGGTGAATTGGGATTTAGCCCGCCATTTACATCGTTGAAATAAACCGGGGCGAGGTGGTTCACATCAACGTAGCTGAAATCAAGCGGACACACGCCGAACACGGGGCTGCCATAATCCGGCTCAGCGTACGCTTTCCAGGAAATTCCTGCGTCTTGCAGAAGTCTTACTAAGTGCTTCGAGTGGGACGTAATTCCAGGAACCTGGCCGGGCTGAGTATCGCCGAGCTGCCCGAAGTTGGTCCCCGCTTCCAGCCACAAGTAGTTCGGCTGGCTGGGATGATTTCCGGGCGGATTGAAATATTGCAGCGGCTGAGCCGCTATTTTCTTCAGCGTTCCGTTGATATACGGAGCGAGGGGGTTGTGGTCGATGTCCGGGTCATTGAAGGACGCACCGGCATCGTTCCCCTCCCGGTTGTGATTCTCCATCATGACCACAAACACGGTCTTCACTTTACTCATTTGTGAATGCGCCAGCCCTACCGTTAGGATAAGCGATAACAGCAAAGTCAAAACCCCTCGCAGATGCTTCATAGAGCCTCTTTTCTGATTATGAGCAGGCAATCACCACAAGTGTTGTTCTACCCTGTTGTCGAAGCAGTGGACGAGCCCGTGTCCCATATATTAGGGTTAGCTTCTTGTGTCAACGACTTTCAGCCACCGACGCGAGTTTGTGTTCATTATGCTGGACGAGCGGCGTCCCCAATCAGTGGGCGTTCCGATCGTCCGATAGGATCAACGCTATTTTGCAAAGGCCAGCGAAAAACAGATGCGATTAGCCGCGCCCGCAGCAAACTTCTGCGATGGTCGTCTGTTCTGACTCTTCTGCACCGCCAAATCTGAGAAGTTACATCCGACGATTGTGTTCAATAGGCTGAACCTTGCTTGCAAGCTGCGTCATTTTCTATTGGCAAACTGTGGGGTGGAAGCTAATATTCGGCGGTTGCAGACAGAGACTCGCGTGCTGCGCGCTGCAGTTCCTCAGGGGGCTTCGCGATGAAAAATGTGTGCTGCGGTAAATGGATGCGTCGGGCGATGTTTCTTTTCTGGGCCATGCTCCTCGTGAGTGCCTTCACTGTACCGACGCTGGCGCAGTTCACGACAGCGCGACTCGGTGGCACGGTCCTCGATCCTTCTGGTTCGGCCGTGACGGGCGCCAAAGTCACGGCGCAGGATGAGCTGACAGCATACAAACAGGACACTACAACGAACAGCGCCGGCGAGTATTTATTTCCTGCTCTGCCGGTTGGAACTTATCAGATTACCGCCAGCGTGACAGGTTTTGTTACCTATACACAGAAAGGAATCGTACTGCAGGTCGATAAGTCTGTGAATTTACCGATTCACCTGAAATTGGGCTCCGTACAAGAGCAAATGACGGTCAGCGCGGATGCTTCCATGGTGACCACCGATTCTGCCACTCTCAGTCAAATCATCACGCAGAAAGAAATTGTTGAGCTGCCGCTGGATGGCCGCTATGCTCAGGCGCTGGTATTTCTTGTCCCCGGAGCGGATAACGTCACCGCCAACTACTGCGCCGCGAACTGCGAAGGCGGGGTCTTCCCCAGTGAGCAGTATGCCAAGGTTAATGGCGCTGGTGCCAATGGCGTAAGTTACCAGTTGGACGGAGCTGATTTTAACGATACCTACATCAACACCAATCTCCCTTTTCCCAATCCCGATGCCATCCAGGACTTCAACCTGGTCACCAACAACATGAGCGCTGTCTATGGCAATGCGCTTGGCGGAGTGGCAAATGTGACCTTGAAGTCGGGGAGCAACTCCATCCACGGCGACGTATTTGAATTCATCCGCAACAGTGCATTGGACGCGGCGAATTACTTTTCGATCAGCGGCGTAAGTCCGCTTAGGCAGAATCAATTTGGCGGCGACGTTGGCGGCCCCATCCTCAAGGACCGCTTGTTTTTCTTCGGAAGCTATCAGGGAACCAGGTTCAACGAGACCAACCCAACCAGCCAGAGCGTGCCGGACGCCGCCGAACGCACCGGAAACTTCGGCGAGCTCTGCACAAATTTTGGCGGCACCTTCGTTGCTGGGGTATGCACAGGCGGGACCGGAACCACTCAGTTATACAACCCCTTCTCAGCGGTGAACTCAGGAACGGCCCCAGGCGCACCGTACCCGAACAATCAGATCACCCTCGACCCCGTCGCCGCCTACATGCTGAACGGGATTCCGCTGCCCAATCCCACGCCTCTCCAGATAAGTGAGGGGTTCCCCAACACGTTTAACTTTAACAGCCTGCCGACGGTTCAAAACACGAATGAGTACCTGGTCAAGGTCGATTACAATTCCGGCAAGCACCATCTCAGCACTCACTATTTCCAGCAGAATTACACCCAGCCGCTCCTCCTCCCTCCCGCCACCAACATCCTGGAAATGTCCAGTGCCGCGGAAACCCTGGTGGACCACAACGTAAGCATCGTCGATCTTTATACGATCACGCCCCACTTCCTGCTGGGCAGCTTTTACGGATACACCAAAATCGACGGCACGACGTACTCGAGCGCCCCATTCTCCATGGTTGACGCTGGAGTGACGAACTTCGCAGTGCCCCCGAACAAAGGATCCGGGAACACGGCGTCGCTGAATGTGGGCACAGGCGGGCCTTCTTTCTCGAGCGGTAACTATGGAGTCTGGAATCGCGGCGACCAATCCTTGCGCGAAGTTGCCACGCTCACCAAAGGCCAGCACTTAATTCAATTTGGCGGTGAAGCCGTGCGCCTCACTCAGCCCATGGGTAACCTCTTCCAGGAGGGTGGCACATTCTATTTCGGTAATTCGACAGGCAACGCCTTGACCGACTTTGAGGTCGGCTTTGTCTCCGAAACCATCCAGGGCGGAGGTTTGTTTCTCAATTTTACCGGGGTCAACTGGAGCGCTTTCGTGCAGGACGATTGGAAGGCCACTCGGCGATTCACCTTAAGTGCTGGCCTTCGTTGGGACCCGTGGATCCCTTCCAAAGACAGCCTGGGAAGAGTCGCCTGCTGGGATCCCGGAGCGCCTCAGTCCGTGCGGTATCCCAATGCCCCTCCGGGGTTGATCTATGGCGGGAAGAACCATGATCCCGGATGCCCCGACGCTGGCATCTTCGCGGACTATATGAATTTCGGACCCCGGCTTGGGTTTGCCTATCAGGTCACCAAGAATGGGGATACGAGCATACGCGGAGGCATTGGCTATTATTACGAACCGCCAAATTCCCTTATCTATCAACAGATGGTCGGCGTCCCGCCTTTCGCCCCTGTCGTTAACCTCTATAATGTCAGCCTGTCCGACCCCTACGGGAGCGCAGGAATGGCCAACCCTTTCCCTGCAGGTTTTGGCCCCAACGACCCGGGCCCCGGCGCAGCTTTTCCCTACCAACCCTCGTTCTCCCAGATCCAGGATCCTCATCTTCGCTTGCCGATGGTTCTTGGCTATAACCTGACGGTGGAGCACAGCTTCACCGCAAACTGGATGCTGCGTGTCGCCTACGTGGGCAATAACGGGCACCGGCTCTACGGCACCGGCGACCAGGAGAGCGGCCTGCTGCAACTGAATCCCACGATTCCTGGGACCGGCGGCGTGCGCGTAAATCAAAATTATGGATCGGTCGCTGAGATTAATTCCGGCGTTGACAGCAACTACAATGCACTGCAAATGACCCTTGAAAAGCGCTTGGGGCACGGCTTCTCCTTCCTTTCGAACTTCTCCTGGTCGAAAGCTTTGGATGACTTCGCCCCGCAACCACAAGGTTCCCTTTACTACCTGTTCACGAATACCTGTACCTGCGGCCGTCATTTTGACTACGGTCCGTCGGCGGATGACCTGAGCAAGGTTTTCAAAATCAACGGGGATTACGAGATTCCGCACGCTCACATCCAGAGGGTTGCCGATGCCATCTTGAATGGCTGGCAACTCACCGCGATTGCTGACTGGCAAACTGGAAGCCCCTTCACGATCTACAGTGGTTATGACAATTCAGAATCTGGAATTGGGAATGACCGCGCTGACCTCGTGCCCGGCGTAAACCCTGTCCTGCCGCATCGCTCGCATGCTGAGAGCATCGCCGAATGGTTCAATCCCAATGCTTTCGTTCCGAACGCGATTGGAACCTTCGGCGATACCGGGAAAAACTTTTTGCGCGGCCCGCGGTTCTTCAATACTGACTTGGCCGCGATTAAGAAATTCAAGGTGGGCGAGCGAGTCTCCGTCATGTTCCGCGCCGAGTTCTTCAACGCCTTCAACAATGTCAATTTGGGTTTGCCTGGCAACCAGGTGGCTGAGGGCACCAGCAATGGGTTTGCCCGTGTCGGTGGCACCGCGGGTGGAGGCGCTTACGGCGGCCCAACTTCCTACGGAACGGCCCAGCCCCGAATCATTCAGTTCAGCCTGAAGGCGAGCTTTTGAGACAAGGGGGGCGCCGTTGCTGTCGTCGGCGTCCGGTAACCCAGGCATGAGTTCGCATCGCAGAGACTTTCTGAAGCTGGCCAGCGTTGGGTTCGTCGCCACCGCAACAGGCGCTTCCGGCGGCGCCCATGCGGAAACCACACCTCCGCTGATGCGCGATCCCAATGCCGTTTTCGATGTCAGCACCTACGGCGCTCGGGGTGATGGCGTAAACATCGATACCCCTGCCATCAACCATGCCATCGACGCCGCCAATGCTCGGGGCGGTGGTACGGTACGATTCCCACCGGGCATCTATGCGTGTTACTCGATTCACCTCAAGAGCAAGGTCATCCTCTATCTTGAACCCGGAGCAACGATCCTGGCAGCGAGTGTTCCTGCGGAAGGCGCAAACAGTGGGGCCTACGACGCCGCTGAATCGAACAAGCCCTGGGAGGATTATCAGGATTACGGTCACAATCACTGGCACAACAGCCTCATCTGGGCTGAAGACATCCACGACTTCGCGATTCTCGGTCCCGGCCTGATTTGGGGCAAGGGGCTCAGCCGCGGTGCGAGCGAGCCGCCCTTGGCCGAGACTCAAGGGATGGGCAACAAAACGATCGGCCTGAAGAACTGTCGCAATGTGATCCTGCGCGATTTCTCCGTTCTGGAGGGTGGGCACTTCGCGATTCTGGCCACGGGCGTCGACAACCTCACTATCGACAATTTATTGATCGATACCAATCGGGACGGCATCGATATTGATTGTTGCCGGAATGTGCGCCTTTCGAACTGCAGCGTCAATTCCCCGTTCGACGATGCCATTTGCCCGAAGAGTTCGTTTGCTCTCGGCTACGCCCGCCCCACGGAGAACGTCACCATCAGCAACTGCTATGTCACTGGTGCTTATCAAGTGGGCACCCTTCTGGATGGCACATGGAAGCGCTGGTCGTCGGATAAGTCGCAACAGGCCAAAGTGTTGCCCTATTTCCCGGAGGAGTTTAACGGAAGTATTAAGCTTGGAACCGAATCTAACGGCGGGTTCAGGAATATCGCCATCTCCAATTGCGTGTTCGACGGCTGCAAGGGCTTTGCCCTGGAGAGTTCAGACGGCGCAGCCGTGGAAGACATCACGCTTACCGGCATCACCATGCGCGATTGCACCAATACTCCTTTGTTCCTTCGTTTGGGTAGCCGCATGAGAGGACCCAAGGGCGCAAAGGTCGGCACGATGAAGCGTGTCATCATGAGCGATATCGTGTGCAGCAATTCCGCGTCCAGGCTGGGCGGAGGAGGGATTATCGCCGGCATTCCCGGCCATCCAATCGAAGATATCAAGATCCACGACGTATATTTCGAGCATTCTGGCGGGGGAACCAAACCAATGGCTGCGCTCTTGCCGCCGGAGTCGCCCCAAGATACTCCGTGGCCTGATCCCGACATGTTTGGCGACATTCCCGCCAGCGGATTTTTTCTGCGTCATGTCAACAATATCGAATTTACCAATGTCGAGATTGCTTTTCGTCAGCCCGACGCCCGGCCCGTCTTTTGGATGGACCATGTGGACGGTGTAGACCTTTTTCGCGTCAAAACGCCGAAGGTGCTTAGCGGCCCGATGTTCGCGCTCCATGAAGTCCAGGATTTTCATGTTGCCGCTTCCCGCAACGTCGCGGATGTTCGCCTGATTAACGTGGAGCAGCAACAACTTTAGTCGCGAGGTGTAGCTTGCCAACCGTGCTTGGTCATCCAAACGAAAAAACGTCTTGCGGTTGCCAAGGATCGCGTCAGACGAGAAGTCAGGAGAAGAAATAAAAATGAGGCGAGCGGGATGGCGGGTCATTCTGGCGTGTACATGGTTGACTACGTTCGTCGCCAGTGCCAACGCTTACGCTCAGACAACCATGCTTCCATCGATCGTCGAGACGCTCAGCAAACCGGTACAACCGCCCGCAGTCACCCAGTTTCAGCTAGAGCGATACCTGATGGATCGCATTCCTCCGCTGCCGTCGCCGTCTACGCCGGAGCTGTGGACGGCCGACGAGAAGCAACTGCGCAAGCACATGCTTGAGGATGTGGCTTTTCACGGCTGGCCCCGCGAGTGGATTGAATCGGCTCCACATTTCGAACAAGTGGGGGTGATCGAAACTGAGCATGGCTACCGCATTCGCAAGTTGCGTTACGAGATCGTTCCCGGCTTCAGTTCGACCGCGCTCCTATATGAGCCTGAGAACATTGCCGGCCGCGTCCCGGCTGTTCTCAATCTGCTCGGCCATGAACCCGACGGAATTGCGGTCGAGTATGAGCAGAAGCGGTGCATAAACTTTGCCAAACGCGGTATCGTCGCGCTGAATCTCGAATGGATGCAATTCGGAGAGCTGTCCCAACCGGATAACGGCCACGACTACGCGGCCCATCTCGATCTGGTCGGATCCAACGCCTTAGGCCTGTTCTATCTCGCGATGAGGCGTGGACTCGATTACCTCGCCACCCTGCCCGAAGTTGATCCGGCTCGAATTGGCGCGACCGGACTTTCCGGCGGGGGCTGGCAAACGGTGCTGCTGGGCGCTCTGGACCCCCGCGTCGCTGTGTCTGTCGAGGTAGCGGGCATCGGATCTCGGGAATCTAACCTCACCGCCCCCGGCGACACGTATGAAATCGAGGAAGACGCCCCCGATATCATGCGGGGATTCGACTACCCCGAATTTATCGCGATGCGCGCGCCACGCCCAACCCTGCTGGTGCACAACGCCGTAGACAGTTGTTGCTTCCGCGCAGCCTTGGTCGAACCTTATATTTATTCCCAGGTAAAGCCTTTTTTTCAGATGTTCGGTGCGGCCGACGCTCTGGCCTGGCACGAGAACTTCGATCCCGGGATACATAACTATCAGCTGGACAATCGGATTCAAGCTTACCGTTTCTTCACTAAGTATTTTCATCTGCCCGTCGCTGAGGATGAGATATTCAGTGATGGTGAAATTCGCAATGCCGAGACGCTTGCCGTGGGTGTGCCTGCCGCCAATCTGACCATTCTCGGCTTAGCCAGGAAACTGGCTGGTAACATCGCCCGCCAGCCGATTCCAGCCGCTGACGCTGAGCGCACGACATGGATCCAGTCCCAACGGGAAAAGCTGAAATCAGTAGTTCGCTACCAACCGGTTTCTCTGTCGCATGCATTAAGGATGACCAACTCCAGAGGCATGACATTTGAGAGCCTCTCATATCGTTTCGACTTCTCGAATGGGTTGAGCGCCACCGGCATACACTTCAAACAGGATGCGTCGCCCGAGGTTGAGCCAATTGCCATCGTTCTCAACGACAAAGGTTATAAAGCCGCTGGGCAGGATGTGTTCGATCAGCTGAGCAGCGGCCATGAAGTATTCGCGCTGGATCTTCTCTTCAACGGCGCAACGCTGCCGGAAGTGCCTGATTCGAGCGATTGGGAGCTCCTGGTCGATGGCAGCGGAGACCGCTCTTTAGGATTGGAAGTAGCGCAGCTGCTGGCTTTCACCAAATGGGTACGGTCCTCAACGGGATCCAGCCACGTTCAAATCGTGACCGACGGAATTCGCAACCAGACCGTGGCTTTGATCGCTGCTGCGATCGAAACCAACGCATTCGCGAACGTCGCAAATCGCAACGCTATGAGGAGTTTTGCGTATTTACTCGATAAGCCAGTGCCACTCCGCTCTGCGCCCGAGCTCTTCTGCCTCGACTTATATAAAGACTTTGATATCGACTCCATCAGGGCCCTCGCCGCTCCGGTGAACATTACGCAACTCAGTGTTCTCGATCGATAGATCCTCACGATAGGGCCATACTGAAGATCTGGGAGCGAGTAAGATGTCCGCGATGTTCGTCCTGAGGTACGAGCATGAAGCTAACTGAGCAGAGTAAAGGCGCCATCCTGACCGGCGGCACCATCGTGGATGGCACTGGCGCTCCTCCGTTCCCGGGCGAAGTCGTCATTTCGGCCGGTCGGATTGTTTCCGTGGGCGGCCCGCAGAGCAATCGGTCGGCTGCGCCTGAGAGTGCCGAGTACAACGTCATCGACTGCAGCCGCTGCATCATTGCACCAGGCTTTATTGATGTTCACAGTCATTCGGATCTTCAGGTGTTGGAAAATCGAACCGAAAAACTTCTGCAGGGAGTGACGGCTGAGGTGGTTGGAAACTGCGGCTTCTCTGCGTATCCGCAGCCGGAAGACCCGCAGGTCCTGCGGGACTTCGCAAACGGTATCTTCTGCGGCGATAACCATTGGGGATGGGATTCTGCGTCCGACTATCTTGCAAGCGTGAGCCAATCGAAGGTGGCCGCGGTTACATCGCTGGTGGGACATGGTTCGTTACGAATTAAGGTGGCCGGCAACACCTGCAGGGCGCTCACCGTCAGGGAACTTGAAAGAATGTCGGCTTTGTTGGACGAAGCACTGCAGGAAGGGGCCGCGGGTTTCTCCTCAGGGCTCATGTACGCTCCGGGATCCGGCGCCTCCCCGCAGGAACTGACGGCACTTTGCCGCGTCGTCGCCCGCCGGGGCGGCGTCTATGCTACGCACATGCGGAGCTATTCCGCCGGGCTGCTGGAAGCCGTTGCGGAACAAATCGCCATTGCCGAGGAGTCGGAGTGCCGCCTCCAGATTTCTCATCTGCAGGCTGCTGGCCCGGATTACTGGCCCTTGCAGCAGCGTGCCATCGAAGCCATCGAACAGGCTTCAGCGCGGGGTATCGATGCCGCGTTTGACGCGTATCCCTGGCTCGCGGGCTCCACGGTGCTCACCCAGATGCTGCCGCAGTCCGCGCTGGACGGGGGAATCTCCAATCTTCTTTCGCGGCTCCGTGACCCCGTGCAGCGCGAGTCCATCCGCACGCGCATTCAACCCGAGGCCCGGTGGAATGGCGTCGTGATCACTTCGGTTGCAGACAATGCAGGCTCACTGGTGGGCCGGTCAATCCAGGAAATCGCAGACGAACGGAAAAGCAATCCGGAGAGCGTCGTGATCGACATCTTGCTGGAACAGCAAGGGATGGTAAATGTCGTGGAGCACTGCCAGTCGCGGGAGAATCTCCACGCCTTGCTCACCCACCCGCTGGCGATGGTGATTACCGATGGAGTTTATACCAGAGGCCGTCCGCACCCGCGTCTGCACGGAACGTTCCCTTTGTTGCTCGGGGATCTGGTCCGCGAGCGCAAGTGGCTCACGATCGAAGAAGCCGTTCATAAAATCACGGGTAAACCAGCGGAGCGGTTCCATTTGCAGGATCGGGGCCGGATCGCCGAAGGTTATGTGGCAGATATCACTGTGTTCGATCCGGACAAAGTCCGCACCGATGCCAGCTATGATATGCCGGCCGTTGCGCCGAAGGGCTTCCGATCCGTGCTACGCCACGGCCAGGTGATGGTGGATGAAGGGGTGGTTGCCCAGCCTCTGTCCAACTGACTGAACGTTATTTGATGATCGGTGGCATCGTCCAACCTTCTTCGATTGACCAATTGCCGATGCAACCGTATCTTTAACAACGATCGTTGCCGTGTTCAGCGGATTGAACACGCATTTCAGCATATAGTCGAGGTCCGCCGTGGCCAAGCTTAAGGACTACTCCGTACCGTCGATCGAGCGGGCGCTTTCGGTGCTTGAGTGTCTGGCCGAGGCGAAACGCGGGTTCTCGCTTTCGGAAATTGCTCGAAGACTGAGGATTCCGAAGAGCTCAGTTCACCTCATTCTGTCAACTCTGGAGCGCAGGGGGTTTCTGCAGAAGAATGTCAACACTGGCAGATACTGTTTTGGTCTGAAGCTGGTTAGCCTGAGCCGGAACGCAATCGAGAACCTCGATCTGCGTGAAGAAGCCAAGCCCTTCCTCCGTTCTCTCATGGAAGAGACTGGGTTCACCGTACACCTGGCGGTGTTGGAACGTGACGAAGCAGTAATTATTGACAAAGTTGAAGCGCCCGGATTGGTCAGGCTGGCATCGTGGATCGGGCGACGACTGGATGTCAACTGCACGGGAGTTGGCAAGGTTCTTCTCGCATTCCTGCCCGATGACGAACTTGATCGTCTCCTCAAGACCAAAGAGTTTGCCCGGCACAATAGTCGCACGATCTTTTCGAAGAGCGCGTTGAAGCGCGAGCTTCTGCGCGTGAAACAGTCGGGCTACTCCTTTGACGACGAAGAAGATGAACCCGGGGTGCGTTGCATCGGAGCTCCCGTGTTCGACCAGGACGGGAAGGCCGTTGCCGCAATCAGTGTGGCGGGAATTTCAAGCCAGATCGCGAGCAATCGCGTTCCGATTCTGGCGACTCTGGTAAGGCGAGTCGCAGGAAATATTTCCGCGCGTCTCGGCTACATCGCACAGGAAGATCGTGGGGCGCATCAGGAAACATTCCATGGCAATGAGGAGCACTTCCGACCCGGGAATAGTAATGCGCCTGGTCCCAAGAAGCGCGCGATCTAAGGCCGGTCTCAGCCGACTGAGGACAGAAGCGCCGCCCGGAGGATTATCGGTCAGATCGATTCCTGATCACCCCATGTCTACCGGAAATTTTTATTTTGGAGATGTACAACCCGCACTGGGAGACACGTCATGCCGAAGAATAGTTTAGCGAACAGAAGACGCTCGGAGCAGGCCGCGAACGGCTCAACTGCGCAGACGCAGGCCGGGGTCGTAGGTCTTGGACTGATGGGCATGAGCATCACCGCCTGTCTGCTGGCCGCGGGCCATCCAGTCGTGGCGGTGACTCGCAGTTTGGCCAAGCATAAACACGCGTCCCGTCACATATTGGCCCTCTTAAGGCAGATGGCAAAGCAAGGCCTGCTGCAACGGAATCCCTCCCGGATCATTCAGAACTTGATCATTTCTGAGGACTTCTCGGATCTACGCGATGCTGAACTGGTGATCGAATCGATCATAGAAAACCTTGAAACCAAGAGGGCTGCATTAGCCCAGATTGAACTGGCGGTATCGCCTGAGACCGTGATTGGCAGCAACACTTCGGCGATTCCCGTTTCCATCTTGCAGGAGCAAACAAAACACCCCGAACGGATTCTGGGTATCCACTGGGCGGAACCCGCCCACGTGACTCGTTTCCTCGAGATCATTTGCGGGAACAAGTCCGAACTCCGGTACGCGCAACGCGTAGTAGCGCTGTCGAAGATGTGGGGAAAAGAGCCCTCTCTCCTACGCCGCGATATTCGAGGCTTCATTACCAACCGTCTCATGTACGCCATGTTTCGGGAAGCTTTCTTCCTGGTAGAGAACGGCTACGCCGATGTCGAGGATGTGGATCGTTCGTTGCGCAACGATCTGGGCTACTGGATAACGTTTGCCGGGCCGTTCCGATTCATGGACCTGACGGGTATTCCCGCATACGCCGCGGTTATGAAAGATCTATTTCCGGAACTGAGCTGCGCCACCAAGGTGCCGGCGCTGATTGACCAGTTAGTGAACTCAGGTGCTCGGGGAGTATCCAACGCTCGCGGGTTCTATCCTTATACCCCGGAAGAAGCCCGGCGATGGGAACGGCTCTTTCTCAAGTTTACCTATGAGATCCGCGAACTGGCACAAAGGTATCCTGAGAATGTAGGCAGCGACCGACAGAATCGCAAAACCGGTCAACGTAAAACGACTGCAGGGAAGCGTGCGCGGTCCAGATGAAGATCAAACAGCAGCGTCCCTACTGTTTACTTCAAAACACAGAATTACGTTTTTCCATGATGAACAAGAGCAAATAACCTGGCAGTTGGGCAACGTCACATTACTAGGGAGGCCGTATCAAGTGCCTAAAGTGGAAATCAAACATCCGGACAAGATGGCGTCTACGGGTTCATATTCCGCTGGGGTGGAAATCGACGGTTGGCTCTTCATCAGTGGACAAGGACCACTGGACCTGCGGACCGGCGCCGTCATCCGCGGATCGATTGAAGAGGAGACCCGGCTGACGCTCCAACACATCGGCAAGGTCTTGCAGAGCGCTGGCTACAGCTTTGATGACGTGGTGAAGTGCGCCTGCCATCTCGCGGACATTCAGGACTTCGGCAGATTCGACAAAGTGTACGCCGAGTTCTTTCCCGGAATTCGTCCTGCACGCACCACCGTGCAGTCGGGGCTGGGAGACGGAATCAAAGTTGAAATCGATGCCATCGCGCGCAAGCCGTGGTCAGCCCAACGTTAGCGCGGAGAATCGAGTCCTCTTTGTAGGAGTGCAGCCTCTAACTGCTGGCGGCGACAACGGGCTCTTCCTTCGTGCTGTTCGTTTCCGCAAGAAGAACATTCAGTTTCGCCATCACCGCAAAAGCGTCAGCAACATAAAGAACATCGGCTTTGCCGCGCGCCCAGCCACAGTTTGGATCGAGATTGATGGCGCGTCTTTCGTTGATAAAGCGCCAGCCTACGACGTGCGGCTCTTCCCCGTGGCAGCACGTCGAGAGCCCTTTCGGATGCCGGGGCGTCGATCCCGTCTGTCCCACTTGATTGAGGTGGGTCATGAATCGCAGAACCGCCTGATTCTCTCCGCTCTGATCGACCAGCGACTTGCTGCCGCCGAGAGATGCCCCCGAGCTTTTCAGAAAATCCAAAATGATTGTTTCAGCCTCGGGCAAGTGCGATTTGCCGTCTGCTTGTTTCTTGCCCCATCCCGCTCCCGCAACAAAAAGCAGGCTGGCATCCGGCCGAATGGTTTGTGCGTCGCTGGTTGGAGTTCGTACTCCCGCGAAATTTGTTTGTTGCGCAGGAAGCTCAACACCGATCGTGTGGACTTCTGCAGTAGTCGTCGGTCCAGTCCAAGCCGCGTGACAGCCGCAATCCAGCAGCAGGAACCAGGGCCGAGCTTCCCGCTGGATGACCGCTTCCAGGCGCTGCCGGTAGAACCATTTCTTGGCCGAAAGCACACCATCCACCATTTCTATCGAAGTGAGGTGGGTATCTGCTTGTCCTTTCAAGCGCTGCGCCACGCCCGGCAATACGCGCAGAAGACGTGATGTGCCGGAAGCGATCACGAGCTGCGGAGACACAGCGGCACAGATTGCTTCAACCGCAGCGGCATCGCTGGCATATCGAGGATGAGCGAACTGCGCGCCCGAGACCGCCAGGATTCGCAAGCCAGTCGCCGCCACGGAGTCAGCTGCATCTTGAACGCTCTCGCCGACAAGTCCAATCGTCAGAGTGCTGCCCATCTGCTCCGCGATTTGGAGCGCGGCGCTTAGCGCTTCGTACGCCGCCTTTGGCAGCGCTAGTCCTGCTTCATCCACATGAGCTAGAAATAGAATGTTTTGCGACATGTAGCTTCCCTCAATTCGAATTTTAGGAGCTGCGGCTTTTATTGCTGCCGGATCCACTCCAGCAACTCTGCCGCAATTTCGCTGGTTGACAAGTCTTTGACGATGCGTGTTTGCCGCTGCTGTTTGGGAGGGTTCACGCTCACGTAAACAATCGTGTTGTGAGCCAGCGGAGTGGCTTTCGCCTTCTGAAGTGCCGGCATGATGGTGCGCATGTTCGCCATTCCTACCTGGGGATTGTTTCTCGGCTCGGGAAGATTGCCGGTGGCCCATCCCAGCAATGCGGGCAGGCCGTGAACGATCGACACCAGGTGCCTGCCGCCTTCGATACGCTCCAGAATTTCAAACGAGCCGTCGGATTGAACCGTCAACTGATCGACGCCCTGGAACTGATCGACGATTCCAAGCAGTTCTCCAACCATCTGCATCGTGATTCCGGCGCCGCGCGAAGCGGACTCCCATCCTCCAAAGATCAGCAGTCGCGAGCGATCAAGTCCGGCAATCGAGTGAATGGCATCCGCGAGCAGTCCGGCCACCGTGTGCGCATCCGTGAAACCGTTGACCGGCGCATCGATGGGGACCAATTCAAAACTCGCCTTCTGCGCAACGTTCATCATGACCTGCTGCAGCTTCGCCTTGGGCGCTGCGCAAACCAGCCACACCTTGCTTCCCGGGGCATGCGCCGCTAGGTTTGCGGCCTCATACAACGCGTGCGCGCCCCACGGATCGAGCACTGCGGGTAGCATCATTTCATTTTTCAACGCCGGCCCCGCAAGGCTGGTGACCGGCTCCAGCGTCTGCAGCGGGTCTGGAATGATGCCGGCGCAAACGACAATGTGATAAGCGTTGCTCATGCTTTTTCCTTTTTTTGGACGTGCGAGGTCAGTTCATGGAAGAGTGCAGTCCCCCCGCACCCGCCCGGAATTCCACGTTTCCTTTTTCTCCAGCAGCGCGGCAGTTCCACAGACAAGCGCCACAATAGATGCACTTCTCGCGATCAAATGCCGGCACGCCCGTCTCTCCACGCGTGATGGCCTGCCCAGAACACATTTCGACGCAAAGTTTCGGCTCACAGCTTGCGCACAACTCTGGGCGAACAAAGACCACGTGATTGGCATAGCCCGGCGGCGCCTGTACGCTTCCACCCATCAACAGCGCATCCTGATGCGAGATGAAGAGGCGACCGTCGTGTGGAATTTCCGGCCAACCGCAGCGGTCCATGATGCGGTCGTGAAGCGCGGATCCGCTGGCAACACAGTCGTCCTGCATTTTCTTAAGTTCCGCCGCAGGAATGCGCGACTGATAAACGTCTTCCAGCGCGGAAGGTGTCGGGGGCTGTGCGTTCGGAGCAATGAAAACAAATCCGCGAGTGAGGCTGGCAATCGCCATGCCGATCAATCCGTTGACCACACCTTGATGGAATCCATTTCGCGAATCGGCAGCAACTTTCGCCTCCGCATCAACCCAGCTCGCGCGTCGGCGGCGAACGTACGTCTGTTCCAGGTTCTCCCGCGTAAATGGCTTCTTCTGTTCCAGCAACTCGATGACGGCTTCGGCTAGCTGAACGCCCGTGGTCCACGCCTCGTCCACGCCCGACCCTGCGAGCACGTTCGTGCTGCCCGAACCTTCGCCGATGCGGGCGTACCCGTTACCAGCCAGGAACGGCTCACCGTGCCGGCCTGATTCCTGCAATGATTTCGCACCCCAGGATTTCAGCGTTCCTCCCTGCAAACCGCGCCACAAGTAAGGATGCAGCATGTAATGCTGCAGATACCGATATGCGGTGCGAACCGGCGTGCGAAGCCATGATGGAATAAAGATTCCAACAGACGCGAGCCGGTCAGGATGCACGTACAGAAAGCCGAAAATCTCCGGCTCGGGAAATCCGAATGTGTGCAGGACCGTACCGGGCTCCAGACCTGAGTCCTCCCGCAGTTCGATCACCATCTTCATGCCGAGAGCCCATTCCTGCTGATGATTATCCTTCGGCAGTCCGAAGTGCGAATCGATCTGTCGACCCACGGCTCCGACCGGTCCGTCCGCTACCACTGTGAGGGCAGCCTCGATGTCCATGCCGGGCATAAATCCATCGCCAGGGATGCCATCGAGACCAACGCCCTGATCCGACAGCCGAATTCCCTTTACCACGTTTCCTTCGATCAGCACCTCACTCACCGGCGTACCCGGCCACACTTGGACGGGTCCAGAACCTGTGACCTGCTCACTCACCCACTGATTGAATTGTCCAAGCGACAGCACCATGCCGTCGTGCTTGCGCATGAACCTCGGCGTGAATGGCAGTTCTACCGCATCGTCGCGCAGCCGTGCGACTGACCCCAGCGCCCTGAGAATGCGATCTTTCATTCGAAATACGAACGACCTTCGACTCGCACCGATGGGATCCAGCAGGTAAACCAGGTTCTCTTTCGAGACTGGAACTGCCATTGGAATCTGCGCGAGATCCACATCGGGGAAACTGGCGCGGATTCCACGTGCCCGCGTCACTGCTCCCGACACTCCGAATCCGAGTCCGTCCGCTCGCTCGTAGCAGATCACCTGCAGTGGCGAGCCCGGCGAAGTAGGGCTTTCCAGTCTGGGCGTGCCGTCTTCGTTGATCAGATTACGAGACAACGTGGTCAGAAATCCGCCCATCGCAGGGCCGAAGCCGACACCCGCAATATCGACAGACATCTTCTGCCGCTCGACCAGCGTCGAGGATTCTGGGACCGAGGCACTCATGCGGGATAGTCCAGCGCCTCCGGAATCATGATCTTCGAGATCGCTTCTGCCGCGCGGTCCTTGGCCAGCCGTGATCCGGTCAGGCAGCCATCGAGCTTCGTATGCAAGGCCAGAAACGGCCCCGCCCCTGAGCAGTTGACGCACGGACCAGCTTTTTTCGGATGCGATCCGTCGGTTCCTATCACGTCGAATGTATACGAGTTGATGCCGGGCATGAGACTTTCGAGTTCATCCAACTCGTCCTCATGCCAGCAACCGCGAGTTCCCTGTTCATCCCATTCCGGATGCCGGTTGTAGCCGAATACGAGTTCCGCGCATATGCGTGCGACTTCGCCGCTGGCCCGCGCCGTCTGCACATGGCAAAGATCGGTGAGGAAGTTGACCAGCCCAGGCAAACCATCGGCAACCGAAGCATCTTTTGCTCCCTGTTCCTGCAGTCGAAGCACGTCGAGAATCTGGCAACGAGCCGCCACCAGCCAGCATAGCGCGTCGGCCAGAGGGAACGTCACGCCCTGGCGCGCGCTTTGATACAACTTCCCGCCGTCGGCATCTGTGCTGCGTTGCAAATGATTCAACGACCACAGCCACATCGTCATCGCGGTCGCCAGTGCACAGGCACCGGTGCCGGGATGCTCTGAGGCGATCCCGCGCATTTCCCGCACCCAGCTTCGGAACTGGGCGAGGAACAGTGGATTCGTCATCGTCACCGAAAGTTGACGCCGCTGGACGGCCTCCGGCCCTTCGTAGGTGGCTTCCAGTTGCGCATCCATCCACTTGTTACCGAGAAATCCGGGGCAATCTTCCGTGATGCCGTAGCCGCCCATCAGGCTCACCGCTTCGCGCATCATTTGCGCGCCCCAGCCGGTGTTCCAGAGTTTCGCGGCGGGGCACAGCACGTCAGCCAACGAATCGAGCGTCACGAAACGGAGCAATAAATCAGACGTCAATAGATCCCTACCGATGTCACCTGTCGGCAGTTGCATCAGCGCGGCCGCCCGATCTGCTGCCTCCCGCAGAAGCTTTGCCTTGGCTTTCCCTCCAGTGATGCCACGGTCCGCGTACAACTGTTCCATCTCTTTTTCCAGCGGATCCAGTTCGTCGAATGCACGAGCGGCAGCAAATGCCAAGGACGCGCTCGCCTCTCCCGTCGCCCACACCTCAGAGAGACGGTGCAGCGAATCTTCCCGCGCCTGCAATCCGAGTTCGTAACGCACTGATCCGGGCGTCGCGGTCTCCGCACCCCGGAATCTTCCACGCTGGTAGCGAATGACGGGCTCGATTGCGGAAAGCAGCTTCGCTGCTGTCATCACTCCCACGGTTACTCGCGTCCGGCGGAACACCGCCTCGATCACCTCGCTGTGGCTATGACGCGGAACCAGAACGCCGTCCTTGATGTCGTACCCTCCTACGATCCGGCTTGCCGGTATGCGCAGGTTGAAAATCGGATCCCCGGTCGAAGAAAGCTGGTGAACCATTTTCTTGGTTGGTGTGCCGCGGTCGAAAATCCCGGGATCGCCTTCTTCCAGAATCACCATGCAACTGCCCTTGATCCGCTCATCGCCGGAATCGACCGCCGCAGTCACGAAGTTCGCGAATCCGACGTTGGTGATGAAGCGCCCGCGCTTCTCGACCTGCAGGACCGGCTCTTCTCCCGGCTGCCAATCCACGATCCGAATTTTTCCGTTGAGCATCCCCGTATCCACACCCACATACGGGATGGGCTCGGTCAGGCAAAATGCTCCACGCCACGGATTGCGATCTTCGCCGGGTTGCGCCGGAGCCGCCAGGCTCATGTAGTGCCGCTGCTGCTCAGCCGTGCCTCTCTCATGAATGGGAGCAAGCGCCAGACAACCAGCCAGACTCGCCGTCGCCGCTCCTCCATCCACCCACGCGAGTTCAAATGCCACCAGCGCCAGCACCAGATTCTTCGGCCCCGCGAACAATCCTCCTTGCTCCGGATCCATGAACACGGCCGTGATGCCTGACTCGTCAAATGCCTTTAGCAGCTCGCCTTTCGCTTCGGTCCACTCATGCGAATTCCGTCCGCCACCAGCTACGAGCCGCGCCACGGGGCCACGCGCCACTGCGCGCGCCGACTGCACCAGCATCTGCAAATCGTAGCGGTCCGCAAATCCCCACTGCACCTGACGCGCCGCATCGGACGGCAGGGTCCGCACCATCTCTCGCTCGACGGAGATCACAGTCACCATAAACTTCTCCTTGAATGGCCGGGTAAATGTTTGCCAGCGATTCTGGCGCTCCATGAGGGAAGGGTCTGTGACGGAAATCACAAGCTACTATGATTCTGCGGTCAAACAGCCTCAGGCAGCATAACCGTGCCTACTCCTCAGCATGTGCACGAATTTCCATGCGGGCAAAAGAAAAGGCCGCCTTTGCAGGCGGCCACTTCCTTCTCTCATGAAGGCTCAATGTCAGCGCAACTCGATTATCGATCTCCCCAATGAGTTTCTAAGGGGCAACCGAGATCTTCCCAAAAAGCCCATTCCAATTGTTGTTAGGGCCAGCGGTAAAGTACAAGTCGCTCTTCGATCCGTTATTCGACGTTCCGCCGCCAAATTCGATTCCCCAAAGCTGATCGATCTTGATGTTATTTCCGCTCGCGTCTTTGATCGTTCCCACGAACTGCCCGGTCAGACTGTTGTATGCGTTGATGGTTCCATTGACATTGACATTGTTCGATACCAACAGCGTATTGCTCAACGTCCCAAAGCTCCTCGGTGCCGCTGCCATCCCCCATGGCTGGTTCAGCGGTGGCCCCTGCGCTAGCCGCTTCAGAAACTCTCCCGACTCGCTGAAAATATCGATGTAGCCCCCGGAACCTCCCGACTGGCTGGCAAACGCTACGAATAGCAGTCCATCGATGTCCTGGATCCCGAACGGCGCAAATCCCGCAGGTACGGTCGCATCCGTAAACGACTTCACTAGATTGAAACTTCCGTCATACATATCCACCTTATTGTTGGCGCTGTCCGCGGCAAACAAGACATTGCCGCTGGCATTGTTCGTGATGGCCAACCCCGTATACATTGCGCCCGGACTCGTCGCAGCAATAATCGGGTTCGGGTTCGATTGCGGCGACCATCCGCTGATGGTTCCGTCCAGCGTCGCAAACAAAAAGAACGTGGGCCATCCTTGCAGTTGAAAGTCCTGCGATCCGTTGAACACAATTCCCGTCGGAGACCCCGTTCCTTGACCACCCGCCGCTGGAACCACTACCTCCAACCCCTGCTTCAATCCCGCGCCATCGTAAAGTGTCGACCAGCCCGTCCCTTCGTCGCTAATCCAAAAAGGTCCGGTCGGCCCGTAGGCGAGCCCCCAGGCATTCACCAGCAACGTGTCGGTGTGAAACGCCTTTCCCTTCTGGTTCGAAACCAGGTTCGTCAGTTTGTATTGCGCCACCGCCGCGCTCGACACGAAGATCAGCGCGAGTCCCAGAGAAATGGCAAGAACAGTCATGCGACGCTGCATGTGGAATCTCCTTATGAGCCGGTTCAGCGCAGGGGAAGTGCCGGTGCAGACCTCGCATCCAGACCCCAATTGTTCTGACCAGCCTCCACATCCTAGGTGGCACGCAAGCCGTACATTGTCACTACAGTGTCATCAATTTGTACATTTCTAGAACGGAGACCAGTTTGTATCTCGCCCGGGCAAACCACCGCCCGCCTGAGGGAAGTTATCGGAAGAAAACAATAAAGAGGAGAGGACTCTCCGTTTTTGTCGCGCTTCTTTCTCAAGATATGGCGCGACTGGGGCCGTGGATTTTCTCGTAGCTCTGAGCGACGCTCCACTCACAGTCGCGGATCCACCGGCTCGCTCTCCAGCGCCAGGACTCCAAACACGCACTCATGCACGCGCCGCAGAGGCTCCCGATGCGCGAATCGTTCCAGCGCTTCCAGCCCCAGCGCAAACTCCCTTGCCGCCAGCGACCGCTTCGCTCCCAGCCCGCGCCGCTTCAACCGCTCCAGGTTGTCGATCAACGTGTAGTCCGGCCCATAGATAATTCGCAGGTACTCCCGCCCGCGAACTTTCACCGCAGGCTGCGCCAGCCCCTTACTCCCCTTGCTGACAAACTCCCACGGCTTCACCACCATTCCCTCGCCGCCGCTGCCTGTCAGATCTTCCCACCACGCGATTCCCTTCTCCTGCTCCGTCTTGTCGGTCAGATCGATCACCCGGAACGGTGTCTGCAATAGCAGTGCAGGATCCTGCTGGCAAATTCTCGCCAGCGTTTCCATGTGCCACACATGATCCTTCGCCGCATGCACTTGCCCTTCACTCGCCAGCAAATGAAAGGGTGCCAGTTTCAGATCTGCCAGCGAATTCACCGTCCAGCAATAGCGGCGATACGCCTCGATGTATAGATCCGCAGCTTCGCTTCGCAGCTGAAACTGCGCGGCCAGCGACGCGACTTCTTCGATGCCGGAAGCCTTGCCCAGAGCGGCAATCGCAGCCGTCAGCCCGGCGCGCGCCGCAGCCCCCGTCGGCGCATACTGCAGCCGCAGCAACTCCTGTGCCTTCGCGGACCACGGCATCAGCTCGCAATCGAGACACACCCAATCGCTTTTCAGTTCTTCCCAAATCCCTGCGGACTCAACCGCTTTCCGCACCCTCTCCAGAAACTCTGAGTCCAGCGCAGTATCGCTAAAGAACCGCCGCCCCGTGCGCGTATAGCAGACCCCGATTTCTCCTTCCAGGATTCCAAATCGCTTTCGCGCAGCATCGGCGTCCCGGCACACCACTACGACCGCCCGCGACCCCATGTGCTTCTGCTCGCACACTACCTTGTGCACGCCTTCATGCAGGTAATACGCAAAAGCTTCTTCCGGATGCTCCAGCAGTCCATCACGCTTGCTGGTTTCGCACGGCGACATGGTCGGAGGCAGATAAATCAGCCACTTCGGATTCGCGGCAAATCGGCTCATCACCTCGAGCGCAGCGGTCGCATTCTCCTCCCGGATCGTGATGCTCTTCTGCAACCGCGTCTGGATGATCCGCTTTCCGATCACGTCCTCAAGATCGAGCAGGTCATCCAGTTGCTGCTGGGCTGTCAGCACCGGCGCTCCCGTGTCGGGCCGCAAGAACGGTTTCGCGGATTCGTAATAGGTACGCAGCGCCGGAACCGATACGATCTCCCTTTCCGGATAACGCAGCGCCGTCAGCCTCCCGCCGAACACGCAGCCAGTATCGATATTGATCGTGCGATTCAGCCACTCGGGCTCCGCAATCGGCGTGTGCCCGTACACCACCATCGCCTTCCCGCGATACTCAGCCGCCCAGTTGTAGCGCACCGGAAGTCCATACTCATCGGTCTCTCCCGTGGTCTCGCCATACAGCGCAAAGTCACGCACCTTGCCCGACCCGCGCCCCTGCATCTCTTCCTTCATCCCGGCATGCGCCACCACCAGATTTCCATCGTCGAGCACGTAGTGGCTCACCAGGTCATCGAGAAACTTGATCACCGCCTGCTTGAACTCCGGAAGCTCTTTCTCCAACTGCTGCACCGAGTCCGCGAGCCCATGCGTCAACTGGACATCGCGTCCTTTCAGCTTTCTCATCAGCTTCATGTCATGATTACCGGGAACGCACAACGCCGTTCCGGCTTTCACCATCCCCATCACCAGCCGCAAGACTGCGGGGATGTCCGGCCCACGATCCACGAGGTCGCCGAGAAAAATCGCTTTTCGCCCCTCGGGAGGGATTACCCACGGCCCGTCCGCCCCAGGCTCGACCTTGTAACCAAGCTGTTTCAACAATTGCATCAACTCGGGATAGCATCCATGCACATCGCCAATGATGTCGAACGGCCCATGCTCGTGCTTCAGATTGTTCCAGAGCGGCTGGCGCGTAATCGTGACCGCCGCAACGTCCTCTGGACTCGACAGCACGAAGACGTGACGAAATCCTTCGCGCTCCAGCCCACGGATCGATCGCCTGAGCTGCTGCGCCTGGTTTCTGACAACGTGCGGACCGAATTGACGGTCCGGCCGGCTCTGATTGCGCTCTTGGCAGAGCTTCTCCGGCATATTCAGCACAATCGCGACCGGGAGAACGTGGAATTCGCGCGCCAGCTCTACCAGCGGCTTTCGCGCTTCCTGCTGCACATTCGTCGCGTCGACCACGGTCAACCTTCCGCCGGCCAGCCGCTTCCGCGCAATGTAATGCAGAACCTCGAAGGCCTCTTTCGTCGCAGTCTGATCGTTCTCGTTGTCGGAGACCAACCCGCGGCAGAAATCGGACGAGAGGACTTCCGTCGACTTGAAGTGCGTCCGCGCGAAGCTCGACTTCCCGCATCCCGAGGGACCGATCAGTGCGACCAGAGACAATTCAGGAATGGTGATGTTCATAGGCTGAACACTCCCATCTGCGTCGGCGGCCCAACCTGCGCGTCTTCTTCGCCCACCGGCAAAAAGCGCACGGTGTATCCGAAGCGCTCCGCCACTCGCCCCGACCACTGATGAAACTCTTCCCTTGTCCACTCAAAGCGATGGTCCTTATGCCGAAACTTTCCCGCCGGCAGCGTCTCAAACTTTACGTTGTACTCGGCATTCGGCGTGGTCACGACCACCGTCTTCGGATGCGCTGCCTCAAACAGCACGCGCTCAAATGCCGCCAACCGCGGGGCATCCAGATGCTCAATCACTTCCACCACGGTCGCGGCATCGTAGCCCGCCAGCCGTTTGTCCCGATACATCAGCGACCCGTGAATCAACTTCAATTTTTCTTTTTGCTTTGTAGGCATCCTGTCGAGCTTCAACCTCTGGCTCGCGACCTCGAGACTCCGGTACGAAACATCCATCCCGACAATCTCCGTCACCGTCTTCTCCGCCAGCAATTCCCGCAACAATTTCCCTTCTCCGCAGCCCAGATCCAGCACGCGCTTTGCCCCGGCCGCGCGCACAACGGCCGTCACCGCTCCCATGCGTTGCTGCCACAACCGGATCGGCTCTTCGATCTTTCCTTCCTGCTCCGAATTCTGCTCCGCCGCCCCATCCGGATCAGGCGCATCCTCGTCCGCAAGTCGCGCCAGCGCTTCCCGTGCCAATTGCCTCTGCCGCGGCAAATACCGCTTCACGATCGCTTCTTTGTGCGGATGCGATCCCAACCATCCCTCGCCCTTCCGCAGCAACTTCTCCACTTCCTCCTTACCGACCCAGTAGTGCTTCTCCGCATCGAGCACCGGGACCAGCACGTAAATATGGTTGAGCAAATCCCGCAGCCGAATCATGCCCGACAGTTCAACTGAGTAATACGGTCCTGGTCCCCACTCCGGAAATTTCTCGTCGAGCGGATGATGCTCGCACTTCACGCTGTAACCGAGCGGCTCAAACAATTCTCGAATTAACCCCTCACCCGCCCGGCAAGCCACCACCGCCAGCTTCGCCGACAATGGAATCGCCTGGTCCGCCAACTCCTGCCGCCCCTTGCTCCGTCCCGACATCGCGGTCCCAAAAGCTCGTCCCATCGCAACGCTGAGAAAAGAAGACAACACGTACGGCCGATCGTTCACGTACTGATCGAGCGTCCCGCCCTCATGCTGCCCGCGCTTTCCCCGAACCAGCCCGACGGGATCCACATCCAGCAGCAAGGCCGCCGTACACTTCTCTTCGCTGGCCTCGGGATAAAACACGTGAGCCTTCCCAAACGAAACCTCCAGCGAATGCAACCGCGCAGGATTCTTATGCAGCAGATATCCGAGATCCGTGGCCGGCGAGTGAGTGGTAGAAATGGTCAGCAACATGACCGTGAATTATACGTTCTCTTTCCTTGATGTCATTCCGAATGGGACGAAGGTGCACACCGCGCACCAAAACAATCGGGCCGCCCGAAGGCGGCCCGTCAAAACTCAGAAGCGAGATGGTTAATCTCCCGCGACGGGTTCCGCAACCTCCGGCTTCGGAGCCGCTTCGGCGTGCCCATTGCCGTTGCCATTTCCATTGACTGGCTTCGACAATGCACCCAACGGAATAAATCCGTTCTCTGCGACCACCGGCTTCTCTTTCAGCACGACTTCGCGATACATGGCAGCCATGCGTGCGTTGTAAGCCTCATCGTTGATCTGTGGCCCACGCGCCTCAGCTTTCGCATCGGCAGTCTGCTTCTGCTTCGCGTCCCGCGCCCGCACTTTTTCTTCGCGTGCGTTTTTCGCAATGCCCTTGTTGTCGAGATCATGCTGCAGTTCGGTTGTGACGATCTCCTCGCGCAGCTTCAGATACTCCGTGGCGGTCTCCTGATTATCCATCTTCACTTTCTTGCCGCCCGCGAAAATCTCATGCCGTCCATGCTCTTCGTACCACTTCGTAAGCGTGGCCGTCATGTGCATCTTCTCGATGATGTTCCGCCATCCCACACCGGTGTTGTAGGCGCAGAACGAAATCTCGCCTTCCTGCGTCGCATACGGAATGATGCACTGTTCGGTGCGGCGGAAATCGTAGTTGAATAGATCCTGGAACCACATCCCGGCGATGAACAGGAAGTTCCAGCGATCGGTGGTACGCCTCTTCATGACATCTTCGATGGTGCGATCCCCACTCACCTTGCCGTAATTCTTGCCGGTGATGTGATAGTTCTTGTCGAATTTCTTCAACAAGTCCATCAGCTTGAAGTGCGTCGGCGACTGGTACGGATCGTAGTTCTTCATCAGGCACAGCGCCATGCCGAGACCGGTGAGAAATTTTCCGCGCGACGCATCGTTCACCTTCGCAATATCTTTCGCGAGCTGATCGCCATGCAGGAACGCGGTCACTGGAACCGCTTCCTTGGTTTCCTTGTCGATCATCACCGCCATGCCAGTACCGCAATTCGGATGGCACCCGCAGGACAGTTGGCCCCAGTCGTTCTTGGGATCGTTGACATGCATCAGATCAGCCCAGTCGCTGAAGGTTCCCATAAAGCTGATGGGGAACCAGTCGCGGCTCGGCTCGCCCAAACCAGTCTGATTCTTCACGTCGTGCGCCAGGTGGCTCAGCGTGTAACGTTGCGCATTGCGGCGATCATCCGTCACTGCTTCGTCGCGGCCCGTGAAGCTCACCGGCTGGAAGCTCAGGAAGCTGATCGTTTTCGGATTGTCGAGCGCGAACTTGATGATGCGTCCAACCTGCTCGTTGTTGATTCCGTTCACGATCGTTACGACCGGGACGATTTCGCATCCCGCCTTGTGCAGGTTCTCGATCGCCTTCAGTTTCACGTCAAACAAGTTGCCGACCAGGCGGTGCGCATTCGCTGCGTTCCCGATGCCGTCAAACTGCAGGTAGGCATAGCGCATGCCGGCTTCGACGGCCTGCTGCGCAAATTCAAAGCTCTTCGCAAACTCGATGCCGTTGGTCGCGGCCTGCACGGAGTTGTATCCCACCTTGCGCGCATAGCGCACTGCATCGAGGAAGTACGGCGATAACGTCGGCTCGCCACCGGAGAACTGCACCGACATCTGCCGACGCGGCTTGATGGTAATGGCGTTGTCGAGCATCGTCTTGATTTCTTCCCAGGTCAGTTCGTGGACGAAGCCAACCTGGTTCGCGTCCATGAAGCACGGATCGCACATCATGTTGCAACGATTCGTCAGATCAATCGTCAGCACGGAGCCACGGCCATACTTCACCGTCGACGATCCGTGATGATGCAGCTTCTCGTCGTTATGGGCCATGATGTCGCGGCCCGGGAACACGTCTTCCAGATGCTTCGAGAATTCGGTGTCGATCGACATCACGTCTTCGAAGTGGCCGTGTGTCGGGCAATCCTTCACCATCAGGATCTTGCCGTCGCGCTCAATGATCTGCGCTTTGATTTCGCCGACCTTCTCATTCATCAGAACTTCGTGGGGAAGATGGCCGTCGAGAATCTGCTGGCGAATTTCCGGAACGCACTTCGGGCAGAGCGAGTCGGTGGTACGCGGCCAGCCGAGCGGTGGCTTGGACTTCTCGTAGGATTTCAGCAGCGGCTTGTCGGACCACTTAGGGGTGGGCGCCGCATTGGGCTTGATGCGGTTCAGCGCATCGAAAACAACCCAAGTGCCTTTCGCAGCGGCAACGACTGCCTTTTCTACGTACTTAATCGGCTTGCGCATATTTGCTCTTGGCTCCTGGCTTTCTCTGTTAGCCATTGGCTTCTCGGCCATGGCGTTCTGCTTCTTTAGGATTGCAACCGGCCGCGATCGGCTGGTGCTTTCCCTCTGACTGCTGAAAAAAACTAATATTCCGAGCGACTCTCGCCGCCAGGAATCTGCTTTTGGCCTTCGCTTCGGATGAACCTGAGAAAGATCACCCAAAAACTGTGGCACTACCCTTGGGATGCTCCCGTACAGCTATGGGTCTAATACACTTTTCCCTGGGTTTTGATCTGCGCCTATCCTATTGCAATGGCTGGAAAAGGCGCATCCATTACCCAACGAACGGTGCAAAAAAGGGGTTTAGCGGTTCTTTGGGGGATTATATGGAGTTAAGTCATTGAAAGTAAAGGAACGGATAGTTTCCTCGTAACAAGCCTATCCGCTGAATTATAGGTCGGACTTTTCGTCAGTCGAGCCCACCGATAAAGCCTTATTCCTCCAAAAACACTACGGAGTGGGGAGTCCTTGGACTCCGCCCGTGTGCCGGCTAATGGGTCCTGCTATGCAAATGGTTTCGAGAGTTGAGGGAGGCAGTGCAAGAGAAGTCGTTGAGTATTTCCATCGACGCTTCCGAAATGGGAATTGCACGTTGCGGCGGGAACTGCCTCAGTGACTGATAAGGGTTTCCTGACTGGAAGCGCAGAGCCACTGACCAGCGGTTTGGACCCAGGTATCGGTGAAACGGCCGCGTCGGGTGTAGGGCTTGCCATCCTCCGTCCCTTCTTCGCGGTAAATACCGGTTACTACCATCACGTCCCCGTAGGATTGAGCCTTCATCTGCTCGTTGACGATGTGGCTCTGCCCGGCTGTGCGGATGCTGGCGAGGAGTTGTGCCTTATCCATGAAGGACCCGTCGGCGTCGGTGTAGACAAAGGAAGAGGCAAGCAGGCCAGCGATGGCCTTGGCATCGGCGTGGCTCTGGGCTTCATTCCAGGCATTTTCGAGCGACAGGACGCGGGACTTTTCCGAGTCTTGCGGAAAGAGTTGTGTCGACAGCAACAGCGCGGCCAGCAGCATGCCGAGTTTTCCGCGTTGCATGGAGTGAGCTCCAGGACGATTTGAAACGCCAAGCGAACCCTACGGCAGTTGAAAAGCGATTGCAACTGCGGTGATGACCGAGGAACCACAGGCTTTACGCTGCTTTGTTAAAACGCCAGCGGCCGTTGAATGACAAGAACTGGCAGGCGGCATACAATCGACGGCAGGAGTTCCCCCGAAAGAAGCCTGCCCCGCGGTCCCCTCCCGAGTTTGCGTGAGGATCGAGACCTAAATGCCGCGGGCGGACGGGTAAACGGAGTAAAAGGTATTCAAATGCGAGTTCACTGGCTGCGCATGGCAATGGCGGTGTCCGTATTATTGGGCGGGCATGCGGGCAGCTTTGCAGCTCCGATCCCAGGTCCGGCCACGGACGTGAAAACGCTGGCCGCCGCGGTGGACGCGCATTACAACCATTTGCGGTCCCTGGAGGCGGCTTTCACCGAGTTCTACCGCGGCTCGGGGATGGATCGGACCGAGTCGGGCACGCTGTGGCTGAAAAAACCCGGCAAGATGCGGTGGGAGTACCGTTCTCCCAGAGAGAAGCTCTTTGTGAGCGATGGGAAAGATGCGTGGTTTTACGTCCCGGAAGACCGGCAAGCCCGGAAAACGGCGGCCAAGAAGCTCGACGACATCCGGAGTCCGCTGGCGTTCTTGCTAGGTAAAACCAAGCTGGAGAAGGAGTTGCACGGGTTATCTCTTGCTCCAGATGTGGCGCCGCTGGGGGCGGGCGATGTGGTGCTGCGGGGCGTACCTACCGCAATGGCAGACCAGGTCGGCGAGATTGTGCTCGAAGTAACCCCCGCGAATCGGATCGTCCGGATGGTCATTCAGGGCGTGGATGGGGCGACAACGGAGTACCGGTTCAGCGATCAGAAAGAAGATGTGGCGATTGCCGATGGGCAGTTCGCGTTTAAAGCTCCGGCGGGCACCGAGATTTTGGACGGAGGATTGGAGCCGTGAAGGCCTGATTCCGGGGAGCGGGCTCTTCGCATCCCTTCGTGGCGCACAAAATGACATCCGGCTAAGAATGAAGGGGTTACTTGCGGTACCTGGCAGGGGATGCTTGCGGTGGTTGCGCGGCTTAGAATGGAAGTTGGAATGTTAGACTGAGCGCTAGGCTAGCCTCGGCAAATCATCCGGGAAATAAAGGGAAATGGCGGAATTTGTCGTAAAAATCGCGGACGAACGCGGACGGGTGCAGCAGCACATCGAGCAGGGTTACTCGGAAGCCGAGGTGCGTGACCGCTTCTCGCAGCAGGGATACCTTGTCTATTGGGTCAAGCCGCAGGGGTTGATGGCGGGCGGCGTCTCGATGCGGCGCCGGCGTAAGCTGAAGCAGAGCACGTTTCTGGTGTTCAACCAGCAATTTCTGACCCTGATCCGCGCGGGACTGCCAATTCTGAATTCTCTGGAATTGCTGATCAAGCGGCAGAAGGACCAGCAACTGAAGCAGATTCTGGAGAATGTCCGCGACCGGGTGAAGGGCGGCGAGTTGCTATCGGACGCGTTCGCCGCACAAGGGATGATTCCCAAGATTTATACGACCACGCTGATGGCGGGCGAGAAGAGTGGCAACATTGATGAGGTTCTGACTCGCTACATCAATTTCCAGCGATTGGCGATGTCGTTCCGCAAGAAACTGTTCGTCTCGCTGATTTATCCCACGCTGCTGATCAGCGTGGTGCTGATCATGGTGACGTTCCTGTTCACCTACGTGGTGCCAAAATTTGCAGACTTATTTAATAGCCTTGATGCCAAGCTGCCAGCGATTACTGTGTTCATGCTGGAAGTAGGGCAGAATGCGCAGAAATATGCACCGTTTGTCTTTGTCGGGCTGGTCGTTGGCGGTTTCGTCTTCTGGCGCTGGAAAGATACGGATCGCGGGGCGGATCGCATCGATCGGATGATCCTGAGCCTGCCGCTTCTGGGAGATATCCGGCTGAAGCACCAGGTCGCGAGTTTTTCACGGATGCTCTCGACGCTGCTGCAAGGCGGCTTGCCTCTGGTTCCGTCGATGGAGACCGCTGGTTCCTCCATGAGCAGCCGGCGCATCTTAAAAGGTGTGATGCGGGCCGGGGTTCGAGTGCGCGAAGGTCAGGGTCTGGCTCCGAGTCTGGAAGAGCAGGAGATTTTTCCTGAACTCGCGGTAGAAATGATCGAGGTCGGCGAATCGACCGGCGCGTTGCCGGCAATGCTGAATTCGGTGGCTGAGTTTTACGAGGAAGATGTGCAGACGGCGCTGGGAGCGTCGATGGCGCTGATTGAGCCGCTCATCCTGATTGTGATGGCGATTTTTGTCGGCGGAGTATTGATCTCGCTTTATTTGCCGATCTTCACTTTGGGAGTGCATTGAGGATCCCACGAGACGGCTGCGTTTACGCGCGAGCGGTGTAAGAAAACGGTTAAAAGATGGCAACAGCAGATAAAAAATCATTGTTCGTAGGCGGGGGCAACGGAGCGCCGATCAGCCCGACCGGGAATCCCATCACGGACCTGGAGCGGGCACAAGACGTGGCACGGCGTTACCGCTGCGAATTCATCGATCTCTCCGGCTTCGAATTGCACCACGAGCTGTTTAAGAAGATCCCCGTCGAGCTGATGTTCCGCTACAACTTCGTGCCGCTGGAAGAAACCGTAGACGGACGGCTGGCCATCGCAATCGCCGATCCCAGCCAGTTGATGATGATCGATGAGATCAGCCTGCTGCTGAAGCAGCGCATCGTCACCAAGGTTTCGACGCTCAAGCAGATTTCCGACATCCTGAAGAAAACCGAGCAATCGCAGCGCGTGCTCGAAGAAGCCAGCGAAGGCTTCACTATCATCCGCGAAGACGAGGCGACCGGCGCGGAAGAGACGCTGACCATCGACAAGCTCACGGCGACCGGCGATACCAGCCCCATCATCCGCCTGGTCGATACCACGATTTTCACCGCACTGCAGCGCAGAGCCTCCGACATTCATATCGAGACCCGCGACGACTCCGTCGTCATCAAGTTCCGCATTGACGGCGTGCTCACCCAGGCCATGCCTCCGATCGGCAAAGAGCATCACTCAACGGTGATTTCCCGTATCAAGGTCATGAGCGAGCTCGATATTTCGGAACGCCGCGTACCCCAGGATGGCCGCTTCCGCGTGAAATACAACGGACGCGCCATCGACTTCCGCGTCTCCATCATGCCGTCGATCCACGGCGAAGACGCGGTGCTCCGTGTTCTCGATAAAGAGTCGATGAGCGAGAAGTTCAAGAGTTTGACGCTGGACGTGGTTGGCTTTGACGAAGACGACCTGCGCCGCTTCCGCCGTTACATTAAGGAACCGTACGGCATGGTGCTGGTCACGGGACCCACGGGTTCCGGAAAAACGACCACGCTGTATGCGGCCGTCAACGAAATCAAGACCGACGAAGACAAGATCATCACCATTGAAGATCCGGTCGAGTATCAGTTGCGTGGCATCACGCAGATTCCGGTCAACGAGAAAAAAGGACTGACCTTCGCTCGCGGCTTGCGTTCGATTCTGCGGCACGATCCGGACAAGATCATGGTCGGCGAAATCCGCGACGCGGAGACGGCACAGATCGCCATTCAATCGGCCCTGACCGGCCACCTGGTGTTCACCACCGTCCACGCCAACAACGTGGTCGACGTGATCGGACGCTTCCTGAATATGGGCGTCGAACCTTACAACTTTGTTTCGGCGTTGAACTGCATTCTGGCGCAACGGCTCGTCCGTTTGATTTGCGAATCCTGCCGCACCGAGGTGCACTATGCCCCCGATGTGCTTGAGGCCAGTGGGCTCGATCCGGCGCAGTGGGGCAAAGTTCCGCTCTACGAAGGGCCGGGATGCATCGAGTGCGCCGGCACGGGATTTCGGGGACGAACCGCCATTCACGAACTGCTGGACTTGAGCGACCGCATCCGGGAAATGATTCTGGCCAAGAAGCCGACGTCGGAGATACGGCGCGCGGCGCGCGAGGAAGGCATGCGTTTCCTGCGCGAGTCCGCATTGGATAAGGTCCGGCTGGGCATGACCACGCTGAAGGAAATCAATAAAGTTACGTTCATCGAGGCGATGCGGTAGAAATCCAAGTTTCAAGGTTTCAAATGTTTCAAGGTTTCAAAGCTGAGCACTTACCTTGAAACTCTGAAACCTTGAAACTTTGAAACCTGCCAAGTGCCCTCTCAGCTATTGCATTTCTCAGCGGTACGGTTTTTGATCTATACAACAGGTTTCTCTAAAAGGCGTTCTCGGGAATGAGTTCAAACTCAAACACACCAAAACCTAAGCTGGCTTGCGAGATTTCGGCCGACCGGGTACTGGCAGGGCGGGTCGTCGATAACGGCGGCGGCCTGGAAGCTTCCGCGGCGCGCGAATTGGCGCCGGGCAGCGTAGTTCCCGACCTGGTGGAGAACAACCTGCGGCAACGCGAGTCCGTGCGCGCGGGGATTGAAAGCGTGCTCGGAAGCATCGCCGGCCGCTCGAAAGATGTCATTGCCATCGTGCCCGATGCGGCGGTTCGCGTCATGCTGGTCGAGTTCGATACCCTGCCCTCCGATCAGGAGGAAGCACTCGGCGTGGTGCGCTTTCGTCTGAAGAAGTCGCTGCCTTTCGATGTGGAGAAGGCGAAAGTTTCCTATCACGCGCAGAAGGTGAACGACGAACTGAAGGTGGTCGCGGCGGTGGCGATGGCCAGCGTCATCGACGACTACGAAGCCGCGTTCCGCGATGCCGGATTCAATCCCGGAGTGGTGCTGCCGTCGACGCTGGCCGCTCTGGGCGCCGCCGACGGGAAGCGGCCAACTCTGGTGATCAAAGTCGACGCGCATACGACCAGCATTGCGATCCTGAACGAAGATCAGTTACAGCTTTTCCGCACGCTCGAAAATACGCGCGGCGTGACCATCACCGGCGAGCAACTGGCGGAAGAAGTCTATCCGTCCGTGGTCTTCTTTCAGGACACGTATCGACTCAATATTGAGCAGATTTATGTTGCAGGCTTGCCCGAGTCGGGCGGCGCTGCTCCTGCGCTGAAGGCGCAAACCGGAGCCGAGGTGCAGGAATTGGTGTCATCGGCCCAACTGGGATCGACGACCGGCGGTTCGGTACCGCGGTGGAGAATGGCAGGCGTGGTAGGAGCGCTGATTTCGTAGTTAGTCGCGAGTCCCGAGTCGCGGGTCCCGAGCAAAGCCCTCGCGTCGCCGGATGACTCAGGACTCTCGACTCGGGACTCTGGACTAGAGCTTATGCGTTTAGATATCAATCTCGCGAGCCAGCCGTATGAAGATGCGCGCCAGTTTTGGATGCGCTGGGGTACGGCCGTGGGGGTGCTCGGTCTGTTGACCCTGGTCCTGCTGACGCTCGACGTCACCGGCTGGCTGGATGCGCGGCGGGATCGGTCCGTCATTTCGCAGAAGGAAGCGGCAATCGCCGATCGCGACCGGATTCGCAGCCAGGCCGAAGAGTTTCTCAACCGTTCGGAAAATCGTGCCACGCGGGATGAGTCGCAGTTTCTGAACGAACTGATCGAGCGCAAGGCATTCTCGTGGACGCGGGTGCTGGAAAATCTGGAACGGGTCATGCCGCCGCGGGTGCATCTGGTCGCCATCAGCCCGCAACTCGACGAAGATAACCAACTCGCGCTCAAGATGACCGTGGCGGGCGATTCCAGGGATCGCGCCATCGAACTCGCACGCCGGATGGAGGAGTCGCGAAGATTTTCGAAGACCGCCATTTTGAGGGAATCAACCATCCAATCTCAAACTGGCGATACGGAACAGGTAGAGATTGGGGCGATTTACATTCCCGAGCCGCTGGTCGATGACACGACAATCCCCGCGACAAATGGAAGCGGAAAGGCTGCGCCTCAAAAACCGGCCACCGGAGCCAAGCCGAAGATGCCACCGGCGAAGGGGGGCAAGCACTAATGCCCGATCTGCGGCGAACCCGGAAGAATCTGAAAACCGCGATTGCGGTCATGGTGGGGCTGGATGTGCTGGCCGCCGTCTTGTACTTTTCGCCGGTCATCGGCTCGGCGGATAGCCGCCGCCAGGAAATGAATCTGCTGCAGGCCGAGTTGACCACGAAAACGCGGCAAGTGGCGCCCCTGCGCGATCTTCCCCACAAAGTGGTCGTGGCGAATCAGCAGATCACCGAGTTTTACAAGACGCGCTTTGCCAGCCAGAACTCGCAGATTTATACCGAATTCGGCAAGCTTGCCGCTGCCAATGGAGTAAGAATCGAACAGGTCCGGTACAAGCCCATCACCGAAGGCGTGAGCGGCGCGCTGCAGCCACTGGTTCTGGAAGCCGACCTGGCGGGCAACTACACGTCGCTGGCGAAATTTATCAATGCGCTGGAGCGGGATGAGATGTTCTTCATCATTAACAGCGTGACATTGGGCAACGATCCGCAGGGGCCGGTGAAGCTGAGCGTGAGCCTGGAAACGTATTTGAAAGTGGGATCGTCGTGAAACTGGGATTCGAAAACAAGAAGCAGGCGATGTGGGCCGCCATACTCGGCATCATAGCCATTGCGGTCTTGGCCTACGAAGGCATCCCGTTCTTCACGGGATCGTCCACGTCAGCTTCGAGTCCGACTGCAGTAGCTACGGGACTTTCGGCGTCGCATGCCCAGACCCGCGGCGGCAAAGGGAAAAAAACGCGGCCGGAAAATCTTGATCCGACGCTGCGCCTGGACTTACTGGCCAGTAGTGAAAAGACGCAGTACGAAGGCAGCGGAAGAAACATTTTCGTGTCGCAGGCGGAGGATATTCCGGCGCCCGTGGCTCGGGGAAATACCGACGGGACCAAACCCGGGGAGGAACAGCACCCCATCTATACGCCGCCAACAGTGCCCCAGGATCCGCCAATTCCATTGAAGTTTTACGGCTTTGCCAGTTCGCCCGGGGAACCGAAAAAGATATTTCTGAAAAACGGCGAGGATGTATTTGTGGCAGGAGAAGGCGAGATCGTCGACCGCCGGTATAAGGTGATTCGTATTTCGCCGACATCCGTGGAGATTCAGGATGTCGTGGGCAGCGGCCCTCCACAGAATATTCCGCTGACGCAGGGGTAACATTTGGCTCTTCCATGATTTTGCATTCGCAAATACGGCGACGGAACCAGCTCGGTGAGCACGGCTACATCATGCTGACGCTGTTGTTGATGATGGCGCTGCTGATCATCGCGGCGGCGGTGATTGTGCCCTCGATTACCTTCGAGATCCGGCGAGATCAAGAGGAAGAGATGATCCACCGCGGAGTGCAGTATTCGCGGGCAATCAAGGCCTACTATAAAAAGTTCAATCGCTATCCGATGAAGATTGAGGATCTCGAGAACACGAACCGTCAGCGGTTTCTGCGCAAACGGTACAAGGATCCGATCACCAAGCAGGACTTCAAGCTGCTGCATTTTGGGGAAGTGCAACTGGCCCTGACGGGCGGGATGGGCGGAGGCACGATTCCGGGCGCAAGCACCATTGGCCCGAATGGATCGTTGACGCCAGGATCAGGACTGAACGGTACACCGGGCATAGGCGGGAACAGCGCCTTTGGAGGGAATTCGAACTCCGCCTTCGGCCAGAATCAGCAGGCGCCGCAGCCGGGCACGGACCCATCGCAACCAGGCTCGCCCGATGCCTCCGGCGGAAATTCGACGGGGCCGGGAAATGGCACGACCAGCTCTGGTGACAAATTGGGGACTGCGACCTTTGGCGGGGCGCCCATCGTTGGAGTCGCGAGCACCAGCAAGAAAGATACTATCCGCGAGTACGATCACAAGAAAAAGTACGATCAGTGGAAGTTCATTTACGACCCCACGATGGACACTGGGCGGTTGATCACGACGCCCTACCAGCCGCAAGTGGCGGGATTTGGAATGCAGGGCTCCCCGAACCTCAACGGCCAAAACGGCAACAGCAGTCAGCCTTCCAACGGCTTTGGCAATAGCAACGGATTTGGCTCGTCCTCTTCGGGGTTTGGGAATAGTCCGACCACTCCGTCGAATGGAGGGTTCGGCCAGCAGAATCCCCCGAGTAATCCTCCACCACAGCAATAGCAACTAGTCTCCAGCCGTGAGGGATCTCTGGCGGACAAAGAAATGCGGCGGTCCCCGCATTCACCTCTGCTCGGCATTCTCTGAAAATAAAAGGCCTCATCTCTGGGATGAGGCCTTTTACATTCTGCCAACTTTGTCGCGGCCGACGGACGAATGCGCTCGTCGCCACACCAGCATCGTTACACGCTGAAGGAAGATCCGCAGCCGCAGGTGCTCTTCACGTTCGGGTTTTCGAACTTGAAGCCCGCGCCTTCCAGGGTCTCGACGTAGTCAACGATGCAGCCGTTGAGATACATGACCGACGTGGCGTCGACGAAGACTTTGAGGCCATCCATGTCGAAGGTCTTATCCATCATCCCAGCGCCATTCTCGAACTGCATGGAATAGGAGAAGCCGGAGCATCCGCCGCCCACGACGCCAACTCGCAGGCCGGCCGGGACGGGGTTCTGCTGCGCCATGATTTCTTTCACCTTATTCACGGCATTGGCGGTCAGGGTGATGGGTGCGACTTTCTTGGTAACTTCGGGAACGGTTGTGGTGGCCATTCGTATCTCCTTGGCTTTAAAGCTGTTTGATTATAGCAGAAGCCCTTTTTCGGCCGTGCGACACACGCATAGCCGCTTAGAATCATCTACCCGTTTTGGATGCGGAATGCAAGCAATAAGTCGCAGTCTTCCTGGTTCTGTTTCGCGCCTGGAACGAAGGGATTTATTCCGTGCAGGACTTGCCAACGGGGCTATAATCGTCGCGTTAAGGCCTTCCCCGGGCTAGGTGCGGGGTTCAACGCCCCCACCACGAAGTGGAATGCCGCTGCACGTGGGTTCAGTACTTTGCCGAGGTGGCTTATGACGCCGATTGAAATCGTTGGGGGTGTATTCGGACTCTTCGCTATCGGTCTGATCGTGCTGCTGATCTACAAGAGCACGCTCACCATGCACGAGGATGATCAGCTGTTTCTGGATGACCACAACTCGCACATGCAGGAAGAGCAGACTGAACTGTTAGCGAAGGTCAACAAGCTGACGATCCCCATGCGCGTCTTCAGCATTGGTTCCGGAGTGTTTCTGCTGGTGCTGATGGCGATGTTGATTTACCAAAAGCTGAACGAAGTTCAGTAAGCGTCCTCGTAGCAGAGTAGCCCGGCCCCGGGGTCAGCACGCACAGGACACCGCCGGCCGTGGGTTCAGACTTTGCCGGAGCGCGCCTAGGCGCGCCGGTGCAGCGGTTTGCGTTTGTCCGGATTAGTCATCTTGGTAACCCAGGAACCAGGTTTTCGGCCGATCACATCGGTCGTTATCAATCGGAAAACGAATCCGCAAGTCAGGATCAATTTTGCGATCTGATTATGGGCTTGGAAACGAGTTCCGGGTCAGATAAGTTAGTTAACTCAACGCCAGCGGGCAACGTTTACCGTTCCACCAGGTTCCTACGGCGGGAGAATCCCAGTTTATGCACACAGCTCCTGCGGACGTGACTCCTGACTCTGAGTCTTCCCCAGAGCAGCCAGGACCACGGCCGGAACCAGCCATCGAGAACGAACCGCGGCCGAGGCGACTCGGCTGGATCATCGCGGCTGCCGCGGTCGTGCTACTGCCGGGACTCATCATTCTTTCGGCACTGCGCGGAAGAACGACATCGAGTTCACCACTCCCGCAATCGATCGCCAACAATTCCGAACATGTGCTGCGCCTGAAGGGGACAACCGAGGCCGTACAGGCGCGGGCGATTCTGGCTCCGATGCTTGCCGGGCAACAGGTTCCCACATTAACCATCATCCATCTTGCGGCTGGAGGATCAAGGGTTAGGAAGGGCGATCTGCTCGTTGAGTTTGACCGGCAGGCGCAGATGCGGGACTTCGTCGACAAGCAGGCGGACTATCAGAAACTGGTCGATCAGGTCGCAGGGGAGCAGGCGAAAGAGAACGCGGCGCGCGCCAAGGATGAAACCGAACTGAAGGCGGCCGAGGACAATCTGCGAAAAACTGAACTGGAGATCCAGAAAGCCGAGATTGTTTCACGCATCGATGCGGAAAAGAATCAGGAAAATCTGGACGAGGCCAAGGCTACCTACGACCAACTACGCGAAACCTTCGATCTGAAACGCAAGGCGGCACAGGCGGCGATCCGCATTCTGGAGATTCAGCGCGACCGTACTCAGCAAACCATGATGCACGCGCAGGCCAATGCAGACTTGATGCAGATCCATTCGCCCCTCGACGGAGTTGTCGTGCTGAATACGATTTGGAAGCAAGGCACCATGGGTGAGGTGCAAGAGGGAGATCAGGTGGAACCGGGCACTCCGTTCATGCAGGTGGTGGATCCTGCGGAGATGCAAGTGCGGCTGGCAGCGAATCAGCAGGACTTCCCTCGCCTGCAGATCGGACAAACCGCAAGGGTCCGGCTGGACGCGTATCCGGAATTTGTCCTTCCGGCCAAAGTCGATCAGCTCGCGCCGATCGGGGAACCGGGCAGTTTTTCTGAGAAGATTCGGACCTTCGCCGTAGTGGTTTCGATTCAGGGCAACGATCCCAAATTGATGCCCGACCTCTCGGCTGCCGTAGACATCGACACGACCACCCAGGATGCATCGAGCACGACACCGAGCGCCGGTGTTTCGCAATGAGACAGAAACTGCTGCAGCTTTGGATTCGACGAAAAGTCCTCCTGATCACCATCATCGTGCTGGCTGGCAGCGGCGTGGTGTTGGGGGCTGTCCGGCTGAGCCGCCGCGCGCCAACTGTCCCCACGTTTGAGGTAAAGCGCGGGGACTTTCTGGATTCACTGCAGTTCCGTGGAGAAGTAAAAGCGTTGAAATCGATCACGCTCAGCGCGCCTGCGGAAGCCGGCGATCTGCAGATCATCAAACTGAGCGCCGAAGGCGCGTTAGTAAAACCGGGAGACGTAGTCGTCGAATTCGACAAGACAAAAACCGAACAGGATCTGGCGCAGTACCGATCCACGTTGAAGTCGGCGGAGGCGAGCATCGACCAGGCGCGCGCCCAGGCAAAGCTTGCGGAAGAGGAAGATACAACCGCTGTCCTGAAGGCGCGATTCGACGTGGAAAGCGCCCGGCTGGAAGCCAGCAAGCAGGAGATCGTTTCCAGGATTGAAGGCGAAGAAGCCAAGCTCAAGCTGCTGGATGCCGAGCAGAAATTGCGCGAAGCGGAGACCAAACAAAAATCGGACTTTGCCCTCAACAAGTCCACGATCGAGAGCACGGTGCAAGCCAGCAGCAAAGCGAAATTTGACGTGGCGCGCGCGGAAAAATCGCTGGCGCAGATGATGCTGCGTGCCCCGTCGCAGGGCACGATCACGATATTGCAGCACTGGGCCAGCGGAAACATGCTGCCCTACCGTACCGGCGATAAAGCGTGGCCAGGAGCCGCGATTGCCGAGTTACCCGATGCTTCTACCCTGCGTGTCACCACCCGGGTGGATGAAACCGAGCGCGGACGCCTTGCTCCAAATCAGCCTGTTACCGTTCAGCTGAACGCAATTCCAGACCGGCAGTTCACCGGGAAGATTGACCGGATCAGCGAAATTGCGAGCGTGGACTTTTCCGGCGGTTGGCCCTTTCCGCGCAACTTCACCCTTGAAGTCGTGCTCGATCAGACCGATTCCCGATTCAAGCCGGGCATCACTGGCCAAGTCACGGTGGTGGTGGATCACGTGGCGGATGCGATCAGCATTCCAGCACAGGCGATGTTTCAGAAGTCAGGCCAAAACGTAGCGTATGTCTGGACCGGCTCGCAATTCGACGAGCGCGATGTTGAGGTGGCCCGGAGAAGTGGCGACAAGATCATGATTGCCAAGGGACTGCGGCCCGGAGAACAAGTCGCCCTGCGAGATCCAACGGCGAAGGAATGATGCAACCGGAATGAGACGGCGAAGAACAATCGTGTGGGCGGTGGCTCTGGTAGTGGTCTGCCTGCTGGTGGGCGCAGTCGCCGCGACCCGCCGGCACTCTCCTTCGGCGATCTCCGACGATCTCCCGATGAGCCGTGTGCAACGGGGCGATTTGCAGATGAATGTGACGGCCACGGGCGAACTGCGCGCAATCCACTCGGAGACGATGACGGCGCCGCCAATCGGCGGAGGCGTCCTCGAAATTACGCGTCTTCTGCACACTGGCACTCCCGTGAAGAAGGGCGATCTGGTGATGGAGTTCGATCCCAGCGAGCAGCATTACAAGTTGGAGCAGAACCGCTCCGAACTTTTGCAGGCCGAGCAGGAAATCACCAAAGCCAAAGCTGACGCTGCCGTGACCGCGGCACAGGACAAGGTGGCACTGTTAAAAGCCCGTTTCGATGTGCGGCGCGCGGAACTGGACGTCCAAAAAAACGAATTGGTCAGCACGATTGACGCTCGCAAGAACGACCTTGCGCTGGAATCCGCAAAACGTGTTCTCGCCGAGATCGAACAAGATGTCAAATCGCGCAAGCTATCGGGACAGGCGACGATCGCGCTGGCCGAAGAAAAACGCAATAAAGCCAAACTGGCGATGGACCAGGCCCAGCAGAACATCGAGAAGATGCGGGTTGCGGCTCCCATGGACGGACTGGTGGCGCTGGAGAAGAACGAGCGTGCTGCCGGTGGTATGTTCTGGGGCGGAATGACGCTGCCTGAGTACAGGCAGGGCGATCAGGTGGATGCCGGCGCAACCGTCGGCCAGGTGATCGATCCGAAGGAGATGGAACTCGGTGCGAAAGTTGGTGAACTCGATCGCAACAACATCAAGGAAGGGCAAGTAGTCGACATTAATCTGGATGCATTGCCAGGGACGGTTTTACACGGAACGGTAAAGTCGCTGGGGGGATCGAGCAACCGGCATTTCTGGGAGGCCAACACCAACGCGAAGTTTGATATCACCATTGCCCTATCCGGCAAGGATCCGCGCTTGCGACCCGGCTTGACTGCGCAAGTAGTCATCCATGGGGAACCGCGTAAGGATGTCCTCTACTTGCCACGCCAGGCGGTGATGGCGAAAGACGGCAAGCGCGTTGTTTATGTGAAGAATGGGAGCAACTACGACGCGCACGAACTGAAGATCTTAGGTGAGAACGAGAGCCGCGCAGCGGTGGAAGGCATCGCCGTGGGGACGGAGGTCGCCATGGTCGATCCCACCGCGCCGAGAAAGACTTCCGCTTCGAGTCCGTCCTCAGCACCTCCGGGGGGACAACCCTAGTGTCCACGCTCGTTGCCCCAGTTCGCGCATTGCGTCCCTCTCGCCAGTGGCTTCCTGACCTGCAACTCGGGCTGCAGAATCTTCTGGTTCACCGTCTGCGAACAGCCCTTACCATGCTCGGAATGATTTTCGGCGTGGCTGCGGTCGTTTCGATGCTTTCGATCGGGGCCGGCGCGCGCCAGAGAGTCATGGCGTTGATCGAGCAGATGGGCGTTCACAACCTGATCGTCGAGGCAAAAGAAACGCTCGACTGGCAGGCCGTACGCAAGGTACGGCAGATTTCGCCTGGGCTCACGTTCCAGGACTATCGGGTGATTCGCGACGATGTCGGCGACATCGTGGCTGCGTCGCCGCGAAAGCGGATGACCGCCGGCAAAACGATTCCGAAGTCGCAGCAGGATCCGCCGACGGTTTATGGCGTGAATCCGGAGTACCAGAAAATCGCCGGATTGCACGTATTGGAAGGCCGTTTCTTTACCGAGGATGAAGAAAAAAAAGGAGCCTCCGTCTGCGTGCTCGGCGCGGCCGCGCGCTCCAGTTTGTTCGGAACCGGCCAGGTCGTCGGACAATACGTGAAAGCCAACGAGCAGTGGTTTCGGGTTGTCGGAGTGGCCTCACCGCAGCTCAGTTCTCAGACTGAGGTCGCGGGCGTCCCCACGCAGGATCTCAACAACATCCTCTACGTTCCGTTGAACTCGGCAATTTTGCGGCTCGAAGATTCCTATAGCGACCGTCGAGACGAGATCGACGGGATCTACCTGAATATTCGCGACGGCGCTGACATGGGCTCCGTGGCACAGCTAGTCAGGGCGATTCTGGACTCGTCACACCATTCGGCGGGAGATTTCAGCGTGATTGTTCCCGCAGAATTGCTTGCCGAACAGAGGCGCACCGAGCGCCTGTTCAATGCCGTTATGGTCGCGATCGCCTCGATTTCCCTGCTCGTCGGCGGCATCGGCATCATGAACATCATGCTGGCCAGCATCTTGGAACGCACGCGGGAGATCGGCGTGCGGCGCGCCGTCGGTGCGCGGCAGTCGGACATTATCCGCCAGTTCGTGGTGGAGGCCACCCTCATCTCTTTTGTCGGCGGAACCTTCGGGATTCTGTTCGGCTTTGTGATGTCGCGCCTGATCGCGTGGCTGGCAGGCTGGTCGACGATCGTTACGCTGCCTTCGATCCTGCTCGCGTTTCTAGTTTCGATTTCAGTTGGATTGGTGTTTGGAATTTATCCTGCAGTCAAAGCCGCCCGCCTGGACCCTGTCGAAGCAATTCGCTGGGAGTAGCGGCGCGGCATCAGCTTCACCGTACGAGTCACAACCATTCTGGAGGAATTGAGGAATGAGACACTCTCGCCTTGCGTTTCTCGTTTGTCTGCTTGCAGCCCTGGCCCTGCCATCATTTGCTCAAAAGGGCGAGGGATACGGCGACCTGATGACGCCGCAGGTTCAGTCGGACAAATTAGGCGCACCCGAACACCTGCGCAGCTACATCGTCGACGGAAAGCTGCAGCTCAGCTTGCGGGATGCGGTTGTGCTGACGCTCGAAAACAACAGCTTCGTGCGGGTGCAGGAGACGCAGGTGGAAACTTCGAAATTTGCGCTGCTGGGCACGCACGCGCCCTTTGATCCAGTGGTGACGAGTCTGTACAACATCACCAGCACGACGACTGCGCCATACACCAGCCTCCAGGGCACGGGAGGGGCTGAGACCAATTTCAAGAACACTTCGCAGGTTGCACAATTCAATTATTCGCAGACTTTCGAGACTGGAACCAATGTGCAAGCTGGGATGGCCAGCAATAACAACTTCGCCAACAACTCGTTCTTTCTTTTCAATCCCTATATCACATCGGCTCTTACGTTTCAGTTCACTCAGCCGCTGCTGCGCAATGGCTGGCTATTCGCCAATCGTGCACCGCTGGTCATCGCCCGCCGCAATCTGGAACAGTCGCGCGCCAGCTTTGCCGCCGAGGTGAACAACAACATCCTTCAGGCCGTCGGACAATATTGGTCCGTTGTGGAAGCGCGGGGGAATCTGGAGGTCGCAAAGTCGTCAATGGACGCCGCCGAGGCCACCTACAAACGCGACAAGAGAGCGCTCGAACTGGGAGCGCTGCCACCCCTCGACATCTACCGGTCGGAGTCCCAGGTGGCATCGCGGCGGGTCGCTGTGATCCAGAGCGAATACGCACTGAAACAAGCGGAGGACACACTTCGCCTGACGATCGGCGCGGACCAGGACCCTTACTTCCAGGCCCTGGATATTGAACTGACCGAGAAAGCCGAACCGTCGGGCGAACTCCGAACCATCGACGCCGGCACCGCATTGCAGCAGGCACTGACGAAGCGACCCGAGTTCGACGCCGCCCGAGCGGCGCTGGCCAACGATCAGACAAGAATTCGCCTGGCACATAATCATTTGTTGCCTGAACTCGATCTGCTGGGCCTCTACGCCAGCAACGGACTGGGAGGCACGAGCTTCTCGGATGCAGGACAAAGAATGACGAATTCATCCCTGAACCAGCTATTCGGGTTCGGGTATCCAACTTACGAAGCGCAGTTGTCGCTCACGCTGCCGTTGAAAAATCGAGCGGCCAAGGCAGAGATGGGAACAGCCTTGGTTTCGCGCCGCAGCGATCTATACACCGAACGGCAGCTGCGCGAACAGGTCACGTTGGACGTAAGCAATTCCGTTCACCAACTCGAACAGGCCAAACTGAGTATCGTCGCCGGCAAAGAGGCACTCGACTTGGCTCAGAAGACGATGGCCGCAGAGCAGCGCAAGTATGAACTGGGATCCGGAACAATCTTCCTGGTGCTGGAAGCACAGACGGAAGTCGCCGCCGCCCAACAAGCTCTGTTGCAGGCGCAAGTCGGATATCAACTCGCGGTGGCCAGCGTCGATCATGCGACGGGAGAACTGCTCGATCCCTACCACGTGCAGATCGCCGAATTGACGCACTAGGACCGGCTATGCAGTTTGTCCCTCCATGCGCGGCGTCCTGCTGGGAGGGCGCCGTCTTTCAGGCGATGCGAAAGGTCTTGCGTCATTCGACCTCCCCTTAGCCAAACGGCTCCTCGCCGCCCGGGATCGGACCTTCCCCGCTCCTGTGAAACACAGTAAACTATTGATCCAGACCGTGCGAAAGTGGCGGAATTGGCAGACGCACCAGACTTAGGATCTGGCGGGTAAAACCGTGGGGGTTCGAGTCCCCCCTTTCGCACCAATCACTTTCAGGTTCCGCGGATTCCAGCTTCCCTTCCATCTGCGTATCGTTGCGGCGCGAGTTCCGTGTCCAACCGGCTCACCAAGCGAATTCTTGCGTCGCAAGTGAGCGCAACGGTCGCCCTTACCATGATGGAAGCGTGTCCTATCTGCTCGCTCCCGTACGTTAAGCGCGCCCGCCCAGCTCACTTTATGCTGCCCTGAGCAGATTGCGTCAATCCTGTTTGTCTTTCTTTCATAGGGGCAATTCCAGGATTCTGCTTCAGTGTCGACACAGGATTGGAAGCTGCCGGACCTGCGGCTTTTCTGCGCTGCCGCGTCCTTTCGAGCTGCTGCTCCAGCGACTTGTATCGCCCGGTGAGGTCGGCGAGTCGAACCGTTTCGTACTTCTTGCGCTTGGCAATGATGCGGTAATCGAATGCGATGCCTGACGCTCCGTGATGCAACTCCCGCACTTCGAATCCGGAGGGCGTCAGGTTCGTGACGTAGAGCCCTTCGCATTCGCCGCGAGGGGTGATGAACACGTGATAGTCGAGGTCGGTGTTCACGGTTTGCGCGAAGGTAGGGTCGAGATTGATGCGAGCCGAGCCATGGGAGAGCTGCCCTGATCCGTAATCCTCAAACCAGTTTTCGGGAGCTTCCACGGCGTAAAGCGCTACTCTGCGGGAACCGCCGTCAACCGGCACAACGGCGGACTTGCTACCGGTACAGAATAGATTGCCGGCAATATCGACTGAGCAGTTGCCATAGGAGGCAGCAATAGTGGATGAACCTGCGATCAAAGCATAGGCATGGTCGTCGGCAGAGGGCGCGTCGTTGAACGCGACTAAAGTGTCGGCACTGTCGCTGTCGTTCTCGAACCAGCCCGCGTGCTCCGCGCTGGGAATTTCCACATCCAGCTCGGCCTGAGGCGACCCAGTGCCGATTCCCACCCAACCGCTCGGAACGATGTCCATCACATCGGAGTTGTTGAGACGGAAGTGGATTGTCTTGCTGGTGCCGGATGCATTGATATAAGTTCCTCCTGCTGAATCTCCCAACAGGGCATAGTTCCCGCAACCGCTGAGGGGCGTGGTAAGGAAGCCGATCGCGGCGAAGGTTCCGCAACCGGGATCGCCGGCCAGGATATGCAGGCCGCCGCCTCCTATCACGTCGAGGTTCGCAAGCGGACTGCTCGTGCCAATGCCAACATTCGGAAAAGTGTTAAGCGCGCTAAAGGCGTTGGCAGAGTTTAGTTGGGGCACATTCGCGGTGTTCAGGCTCAACGTGACGTTGCCGCTGGTCCCTCCACCGCTCAGGTCCGTTCCCGCCGTTACTCCGGTGATCGTGCCCGTGCCTGCGCTGCCGCATTTCCAGGAACTGCCGCTCCATTGCAGGACCTGATTGCTCGCGCAACTGGTCAGCAAGCTCAAGTTCAGCGTGCCGCTCGTGCCGCCGCCCGTCAGCCCGCTGCCCGAGGCTGTCTTCACGCCCGTGATCGTCCCATCGCCGCCTGCGAACGCGATATCCAACTCCGGCGCATGGCTCGTCGTGGTGTTCTCCTTGCTGTCAAACGTGGCGTTAAACGAGCCGTTGGCCACTAGCGCAAGGCCGTTGTTGGTCTCGCTTCCGTTCATCCATGCCTGCACCGCCGAAGTGACGTTGACCAGGATGTACTGGTTCACGTCCGCCGTCGTGACACTGACGCCGGAAGCGATCGTCTTTCCGAGCGCCGGAGCATTGCTGGCATCAATCGTGCCCTCCACCCAAGCGCCGTTGACGTAATCGACGTTGAAGCTGCCCGCCGTCGTCACTGTATTGACGTAGAGTTTCAGCGTCGCCTGGCTGATATTGGCCGTGGAAGGAACCGAGGCCAGATTGAATTGGATGTAGGTGGTCTGCGAAGCGCCATCGACATCGAGCAGCAATTTCGATCCGTAGTTGGTGGCGGGGTCGGCGGTATTGACGTAGGCGTCGCCGAGGGGCGTGACCTGGGCGTGCGCCACCGCCGCAAGCAAACTCAGGAACAACAGGAGCATCGGCAAAATCTGTCGTTTCTCGGCTTTCACGACGAGGTGCGTGCGGTTCATACATCCTCCTGAGTTTCACTCCACAAAACGGAGAACACTCTATTAGGGAAATCGGAAATGGCAGGGAAAAGACGACACGCGAGGGCAAGAATTTCTTGCAGCTGCGGGCGGAGGTGGCAAATCAGTCGAAGCAGCTCCGTGCATCGACGAGTAGTTCTCTTGGTAGGAATAGACGATAGGACGAGCCAATCAGCGAAAGGAGTTGCATAACGACTTCGAAGTCGACTGAGGTTGAATTTTGTTGAGGCACCGCACGAGTCGCTTGATGTTCTGCGCCACCGCCGCCAGGAAGAATTGCTCCCCTACCGATCGTTATCTCCGCAGGCGAACCCCAATCGTTCAGTGACCGCTTTCGCCCGGGCAGCTAAATCTGTTGCCTTCGGGTTGATAGGTGAACCTCCAGGAATAGAACGGACTGTTTTTCTGCACGCCAAAAAAATAGTCCTCACGTGTCGCCTTTAGCCCGCCGTTTCCGATTTCTCTAGTAGAAGCCGAAACCTCGGCGATTTTGTAGGCGTTTCAACTCGCCAAGCTGCATGGCTTTGCGCCGTAGGGGATAGAAGGCATCTGGAAAACTCAACGAAGCAGAGGAACCCTGCAATGGGCGACTACCGGCAGTTAAGGGACAAAAAGATTGCGAAGGACACCCTGGATGAATTGCAGAATGCCATCGACGGCTGCCTTAAGGGGAACCCGGTTAGAAAGGCGAAAGGCCGCGGCAAGGGCTTCTACCCCGACGATGTTATCCGCATAATCAAGCTGTGGGAAAAAGCAACCGCCATCCGCTTGGCCTACAGCGGCCACACTTTGGCCGTCTACACCTTGAACCGCCACCTTGACCTTATCGGCGTCGCACAGCGCGCCAACAACCTGAGCGACGCTGTACAAAATTTCTGGCACGATCTGGACAATTCCAACAAGTACGGCCTGGCGCAGGAGGCGATGTTTAATTTCGTGGCTGAGTACCGCAATATCCTCACCGATGTGAATGACAGAACGGACTTTAACACCCAAATCAATCGGATGGCGAAGGCGGGACTACAGGGGTTGGCCGATGAAGCACTCGTGGATGACGACCTGGTGCTGACGCAAGGCGAGTAGACCAGCCAGTTCGTACTTCCTCACGAGAGATCTTTTCCAATGGGATACCGTGCGGGCGAACTTGTTGGCCAGCTTGAGCAAATCGCGGTTTGCATTCAGTTTGGCCGAGGCTTCCGAGTTTCCGACGAACTTGGCATTGGAACCGGTGAACCCTGTCTGGCGGACGCACGTTGAAGCGCGACCGGCTGCTAAAACTTGTCCCGGATGGACAGGGATGCGCGCTGATCGGCGGCAGCCTGCCGCGTACGACATCGGTAGGTTTCAGCGCGACGGTAGACTCGAAGGATTTCTTTGAGCTCGCGACTCTCATCGAGCGGACGCTCTAGGTTAAAACCCGTGATTGCGGTAAACCCCTTCCATCGTCGGTTGGCGCTTCGACCTGCCCCCTCACATCACAACCTGTGTCAGCAAAGGCTATCTCCCAGACTCCGCGAGTGGCCCAGGCAAGCAGTTAGATATGAGCCAAACTGGCGCTCCGATCTTGACTATTGCCTCGAAATGCGAGAGGCTGTGCCCCATCTTCGGGATGCCATGGGAACAGCCAACCATAACATTTGTTCGCTCATCGGCCTGGCAGAGCAGGGTGACGAAGCTTGCGCGGCCAAGCTCTTTACTCTTCTCTACGAGGAACTCCATCGACTCGCCAAGAGCCAACTCGCTCGTCAGAGCGATATAAGCATTAGCGCCACCACACTCATCCACGAAGCTTACCTCGATATGGCCGCGCAAGCAGGGCATTCCTTCCCAGACCAAGGCCGCTTCATGGCCTATGCTGCGCGGGTCATGAGGGGACTCATTATCGATCACGTGCGAAACCGCCTTGCGATTAAACGAGGAGGTCGTTTCGAGCTTACATCCCTCACCACTAATGTTGAAGAAGCAATCAGCGACGATCAGGAACTCACGCGAATTAGCCAGGCTCTCGACGAACTGGCGCGTGTGGACAGCTCGTTGTCTCAGATTGTTGACCTGAAGTTTTTCTGCGGGTTTTCCTTCGGTGAGATCGCCGAGATGGTGGGCGTGTCCGAACGCACGGTGCAGCGAAAGTGGGAAAAAGCCCGCATTTACTTGCATCGTAGTCTGCGAGCAAATTTGATGCTGTGAGAAATCGATGTTTACCCTCACTCCCGAGCAATGGCAAGAAGTCAACCCGTACCTCGATGAGGTTCTGGAAATCCTCCCGGAACAGCGCGCGGCTTGGTTGCTTTCTCTCAGTCAGAAAGATGCGCGGCTAGCTTCGATCCTGCAGACGCTGTTAGACGAACAGCAGCAATTAGTACGAGAAGGCTTTCTTGAAAGATCTCCTCTGCATGTAGGCTCCGGCCTTGCCGGCCAGCAAGTCGGTGCCTACACGCTGGTTTCGCAAATTGGCCAGGGTGGAATGGGCAGGGTGTGGCTGGCTCACCGCAGTGACGGGCGGTTCGAACGGCAAGCTGCCGTCAAGTTCATCAGCCTCGCGCTGGCCGGCCACGCGACGGCCGAGCGCTTCAATCGCGAAGGCAGCATTCTAGGACGGCTGACTCACCCTCATATAGCCGAACTGCTGGATGCCGGCATCTCTGCTGACGGCAGTCCTTACCTCATCCTCGAGTACGTTGACGGTGTGGCCATCGATCATTATTGCGATGAACACAAGCTCGATGTGGACGCGCGCATCAAGCTCTTCCTCGACGTACTGGGTGCGGTGGCGGGGGCGCATGCCCATCTCATCGTGCATCGCGACATCAAGCCTTCGAACGTGCTGGTCCGCAACGATGGTCAAGTGAAATTGCTGGATTTTGGTATTGCCAAGCTGCTTGCCGGGGAAGGAGAGACTGATTCGGCGACGATGCTCACCATGGAAAGCGGAGCCGCGCTGACTCCCCGATTCGCGGCACCAGAGCAAGTGACGGGAGGAATCGTAACCACTGCTACCGACGTCTATGCGCTGGGAGTGCTGTTATATCTTCTGTTAACGGGACAGCATCCCGCAGGTGCACGCGTGCACTCCACAGCGGACCTGGTAAAAGCGATCACTGAGGCAGACGCGCCACGAGCATCGGGAATCGTATCGGCGGCGAGCTCCGCGGCTGAAAAACGCAATACGACACCCGAAAAACTTCGTCGTCAGTTAAGCGGAGATCTGGAGACGATTCTCGGCAAGTCGCTGAAGAAGGCTCCCCAGGAGCGATACGCCTCGGTGACCGCATTTGCCGACGACCTTCGCCGCTATCTCAGGCACGAACCCATCGCCGTCCGGCCAGACACACTGCGTTATCGTGTGGCCAAGTTCGTTCGACGAAACCGCACATCCGTCCTCTTGACGGCCGCGGCCCTGCTCTTGGTAATCGCCAGCCTCTCGACCGGCCTTTACATTGCCAACCGCGAGCGCAGGATCGCTGAGGGACGCTTTTTACAAGTCCGACAGTTGGCCAACAAATTCATCGAGTTCGACGACGCCATTCGTGGCCTGCCCGGGGCCACAATGGTCCGGAGTCAAATGGTCGGGGATTCCCTCCAGTACCTCAATGCGCTTGGCGACGAAGTGCACGGTGACAATGACCTCGCCAACGATATCGCCTATGCCTATGTGAGGGTAGCCCATGCCCAGGGGGACCCCACGTCTGCCAATCTCGGGCAATTTGACGATGCAGAACTCAGTTTGGGGAAGGCCCAAAGATTCGTCGATCCCGTGTTGGCCTCCGATCCAATGAACCGCAGAGGCCTGTTCATTGCCGCCACCATTGCACATGATCGAATGGAATTGGCGAACTCTCAGGAGCGCTGGGAAGAAGCATTTTCATGGGCGGATAAGACCGCCGATTTGGTCGAACGGTTCCTGCGCCTCAAGGTTGAGTTCACTCAACACGAGATTTACAGCATGGGGTATTTCGAACAGAATGTTGCCAACGCCTATGCCAATGCCCGGCATTTCGACAAGGCGGTACAGGCCGCGGAAAGGGCAATGGTGATCGTGCGACCCTTTCCATCCCGGCAGGTGGAGGGTAGCGCCACCAGCATCTTGGTTCGCGCGCACTGGCAGGCCGGCGACCTTGATGGAGCTCTGAACGACGCGAAAAGGGTCGTCGACCTTCAACAGGCACAGGCCCAGAATGGCCACGCGTCGCTGCGCATTAACCTGGCGAATGCGTTATGCGCTGAAGGCCTGATTTTGGGGCAGGCGGACGCAGAACCAAGTCTGGGGCGATCCCGCGAGGCACTTGCCTTGATCCAGCGAGGAATCGACATTGGCGAAGAACTGGCGGGCAAAGATTCCAGCGACTACCTGAGCCGTTTCACTGTGGCGAATCTGAGCATCCCGTTCGGCAACATTTTGCGCCACGAGGCTCCTGGAAAAGCTCTCGCTGTTTACGATCACGCACTTGCGCGCCTGAGAGAAGCGAAATCAAGTGTCAACTCCCGGCTGGCTGAAGCCGACTTGCTCGCTGCCTCATCCTACCCCGCCCGCTGGATAGGACGCCGCGAAGATGCCCGGCAGCGTATCAAAGACGCCTTCCAACTTCTGCGCGACGCGCGCCTCTACCCGGACGATAAAATCGAGCCTTTGAGCGAGGTTGATGACGCGTTACAGGCTCAGGCTGACGACTACGCTGAGACCGGTCAAACGGTCGAAGCCATCGCAGCGTATCAGGATCTATTAGCAAAGCTCATGGCCTGGAAACCTGATTTGCGTAACGACCTGCGCGATGCGACCCGCATTGCTCGCGTTTGGACAGGCCTTGCAATTCTTCTTCGTCGCGCCGGACGCCTTGACGAGGCTGCCCAACTCGAAAAACAGCGAGCGGAGCTATTTGACCATTGGAAGGCCACGCTGCCCAATGGAGATTTCCTGATTCGCCAATCCCTACTCCAGTTTTCGCGCCGGCCCTCCGCAACGGGGAAGAAACAACCAACCCAGACCGGCACGTCGAGGTTTACATTCGCACCGGCGAAGAGACGGGCTTGATCACCGACATCGCGCCTGACATGGTTAGAGATGCCGGTTTTCGCGTGGCCGCTTAAAGTCCTCAACAGAACGTTTCTTGTCTGCGAGCATGCCGCCGTCGGTGGTCTTGTGTCTCTGTTCGAGTAAGTGCTGGCCGGCAGAACCGGTGTTGTCAACTGCAATAGCACCGGTGCTTTGTGGGCGGAGCGGCCCGGGCCACATCTTTTGCGTGGCCGATGTCGTTCGTGAGATTCCGTGCCTCAGGTGAAGTTATTTTCACATTCGAGATTCAACAGTCGGCGGGACCTTCCACTCACTCTCCACGAATTCAGCTACTTGCGCCATTCCCTTCCCGAATCGAGATGGCCCTTATCTTGCTGCGAATAGAAGAATGTCTATTATACTACTTGTCATACTAGGGAGCTTTCGCCAGTGAATGATCGGCAATTCGATGTCTTGATCGTAGGCGGCGGGTTCAGCGGAACGATGCTCGCGGTTCACCTGCTGCGGGACACCGACTTGTCCATTGCCGTCATCGACCGCGGGACTTTGCCAGGGCGGGGCCTCGCTTACGGCAGCCCGCACCGATTTCATCTTCTCAACGTGCCTGCGGGGGAGATGAGCGCATGGCCGGACAGACCCAATGATTTTTTGGACTGGGCGAGAACCCACTACGACGCTTCCTTGCAGGCGCGCAGTTTCCCGCCACGCTCCGTCTACGGCGCTTATATCGGTAGCTTGTTGGAATCGACTCTGAACGAGTTTGGCCGGAAGCGTTTTGAGTGGGTTCAGGACGAAGCACGATCCCTGCACCGTCGGAAAAACAAACTCACGGTGCAAACCAGCGCAGGCACCGAACTATTAACCAACATCGCTGTGCTGGCGACGGGGAATTTTCCGCCCGCGAATCCCAGACTGCGCGGGCTCACACCTTCCGCTTCGTCCTATTTTCAAGTGTCTTGGGCCAGCGACGTATTGGAAAACATTCCGGCAACCGGCAGTGTTTTGCTGCTCGGTTCGGGACTCACCAGCATCGATCTGATCATGGCACTTAAGTCGAAAGGCTTCCACGGAGTGATTCATGTCCTGTCGCAGAAAGGATTGTTTCCCCGCCCACGTCGGCAACAACGCCCGGACGAACCTTGGCCCATGTTTTGGAATGAAACCTCTCCTCGAACCGTGCGCGGCTTGCTGCGTTTGATTCGCAGCCAGGTCGCTGCCGCCGCGGACAAGGGGATCAACTGGCGGGCGGTGGTCGACAGCCTCCGACCAGTAACCCAGCGTATCTGGCGTTCTTTGCCGATCGAGGAACAGCGACGATTCTTGCGCCACGTCCGTGCTTATTGGGATGTCCATCGTCACCGGGTCGCGCCGGAAATTGCTGACTTGCTTGACGACATGCAGAGCGATGGCCTTGTCTGCTTGCATAAGGGAAGAGTCACGCGCTATTCCGAAAGTGCGGATGGCGCCAATTTGCGCTATTGGGATCGAGAGACCCGCACGAAAAAGGCGCTGCATGTCCATCGCGTGATCAACTGCTCCGGCTCGGAAACCGATTGCCGGCGGATCGATGAATCACTGATCACCAGCCTGGTCGTACAGGGACTCGCACGGCCTGACCGCCTCTTTCTGGGAATTGATGTCGACGAGCACGGCGCCCTGATCGACTACAAGGGAGCACCTTCCCATCGACTGTATGCGCTCGGTCCCGTCCGCAAAGGCTGCTTCTGGGAAACCACCGCCGTACCTGAAATTCGTACCCAGGCGGCGGCTTTGGCAGAACACTTAGCGGACAGATTTCAGCGCAGCCACTCGGGTCGGGGAAACGGGCGCAAGACTGCGTAGGGGGTTTTGCGGACAACATCCGTGGAGCTTGCAACTCAGCGGGACGGAGCGTCGTTACCGGTAGTCCTGGGCAGCGGCCTTAGCCAGGTTGGGCAATAATAATTCGAATTCGTCGGGCGGCACAGGTGCGCTAAAGAGGAAGCCTTGGAACGCATGGCATCCAAGATGGGCCAGCAGGTCGCGCTGTGCCTCTGTTTCCACGCCCTCGGCGATGACCGACAACCCCATTGCCTTGCTCAGGGAAATAATGCTCTGAGCAATGGCACTGCTGCTGGCGTCCGCGAGAATCTCACGGACAAACTCCTGATCGATTTTCAACTGGTCCAGCGGCAATCGCCTGAGGTATCCCAAAGACGAATACCCCATACCGAAATCGTCCAGCGAAAATCTCAGACCGTGAGCCTTCAGCTCTGTCATCTTGGTCACGACATCCTCGAGATCGTTCACAAACATACTTTCGGTCAGCTCTAATTTCAGGTTTTGCGGATTCGCTGCCGTCCGATCCAGCGTTTCCAGCACATTCTTCACGAAGTCCGGGCTGAGCAACTGCCGGGCGCTGATGTTCACAGCCACGGTCAAATGAGCCGTATTCTTCCGCGTGGACCAAGTCTTGATCTGTTTGCACGCAGTTTCGAGTACCCAGTCTCCCAGCGGCAGAATCAGCCCCGTCTGCTCCGCCAACGGAATAAACTGGTTGGGCGGCAAATCGCCGCGCTTCGGATGGTTCCAGCGGATGAGCGCTTCGGCTCCCACCAACCGCCGCGGCGGGGCAAGTCGAAAGCCGGAACCTGCGACGTGTCACGCGCGTGCCCGGCCGGGTGTGAAAAAAACAGGTCGTAGGGGCGGCCCTTGTGGCCGCCCAAGGGCAACCACAAGGGTTGCCCCTACGGTGCGACGGCACAATTTGATTTTTTCACAACTTCCAGGAACATTTTTTGATTAATGACCGAGGCCGGTGGGCAATTCGGGCTAGAAAATATAACGCGCAATTGCAGGCGCCCAAAAAGGTTCCTGACACCTTTCCCTGACACCTTTCCCTGACCTTTCCCCCCGAGGACACAGCTTCCATTTGTCATGAATCAGGCGTACACTCTGGTCAAGGGGTCAATCATGCGACCCTTACCTAAGATTCGCTTTGGAATCCGCGTTCAAGATGTCCCCATGGACTGGGGGATGGGGTTTGTCCTCACGATTGGCATAACGGCGATGATTCTGATTTCATTGCCCGAGGCCCGCGTGTTGTTTGCCTTGTCGCTTCCCACCGGAATCATCCTGGGCCTCATTCTATACCTGATCCATCGCCGCCCCCCACGACGAGAAAGGATCATATCCTTAAATCTAGGGGACGCGCCGGATCACCGGCCAGTCCTGCCGCACAACGTTACCCACCCCAGGACTCCCCCGGCATCCGGAATCCGTATGGAGAGGATTTCGCGGGCGGGCGAAATGGGCCTCGTCTTCACTATCGGCGCATTGGCCGCAATGGCGATGATTCTGATTTCCTTCCCAGAGGCCCATGAGCTCTTTGCATGGTCGTTTCCCGCCGGAATCATAGTGGGCCTCATTCTATACCTGATTCATCGCCGTCCCCTACGACGAGAAAGGATCATGTCCCTACATTTACGGGACGCGCCAGATCACCGGGCAGGCGGGTAGCTGCGGTCAGTGCTTTTCTGTCCGTGGGCTCTTCGCGGGCACGACTCGGCAATTACAATTGTCCAGGGGGGAGAAAGGTGTCAGGAAGGGAGAAAGCGGCGTAGCAGAGTCATTTTTCTTCGAGAAAAATTACCCTGCGGTATGCCTGGCGGGGTTCGTGAATCACCCAGGCCAAACAGGCAAATTCCGGCCCCAGGAGAATCCCGTGCCCGGGTAAAAGCGCGGCAGGAGATATAAAACCACCGGTTGTCCCACGGACTTGCTTGTGGATAGTTATCCCTGGCGGGAATCTCCATGGCCGCCGCGGCCCTGGACAAATCGATCGATGGAAGCGATCAAAGAGTGTAACGCGGTATCGGTTATTATCTGCCGCTCAATAAGGAGATCAAGGGACTTCTGGGTATGCTTCTGTGCAGCGCGAAGCTGTTCCGCTTCTTCCTTCCAGCGGCGCTCCGCCTCGATTTGCATTCTTGACGTCACGAGCAGATTCTCTTCGATCTTGGTGAACCGTTCTTCAGCGGTCATGGACTCTCCACTGGGGCAATTATACACCTTTACATTGTTGATAACGGGTCCAAATTCAATTTCTTCACATGTTCCAGGAACCTTTTTTGAGTAATGACCAAGGCCGGTGGGCAATTCGGGCTAGAAAATACAACGCGCAATTGCACGCGCCCAAAAAGGTTCCTGACATCTTTCTCCCCCGCGCGGATTTTGCATTTGATATAATCGGTACGAAGCCGGCACTCCGGCATGGAGGTGATTTATGCGGAAGTTAATCGCATATCTCGTGCTAGAGTCCCGCAGTCAGCCGTGCAGATAACAACGGGACCGCAGCCCTGGCAACGATAGGGCAAATCTATGATGCATGTCCACTGTCGCAGCAGGACCCATAGGTGGCCATGTTGGTGTGTGCACAGTGCGTGATGAAAGAGAGAGAGAGAGAGAGAGCCGTACTAGAGGTGGATCCGTTGGACTTTCCCGCAGCTGTTCTGTGCGCTTACGGAGATGGACGGCTGCGTCCGAGGGTGTGTCGGCGCGACAGGGGCCATCAGACACCACACAGTAGAGTCGGACTGGCTCGGCAGCCTCTCTGTTCTTGTAGTCGACCGTCCGCGAGATCACCTCTTTAAGGCCCTTGCAGCTCTGGAACTGATCCAGAGTGGGGGCTGTAGTGCATCTTTTTGGATATTGTCAGTGTCAGACACAGTCCTGCATGTCCCGTGCCTGAAGCATACCCTGACATCGAGTTCAAGCTCTTTGTGTACGCGTCAAGCCTTCTGTTCTCTGAGATCAACTCTCGGAAACTTCAGCATCTTTCTTGTTGAGGAGTTCTCTGAGGCTACTTTGGACATGGTGTTTCTTGTGGCCAGTGAGAGATGAGGGAATATCAGCATGCCTTGCCCGTTTGCCTCAGTTCTTGCTGGATGCGCCATATCTCTCTGATCTTGTGATCGAGACTCGGGCCTCCTTCGAGACCGCCTCCATTCAAGATCAAGCCGGCCGGGAGCCTGCATATCATCAGCAATATCTGAATCGGTAGCGCTCAAAGAGGGCGCGACAGAAGTGACCGTGGGTGGCCTCTCGGGTGTCTCGCCGAGCGCCATCAGCTCCTGGGCGACCAGCCACGTCAATAACAGTCGGGCTGCGGCCGTTGTTGTCCGGCGCGCCGCTGCGGGATGCCTCTTCTGCTATAGTCGCGGCCGCTCCTCCCATCTTCCCGTCCTTATGCTTCGAAGCTGTTGATCTCGGAACCGATGGGATCATCTGTACGAGAAAGATGGGTTCCAGTCTTCGGGGAGGTTGCCAAGCTCTATCGCGATTCGAACCCCTGGGCTAATCTCGCAATGCAGAAGTCAAAGCAGAGTGTTTGGCGGACTATTGACGACTGTACAGGGGGCCCTGAGAACAGAGCGTGGGGATGCACGTCTCTTTCATTCAGTTTCCCGCAGGGTCTGATGGTGCTCCTGCCGTGTTTCCCATCTCATGTCAGCAGTTGCGGTGACTATGATTCAAAACGAGAAGGCAAAGCTGAATTGTACACTTTTCCATGATATTGCCACGGTACTTAGCGCCGTTTTCCGTTCTCATGTCTGATTTGTTCGCCAGGTTCCTCTGTTCCGGACGACTACTGGCCACGCAGATCCTCAAGGCATTCAGCGAAGAATATGCAGATTATACTAAGCCTCTCCCTGAAATCCATGTTCTCTCTCTCGCAGGACAAGGTGATCTCGGTCGTATAACGGACACCAGCCGGTTTCAGGTCGGTCTTCCTCAGTGGCTCTGGACTCCTTTCATTCTCTCCGAAGGGCTTTCGCACGAAGCCGCGACATCATCGCGAACGCACCTCGAGCCGTGTTCGACAGCGTATGCGGCTGCCCTTTGTGAATAGAGACTTCAGTCTGAGCTCTTGCAGTTCAGAGCCAGAGGCGTGAACGGCACCCTGCTCGTAGAACAACAACCGGCCAGTATTCACGACTGGCACCGTGCCGATCCCCTCAGCATCGTAGCCAATCTGCAGGGACTCATGGGTCATTCATCGAACATCGTCGTTCGCTGGTTGTCCTGGTCTTGCTCCTAACTTTGCGTCACAGTGGCGCTGAACAAGGACACCCCATATCGATTGTCCTGGAGATGGCCCGGCAGGTCGTATTCGTGTACCGGATCAGTCTGTCCTCTCGTTGCACTCTGCAAGAGCAGCGCAGATCGCGGCGCCTGCAGCGCGTGGGTAGACGATGCCGCCGAAGTGCTTGCCAAAAGTCAGCCTCCTTCTTTGTCCACCACCCCCTATCTCCTAATCCATATCAGTGTTCGAGTTGAAGAACAATCTGCATGGCACCGGCTCTCGCACCTACCGGAACCAGTGGCATCTGGCGGCCTCGAGCGCGCCTAATGTATATTACCTAAGAATTTCTAGGGCGATCAACCTTGAGTGGAGTGGAGAAGTGGGCAGGGCGATGAACCTTTGAGGATCGGATCATCGGGGTGGGAGCTCCTGCGAAACGTGGAGAGTAGGGAGCTCCCTTCCGCGCCTCTTTCTCGGTCGCTCTTGCCTCACCTCCCCGTGCGCTTCCGGAGGCCAATATCAGTTCCTGGGACACTTCGCGCCACATGTATCATGCAAGCACCGGCTGCGGTGGATGACATCGATTATGTGCTGCAATGAACACATCCGCAAGGCACTCTGGAATGGACAGGTACCAATACGAATTTATCCTAGCTGAAAACGAGGTACTTTCTGATCGCCTCCTTGTGACTTGAAGCCGCTGTCAGCGTCTCGATCTCGATCATCTCTACCAGATTGCTACAATGGTTCCTCCTGAGCCGTACTACGTACCAATTATTTAATCCTATGGTTAACATTGACGCTTTTGTGTTTAGCTTCTCGTTCCGCGGTGCGGCTACCTTCATCTCCACGTCGACCCGAGTGCGCGAGTATCTCATGGCTTCTGGACCTAGCACTATCGATGAGATGTGTTTTGAGTTCAACGGCGTACCTTGAAGTGGTATGTTGGAGGCTATTTGGGTCTCTCGGCGTCTAACTGTCCCGAAGGCACTATCCAGTGGGCGTGCTGTTCGACCTGCTCAGCACCATCGCAGCTTCCCTGGCCTGTTACGATCCACTTCCAGGGCTTTCCTTCCACTCAAATCCTACGGTACATTCAGATTCCCCTGCTCTTTCTGAGGCTCATGTTAAATACATCCTAGCTGCCCGAACATAGATACCGTCAAGGCGAGCTTCATGAATGCATTGAAAGAGGTATCTTAGTGATGGCTTCGTGCTGTCAAAAGTCATTGGCCTGCAGGCAAACTATCTGAAGCATGGCGATGCCTCCAAAACAAGACTCTGTGTCTATTGACAACCAGGCGGTATCTGGGCAGGCGTCTGCAACAGTATCTTGGTTGTCTTTGTTCTATTTGGCTCGTGTCTGTGCATGACTGCCTCCCAGAGGACAAGTGGCCGGTGTACTGGAAGAGCGAACACCAAGCTCGTGCTGCCAGCAGACGACGTCAAGACAAAGCCGATCGCCATCTGCCCGATCAGAATCCTCTCGTCCGCAGCAGCCGTATTTGCAAGAGCCAATCTCGCCACTGGAGCCCTCAGGTCCAGAAGACGATTCTTCGCTCCGATCCTCTCTTCCTTTGCTTGAGTGCCGCACACGGCGCGGCCCGGCACGTTGGGTCAGGTGTTGCACATGCCGCGCTGCCATCTGTGTTTGCAACCGACCAGCCGAGCCCACGGTCGGACCACCTCGTCCAAGGGGTCGACGCCGCCGTTCGAGACCCCATCATGTGGCTCGTAGGACTTTCGCGCACCCCGATAACTTATTGTACATCATAGTCATTCCTTCATCGTCATCCTGAACTCTCGCGTCCTAAACTCTCGCGCGCCTCCAAGCCGAGTCGTTTTTGCGCGCCTTTTTGCCGCGGCAGCGCCAGCTCGACCAACAGCGAGGAGGCTGGTTCCGCTGTCTGCAACCGATCGGTCAGATCTCTCAGCGCGGCCAACATGAAGCGTCGAGCATTCCAGCAAGAATCTGATGGATGCCTGATGCTTCCTCCTCCCGGCCGACTCTCGCTCCTCTCCATTCACCAGCTCCCCTCGCGTCGAATATGGTGGCCGGCGCGGCAAGGAAAATGATCCGCTCCCGTGCCTGAAGTTATCAATCTAGCCACTGACGGAAGTCGACCGACCTACCGAGACTCCGTTCCACCACTATCGCGCCCACGCGCGAATATCGAGTTTTTCGGGCAGCTTCACGGAAACCTGTGCTGTTGACCTTCCCCTTCCCGAGCTGCCCCGTCAGCCTGATGATCGAGCGTGAGAAGGGACCGCCGTCATTGTTTTTACTTCGGAACTTCATCACCATCTTTTCTACTGTGCTGGAGCTCTATGCCTCAATATTGACCGAGGAGGGAGCAATAGCAGCCCTCCTTTCGCCTCCTTCCGGAGCCCCGTCAGCGTCTGCATCCCGCCTGTTCGGGCGCAAGGCCAAGTGGTTGGAGCCGCAGCGCTCGTTGCTCAGCGCAGGAATCCCCCCTGATCTCCATGCCAGTGCGCGCGTGCTGGAGCAGCACAAATTGTGATTTTGCCCGCAGAGGGAGCCGCCGATCAGGAGCCTCCTGTGCTACTGGAGCTGACTAAGCTGTTCTCCGTCTTAGAACTAAGACGTCTGAGCGCGCCTCAAGGTCAAGGGAAAGGCTGAGCGATATTTTTTTTTTTTTT
>CAVXVD010000064.1:0-47317 GCA_963765015.1 uncultured Acidobacteriota bacterium | reverse complement strand
GCTGATCAAAACCTTTCCCTCGGGATCCACGACCGCCATTACGGGAACGCCCTTGCTCAACGAAACATCGAATTGCTCGGCCACGTCGGCATTTTTCTTTCCGTCCGGACCAATATCAACGTGCACCACTTCGTAGCTCGCGTCGATGATCGGCGCCAACTCTTTGCTGTGGAACGCCAGGTCGAGCACGTGGCAGTCGAAGCACCAGTTCGCGCCGAAGACCAGCAGCAGGCGCTTGTGTTCTTTCGCGGCTTTCTCTTCGGCCTCTTTGATCTCGGCGTGCGCGTCGACCGTTGCCGGATAGAGATCCTTCTTCATGTCGGCGGGCTGCGCCAGGCGCGGAGCATCGGTGCGCTCGGCATAGACCAGTCGCCATTGGTCGCCTTGCTTCTGCCACGTCTGATCGTCGGTGACCTGGACGGTTTGGCCGCTCGGCAATCCGCTGACGACATCGGCGCGAAAGATGACATTCGCGCGAGTGGGACGAACGATCAGTCGCACGATCTCAACTTTTATGGTGCGCGGCTTGAGGCCAAGCCAGAAACTCGTATCGGCGTCGGCGGTCTGCATCACGGTCTTGATCCGCATCTTCGCAGCAGGATCGGTACTGTACATGGCTTTCAGCGCTGATGCGTCACCCGCAAGCACCGCCGCCTTCCACTGCTCGAAGGGAGGAAAGGTTTCCGGTACATCCGACTGTGCGACAGAGACCGCCAGCATCGCCAGCAACAGCAGGGTCAAAGCAACGGCTCTCGCAGCGAGATTCATAACACTCCTGTACCTAATCTTCCCGCAGATGACGACCCGTCAGGTTCACGAAGACATCTTCCAGGCTGGCCTGTCGCGTCGTCAGATGTTGCAAGACGCCGCCTTGTTTCTCGATTGTGTCGAGGAGCGCGGGAATCGTCAGGTGGGGTTGCTTCACATTTAACGCAACCAGGCCGTCGTCCTCGCGAACCGAGTCAACGCTGGGCAGAGCCCGCCATGCGGGCAAGGACGCGCCGTCGGAGCCGCTCACGGAAAATTCCACCACATGATGACCGCCGAGGCGGGTGATCAGATCCGCGGGCGAGCCTTCGGCGATGACCTGGCCGTGATCGACGATCGCCAGTCGGTCGCAGAGGCGCTCGGCCTCATCCATGTAATGCGTGGTGAGCAGGACCGTACCGCCATCGCGCTGGAAGGCGCGAATGATATCCCACAACTGGCGGCGGCTCTGCGGATCGAGCCCGGTGGTGGGCTCGTCGAGAAATAGAATCTTCGGATTGCAGACCAGGGCCGTGGCCACCGCGAGGCGCTGGCGCTGTCCGCCGGAAAGCTTGCCCACCCAGGCATCGGCCTTCTCGGTGAGTTGCAACTGCTCGAGGACTTCGTCGGTCGAGCGCGGCTCGAGATAAAAGCTGGCGAATAGCTCGACGGTCTCATGCACGGTCAGCTTGTCGGAGAGACGCGTTTCCTGCAACGAGATGCCCAGCCACTCGCGCATTTCGCGCTCATTTTTGCTCCAGGAGTGCCCGAGGATGGAAACTTCTCCCGAAGTCGGTTCCAGCAGGCCTTCGAGGATCTCGATGGTGGTGGTCTTCCCCGCCCCATTCGGCCCGAGCAGGCCGAAACATTCCCCCGCCTGGATTTCAAGATTGAGGCCGCGCACGGCTTCGACTTTGCCGTCGTACGTCTTGCGCAGGTCACGGCACTGGATGGCGGCGGGCATGGGGGAGATTCTACCGGATAGCGTTGCTCTTCGTCCTCCGGAGGCGGCTCAGCTTTGCGCAGGATTTTCCTGGGCCGTGGACGGACACAGCAACTCTTCAATATCCGGTCCGCCCTTGTAGAGCCACCGGGCCATAAGCGAATAGCCAACGATTCTAGTTATCAGAAAACCCAGCCTCAGCAGATAGTAGTGGCGCATGTAGTCCAGGTACCCCGTGTTGGTGGCGGGCGTAAGTTCGTACCGGAGATAGTGGACGAACGAATGCAGGAACTCTGGCAGGTAGGAGATCTCCACCAAGGCAAATACAGTGAGCAACACTGCCAGCGTTCGGCTGGCCAACAAAACCAGATCTTTCCTTGCCATGATTTTTCCTCCGAGGAATGCAGCCCTGCTAAAATACCGCATCGCCGGGCCTCACGCCGGCATCCTTCTCTCATGCGCAACCCAAAGCGCGGCTTCACCTGACGGCGTTCCCTCTAAGACGCCCGTGTGTCGTTTCCCAACTCCAGCTCTCAGTTGCGGTTCTCAGTTCCCAGTTGAGAACCTTGGAAGGATGCCGCTTATGTTGCGCAGGACTTGCGTATTGCTGCCTCTCATGGCTCTGACTCTTTCCGCGCTTGCGCAGGAGTCTCGCCACTTCATCTTTCATTACGATTTCACCGTGAAGGACTTGCCTGCGGGCAAGAAGCTTCGTATTTGGATTCCCGCGGCCCAGTCAGACGCTTATCAGGAAGTGAAGATCGTTTCCGCTAAGAGCCAAGTGCCGCTGAAGAAGACTCGCGAGCCCAGATTCGGCGATGAGATCTATTTCGCCGAAGTCAACAGTGTGGCGCAGCCCGAACTCCACTTCGATATCGAGTATGACGTGGTGCGGCACGAGCGGGTCGCGCTGAACCCAGCCGCACATGTGACCGCGGCGGCGCTGACGAAGAAAGAGCGTGTTGAAGATCTGCAGGCGGACGCACTGGTTCCGGTCACCGGGCTCCCGGCTGATCTGGCGGTGAAAGTGACGGAGGGGAAGAACGATCCGATCGATAAGGCGCGAGCGATTTACGATTACGTGTTCACCACCATGAAGTACGACAAGACGGGCACCGGCTGGGGTCACGGCGACGTGCTTTATGCTTGCGACGCAAAGAAAGGAAATTGCACCGACTTCCATTCGCTGTTCATTGCGATGGCGCGGTCACAAGGGATTCCAGCGCGCTTTGAGATTGGATTCCCTCTGCCCGCGGACAAGCATTCGGCGGAAATTGCCGGATATCACTGCTGGTCCGATTTCTACATCGATGGCAAGGGATGGATTCCGGTCGACATCTCCGAGGCGTGGAAGCATCCGGAAAAGCGCGACTACTTTTTCGGAGCGCACGATGTGAATCGCGTGCAGTTCAGCATGGGCCGCGATCTGCGCCTGAATCCGGCGCAGGATGGTAAGCCGCTCAACTACTTTGTCTATCCTTACGTGGAAGTCGATGGACAGGAGTACGGGAACGTTTCGCTGGCATTTTCCTTCGCCGATGTGGGAGCGACGGTGGCGGCGAAGTGAAGTTGCGAGGCGAAGTTTCGAAGTCAAGTTTCGAAGTGACCTCGAGGTAGGGCTCAGGTTCGCCCCTGGCTTATACTTCCAGCAAGCCAGTTCAACGGCTGCCGGCAAGGAGATCGCCGGGCCCGTTGCTTCCTCCCGGAGGCCCGGGCATGTCGGGTGGAGCTGGAGGCGGCATCGGGTTCACTCCATCGGCGGGCTTGGGAACGTCTTCAGAATCCTCGCCGGGACGGCGCAGGCTGGGAGCGTTTGCGGGACGATCCTGCTCCTCTTTCTTCGCCTCGGTGTCCTGGTCGGGCTTTTCGAGAATCACTTCTTTTTCGGTGCGAACGATTTTCTGGCCGCCGACTTTCATGGTCTCGACCCGAACCACTTCATCGCCGACGATGCGGACGAAATCGACATCCTGCGGGGCTTCGCCGTAAATCCACTCTTCGTATTCGGTCTCGCCGTCGCGCTCGCGGACTTTTCTGGGCGCCTTGCCTCGTGCGTGCAGCACCATTTCCGTATTCATGCCAACCAGCACGTGGTGCGCTTTGATCGCTTCCTTCACCTTGGGAGGCACGGTGTCGAGATAGGCTTCTTCTTTGCTTCGAGCGTTGAAGTCGAGCACGGGCAGCAGCAGCGCCCGCAACTGCGCAGCGCTCATCTCGGGCACATACTTATCGAAGTAGACGTCGAGATAGCTGCCATGGGGATTCTCCACCGTCTCGTCATTCGACAAGGGCACCGGAGCTCCGTTCGTACCGGAAACCTGAATGTGCTGATACCACTTCTTGCGGCGGATGGGGCCGCCGTTTAGGTCGAAGTGAATGTGGTCCTCTTTGATGTGGACAAAAGAGATGTGTGTAGGATCTCCCGGCTTGATGGCCGGTCCATTTAAGGCAAGGAGTTGGCGCAGGTCCTCGCCATTGGGCGAAGTCCGGCCATCTTTCAGTTTCAAGCCCTTGGATCCCATGGGAAATGCCGTGCGCGAATAGACAATCTGAGTTTCGAAGTCGCGGATGATTTCGTAGCGCGTCTGCTTCGACATGCGCGGCGAATTGGCGGGAATGATAGCGGCTGGAGCCAGAGGCTGTGACGTATCCGGAACGGTCGCCGATATTTTCTGGACTGCCGGAGTGGCGGCCGGCGCCGGTTCATTTTGGGCGCAAACTGAGATCGAGGTGAGCGCGAGAGAGGAACCAAGGAAGAGAAGGGCCGTACTGCGAAAGCGATCCATAAACACCCCAGCCGACTTGCCCCGATTATAGCCCCGGCACGCAAGCCGGGCGCAAAAAGTCGAGCATTCTCAGGATGCGGGTGCGGGACGGGGAGTTGGCGAGGAAATCATGGGCGAGAACGGATGGCTGGGAATCGGGCTGATCGGCTGTGAGTCAGCTTGAACTAAGGTGATCCTCGCCCTCGGCGTCATCCCGACCGCAGCCGCTTTTCAGGCGGAGGGGGATCTCCCGCGCAATAAATGCGTTCAAGGGATATTCCTCGGCCCGCTGGAAAAAACGCGGGCCTTCGGGATGACGACAAGTAATTAGGCGAGGTTGAACGCCTTTTTGATGGTGCCGCGTTCTTTCTGGATTTTGTCCTGGAGCAGCGTGATGGCGTAAATCAACTGCTCGGGGCGCGGGGGACATCCTGGAACATAGATGTCGACCGGAATCACCTGGTTGACACTCTGCACCAAGGCGTAATTCTGGAAGACACCGCCGGAAGTAGCGCAGGCCCCCATCGAAATCACCCACTTTGGCTCCGGCATCTGCTCCCAGAGCTGGCGAATCACGGGCGCCATTTTGTTGGAGACGCGGCCGGCAATGATCATCAGATCGCTCTGGCGAGGCGACGGACGGAATACTTCGGCGCCGAAGCGCGCGATATCGAAGCGGGCGGCACCCATCGACATCATCTCAATCGCGCAGCAGGCCAGGCCAAAGGTCATGGGCCAGATCGAACTCTTGCGCATCCAGTTAACGGCGGAATCGAGCGTAGTCAGCACGACGCCTTCAGGCGTGGGATTGCCGAAGGTGAGGTCTTTCACGACCTTCTTGCCGTTTTCAAGGTCGACGTAGGGGCCGAAATTCAATTCGCGAGACATTATGCAGATATTCTAAACCAGAGAAGAGGCGGAGCGCACGGAGTGGGTTTCTCGGAGAAGCGTGTTGCGAAGCCTGACGATGGGGAACGGAAAGCCCAGTTGCAAGAGGAACTTTCCCATTGCCGTAATCCACGCGATCGCATGGGACCGCCACGACTCCGACCAGCCGACTGGGCACTGCTGCGCACTGCACGGCCAACCCGTCGGTGCTACACTACCGCCGAACTCAGGCATCCATTGCGCTATGAGGGCAAAGCCTGAAAGGTTACGAACAGTTTCAGGGAGATCGCGATGAAAACTCTCTCGGCGCTCATCCTACTGGCTGCTTTTGCTTCTGGTTCTCCAGCTCAGATTGCTCCGGCCCCTGGCACGCCGCCGGTTGGACAGGCCCAACAGGCTTTCGCGGCCGTACAGGCTCAGAGCATGATCATGACGAACCAGGCCCAACTGCAAGGCATGATCGCGTCGCAAGCGGCAATGTTAACTTCCATCCAAGCCCGTTCGATGTTCCTCGGCATGGCAGCGTCGCTTCAGGCTCGCGCGGCCGCGAACCAAGGGGCCGCATTCTCCACGCAAATGGCCATGAATGCCATGCGCCACTCGCTGGCCCTGCAGAGGCAGCTTCAGGTACAAGCCGCAATTTTCAGCTTGCGCAGCCGTGGAGTCGAGAGCGCGCCGGCGATGCAGGAAGCGGCGCGACTCGCCTTGAATGATCCGGTCAAGTTATCCCTGCGCGTCGCGATGCTCCATGCGGCGGCCGCGCACGCGTCGGGACAGACTTCTTCCAGCCAGTCTGCTACCGGCCAGTCCGCATCCGGCCAAAGCGCGGCGCAACCTCCTTCTCCCGATGCGGCTTCGCTACCCGCCGAACCGCCGCCCATGATGATCCGCCCCACCTTCGGCAACGCGCTGGTCGTCGACAAGCCTGTATTCTCGGTCCCGCCGGGCGCGATCCAGCCGGGGACCAAAATCAGTATTCGTAGCGAAACTCATTACGCAACCCTCTACTACACCACCAATGGCTGGACACCGACCACGCAGTCCGCGAAGTACACTGGCCCCATCACCATCAACTCCAGCACTCATCTCGAAGTGATCGCGGTCGGACCCAATTTCCTCCGTAGCAGTGTCGAGCGCGCCGACTACCAGGTTGCCAACTCTCCAGCCCCTGTTCTTGAGTCGACCGTATCCGTCCCGGAAGACGGGATCTTGCGAGCCGGCACGCCGGTACGAGTCGCTTTCTCGAGCAAAGAAATCGACTCCGAATCAGCTGCTTTGGGCGACCCGATTACGATGGTTCTTGATGAACAAGTCACGCTCGGCGGGACCGTGCTGGCTGCGAAAGGTGCCGCCGTCAACGCAGTTCTCACATTCGCCGATCCCGCCCACGGCAGCGCTCCCGGCGACCTGGTCTTTGAAATTCACTCGGTCGACGTAGCCGGCAAACATGTACCACTGTTCGGCGGCGAAACGCTCGAGGGCGCCAAGGGAGTTTTGGGAAGCAAGAACGCCAAGATCAAACCTGGTATGACTGCGATGGCCTTCGTCGCAGCCGATACCCTTGTCAAGTAGAGCAGAACAGCAGGCGTGTCAGTTGGGGTAACCCATTACGCTCATTGACTCAACGGCTAAGGCTCCGGCAAGAGGCCGGCGTCGGCGAGGACTTAACCTTCTACGGATTCACTACAACCTTGCCGAACATCTGGCTTTTCTCCAGATACTCGTGGGCGACGCGCAGTTCGCTCAGCGCGAAGGTGCGGTCGAGGACGGGCTTGAGGCGTCCGGCGAAGACGTGGCCCAGGACCTCGTGAAGCTCGCCCATCGTTCCCATGTAAGAGCCGAGCAGCCGGAGCTGGCGCGCGAAGAGATGGCGGAGATCGATTTTCACCTCCGGGCCGGTGGTGGCTCCGCAGGTGACCAGGGTGCCCGCGGTTTTGAGCGAGCGGAGGCTTTCATCCCAGGTAGCGGCTCCGACATGTTCGACGACGATGTCGACGCCTGCCTTATTCGTGATCCTGCGGACTTCGTCGGAAATCTTCTGCTGGTAATGATTGATACCGAAGTCGGCGCCGAGGGCGCGTCCCTTGGCGAGTTTCGCTTCGTCGCCCGCGGTGGTGATGACCTGGCAGTCAAACATCTTGGCAATCTGGATCGCGGCGATGCCCACGCCCGAGCTGGCGCCGAGCACGAGTACGGTTTGGCCGGGACGGACTCCGGCTAGCCCGACCAGCATGTGCCACGCTGTGACGAAGACGAGGGGAACGCTGGCGGCCTGGTTGAAATCGAGCGAATCGGGGATCGGGATCACGTTGGTTCCGGGCACGGCGATCAGTTCGCAGTTGCCGCCGTCGACCGCATTGCCGAGGACGGTGAACTCGCGGCATTGATTCTGCAGTCCGGCGAGGCATTTCGTGCAGTGTCCGCAAAAGTGAATGGGCGCAACCAGCACGCGCTGGTCGATTTTGAATCCGGTGACGTACTCGCCGACTTCAACGATTTCACCCGCCACGTCGCTGCCGAGGATGTGCGGCAGTTTCACGCCGGGCAGTCCCTTGCGCACCCAGATATCGAGATGGTTGAGCGAGCAGGCGCGCACCCGGATCAGGACCTGATCTTTGCGCGGCTCCGGATCGGGGATGTCTTCGTACTGCAGAACTTCGGGGCCACCGAATTGATGGAGGCGGACGGCTTTCATATTCTCTCCCTATCCCAGAAACGCTAACACAACTGCGATCAAGCTTCGCCCGACGGACAGCCGAGGGCAGCGGTCCCCACATGATTCTCTTTCTCTGTCCTTCTCGTTTGACTCTCCATTGTTAACCGAATGATAATCGGTGCTGCGGCTGCTTTTTATGGACATCTACGAGCAAATCGTGAACTGCGGCGGCAGGGCGGCGGGGGCAGTGGCCACCATCGTGAATGTCCGCGGATCAATTCCCTCTTTTCAGACCGCCAAAATGCTGGTGCGCGACGACGGCTCGATTGTGGGCACAATTGGCGGGGGCTGCGTGGAGGCCGACGTGTGGCAGGCGGCGCGCGAGGTGATGGAGTCGGAGAAGCCGCGCACCTTAAAGTTCGACTTGAACCAGGATCCGAAGTACGACACGGGGCTGGTGTGCGGCGGGACGCTGGAAATTTTCGTCGAGCCCGTGCTGCCTCCAGCATTACTTTATGTGTTCGGCGCAGGCCACGTGTCTGCAAGTCTTTGCCGGATCGCCTCTGGAGCTGGATTTGAAGTTATCGTGACCGATGATCGCTCCTCGTATGCCACCGCGGAACGATTCCCAGCTGCGCGAGAGGTGCATGCGCTGGAATTCGACGAAGCGATGAAGAAGCTTGATCCGAACGAGGCTTCCTACATCGTGATCGTGACGCGGGGACATCGCGACGACATGCACATTCTGCGCTGGGCGGTGCAGACGCGAGCCCGCTACATTGGAATGATCGGCTCCAAGCGCAAAGTCATTGGCATCTACAAAACGCTGGTGGAGGAAGGCCTGCCGGCGCTCTTGTTCGATCGCGTGCATGCACCGATTGGACTTGATATCGCAGCGGTCACGCCGGAGGAAATTGCGGTCGCCATCACGGCGGAGTTGATTGCGCTGCGTCGGCACTCCACGGCCGCGCTGCCGCATCTGAGCTGGTTCAAGGGCGCGCGCGAGGCCGCGGGCGGTGACGAGTCGGCCTGCGCGATGGAACACGTGGCCGACGAGCTGGCCGACAAGGATGAGAACGCTCGCTAACCCGACAGCAGGCCCGCTGTTCCGAACGGATTTCCTTCACTGACTTTCCCGGCGCTTTCTGCTATTGTCCGCAGCATGTCCCGTGCAGCGAGTTTTGCCGGAGTGATTCTTGCCGCGGGCGAGTCCTCGCGCATGGGATCGGACAAGGCCTTGCTCCCCTGGCCGCCGGCAGTCAGCGGGCAACCGCTGTCGACGGAGACTTTTCTATCTTCTGCCATCCACTCGCTGGGACTCTCTACCGATTACGTTGTAGTGGTAATGGGCGATAACGAAGCAGCGGTGGCGCCAATTGCGTATTCCAATGGAGCCTCCATCGTCACCAATCCCAATCCCAGCCAGGGACAGTTCAGTTCCCTGCAGGTCGGGTTGCGGGACGTTTTGAATCGGGGACGAGATGGTGCAATTATCACTCTGGTTGACCGGCCTCCTGCCAGCACGGCGACGGTGCAGAAACTGCGTGATGCGTTCGAAGCCGCGCCGCAGAATATCTGGGCAGTCGTGCCGGAAGTTTCCGGAAAGCATGGTCACCCGTACGTCATCGGCCGAGAAATGATCGAAGCGTTCCTGCATGCGCCCGCGACGGAAAATGCGCGCGACATCGAACACCGTTATCAGGATCACATCCAATATCTGGCGGTGGACGATCCATTCGTGGCCGCGAATATCAATACGCCCGACGACTACGCGGCCCTAACCCGCAGGGGCTAAAGCCCAGACGTTTTCGACACCCTTACGCGGCCCTGGAAGGGCCGCTCTTCCAAGGTTCCGCCGACATTCTTCCCTCTGCACAATTCTCGCACGCAAGACGTGGCTGGCTAGTCTTCACGAAGGACCATTACCGTTTGCGCTGCCTAGCGTTGGCACCGCAGCGCGCTCACTGTAACCGCCGGCAGCGTACTTATCAACTCGGGTAACACGGTTTGCGCATCCCGGCTTCCGCACGATATCGTCGAAGAGCATGGAAACTTCTGAGGCACAAGCGCTCCAACCTACAAAACAGGAATTTATCGATTCCGTCCTTCGGCTGGGGCCGCGAGTGGCGGCGTTCGACTGCGATGGCACGCTCTGGTCGGGCGATGCCGGAGAAAGGTTCTTCGACTGGGAACTCAAGCGGGGCATCGTGCCGGCCGCGGTTGGGCAGGCCATGCTGTCTCGCTACGCCGAGTACAAAAGCGGTAAGGTGGCCGAGGACGACATGTGCGGCGAGATGGTCACCATGCATCAGGGGCTCTCAGACGCGGCGATGATGGAGGCTGCGACGGAGTTCATGGCGCACTCGTTTCCGGGGCGAATTTTTCCTGAAATGCAGGAGTTGGTCCGGCGGCTTCACGAAAGTGGCTGCGAGATATGGGCGGTCTCGTCGTCGAATGAGTGGGTCATTCGCGCCGGCATGAAGCAGTTTGGGATCCCGGCAGATCGCATTCTGGCCGCGAAAGTGGAACTGGAAGACGGGCTGGTAACCGGACGGTTAGTGCGCGTGCCGTCAGGACCGGGCAAGCCACAGGCTCTCACCGAAGTTGTCGGCAAGAAGATCGATGCTGCCTTTGGAAACTCGCGCTGGGATGTCGATATGCTGGCGCACGCCGAACATGCATTCGCGGTGAATCCGAATGCGGACATGGAAGCTTTGGCGCGCGAGCGCGGATGGACGATCTACTTTCCGGACGGAACCACGCGCAAATAACGCGATCATTACTCCAGAGAGATCACGGTAACGGACTTGGGCTCCAGTTTCAGCGAGAGCTTGCCGGCTTCGATTTTCGAGGCGATGGGCTTGGGCACGACGGAATTCGGCGCGTCGAAGGTATTGACGCTGTCGACCTTGGGTGCGGTCAGGGTTTCTCCGCTGGCCGACTTCGCTGCGATGCCCGCGACACTGGCTTCGATCTCGACCGGCTGATTTGGATCGAGGTTCGTAATCTCCAGCCACAACTTGCCGTTCTTATCCCTGGCGGCGATGGCATCGACCCTCGGCAGCGTCGTGTCGCCGTGGGTGTAGGTGCCGGCGTCGAATGTAACCGGGATCGACGTCGCGTTCTGGAAGGGCACATACATTTTGTAAACGTAGTAAGTCGGCGTCAGGACCATCTTTTCTTTGTCGGTCAGAATCATGGCCTGAAGCACATTGATCATCTGCGCGATGTTGGCCCCGCGAACGCGGTCGGCATGACGCGCGAAAATGTTGAGATTCAAGGCGGCGAGGATGGCGTCGCGCAGGCTGTTTTGCTGCACCAGAAATCCCGGATTCGTGCCGGGCAAGGGCGCGTACCAGCCTCCCCATTCATCCACGATGAGGGCAACCTTCTTTTCCGGATCGTACTTGTCCATGATGGCCGAATGTTTGGTCACCAGGTCATTCATCTCGAGCGTGGATTTGAGAATCTGGGCGTATTCCGTCTCGCCGAAGCCGGTTGAGGCATACGAGGGCGGCCACTTCACCACCGTATAGGAGTGCATGGAGAGACCATCGAAGTCCCAGCTCCAGGTGTGTTGCTGGTAGGCCTTCATGATGGTGTCGGTCCATTCCGTCCAGCGCGGCTCGCCGCCGCCGGGGCCGACGGCGATCTTGAGCATTCTGTCTTTATTCGGCTGGGCACCCGGTTGCCCGTCCTGCTGGGCCGGATTGAAGTTGCGGACGAAGTGGGTGTAGAGCTTCATCTGACTCAGGTAGTAGTCGGGCGTCATGTTACCGCCGCAGTCCCAGCTTTCATTGCCGAGGCCAAGGTAAGCGATCTTGTAAGGAGCAGGATGGCCGTTAGCGGCGCGCTCTTTTTCGAGCGTGGTGGGCTGCGCAGTGGTCATGTATTCCAGCCACTCGGCGGCTTCGCGCGGAGTTCCGGAGCCGAGGTTGATGGAGACGTAGGCCTCACTGCCGATCTGGTCAATGAAGTCCATGAACTCGCGAGTTCCGAAAGTATTCGGTTCGATGACACCGCCCCAGTTGGGATTGAGGGTGACCGCCCGTTTGTCGGCCGGGCCGATGCCGTTGCGCCAGTGATATTCGTCGGCAAAACAGCCTCCAGGCCAGCGCACGTTCGGGACTCTTATGGCTTTCAGAGCGGCAACGACGTCGTTGCGGATGCCGCGAGTGTTAGGGATCGGCGAGTCGGGACCGACCCAGATGCCTTCATAAATCCCGTGGCCGAGGTGTTCGGCAAACTGGCCGAAGAGGTTGCGGTCAATTTTCGCACCGGGCTTCGAGGCATCCACGGTCAGCTGGACCTTGTCCGCCGCGTAGGCAGATGGAATCAAGCCGGGGACGATCAGCAGGAAACTTACGAGGAGTGCGAGGAAACGAGAAGCAGATACGAAAGTGTGCTTTCGAGCCATTCGTTGTTCTCCGGAAGAATGCGGCATGCTGGAAGCAATAAAACTTTTGTCGTTGCCATAGTCCTACACGTACACACATTTGCGCAATACGCGGCTGATCAGAACGATGGGAACGGTCCTTCGACCGCTTTGCCGGTTATTGCACTCCCAGCCGGCCCTCGAAGCGCTTCGCTCTCCTCAGGATGACATCGGTACGGGTTCGCCTCGGTACAATTGAGGAATGTACTCCGCGCAACTTCTCGATCATTTTCAGAATCCGCGGCATGCGGGCGATCTGGCCGACGCTAATGCGATTGCCGAGATCGAGAATCCGGTGTGCGGCGACGTGATTCGGCTGAGCCTGAAAGTGGAAGGCGCACGGATCGTCCAAGCTGGATTCAAAGCGAAGGGGTGTGTTCCGGCAATGGCCTGCGGATCGGCGCTGACGGAACTTATCGTCGGAAAGGAAATGCCCGAAGCTCTCGCTTTGCGGCGGGAAGAACTGATCGCCGCGGTGGGCGGGCTGCCGCAGGCTTCCACGCACGCTGCGCAACTGGCGCTCGATGTGCTGAAGGCGGCGCTCGAGCGGGTGAAGGTCGATCCCAATTAGAAGTAAAGAATGGATTCAGACAGGCGTGTATAAGATCGCCGGCACGTGCCTGAATACTATATGGCAGTGACCCATACAGCTCGGCGGATCGCGTGCCTGCAACCCAGCGCGACCGTGATTCTTGATGCGATTGGAGAGATCGAGCGCGTCGTGGCGTGCACGCGCTACTGCGCTGACGTTGTGCCCGGCGTTGCCAACGGTTCTCGCACCATCCTCGCCGATTCGTGGACGGCTAAAGCGAGCGAGATCGTCGCGGCCCGGCCCGATCTGGTAATCGCGGCGGTTCCCTACCAGCAAGAGGCGGTGGGACAGATCCTCAAGGCAGGCGCGAGGTTTCTTGGTCTCGGCCCCGAAAACGCTAGCAGACATTTACAACGACATCGCCACCATCGCCGGCGCGGTCGGCGCAAGCGAGCGTGGAGAGCAAGCGATTTCCCAGATGCAACGGCGTATTGAAGTGGTCCGCCAGAAGACCGCCGGGATTTCGCCGCTCAGAGTTTTCTCCGAAGAGTGGGGCAAGCCGGTCATCGCTTCGCAGGCCTGGGTGGCCGAACTCGTGGAGGCTGCAGGGGGAAAACTTGTGGGCGAGTCTGGCCGAACTGTCGAGCGCGAAGAGATCGTGCGACTCGACCCGGAGATCGTCGTGGCCGCGTGGTGCGGAGCGGGAGACCGAGTTCGACTGGAGAAGATAATTCTCGAACGGGGCTGGCAGCAGGTTTCAGCCGCACGATCGGGGCGTGTTTATTGCATTCGAGACGAGTTTCTTAATACCCCTGCGCCGACGCTGATGGAGGGTCTGGATGCGCTGGCATGGGCGATTCATCCCGAACTCTTCCCGCGCACGAAAGGAATCCGGCAGATTACCGCCGTTTCGACTTCCGCAACTGAAAAAGTCGAGCCGTGAGTTAAGATTCACCCATGGCCGTCGCTACCCGAATTGAAGAAGTGCGCCACGAAATCAGCCAACTCGCCGAGACTACCTCCACGGTGCAAGAGCTCATGCAGGGCATGGTGAAGGTTCTGCACAACCGGATGCTGAAATACAACTGGGTTGGGTTTTACATGCTGGAGCCAGGGGCGAAGCCCCCGGTGCTGGTGCTGGGAGCGTTCGAAGGCGCGATGACGCCGCACACGCGCATCCCGCTGAACCAGGGCATTTGCGGAGCTGCGGCCTCAAGCGGGCGAACCGTGGTAGTCGACGACGTAAGCACGGATGCCCGCTATCTGGCATGCTCGCTCGAGACCAAGTCTGAGATCGTGGTTCCAATCTTTGCCCACGGGGTGGTCGTGGGCGAACTCGACATCGACAGCCACTTTCATGCCGCTTTCACCGCCGAACATCAGGACCTGGTGCAGCACTGCGCTGTGCTGGTGGGAAAGAAACTGGAAACCGCCTCCGCATGAAGGTTGAAAAAGGAAAGGTGCGCGCGCCGGAGATCGGGCGCGTGTGGCTCAACTCCAATCCACTCAGCTTCCGCCAGTTACGCGGGCGAGCCGTGCTGGTCGACTTCTGGGATTACACCTGCGTCAACTGCATTCGCACGCTTCCCTATGTGCAGGCATGGCACGAACGCTACCGCGAAAAGGGACTCACCGTTATCGGCGTGCACACGCCGGAGTTCACTTTCGCGCAGTATGAGTCGAATGTGGAGCGCGGAATTCGCGAGTTCGGACTGACCTACCCGATCGTGATCGACAGTGATCGCGAAATCTGGAAAGCCTTTGCCAACCGCTACTGGCCGACGAAGTACCTGCTCGATAAAGACGGGTATCTGCGGTATGGACACTTTGGCGAAGGCGGCTACGCGGAGTGCGAGCAGGTGATTCAGGAATTGTTGCGCGAGATTGATCCCGCGATAGACTTGCCGGCTTTGATGGAGCCGATGCGGGAAGAAGATCACATGGGCGCGGTCTGCTACCGGGCGTCGGGCGAGCTCTACCTAGGCCATCGCCGCGGACGGATCGGAAACGAAGGCGGATTCCAGGAAGATCAGATTGGCGATTACACCTTCGCCGGAGCAATGGAAGAAAATTTCTTTTACGCGGACGGACGCTGGGCTTCGACTGCAGAGTATTTTGAATCGGCCGAAACGGGGCCTCACACTTTACGGTTGAAATACGATGCCGCCGCCGTAAACTTGGTTATGGCCAGCCCGCACGCTGCGTCGGCAGAAGTGGTCATCCTGCAGGATGGAAAGCCGCTCACCCGCCAGCAATCGACTCGAGACACGCGGTTCCGGCCAGGTGCCGATGGAAGTGAAGAAAGCTACGTGGTGGTCGATTCGGCGCGTATGTATTTTCTGGCGGACGCTCACGAATTCGGCCCGCACGAACTGGAACTACGATGCTCGCCGGGTGTTGCGGCCTTCGCATTCACCTTCACCAGTTGCGTGGATCCGGTGGCGAGCGCTCTGCAGGGAGCCAGCGTGAAAACGTCATGAAGCGCGTGGTCGCGGGATTGATCGTCCAAGAAGGCAAGCTGCTGGTGTGCCAGCGCACGCGCCACCAGACGATGCCGCTCAAGTGGGAATTCCCCGGTGGCAAGATCGAAGAGGGAGAGCAGCCACGCGACGCGCTGCGCCGGGAACTCGAAGAGGAACTCGGAATCCTGGCAACGGTTGGCGATGAAGTGGCTCGCATCCAGCATGAATATCCAAATGGCGGAATGGTGGAGCTGCGGTTTTATGTGGTGCGCGCGTATCAGAAAGAAATTGAGAACCGGATCTTCAAGGAGATTCGCTGGTCGGTACCCGCGGACCTGCCGCGCTTCGACTTTCTCGAGGCCGACCTCACACTGGTAAGGGATCTGGCTGCGGGAAAACTATTGTGATTGCAAAACGGTTTCGTCGGCGCCGTCTCAGCCTGTCTTCCCGGTCATCGATGCCAACATCAACGCGAGTGACAGAGCAATCACGATGCCCGTCGTACCCCACGCGATCACATTGAACAACCGCGTATTCGTGTATTCGCCCATCAGTTCCTTCTTGTTGATCAACAGCAGCATGAAGATGAGCACAAAGGGCAACACAACTCCGTTCAGCACCTGCGACCAGAGCACAATCTTGATCAGGTTGTTGGGAGGAATCACCAGCACCAGCGCTCCGCCGGCAATAATCAGCAAGGTGTACAACCAGTAGAAGAACGGGGCCTCGCCGAATTTCATGCCCACGCCTGATTCAAATCCCAATCCTTCGCAGACGGTATAGGCCGTGGAGAGCGGCAGAATGGACGCGGCAAACAACGACGCGTTAAATAATCCTACAGCGAACAGAATATAGGCGTAATCCCCGGCCAAGGGCTTAAGCGCCTGGGCGGCATCAGCGGCGTATTTGATATCGCGAAAACCGTGGACATACAGCGTCGCCGCGCAGGCCACGATGATGAACCACGCCACCACATCGGTAAAAATACAGCCCACGACTACATCGAGGCGCGAGGCCTTGAAGCCGCGCTTGGTGACCCCTTTTTCGACGATGGAAGATTGCAAGTAGAACTGCATCCACGGCGCGATCGTGGTTCCCACGACGCCGATGACCATGAACAGATAGGTCTGGTCGCGAAACGCTTTCAAATCCGGCGGTTTGAAGGTGGCGATGGTCGCATCTTTCCAGAGAGGATGGGCCAGCACTCCCGCAAGAATGTAGGTCACGTAGAAAAACGACGCGGCCAGAAAGACCTTTTCCACGCTTTTATACTGCCCCTTCACGACAATCAGCCAGACAATTACGCCGCAGACGGGAACGGTAAAAATTCGAGCCAGGCCGAACAATTCCAGGCTGGTTGCGATGCCGATGAACTCCGTCACCACGTTACCGAAATTGATCACCAGGATGCCCAGCATCATGAAGAAGGTGATGCGCAGCCCGAATTCTTCGCGAATCAGGTCGCTCAGTCCCTTGCCGGTGACGGCGCCCATGCGGGCGCACATTTCCTGAATCACGATCAGGGCGATGGTGATCGGGATCATGGTCCAGAGGAGAAGATGTCCAAATTGCGCGCCGGCCTGGGAATAGGTCAGGATGCCGCCGGCATCGTTATCGACGTTCGCGGTGATAAAACCCGGCCCGACAACGGCGAGGAACAACAGTATCCGGGTTCTCGAACGCTTGAAGAACTTCATGGGCGCATTTCACAGACATAGAGGTAGAGCAATTTCGAGCACAAACGACGTGACAGGATAAACGCAGGCGGGGACTCTGGCCAAATGAAAAGTGTCGCGATGCGTGAAATTAGTAACGCCCGCGTCGCAGTCGAGTTTCAGGCGTATATTTATTTCCTCTCCCGGGTCAAAAATGGTTACTGAGGAACATGCGTGATCAGAATTTGCAAAACTCTGCTGATGTCATTATTCGTGCTTGCCTCTGCGTTGGCCGCGGAAAAACGGTCCACGCAGCAGTTGATCGACCTGGCAAACGCTCACAGCGCGAGCCTGCAGGAAGCGATTAGCGCCAGCTTCGACGCGAAGGACTTGAAGGAGGGCACAGCGTGGAGCGGCCATGGTCCGGACTTCTTCTTCGCCATCGAGGCGACTTCGCAGCCATCGCTGGTCGTCGACGAAGCGCCGGGGCCCGCGATGCAGCCTCTCATCGGCTCCGATCTCTGGTATGTGGCCGCCCGCATCGAACCCGTCGGTCGGCTTCATTCCTTCCACTATTTGATCCAAGGCGCAAAATTCGGTGGGCGCCTCGATCTTCCGGCGTTCGGCCCACTTTCCTATCTCCAGCCGGGCGTGCCGTCCGGGAAGCTCTCCGAGAAGATCGTTCACACCAGCAAGATCTATGACGGCATGAAGAGTGAGTACTGGATTTATGTTCCGGCGCAATACGATGCGAAAGTTCCTACCGCGGTGATGGTGTTTCAGGACGGCGGCTGGTACACGGATCGCGAGGGCAACAACCCTGTGCTGAACGTTGTGGACAACCTGATCGCACAAAAGAAAATTCCAGTACTGATTTGCGTCTTCATCAACCCGGGCGAGATTCCGGAGTCGCCGGTAACTCCAACTTATACGTTTGTGAAGGGGTATGCAGACAAGTGGCATCGCACACTGAAGGATGCAATGCGGAGCACGCTCTATGACACCGTCAGCGACCGTTACGTACGCTTTCTGCGGGACGAAATCCTTGTGGAAGTCGGGTCCAAGTACAACCTCCGCAAAGATGCTTACAGCCGTGCTATTACTGGCCTTTCTTCTGGCGGGATTTGCAGCTTCAACGCCGCCTGGCAGATGCCGGACCAGTTCAGCCGCGTGATCTCGTGGATCGGCAGCTTCGACAGCATTCAGTGGAAGGAAGATCCGAATGTGCCGGATGGAGGACAGGACTATCCCAGCAAGATTCTGCACGAACCGAAGCGCAACCTCCGGGTCTGGCTGCAGGATGGATCGCAAGATTTGGAGATCGAAAAGTACGGGAGTTGGCCGCTGGCAAACTTGCGGATGGCGAATGCGCTGAAGATGAAGGGCTACGACTTTCACTTCAGCTTTGGGAAAGGCACGCATAACGCCGGCCACGGCGCGGCACAATTTCCCGAGGAGATGGTCTGGCTATGGCGCGACTATGACGCGAATAAAACCGAACAGGCGTTCACGATGGAACCATCGGAGGCTGCCAAGCCAGTGTTCCGGGTGAACGTGGTGAATCGCGATAGCGATTAGAGTTTTGCCCGCAGCATGCTGATCACGTCGTCGGAGGTAATCACGCCGGTCAGCTTATTGTGTTCATCTACGACCGGCAGAGTCTGCAGGTTGTACTTATCGAACAATTCCGCCACTTCATTCTCTTCCACGCCTTCGTGAGCCAGGACCAGCGGCTCCTGAGTAAGCGAGAGCATGGGAGACGTCAGCGGGGCTAAGACGATTCGGGCCAGGGGAACGGCGCCGGTGAGCGTTCCGTGGGAATCCACCAGATAGATGGTGCTGACCGCTTCGACCCCACCTTCAAACTCGCGCAGGGAGTCGATTGCATTCTGCACGGTGGCGTTGAGTGGGAGCGCCAGAAAGTCGGTCGTCATGCGCCCGGCAGCGGTTTCTTCTTTATGCTCCAGTAGTTCGACGACGTCCTGCTGCGCCTCCGGTTCCATCTGCACCAGAATCTGCTCGGAGCGTTCCTCGGGCATAGCACCGAGCAAGTCGGCGGCTGCGTCCGGATCCATCTCGCCAACAATGTCGGCGGCGCGCTCGGAATCCATCGCCTCGACGATTTCTTTCTGGACTCTGGGCTCGACTTCTTCCAGGGCCTCGGCGGCGGTTTCCTGATCGAGGGTCTGGAACACTGCCTGGCGCTCGTCGGGCGCGAGATCTTCCACGATGTCGGCGATGTCGGCAGGGTGCAGCTTGGCCAGGCCGTCGTGCGAAATCTTCAACTTCACCCGGCGGGCGGGATCGGTCTCAATAACATCGACAAAATTCCAGGGAATACTGCGCGGGGGAATTCTGCCCAAGAGCGCATGCAGCGCGTTTTTGGGCGCAACCCCGCGCAGCAGCCGGCGGACGGCACCGCGGGCCCCGACATCGACCGAGTGAACGCGCAGCACGGTGGAATCCGGATCGGTCTCTTTGTCTTTCTGGGCATCGAATTCGAGGTCAACGTCATTAACCCGGACTACTTTTCTGCCATTGACGTCGATGACCTGCTGATCCAGCAAATCGCGCTCGAGCAAAAATAAGCCTTCGGTGCCATTAGCTGGCTGCCACTCGCCAGCGCTGGTACTGGCGCGGATACCTCCGTTAACGGCCGCGATTGCCGCGAAGGGCAGCACGCGGTTGCCCGCCTTGGTTTTGACGATCAGGGACGAAATGCGCGAGCGGTCTTCGGCGGGAGCGAGCGTCACTTCACGCACGCGTCCAGCCGCGCCTGACGGGTCGTACACCGTGGCGCCCAGCAGTTCGCTCAGGGCAAGAGTGGTCATCCCGCTAGAGAATAACCAACTCACGCGCGAATCGGAATTAAATTCTCGCACTTCGTTTGGACCGCCATGGGTCCGAAAAGGGGCGAATCGCGAACGCCACCGTATAATCATCACTTGTGCGCCACGTCTTCGATATCTTCGGCCAAACTCTGCGGACACTCTGGGCCCACAAGCTTCGTTCGTTCCTCACCATGTTCGGGATTGCCTGGGGGGTGGGTTCCTTGCTCTTGCTGGTCGGGCTGGGGGAAGGGTTCCGGGCTGGGAACCGGAGGCAGTTCGACTCGATCGGCGAAAACGTGATGTTTATCTGGTCGGGGCGCGCCCCGGCGATGCAGGGCAGTTTCACGGCCTTACGCCAGTACTACCTCACCTACCGCGATTACCAGGACATCCTCACGGATTGTCCCAGCGTGGCGGCGGCCGCGCCGGCCATTTCCCGGGGAGACATCCGGGCGGTGAGCGACTTCTACCAGGCCAGCGGGTCGATCGCGGGAGTGACTCCTAACTTCAACCAGATCCGTTACCTGCCGATCAACGAAGGCCGCTGGATCAACGACATGGACGACACGCAGAAGCGGGCGGTAATCGTGATCGGCGACGAAGTGCGGCGCACGCTGTTTCCCGGGCGCCCCGCCATCGGCGAGACCATCCTGCTCAATGGCGTGCAGTTCACCGTGATCGGGACGATGCAGAAAATCGGCCATGGCGACAATATGAATCTGAACCTGCGCAGCTTCGTGCCCTTCCACGCTATGCAGGATAACTTCCGGCCACTGAATGCAGGAATTGGGACCGATGTGATCTCATTCATCAACTACCAGCCGAGATCGCGGGCCGTGCACGAACAGGCGCGTCAGGAGGTGCACAGGGTGATCGCCCGGAATCACTCCTTTGATCCGAACACTCCCGACGCTTTCGATGAATGGGACACCATCAGCACGGTGGACCAGATCGGCAAGATTTTCGATGCGATGAACATGTTTCTGGGCAGCGTAGGGCTGGTCACGCTCGCACTCGGGGCCATAGGGATTATCAATATCATGCTGGTGGCGGTCGCGGACCGGACGCGGGAGATCGGACTTCGCAAGGCGGTCGGGGCCACGAACCGCAGCATTATGTTTCAGTTTTTCGTGGAAGGAGCGTTTCTCACGCTCTTGAGCGGCGGCATCGGAATTGGCGCAGCCGCCGGGTTAATGGCTTTGCTGTCGAATGTCAGTCTAGGAGACGGCTTCGATCCGCCGAAGCTGGTCGCGTCGACGGCGGCTTTAGCGGTGATCTCGCTGGGAGTGGCGGGCGTGGCAGCCGGACTTTATCCCGCGCGCCGGGCGGCTTTGCTCGAACCGGTGGAGGCGCTCCGCAAGGAGTAGACATGCATAGCGACCTCTTAAAGCAGGCGTACTCGGCTATGCGGCACGACCTGCGCCGCACGCTGCTCACCATGGCGGGGATGGCGTGGGGAATCGCCACCGTAGTTCTGCTGCTCTCCTACGGAAACGGCTTCGGAAAAGCCATTGAGACGATTTTTGAGAGCTTTGGAGCGACCGCGGTTGGAGTATTCCCCGGGCGCACCTCGCAGCAGGCCGGAGGCAACAAGGCCGGGGTGCAGGTGCGCTTCACCAACGACGACATTGAACTGCTGCGCAACAATCTCCCGCTGTGCAAACACGTGGTGCGGATGTCGCAGAAGGATTCCACGGTGCAGAACGAAAACCGCTCGTTCACCTTTACGGTAATGGGGCTGGATCCTTCGATTCAGACGATCTGGAATCTCGACATCGCCGAGGGACGGTTCCTGGACGACGCCGACAACATGCAGCACGGCCTTTACGCCGTGATTGCCTCCGAGGCGCGGGACAAACTGTTTTCGGGCATGCCGGCAGTGGGCCAGTCGATTCGCATCGACGGGGTGACCTTTGAGGTGATCGGAGTAGGCGCTCCGCGCATGCAGGAGGGTGATAACGATAACAACCGCGTCGTTTACATTCCGTATAACTCGATGGATGTTCTCAAGGACAACCATTATCTCGACGGACTTTGGCTGGACTCGGCGGGGCTGGATCACGACCGGATGGATCGAACCATCCGAGACACGCTGGGAACGGCTCACGGTTTCAAGCCCGATGACCCACGCGCGATCTTCCTGTTTGACGCCCAGAAGCAGTTATCGCAATTCGGCATTATTACGTTGGCTCTGAAGGTTCTTTTGGCGTTTATCGGGACGGTCACGTTGGGAATCGGCGGCGTGGGGCTGATGAATATCATGCTGGTTTCGGTGACGCAGCGGACTCGCGAAATCGGGGTGGAAAAGGCTTTGGGCGCGAGGCGGCACGACATCCTGTTTCAGTTTCTGGCGGAAGCGATGGTCATCACGGCGATTGGGGGAGTGCTGGGCATTCTTTTGTCGTACGCCGTCGCGATCTTCGCCGGACGAATTACTTTCTACAGCGCGATGGCGAAACATGCGGAGGCCGCGGACATTCGCCTGATCGTCTCCCCGATGATCCTGGTGGTGGCCACGACCATTCTCGCGATTGTCGGAGTGGTGAGCGGGATGGTTCCGGCGCTGCGCGCGGCGAATCTCGATCCGATCGAGGCTTTGCGCTACGAGTAGGTCATGCCGGGTAGAATCGGTGCAGCATGGCCGATGACATTCTCAGTTCCCCGCCACCACCCGCCGACGCCCGGCTCGCCTACGGTCCGGACCCGAACCAGTTCCTGGATTTGCGCCAGGCGGCAGCGGATGGAAAGAGCAAGGGCGCTCATCCTGGTGTAATCAACATCCACGGTGGCTTCTGGCGAGCGAAATACAACCTGGATCATGCGGGACATTTGTGCGCGGCGCTCGCCGCCAAGGGCTTCGCCACTTTTAACCTGGAATATCGCCGCATCGGCAACGAGGGCGGAGCATGGCCCGGAACATTCGCCGATATTCGGGCGGCATACCAGTTCGTTCTGCAAAACGCGCAGCGGCACAATCTGGACGCCGGCCGACTGGTGATCGTGGGGCACTCGGCCGGAGGCCAGCTTGCACTTTGCCTGGCGGCACACGAGCCTTCGGTGACCCGGGTCGTCTCGCTGGCCGGAGTCGTCGATCTGCAGCGGGCTTACCAGCTTCATCTCAGCAACGACGCGGTGGTCGAATTCCTTCGCGGTACCCCAAGCGAGGTTCCAGACCACTATCGAGAAGCCGATCCTATGGAGCTCTCGCTGCCGCACGCGCGGCAGTGGCTGATTCACGGATCGGCGGACGATACGGTGCCTCCCTCACTCAGTAGGGATTATGTGGCCGCAAAGCAGAAACGCACCGGCCGCGAGCGAGAAGATGTCCACCTGCTCCCGATCACCGGAGCCGATCACTTCGACCTCATTGATCCGAAATCGGCGGCGTGGAAGCAGGTCGAGGAGACGATGCTCCACCTCGCGGCCTAGCCCGACAAGCAATCCCAACTTCGTTTTTAGGATATTGATTGGACGCCCTCTGTTGCGTACAATTTCTTCAAATTGCGGCAGATTGTACGCTTCTCGGGCAACCCACAGACTCGGGTTTTCGACTGAGAGCGTATAGCTCAGCAAGAATCCGGAAGCATCAACTCATAAATCCTTCGACCTGGTGACTGCTTGTACAGAATGCTGTTTGACAACAGCCTAGACGGCATTATGTTGACCGCTCCCGACGGGACGATTCTCGACGCCAACCCATCGGCCTGCCGCATTCTAGGTCGCAGTCGCGAAGAGATCCTTGAAGAAGGGCGCGAGGGCCTGATCAACACCGCGGACCCGCGTCTTGCAACTCTGATCGAAGAGCGGAATCGAACCGGCAGGACTCATGGCGAACTCGAAGCGCGACGCAAAGATGGGACGCTGTTTCCGTTGGAGGTTTCGTCGGTAGTTTTCAAGAATCACGAGGGCAATCCCAGAACGTGCCTCATCGTACGCGACGTCAGCGACCGCAAGGCCGCCGAAACCGAGCGCGAGCGACTCATTCGCGAACTGCAGGACGCATTAGCGCGGGTTAGAACCTTGAGTGGCCTGCTCCCCATGTGCGCATCCTGCAGGAAAATCCGCGACGAGAAAGGCGCCTGGCACAATCTGGAAGTCTATATTCGCAAGAATACGGAAGCCGACTTCACTCATGGGATATGTCCCGACTGCCGGCGCACTCTTTATCCAGAAGAACTCCCGCGATGACTCGCGGCCATTGACACCTCTCGCCGACACTCCTAGGATTCTTGGTCTACTCGAAACCACCCCATCATGCCCAATCGCATAAAGTCGCATCGGCTTCTCATCCTCTGTGTTCTAGTCGCGCTGCTGACGGCAGCGTCGACGACCGCGCCGCAGGCGGATTCCACTCGGTACCTCAACGACGTCAAGGCGCTGGCATCGCCCGAGATGGAGGGTCGAGGGCCCGGAACCAAAGGAATTGTCCGAGCCGAGCACCTGATCGAGAAGCGCTACAAGGAACTTGGTCTCGATCCCGCCGGAGTGAAAGGCTACGCACAGCCTTTTACGGTGATCACTGGCGCGAGGCTGAAGTCGGATAACCACTTCACGGTGCAGGTAGGCGACGCGAAGAAGGCTTTGAAGATCGACCAGGACTTTGTGCCCTTCAGCTTTTCGTCTTCGGAGGATGTATCGGCGCCGGTGGTTTTCGCCGGCTACGGAGCGACGGCCGACGAGTTTCACTACGATGACTATGCCGGGCTCGACGCAAAAGACAAGATCGTAGTGCTGCTCCGTTATGAACCAACAGGATTCGCGGACAAGAGCGGCAATCACGGGCTGACGCAGCACTCACAACTCATCACCAAAGCGATTAACGCCCGTAACCACGGCGCGAAGGCTGTGGTCGTGGTCAATGGCAAGCTGGGCGACGGCGAGGAAGATGTGCTGACCCGCTTCGGCAGCGTGAGCGGGCCGGAGAATGTCGGGCTGGTTTTCGTCCAAGTGAAAAATGCGGTCGCGGACTCGTGGTTTCAGGCAGCGGGAAAATCGCTGAAAGACGTGCAGGATCAGATCAACTCGAGCACGAAGCCGAGTTCGTTCGCGTTTCCGGACAATCTTCATGTTTCCTTGCATATCGATATTGAAACCACGCGAGCTACGGTAAACAATGTTCTGGCATGGCTGCCCGGCCAGACCGACGAGTACGTGATCATCGGCGCGCATTACGATCATCTCGGACGCGGCAATTTCGATTCACTCGCGCCTTCGCAGATTGGACAGATTCATCCCGGAGCCGATGACAATGCGAGCGGCACCGCCGGAGTTCTGGAGCTTGCCCGGCTGATGGCTCCGCAACGCGGGCAATTCAAACGCAGCATTCTGTTCATGAACTTTTCCGGCGAAGAACTCGGGCTGCTGGGCTCGGCCTTCTGGGTGAAAGACCCGACGCGCCCGCTGGCCAAAGCCGTCGCCATGCTCAACATGGATATGATTGGCCGCATCAAGGATGACAAGGTTTATATCGGCGGAGTGGGCACGGGATCGACCTTCAAGACCGTGCTGGAGCAGGCGCAGAAAGATGCGCCCTTCAAGATCGAATATTCCGCGGGCGGAACTTCGTCGAGCGACCACACGTCGTTCGTCACCCGCAAGATTCCGTCTCTGTTCTTCTTCTCGGGACTGCATTCCGATTACCACAAGCCTTCCGACACATGGGACAAGATCAATGCACCGTCAGCGGCTCGGTTGCTCGACATGGTGGAAAGCGTTGCGGTGCAATTGGCCAACGCCGCGGATGCACCGGTCTTTCAGGTGGTCGCCGAAGATAAGGCTTCTTCCGGCAGCGCAGGCAGCGGGTACGGGCCCTACTTCGGATCGATCCCCGACTTTGGCCAAACCGAAAAGGGCGTGAAGTTCTCCGACGTGAAAGCGAACTCGCCCGCGGCCAAGGCGGGACTGAAGGCCGGAGATGTGCTCATCCAATTCGGCGATAAACCCATCAACAATTTGTATGACTTTACCGACGCTTTGCGGCGCAGCAAGGTGGGGGATGTAGTCGAAGTGAAAGTCCTGCGCGACGGGCAGCCGCTAACGGTGAGCGTAAAGCTGGAGCAAAGGAAGTAGTCGAACACTCACCTCGTGATCCGAGCATCAGCCAAGGGCCGATGCAGTCTGCCGGCGCCGGCAAGTTGCATAGGTCCTTGGCGGCAAAGAACGCCGCTCAGGATGACAATAGTATTGTGATCCGTGTTCGTCCGCGTGAATCCGCGGCAAAGAAGTTTTTCGGTTTCCGAATCCCTTATAATCGTCGGTCACGCAGAGAGGAAACCCTTGCCCTTCGACGACCTCCGCCAGTGGATCGCGGCCCTGGAACGGGCCGGCCAGCTTAAGCGCATTCAGACCGTAGCCGACCCGATTCTCGAAGTTGCTGAAATCACCGACCGCGTTTCGAAAAGCCGCGATGCCAAGGGCAATGCCGGCGGACCCGCGCTGCTATTTCAAAATCTTAAGGGGCATCCGGGAGCGCAGCTTCTCATCAATCAATTCGGTTCGGATGCGCGCATGAAACTGGCGGTCGGAGTGAATTCCTATGAGGAGATCGGGGCGCGGATTCGCATGTTCATGGAGATCAAGTCGCCCCAGGGATTTCTGGACAAGCTGAAGATGCTGCCGCTGCTGACTGAGGCCAGCAAGTTTTTTCCGCGGACGGTCCCGACCGGGCCATGCAAAGAAGTGATCCAGCGGGACAACTTCTCGCTGCTCGACTTCCCTGTTCTGCAATGCTGGCCGAAGGATGGCGGTCGCTTCATCACGCTGCCCTGCGTGACGACGCGCGACCCAAAGTCGGGCAAGCGCAACCTCGGGATGTACCGCATGCAGGTTTACGACGAGCGCACCGCGGGCATGCACTGGCAGCGCCAGAAAGTTGCCGCCGAACATGCGCGCGAACGGATGCGGGCTGTGGTCGATGGCAAAGCCGCCGCAGTCGATCTGATGGCGCGGAGTTCGGGCGGGAGCATATTGCCTGCCGGCGACCGACCCTCGGGAAAAATGGACGTCGCCGTGGTGATCGGGACCGATCCCGTGGTGACTTTTTCGGCGATCGTTCCGGCGCCGCCAGAGATCGAGGAATATATGATCGCCGGCTTCTTGCGGGGAGCACCAGTCGATCTGGTGAAATGCGAGACGGTCGACCTGGAAGTGCCCGCGGCCAGCGAGATTGTGCTCGAGGGCTACGTCAATCTCGACGAACTGCGCACTGAGGGCCCGTTCGGCGACCACACCGGTTTCTATTCGCTCGAAGACCTTTATCCCGTCTTCCACCTGACTTGCATCACGCATCGCAAGGATCCCATCTACGCGACGACGATCGTGGGCAAGCCTCCGCAGGAAGACGCCTACATGGGGAAAGCCGTCGAGCGTATCTTTTTTCCTTTGATGAAACTGACCATCCCCGAGCTGGTCGACATCAACATGCCGGTGGAGGGCGTCTTTCACAATCTGATGATCGTCTCGATCAGGAAGTCGTATCCCGGACAAGCGCGCAAGGTGATGAACGCGATCTGGTCTCTCGGGCAGGCCATGTTCACCAAGTGCATTCTGGTGGTGGACGAAGATGTCGACGTGCAGGACATCGCCGATGTGACCCTGAAAGTTCTGAACCACATCGATCCGGAGCGCGACATTCAGTTCACGCTGGGCCCGGTCGATTCGCTCGACCACGCCAGCCGCCTGCCGAACTACGGATCCAAGATGGGAATTGACGCGACCCGGAAATGGGCAAGTGAAGGCTTTACGCGACCTTGGCCGGATGAGATTGTGATGGACAAGACGACGAAAGCATTGGTCGATGGGAAGTGGAAGGCACTGGCGAAGGAGCTAGGGCTGGAATAATCCCCCTTATTTTCTGGAATCGTCCTCGGCAATGCGTTCGTAGCCCGCGCATTGCAGCACGGGCAGGCGCGGATATTTCGGGAATGACGGATCGGTCGCCGAGCGCTGGCAGAAATAGAAGATGGATCCGCGGTCCGATTCGATTTGCCGCATGAATTGGCAGTCGGCGCAAAGGCCGACCCGGCCGGACAGCGGATCTGGCAGGCTCCTGCTCATACTCACAGCATAATGCCCTAAGCCGGAGGCTGGCGATTGGCGGCCGGTTTGCACAACGTGGAACTTCTTCTGCGGCTCTGAAGAAAAATTCATCGAGTTTTCACTATTTTTTGCACGGAACCGTCTTGAATCCCGCCAAGTGGCTCTGCTATAAGGTGTTTCCAATTACAGGAGGCTCTACTCGTGCGTGCAGCCACAGGTACCTTCGTCTCGATTTCAAATTTGTTGCGCGTTGTGTTCGTGATCACTCTGGCGCTTGGATTCCTAACGCAGTTTGCCTCCGCTCAGCAAACCCTGGGCGCTATCACCGGCACTGTGACTGATCCGTCGGGTGCGGTTGTCTCCGACGCCACGGTGAAAGCCGTCAACATCGAGACCAACCTCGAGGTTTCGGCCCGCACCAAGAGCGGCTCATTCGTAATTCCGGATCTTCCTGCCGGAACGTATCGAGTGACCGTCACGAAGGACGGCTTCAAGACGGAGACCCACACGAAAATCCTGGTGTCCGGCGCCCGTACGACAACCGTGGACACGTCCCTGCAAGTGGGATCGATCGGCACCACGGTGGAAGTAACTGCCGTGCCCTTAATGAATCAAGTGGACACCACGATCGGTTATGTGGTCGATACCAGCACCATAGCAACGACGCCGCTAGGCACCGGCAGCTTCACGCAACTGGCCATTCTGAGCCCGGGCGTTCACGCGGACTTCCTCGGCGGAGGCGGCGCCAACACTGGCTTGGGCAATCAGGCCATCTTCGCCAACGGAAACCGCGACACCAGCAATAGCTTTTCTTTGAATGGCGTCAGCACCAACAACATCTTTAACGGCAATTCCACCAGCCAGGTGGGTGAAAACCGCTTCGTGCTCAACACGGGTGAGAACTTCGGGGCGGGCGGAACCATCCAGACCAGCACGTCGGTGTATGGCGCGATCGGCCAAGCGCTCCCCACTCCGCCGCCGGATGCGATTCAGGAAATCGCCGTCAACTCCTCGCAGTACGATGCGACTCAGGGCAACAACAGCGGCGCGCACATCAGCGTGCTGACCAAGTCCGGTACAAACGCCATCCATGGTTCCCTGTGGGAACAGTGGCAGAACAGCGATATGAATGCCACGCCGTACTTCTACAATGCTGCCGGCATTAACCCGGTTACCAACCAGCCCTATCTGCCTCGTCCTTTCCTGAACCGCAACGCGTTTGGCGGGACCATCGGCGGACCGATCATCAAGGACAAGTTGTTCTACTTTGCGTCCTTTCAGGGAGTGCGCATTGCCGACGCGGAGGCTTCCACCAAAGATGTGACCGTGCCTTTGGGCTTGACGGATGATCGCAGCACGCAAGGCATCATCAACATGATTCAGTCGACCTACGGCACCACCATTACCTCGAGCCAGATCAATGCCGCCGCCGCGCAGGTCTTGAATGCCAAGCTTCCCAACGGGCAATATCTGATACCCAGCGCGCAGTACAATCCGACGCAGGCGGTCACGCTTGGTTACGATACCGTCGTGCAAGGCCCCAATACGAAGGCCAACGTTAACCAGGGTATCTTCAGCATCGATTATGTAGTGAACTCGAAGGATCGCTTGGCCGGGCGGTATTACCTTCAAAGCAATCCCACCAACAATCCTTTTGGCGCGGTCGGTTCGCTGCTCGGATTTCCCCAGCAGCTTTCCGCTGGCAGCCAGGTGTTCTCGCTTTCGAACTCGATCGTGCTCTCACCCAATCTCACCTGGGAACAGCATGTGGGTTTCACCCGCCTGCGCGCTTTCGCAGATACAACCAACGGATTTACCCCAAGTGCGGTAGGCATCAGCCTGCCGGGCGCGGCAACCTTTCCCCAGTTCGAAATCACCTATTCGGACCCCACGATCGACAACGGTCTGGAGTTTGGTCCCAGCCCCAGCTTTGGCAACGGTGGCATGATCCAGAATCAGTGGGAGTACGGGACTTCTGTAAGTTGGGTGAAAGGAAAGCACGTGCTGAGTGTGGGAACGACGTGGGACCATACCCAGCTCAACATTCTGAACAACAACACCAATACCGATACGCTGGACTTCTCGACCTTCCAGAACTTTGTGGAAGGTACTTTGCACGGCGGCAATGAGTTCGTTGGTTCGGCTCACCGTTATTACCGCTCGGATACGGTCGGCACGTACGTGAATGACAACTTCAAGCTGAGGAAAAACCTGACGGTAACGGCCGGATTGCGTTGGGACATCGACGGGCCGCTCTCGGAAAAATACGGCAAGCTGACCGGTTTTGACCCTTCGAAATACAGTTACGTGCAATGCACGGTCAATGGAGTTCCGGCGGACCCGGCTTTGACGGAGTACAACTACGGCAGTTGCGACACCGGCACCGACGTCATCACCGGCTCTGGGCTGGTCATTGCCGGGAATAACAAGACGGGCGCCACCGCGGGAGCGAACAATTCGCTGATGAAGAATCACCAGTGGGGATTCGCGCCCCGTATCGGCATCGCATGGTCTCCCATGGATAAGCTCACGGTGCGCGCAGGGTATGGCATGTACTACGACCGCGGCGAATTCTTCAGCTACTTATCGCCGAGCGCGGGATCCGGATTTAACGGGCCATTTGGCGTCACGCTGGCACCTCCATTTGTTCAACCGATCTCTGTGGCGAAGGGCGCGACGCTCGATCAGCCGTTCGGCACGACTCTGCCGCCACTGCCGCCGGCCACGGGAGCAGCGTTCCTGTCCTATCTGCCGAATCTCGAGCAAACTGCTTGTGGCTATCCGGGATGCTGGCCGACCGGCAATCTTTATGGCCCGTTCCTGTTCGGCGGATACGATATCAACAACAAACTACCGTATACGCAAAACTGGACGCTCGACCTGCAATATCAGCCAAACAATGCCTGGATGCTCGAGGTCGGTTACGTCGGCAATCACGGGACCCATTTGGTGCTGCCCGTCCCCTTCAACCAGCCACTCATTGCGACTCCGACGAATGTGGTAAACGGGCAGACCAGTTCCTACGGCGGCACCAGCCCATTGGCCAATCAAAACTATTACGGTGGGACCCCGCTCCCGCTGGATACCGAGCCCATCTATACGAACGAATACGCCGGCAATGCGCCGATCCGCGTACCGTATCCCGGATACGACATGAACTCGGTGTCGTATAAGGCGGAGGGCATTTCGAACTTCAACGCGTTGCAACTCCAGGTTCACCGGCGGCTGGCCAACGGCTTGCAATTCACCACGTCTTACACGTGGTCTCATTCGCTGGACGAGCAGAGCGGCTTAGGACTGTTTTTCACCGGGAACAATCCGCTCGCTCCCCGAGCCAACTATGGCTCTTCGGATTTCGACCAGACCCACGTATTTTTGGTTAACTACAGCTATACGATTCCGAAGTTGGTGGATGGCGGGAGGTTGAAATACCTGGTCAACGGCTGGACCATTGGTGGCCAGACAGTGGCGCAGAGCGGACAGCCCTATAGCGTTTATGACTATTCTGGCTCGGTGGCGAGTTTGTACTACGGCACCAGCAACTACATTGGGAACCCGATTGTGCCGCTTGTTCCGGGCGTAACGGCTGCGCAGGCAGCCCATCCTGGCCCGAATTGCGCGGGATATTCGACGAAAATCTGTAAGCTCAACTCCGCCGATTTCGCCCCCCAGTTCGTGGCTCCGGGAAGCAATGGGGTTCCAGCCTGCGACAGTACCGGGTGCGATGAATATGAATCTCTGTTTGGAACTACAGGCCGCAACAGCTTTCGAGGCCCGTTCCAGGTACGCTTCGACATGAGTTTGGCCAAGACGTTCCTGTTCAATGAGCGTTACCAGCTGAGGTTCGAAGCGGATGCGTTCAACGTTTTCAACCATCCTGATTTCGACACTCCGAACAACGACGTGAACTTCTTTCCCAACTACGAAGGTCCGCCGTCGATTCCGCCGCAAGGCAGCTTGGGGTTGATCCAGCACACGATTGGCAGCCCGCGCTTCCTGCAGCTCTCGCTGCATTTGGCGTTTTAACTTAATGCGAGAGGAGAAACTGACTTCTGCAGCGTGACTTGAAAACTCGGCGATTTCGACGAGGGCTGATCAGCCTGGCGCTGACCGCCCTTGTTCTTTTGCAGAGTGTGGGAGCGGTGGCGTGGGGCAATGAGGGACATACGGACATCAACCGCGTGGCAGCGGAGAGGATTCCGGCCTCGATGCCCCGTTTCATGCGGCGGGCAGCCGCCGTCACTGAAATCGCCTATCTTGGGCCGGAGCCTGACCGCTGGCGCAATCCGGCGGAGTTTGCGCTGAAGAACTCCCAGGAGCCCGATCACTTCCTCGATATGGAACGCGTGGCGTGGCTCGATCCCCTGCCCAAGGGACGCTACGAATTTCTGCGCAAGCTTTATGAAAAGCGAGCGTCGACCACCGATCATCCCGACGATTACCTGCCTGAGCACGTCGGGTTGCAGCCCTACATCACGATGGAAGTCTACGGCCGGCTGAAAGCTGCGTTCCGCGAGTACCGGCAACTGCTGGCGGCGCATCAGCCGACCCAGGCGGTGCAACAAGCCATCATTTTTTACGCAGCATGGCTTGGGCACTACGTGGCCGACGGATCGCAACCGTTGCACACCACGATTCAATACAACGGATGGGTGGGACCGAATCCCAATGGCTACACCACGCAGCACAGCATCCATTCGCAATTTGAAACTGCATACGTAGCCGCGAATATTACAGACAAAGATTTTTCCGGGCTGGTGAAGGCCCCTGAGCGGATCGACGATCCCTTCGCGGGATATGTCGCTTATCTGCGAAATTCGAACTCGCTGGTGGAGAATGTCTATTCCCTGGAGAAAGCCGGGGGCTTTACGGGCAAAGGGTCTCCGGCAGCACTCGATTTCACTACGCACCGTCTCGCGGCTGGATCGCAGATGCTGCTCGATCTCTGGTATACGGCGTGGATAGAAAGCGCCGTGCCTGCGCCGGAACATCCGCCTGCCCCACCTGCAACGAAGTAATCGGCTGGCGTGCGAGGCATGTCGTAATTGAGCAATTGAGTAATTTAGGATCACCTCGCTTCGATCTTCAATTTCTCGATTACTAAATTTCCCAATTTTCAATCTCCAGCTTCCCCAGAGAGTCGCTCCGCGACGAGTTCCCTCGTCTTTCGGTATACTGATGGAGCAATGCCCGTCCTGAAAAATATCGCCGCCATCGCCAAAGGCATGAGCATCACCTTCATGGAGATGTTCCAGCCTACGACGGTGGAGAACTATCCCGACGGCAAAGGCCCCTTGCGCGGCGCGCGCATTGAAGCTCGCTTCCGAGGCGCGCACGTATTGCAGCGCGACGAGGCCGGTCTGGAAAAGTGTGTCGCGTGCTTCCTGTGCGCGGCGGCCTGTCCTTCGAATTGCATCTATATTGAAGCTGCCGAGAATACCGCCGAGAACCGCGTCAGTGGCGCCGAGCGCTACGCCAAGGTGTACAACATCGATTACAACCGCTGCATTTTTTGCGGATATTGCGTCGAAGCCTGCCCGACCGACGCCATCACGCACGGTCACGGATTTGAACTGGCGACCTTCAACGCTTCCAATCTGGTGTACCGCAAGGAGCAAATGCTGGCCCCTCGGCCAGCACACATGGGAGCCAATGCAGTGTTCAATCAGGCCGACGTGAACGGCGGGGCGCCGGCGGAAATGGTGCACGGGAGCTAACGCTTCAAACCAACTTTCGCAATTCAGTTCACGCCGGTCCATTCGCGACCGGCGTTCGTGCATGTGGGGCGCGAGAAAAAATCAACTTCTTCGCCGCGGATTTGCGCGGATCACACGGATAGAGCAAAAGCTTAAGAGCTAAAAAGCTAGGAGCTAAGGCTACTAATGGCTGACTTCTTACAAATCGTAAAAGAGCGCGTGGTGGTCTATGACGGCGCCATGGGCACCAATATTCAGAAGCGCAATCCTACTCTGGACGATTTCTGGGGCAAGGAAAATTGCAGCGAAGTGCTGGTGCTGAGCCGACCTGACATTATTCGCGACATTCATGCGGACTTTTTCCGCGTGGGCTGCGACATCGTGGAAACCAACACGTTCGGCGGGACCTCGCTTGTGCTGGGCGAGTTCGAACTGCGCGAGCGCACGCACGAAATCAACTTAAAAGCCGCGCAGCTGGCCAGAGAAGTCGCGCAACAATTCTCGACCAAAGACAAGCCACGCTTCGTCGCCGGATCGATGGGGCCCACGACCAAGCTGCCATCTCTGGGGCACATCGGTTTCGACGCGATGGTAGCGGCCTATGAGGAACAGGCTGGGGCGCTGATTGAAGGCGGGGTCGATGTGCTTCTGATCGAGACGGCGCAGGATTTGTTGCAAGCCAAGATTGCGACGATTGGCGTGATCGAAGCGATGCGCAAGGCGGGCAAGCGGCTGCCGGTGCAGGTGCAAGTCACCCTGCAGGAATCGGGCACAATGCTGCTGGGCACCGAGATCGGCGCAGCCTTGACGGCACTCGAACCGTTCGAGGTAGATGCAATCGGCTTGAACTGCGCGACCGGTCCGAAGGAAATGAACGATTCGGTGCGCTACCTGGCGCTGAATTCGACGAAGGAAGTTTCCGTATTGCCCAATGCCGGTCTGCCCCAGAACGTTGGTGGCCATGCGGTTTACAAATTGTCGCCGGGAGACTTGGCGGAATATCACAAGCATTTCGTGAAGGATTACGGAGTTCGCATTGTGGGCGGATGTTGCGGCACGACTCCGGAGCACCTGAAAGCCGTGGTGGACGCGGTTTCTGGCGTGGAACCGGCGAAGCGCGACGTCAAGCGCGTCAGGTGCGGCCTCCAGCGCCTACACCACCGTTCCGCTCGATCTCGAGCCCAAACCGCTGATCGTCGCTGAAGAAATGAATACGACGACCCGCGTCGATCATTTCCGCAAGCTGGTGCAGGGCAAGAAGTACGACGAGATCCTGGGACTGGCGAAGCGCCTGGTCAACGACGGCTCGCACATGCTGGACCTGTGCTGCGCCATCGTCGGCGAGGACGAAAAGGGATATATCACTTCGATTCTGGAAAAGATTGCCACGCGAGTCCCGGCGCCGATCCTGGTGGATTCGACCGAGGCCGACGTGGTGGAAGAGGCGCTGAAGCGCATTCCCGGACGGGCCATCATCAACTCCATCAACCTCGAAGATGGCGAGAAGCGCACGTCGCAGGTGCTGCCGATGGCCAAGCGTTACGGGGCGGCGGTGATTGCGCTGACCATCGATGAAGACGGCATGGCCCTGACTGCGGACAAGAAAGTTGCGATCGCACACCGCATTTACGATCTGGCCACCAAGAAGTATGGGCTCGACGGCACCGACCTGATTTTCGATGCCCTGACCTTGCCGATCTCGACCGGGCAGGAAGAATATCGCACGGCGGGAATGGAGACGTTGAAGGCTGTCGAGCGCATCAAGAAAGAGTTGCCTGAAGTTAAGACGATTCTGGGCGTCAGCAATATTTCGTTTGGACTCGACGCTTATCCCAGGCGTGTTCTGAACTCGGTATTCATGCACGAGGCGGTGGACCATGGGCTGGATATGGCCATCGTGAACTACACGAAGATCTATCCGCTGTACAAGATTCCGCAGGAAGAAGTTGAGCTGGCGCGGAAGCTGATTCACCGCGATGGCAATTCCGTGGGCGATCCGCTGCAGATCTACATGGCGCACTTCGCCGGGATGAAAGGCAAGCCGGCTACGTCCACCACGGCGCACCTCGACACGTTGTCGGTCGAGGACAAATTGAAGTACGCCATCATCAACGGCGAGAAATCGGTCGGAGACGGCGCGAATAAGAAATCGCTGGAAGCGTTACTCGACGATGCGCTCGCCAGCTATTCGCCGCTGGAATTGATCAACACCGTGCTGCTCGACGGCATGAAGACGGTGGGCGATCTGTTTGGCGCGCGCAAGATGCAACTGCCGTCGGTGCTCGACTCTGCCGGAGTAATGAAAGCGGCGGTCGCCTATCTCGAACCGAAGATGGAGAAGAAAGCCGGATCGCAAAAAGGCACCATTGTGCTCGCGACCGTGAAGGGCGACGTGCACGACATCGGCAAGAATCTGGTGGACATCATCTTGTCGAACAACGGATTCAAGGTGATCAACCTGGGGATCAAGCAACCCGGAGATACGATCATCCGCGCAGCCCAGGAGCACCAGGCGGACGCGATCGGTCTGAGCGGGCTGCTGGTGAAATCCACGCTCGAGATGAAGTATGTGATCCAGGATTTGGAGCGGCAGAAGCTGGCGTATCCGGTCATTTGCGGCGGGGCTGCGCTCACCCGGAAATATGTGGAAGATGACTTGCGCCGCGAGTACGGGAACGCGGTTTTCTACGCCGACGACGCCTTTGCGGGACTGCACATCATGGAGGATCTCGCCACGGATAACGGTCCGAAACAAACCCGCCTGACCGAGGGCCGCACCGTCAAGGAATACGCTAAGGCTACGGCTGTTGACGAAGAAACCGGCCCGGTGTTTGCCGAGCGCAGTCCGGTGGTGACCGATGCGCCCAATATTCCCGGAGCCTCCGTTTTGGGGCGTGCGGGTGAAGAAAGATTACGACGTCCGCGAACTGTTCCCCTACATCAACGAAACGGCGCTGTTCAAGAATCAGTGGCAGCTGAAGACGGCTTCGCAAGCGGATTACCTGCGACTGGTGGACGAGAAGTTCCGGCCGATTCTGCACACGCTGGAAGATGAGGTTGCGGCGTCGGGACTGTTCGAACCCAAGGTTGTTTATGGATACTTCCCTGCCCAGGCGGACGGGAATGATGTAGTCGTGTATCAAGTCCCGAGTCCTGAGTCCCGAGTCCCGAGCGCCACTTCAGCCCACGAGTTGCTGCGATTTACATTTCCGCAGGCAACGCGAAGGGCGGCGGTTGGCGATCGCGGATTTCTTTGCGCCCAAGTCTTCCGGGAAGATGGATGTGATCGGGCTTTCGCTGGTTACGATCGGGCCAAAGGCCAGCATCGAGACCCAGCGACTGTTTGAAGGCGGGGAGTACACGAAATATTTGTATTTGCACGGGCTGAGCGTGGAAACGGCCGAGGCTCTGGCGGAATTGCATCACAAGAAGATGCGAGAAGAATTGGGCATCGCCGGCGAGGACGCTCCCCACATCCGCGATCTGTTTCATCAGAAGTATCGCGGGTCACGGTATTCCTTTGGTTACCCGGCCTGTCCGAATCTGGAAGATCAGACGAAGCTGTTTGCGCTGCTCAAGCCGGAAGAGAATGTGGGCGTGCGGCTGACCTCCGGGTTTCTGCTGGAACCGGAGCAGTCGACGTCGGCGATCGTCGTGCATCATCCGCGGGCGAAGTATTTCGTGGTGTAGGGCGCTACTCGGTGCCGGAGAGGGTTCGTCTAGAACGTAGTCTGCAATCGCAGCGAATAACTTCTGGGCGGGGCAATCGCGTTTCCGGAGAACAAGCCTCCGAAGTCGATCACGTTCAGGCGGTTTGCCAGATTCGCGACGTCCGCCTGCAGCCGCGCGGAAAATTTGTCACTTTTGTAAATCTCTGTACCTGCCGAGGCGTTGATCGAGAGCGACGGCCGCACCCGGCCGCGCTCAAAGTTGATGCGATCGATGACTGCTTGTCCATATTCCGCGAGAGCCTGCTGATAGGTTCCGTCAAAATCAAAGGGCAAGCCACTGCCATACTCGGCGCCTCCCGCCAGCCACAGGCGCGGCGCCAGCTGGTAACGCAGGCGAAACCGTACGGTGTTGCGCTGATCCTGCGAATCGGGAAAATGTCCGGTGAGCTGCGTCGTAGCATTTAACGCGTCGCTGCCGAGAAATAATCCGCCGGTCACCGGAAACCAGGCGTTGCCCACGATGTAGGAATAGCTGGCAAAGCCGGAGAAGCGTCCCCACTTCGGCATCTCCAGCTTCCCTTCCGCACCGTAGATGATCGATTTCCGGAAGGAAATAGGAAAACTGACGGCGGTGCTCAGCAACTGATCGTCGTCGGCGTAATTGTCGGCATAGCGCCGGAAGTAGTTGGCATCGAGCCGCAATTGGCTCCCGAGGCTCTTGGTCGCTCCTACTTCAAAATAGTTACCGTGCGAGGGCTCGACCGGCAAGCGCAAGACGTTCGGGTTAAGTGAGATGACCTGCAGAGAGCTGGCGAGCAAAAGGTTCTCCGCCGAAGGAGTCTGAAATACTCGGTCATAGGCGACGTGGACGACGAGGCCAGCTGAGGGAAAAAACCTGGCAGCCGAGAGCCGCGGGCTGAGCGCGTTCTGGTTGACCAGCAGTTGATAGTGGTCCCAGCGCAGGCCGGCGCTGACCGTCCAATTTCCGCAGCGGATCAGATCCTGAACATACGCGGCCTGCTCCAAGTCCGGGCGGTTTCCGTCCGAAGGGCGATTGCCGGGAAAGCTGAAGGTGAGCGGCGTGCCGGGATCGAATTGTGACGGATCCGTGATGATGTCGCTGAAGTTTTCCTGCAGGAAGGTATTGTCTGACTCGATGCCTGCCTTGAACTCCTGCAGGCCGTGATGCACCGAAATGGAGCTGTTGAAGTATCCCTCGCGGAAATGGTTGTGCAGGAACGCGATGACCGGCGTTGATTCGGGATTCGAAGTGAGATCGTCGGAATCATCGCGCACCATTCCACGCACGTTTCCCAGAACATTAGCCGAGAAAACGTGCTGATAGGAGACGATGCCCATGGTTTCAAAGTTGTCTCCATCCTGGCGCTGGCCCGCATCCTGCTGCACTTGTTCGTTGGGAATCTGAAAGCGGGAGAGCGCATGACGAACGCTTAGGCCGATGCGGTCGTCGGGCGTCAGATCGTGCTCGTAGTGCAGCGAAAAATCGCCAGTGGTGCCGCGATTGGTGTAATTCTCGGGAACTACCGGGTTCAGGTAATGGCTGGTCATGCTGCCCGAGGCGCTGCCGCCGAACTCGCTTCCCTTCCAGACATATTCAGCCTGTGCAAAGGCTCCGGCCGTATCGAAGCTGCCGCCAGAGAGCGAGGTCTGCCCGTGGAATCCGGGTTTGGTGTCTTTCAGCGTGTTCACTTCGACGACGCCGCCCATCTTGCGTCCAAACTCCGCGGGAATCCCGGCCGTGTAGACGGTGAGCGAATCGACATCATCCGCTTCGATTTCGGGACCCGCACTCGGCGAACGATTGTCGGTCAGCGGGATGCCGTCGACCACGAACTGGGTTTGATACTCGGCTCCGCGCGGATGCAGCACGGCGTTGCCTTCGTACAGCCAGCCCGGCTGGGAATTCACCAGATCCTGCAACGACCTGCCGGGAAGCGAGGTGGTTCGAGTCTCGATCGCCTCCGACCCGATTTCGTTCACTGAACCGGGCTGGTGGGGATCAACCAGCGTGTTGGCATCCTGGACCGTGATGGAATCGGTGACCGAAGCGATGTTCAATTGGATCGAGCGTTCGATGGGAATTGAGGAACGAACTTCGACTGAAAAGGAGGTGACCGCGAATCCCGGCTCTTCGATATGGATGCGGTACAGGCCGAACGGCAACCGCTTCGCAACCAGCAGGCCGGCATCGTCCGTGGCCAGCAGGTTGCGATATTGGTTGGCCTGGCTGACCAATTCCACGGCAGTCTTGATCCCCAGCCCGTGAGGATCGGTCACTCTGAGGCGCAGTTCTCCGGTATTGCTCTGCGCCACCAGAGGCAGCGCCAGCAGCAGGATTCCGAGATTCAGCAGGACGCGCACAGTTTGGGTAGGGGAAGCCTCATCATATCAGCGCGAGAACGGAAGCTCTGAGTTACCGATGGGGCTCCGATGCAACCTGCAAACCGCTGAAAGCCGAAGGAAGCACTGTTTTTACAAAATGCAGACATTTGTATGACAAATCCAAAGCGGCCATGCAGCACACTTTCGGTCAGATCCTTTGCTCTCGCGGAACTCCCGCTCACCTTGTTGAGGATCGCAGGCTTCGTGCCTTCCGTCACCGGCAGTGCATGAGGAAAAAACGGCACTCGTACCGCAGGGGGTGCGAGCGCCGTTTTGCCTTTCTTGCCTCCGGGCTTCCAAGGGTGCTTGGCTAAGCAACGGCCTGGGCTGCGGGCGCCGATTCTACCTGCCCTCTAACTGTTACAATTTTGAGTTATCGACTCGGACAATCGATTCCCTCGGTGTGCCTGCCCAATTGCAGAGCTTATGGGATTCGTCTCGGGCTGAGCGATCAAGCATCATGAAATGTCCTTTTTGTGGCTTTGCCAACGATAAGGTAGTCGACTCGCGCGAGAGTAAAGAGGCCGAGTCGATCCGGCGCCGGCGCGAGTGTCTGAAGTGCGGGAAGCGCTTTACCACCTACGAACGCATCGACGAAATCCCCTACATGGTAGTGAAGAAGGACGGACGGCGGGAGAAATTTGACCGCCAGAAGGTACTCAACGGCCTGCTGCGGGCCTGCGAAAAGCGTCCCGTCCCCATCAGCAAGCTGGAACAGATCGTGAATGAGGCGGAATCGTTCGTGATCGAGTCCGCCGAGCGCGAGCGTAAGACCAGCGAACTGGGCGAGCTGATCATGAACCGCTTGCGCCGCTATGACAAAGTCGCCTATGTGCGCTTTGCCTCCGTGTACCTCGACTTCAAAGATGTTAAAGAATTCATGAACGAGTTGAAAGATCTGGTGAAGGCGAAAACCGGTGGCCAGTGATCAGGCGTCAGTGATCAGTGACACCAAGTTTTGCCACTGGGCTCCCGACAGTACTCCCCGATCATTCACCACTCGCTCTTCATAGGACAGTGCAATCATGAGTCATAAAGTAACGCTCATCCCCGGAGACGGGATCGGCCCCGAAGTCACCAACGCGACGGTACGGATCCTGGAAGCTACCGGGGTGAAGTTTGAATGGGAGACCTTTGCGGTGGGCGCGGAGGCCTACGAAAAATCCGGCGAATACATTCCCAAAGAGCTGATCGAATCGCTGGAGCGCACGCATGTGGGATTGAAGGGACCGGTCACAACCCCGGTGGGCGGCGGCTTTCCCAGCATCAATGTGGCGCTGCGCAAGCGCTTCGAGCTTTACGCAAACTTCCGGCCGATCCGCAATCTGCCGCACATTCCCACGCGGTATCCCGACGTCGACCTGATCATTGTGCGCGAAAATACCGAGGGACTCTACTCCGGACTGGAGCACGAAGTCGTGCCAGGCGTGGTCGAGAGCCTAAAGATCATTACGGAGAAGGCGTCGACGCGGATTGCCAAGTTCGCCTTCGAATACGCGCGCAAGAACCAGCGGAAGAAGATTCACTGCATCCACAAAGCCAACATCATGAAGTTGTCGGATGGACTCTTTCTGCGTTGCACGCGCGCCGTGGCGAAGAACTATCCCGAGATCACCTACGGCGAGCACATCGTCGACAACACCTGCATGCAGTTGGTGATGAATCCTTACCAGTACGACATGCTGGTCATGGAGAACCTTTACGGCGACATTCTTTCGGACTTGTGCGCGGCATTTGTCGGCGGTCTGGGATTTGTGCCCAGTGCAAACCTCGGCGACGACTGCGCGATCTTTGAGGCGGTGCATGGCTCGGCTCCCGACATCGCGGGAAAAAATCTGGCCAATCCGACGGCCCTGCTCCGATCTGCCCTGCTGATGGTGCGGCATCTCGGTGAGCATGCGGCTTCCACGCAAATTCGCAACGCCCTGGAGCGCGTTTACCGCCATCCGGAAAAACTCACGCGCGACATCGGAGGCTCCAACGGAACCTCGGAATTCGCCGATGCTGTGATCGAAGAGATGCAGTCGGAACCAAGAAGCTCTTGACCGTACACCCTTTCTCGGGAATCATTCGAAACAACGTTCCACACCTTGAATTCAATCTATGGAGGAAGTAATGAAGTCCAAACGATGCTTGGGCGTTTTGGGAAGTCTGACGTTAATGCTTTTACTAACCGTGCCAGCCGTGGCACAGGGCGGCATGCTAGTGCGGGCAGAGTGGGGATTCCGTGGCGAGCGCGTGGATGTCACGCCACAGGTGCGCTCTCAGATGCATGACGGCAGGTTGGAATTTATCGCCACGCGGCAATTCCTCGGCGATCCGGCCCCGGGGCGCGTGAAGACCCTCATGATTCGCGTCCGCCACTGGGACGGAGACACGCAAGAGTATGAGTTCGCCGAAAATACCCCGGTGCGGCTGGAATTCGATCCCGACGCAGGATTTGATTACCACGAGCGCGGCCTGCATATTATGGCCGCTTACTATGGCGGCGAAGGCCACTTCTACAATGTGACCGAACGCTTGCGCCAGATGAAGGAAGGAGACCATCTCTTTTTGCGCGTGGAAAATCGCGATCTGGGAGTGGACCCCGATCCGGGCATCCACAAAGTACTTCGGGTGCTGTTTTTTGTCGACGGCCAGAGGCGGAACGTGGTGGTACCGGAACACGGCGAACTGCGGCTGCCGTAACCGGCATCGAAGGCATTTCCATCTATCAGTAGTGGACGGGCCGCGTCCCTGGTCGGGTCAGCTAGCGCCGTTTCAGCGCTTCCAATTCGTCCAGGGTGCGCGGCCAGTCCGATCCCAATAGCCGCGACAGGCTGCGGTCGGCCAGCACTTTCCCCTGGGTCTGGCACTGCGCGCAGTAGTTTGTTTCTTTGTCCGCGTAGCGAATTCTCAGGACCTTATCCCCACACCTTGGACAGGGCAGGCCGTAGCGCCCGTGGACAGCCATATCTTTGCGGAAGGCTGTCACTTTTTCTGGAAAAGCAGATTCCGCCTCCACGCGAAGACGATCCATCCAGAGTTGCAGAGTTTGACGAGTCGCGGCCAACAACCGCTCCCACTCGGGCGGCTTCAGCTTCTGCGTAAGCAGGATCGGGGAAAGCTGCGCGGCATGCAGAATCTCATCCGAGTAAGCATTGCCAATTCCGCTGAGTAGGCGAGGATCGGTTAAAGCTCGCTTCAAGGTATGATTTTCCGCCGTGAGGACGGTGCGGAAGGCCTCGAGGTCGCTGGTGAAGACGTCGATTCCGCCAGCATCGAGCGACGCCAGGTTCTCTTGTCCGCTGATCAGATGCAGCGCCGTCCGGCGTTTGCTACCGGCCTCAGTAAGGACCAGGGAGCCGTTCGGGAAGTCGAACGCGGCCAGATTCTGGCGGCCGCCCAGCTTGGCTTCGCGAGGGCGCCAATGCAGCCGCCCGGCAATCATCAGGTGCAGCACGATCCAGAGATCTTCTTCGAGACCAATGGCAATGCGCTTGCCGATCCTGCACAGCCCGACGACCCTCCGGCCTTCCGCACTGCTCAGCGGCGGTGCGACCGTACGCAGTAGAAACGGACTCGACAGGCGTGCACGTTGAAGAGGCTGGCCGACAATCCGCGGTTCGAGCGCGCTGATATAGGCGGCTATGTCGGGCAGTTCGGGCATGGCTAATAGCTTGCACGGTGCGGCGGTATTTTTGCAATCCCGCAAAACCCGTGGGAAAAATTCTCTCGAAACCAAACTCCTATTCATTCCGGCATTGACTCGCACACTTGATTCGGAGTAAAGTGCCTTCCGTTCTGGGGATTCTGGGGAAAATGACGCGCACAGCACGGCGTGTGGGGATAGTTCTCTTTCAGCTCGGTGGACCCGACACGCTGGAAGCGATCGAACCATTTCTTTACAACCTCTTTTGCGACCCCGACATTATTGACTTCCCTTTTGCCCGTATCGGACGGAAGCCTCTGGCCAAACTGATCTCGACGACTCGGGCCCGCAAGGTGCAGCATCACTATGCGACCATCGGCGGCGGCTCTCCCATCCGTCGCAATACCGAACGGCAGGCGCGGGCCTTGGAGCGCGAACTCCGCGGGCAAGGGATGGAGGTAGACCTTATCGTAAACATGCATACATATCTCATGGTTTCTATACAAAATATCCATTCTAGTCCAACACATCACACTGTTTTGATCGTACCTAACTTGGGTGGAGCTTGACCACTTAATCGGCGCTCCATCGGTGGTTTGTCTGTCATCTGGAGTGAAGAAAGGGAAAACGACCACTCGGATATATATATTATCTTGAGTGTTCTCTTCATAGGAAGGAAGCAACACAGATATATTAGAAATATAGTTCCCTCAATATGCGATGAACATGTGCTGAAGGAAGGAAGAAAGCGAGAGAAACTCGGCTGGAAGGTATGAAACAATGACGATACGTATACGATAGTATACGGTACTTAGCAAGAATAGAACTCCGATGTGGGATTGTCCGGCGTACTGTACGGTACGGTACCGGTATGGCTACCTATACAGAGTGAGTTTCGTAATTCAGATGCAGTTTCTTCCAGACCATTCCAAGCGGCAAACTGCTTATGGCGATATCGTACTGAGGCTGTGAAGATGTCATTCGAGACAGATTGATACCAGCCCTCTACGGTGGTGCCGAGAGGCATTCACCATGCAACCATTTACATTTACTGCTACACTTTCATGAACACACAATGGAGCGCGTATAGAATTTTGGAAGCCGACCAGAGCGCGAATACAACTGGAACGTCTAACGCAACGGAAACACAATCTAGCAAAGCACGAAACACAACACAACAGATATACACAAATGCGCGCCACTGTCCAGGTGTGTATTTGACGATGAACACAAGAAGTTGTGTGAAAAACTTCAATGGTCTTCTTCTTCTGCGATGGGTGACACTACATGCGGTCTTGGTCGAGGGGACGCAAGAGCTGCAGCGGCAGCAACTCGTTGTTGTATCGGCGACACGCCGGATGGAGGTGAACCCACTCCACTCACACCAGCATTGGCCCCAGTTGGATTCGTCGCCAGCGTTTCATAGTACTGTCGATTGGTGAGCAAATAGTCCATACATTCCTTTGATTCCGGCACGATAATCACCCAAGTTTCAAAGAGTGGACGAATGAAGAAATCAATGAAGCCCACTTGAGACCGTGCCACATTCGGCTTGTCGCGATCCATAAGCGGACTAACGACAAGACCACGGCGTCGTTCATCATCTCCTTGATTGTACCATTCAGCTACAATCCGATCCACCCTATCCAAACAACAATCATGATACAAGCGATTACCCTCGGCTTAATATCAAACTCACCAGTTCTTATACAAATGGAGCGGTTTCGTAGGATTCGCTACATCAGCACAATGTAAGCCAACTTTGAGGCACAGTAAAGTGTCCTGCCGATTCTTCGAATCAAACCATTTGCCAGCCTATAAACAGAAACAGTCAATGCCAAACAACTCCGAACGAGAGTACACACTGGGAATACCTCTCGCTTCGTTTCGATTGCTGTTTGCAGTTCAGACATAACGTGCAAATGTACTTGCATGGAAATTAAGTCCAACTGAATACTGATAGAACATATGCAATGACAAGCCCTATTGTACCTGTTGCCAACACCATTACGATGATACTCTCACGTATCTCTTTGCGCATATCTGGAGATAGGCCGGCAAATATATCACAATCAGGTCGTTTGAGAATCCGGAAAGCTTCCGCTAGATGGTAATTTTCCAATACCTAAAGAAAGACCAGTTGAGATCAGAAATTGGAACAGACACAGTAAAACCACATCACAGCGCGACATACCGATCGATCGTTATATGTGACTGCAAGATCAGAACCAATAGCTATTTGGAAGGCGTTGTTGGTACCTGGATGTCCAACATCGTGGATGGCAGCTGCAATCAGAGCAGCAAACACATCGAGTGGTCAGGTTTTTTCTCTGAAAAACTGGTGGTCCGAAGGAAGAAGTACATATTTTGCACCACATCTGCAGCATGAACAGCATTATGATACGCATTGTTTTTGTACCCACGTTCAATGCAGCTCATAAAGTTTGTTAAAATTTTGCAGAGGGATGCAGAATTTCTCGAAAAGCCCGAGCGTATTAAACAGATGCGTTGTGAGAACCAATAAAGGCGAGTCAGGTAACAGCGACACGTAGTTGAAGATATCGAAGATCCAGAGGTTGACTGCACTTAGACACTCGGGCCATAGACGATGATAAGATATAACCTTCAATGCGTTCGATCAAATTTTGTGATGCAGCAGGTTCGTCAATTTCTTCCGGCAGAGGCGAGACAATTTGAATTTCTGTTTGTTCCGAAAATCGAACACGGGATGATTTACTTGCTGCACTGCTATCGGCTTGAATATCATCCTGTGCGCTGATTTGACCTGCAGGAGCAGCATTGTCTGAGGTCGAGGCTGAGCCTTCTGCATAGGGTGGCACTGAAGAGCGACGCAGTTGCATGCGAGACGAACCAGGTACATTTAACAATGAATTCGCCGCACTGCCCGAACCATTCCCGGCTGCATTAGCTCCTGCAGCTGCGGCATTCGCTTGAAGCATAGCGGTGAGTGACCGTTTAAAAGGTGTACCCGAACGATAAAATTCATTCGCACTCTCGAGAACATTGGAACTGTCTGTAGCCAGACGACGAAGTTCGGTAGGAGCAAAACATTTTCAATCCACTGAGCGACCTCACGATCTTCGGTATTACCGATATTTCCCCGCTGGCGGACGAAATTTTGCGATACAAATCTGCGGAGTTTCGCTTCTCGCAGAGCAGAATTGACAGAGGAATCGACTGCCAAACGTACATACATATATAGATGGTAAACCAACGAGGTAACAGCAACGGGCAAGGAAGACACCAACCTTGGAATTTCTAGAAGTAAGAAGATAACGTTCAGAATCTGTTCCTTGATGCGTGAGGCGTTGGGAGCCACAAAGCGTGAGTTGTTGCCCGGGGTCGACGGCGCCGCAGACAAAGACTCGACGACGTTTTGTAAGGCAGCAATGGAAAGGTCGACCTCGTTCTTTTGTTCAACTGGTAAACTGCCATAGTCTAAAGTTGTTCCCGCCCCTATCAGATGGAAGGGACACTATTAACATCGGAAACTGTAGAAGCAGGAACAAGTAATCCATACACGATGGAGTGGAAGGGTTGAACATAGAGCGGTCGCTGACATCCATCACACTTGAGGGGCTCCTGCTACCATATTTAAAGTCCTTGATCGACTGGGTCTACGATAACATGCCGTTAATAATCGGGGCCAACTACATGGTTCACAGCCGTAAGCTGGTCACACACCTTAGCGGAAGAGTTTGCCAGCGCTTAATCTTTTGTGTTCGTTTATCAGTCTAGATTCGCCTTCGCCCAAGAACTGAGCGTTCTTCGTCGTTCCAATGCAGCCTTTTCATCATCCGCACTCGAAGACGATCTCTATGAATAAAAAACTGGTTCGCAACTCTCGCTGAAGTATGACACGATACGGATATCTCTTGAATATCAGGGTGATTCATTACAAGGACTCCATTCTGTGTAGTGTCGATGGTAATGAGCGATGCGTC
>CAVXVD010000063.1:0-6907 GCA_963765015.1 uncultured Acidobacteriota bacterium | reverse complement strand
ATGTATTGCTATGCAGAACCCATAAAACCCACCGAGCCGTCGCATCCTGAATTGGATTTTTCTTGACAATAAGACATAACTTATATAACTTATCACTTATGTCAGCACTGTCCACATTGGATGCCTCCTTCGCCGCCCTCGCCGACTCGACTCGCCGGGCTATCTTGGCGCGTCTCGCGCTTGGGGAAGCGACGGTCATGGAATTGGCGAGGCCGTTCGAGATGTCGCAGCCTGCCATCTCGCAACACCTGAAGGTACTCGAAGAGGCTGGCCTCATCCTCCAGCGGGTCGAGGGTACGAAGCGCCCTCGCCGCCTGGCGAAGGCTGGCATCGAAGCCATGGACCAGTGGCTTGCCATGTTGCGCAAAGCGCTGGAGAAAAACTACACGCGGCTGGACGCAGTTCTCGCCGCCATGCCAACCGAGACAGAGCAAACCGACACCAAGAGGAAAACGCGATGAGCACATTAACCCTGAAAACCGAAGGCGATACCCACATCGTTGTCACCCGGCACTTCGCCGCTCCGCCCGAAGCCGTGTACCGCGCACACACCGATCCGAAACTGATCCAGCAATGGTGTCTAGGCCCGGAGGGCTGGACCATGCCCGTCTGCATCAATGAAGCTCGGCCGGGCGGCAAGATCCGCTACGAATGGAAGCACGGTAAGGGTGCCGGATTTCATCTCACCGGCGAGTTCCTCGAATTAGAGCCCTACCGCAGGATCGTCCACGTAGAACGGATGCACCTCCCCGATCCCACGCCAGACAATCATGTGGAGACGACGTTCGAGCCGGATGGCTCGGGAACCTTGATGACGATGCGCATGACCCTGCCCGATGCACAAACCCGGGCTGCGATGCTGGCTACTGGAATGGAAAACGGAATGGAAGCAAGCTATGTTCGGCTGGAAAGCGTAGCCGGCGATTTGGGTTCGTCGCAGACCTCTGACTGAGTCACATCGCAACGCCATGCCGCCGGAGGAACGCTATGCCCCGGTGGCTTTCTTTTTCCCTGGAGCCGCACCCTTCGCTCCCGGTCCCTTGCGGCTTTTGCCGCCGCTCACTAGATCGGCGACGGTTGTATGTTCCAGAATCTTGGCGGCCGCGTCGCGAACTTCGAGAAACACTTCATACAGCGCCCGGTGATCGGCGTCCTTGGCAATCAAGCTGCGCAGTTGCTCCGCGTCTCCCATCGGAGCCAGAGGACCATCTACGAGCCGGATGATATCGCTGAGAGGAATCTCCGCCGGATCCCGTCGCAGCTGGTACCCGCCTCTCGCTCCGCGCACGCTATCGACAATTCGGGCATTCTTCAACTCGAGCAGAATTAATTCCAGAAACTTCTCCGGCAAATCGCTCTCCGCGGCGATCTCCCGGATTTTGATCGCGCCCTGCTCGTGCCGTCGCGCCAGCGTCATCATCGCTTGCAGCGCGTACAGTCCCTTTTGCGAGATCTTCAATTCGTCGTCCTCCGCGTCCCGCCCTGATTGTGCTCCATTTCAAGCCCTTTGCCTACCTCAACTTTGTATCCAGCCATCGGCACTCTCCGGACAACCCAGGTCACGCCCATCATGTCTTTGCTTTGGAAGAGGAATGATAAGGATCGCGATCGAATTCACCGGTCACGTGGTCGCAACATGGAGCTCGCTGTCCGTGGCCACGGAGCAACAAAGCAAGCAGCGCTCGTACGCCTCATACATCCCTTCGAAGATGCGGTCCCAGGAAGTAGTCAAAGCCTGCTCGCGCGCGGCCGCGCGCATCGTCTCGAGAAGATCAGGCTGGGTCATCAGCTTCGCAGCATAGAAAACAAACTCATCGAAGCTGCGTGCGACAAATCCCGTTGACCCATGTCGCACCGTGTATTGTGGCCCTCCGCAGTCGGTGACCACGGCCGGTACTCCGGAAGCCAGCGCTTCCAGCACCACCAGGCCGAAGGTGTCGGTCTCGGAAGGAAACGCCAGCACATCAAAGTTGGCGAAAGTACGCGACAACTCCGGTCCCGTCAGCACCCCCGTCAACTCAACCTGCCGCATGTGGTTGCGCAGCCACTCGCTCTCGGCGCCTTCTCCGACGACGACCGTTCGAAACTCGCGCAGCCCTTGCTCCCGAAGAGCCTTCTCCAGCCGCGCCAGCGCGCGCACGTTTTTCTCCGCCGTCAGCCGTCCCACATAGCCGATCGTAAACGGTCCTTCTTTGCGGTCGCGAAACTGCGGACTGAAAACGCCTGTGTCCACCGCATGCGACATCAGATAGCACGGCTTCCCCGTCGCGGTCTCCAGCAGGCGCACTAACTCCTGATTCGGCGCAAACAACAGTCGAGGAATTTTGTAGAAGCGCGCCGATGCACGGAAACTTAACCGCTCCGTCACATCCGCCAGTCGCGACGAGATTTCCTCCGGAAGAAACGATGTCGCCGCCGCCATCCGCCGTCGCGCATATTCATGCAGATTCGTCTGCCACGACGCCGCCAGCGGAATCTTCATCTTGTGCGCGACCGTCGCTCCCATTGTGCCCACGTCGCTTGGCCCCGTAATCTGCACCACGTCCGGACGGAAGTCACGCAGCAGCGGCTCCAGTTTCCGGTAATGCCGCAGGAAGAGCAGGTCGTAATCGTGGGCTTGATCGAGCGGAAACTTCACCGGTCCCCGCCGCAGTTGTACGCGCGTCACCGATCCTTCTCTCGTGATCTCATCGCGCGGGCCAGCATGCACCATGAGGAATGGAATCTCGTGGCGCCTGGCGAATGCCTCAAAGTGCCGGCTGGTCTTCGCCACGCCGTCCACTTCGTGATAGACGCAAGGAAAAAACGCGACCCTGGGACGGTCTTTCTTCACGACAGCGCCTCAGAAGACACTGCCTCCGGGGCCACAACCTCTTTGACGATCGGCTCGTGCGGAATTTCCACCGGCCGGCTAGTCATCGAAGCATGCCGGAACACGCATCTCAGCGTTCGCTGCACCGCCCGGTGCTCGACCAGGCGGATCCACGACAGGATTTTCTCCACGTACGCCGGCGGTGCCTTCCACAGCGACGAAATCGGCCGGTCCGCCCCGCCGTTCGCGTCCGGATGGAAAATGCGATCATCCCACCGCCGTGAACCGATAGGATATTCCGGATATTCCCGAATCACGTCCAGCAGCGTCCGCGTCGTCCGCAATGTGACCGGCTCGGTATACTGCGGCATCAGCAGCACGTGGCTGCGTTGATCCTGCCGGATTTCACTGACAAACTCGCAAAAACTTTCCGCCCGCGTCAGATTCAACGCTCCGCTCGCCGCGCATCCATGACGGTCTCCACCCGACACCAGCGGCCGCTCCCAACGCTCCGCCAGCTGCCCCACCAGCGTATTTTCCTTGGCGCTGCGCGTGGCATTGATTTCGAACGCGTGCAAAAATTCTCCGGCGCAGCCCAGGAACCGGTCCAGGTCGTCGGCACCCCGCTGCACCCCAACGCAAGACTGCGTCCACAGCGGGTGGTTGAACACCACCAGCACTTCCGGAAACCTGTCGAGCATCGCCAGCAACTCGATCAACTGCCCATCGTTCGGATTCCGCGTATATGCCGCAAGATCCTCCATGATCGCCTGCGCCCGTCGCGCCGGCAGATTGTGCACCCCCAGGTGGAAAATGGTCGTCGCGAACGGCACGCTCCACTCCACTGAGATCGGGACACGCGCCGTGGCTGGCAACGTTCGCAATAAAAGCGGCGCTTCAATATTGTCGTGGTCTGTCAGCGAGACCAGGCTCTTCAGGCCGAGCTTCTCCTCGATCTGATTTTGTTCGGTTTCGTAAGCCAGCTTCGGAGTCAACGGAGGCGTCCAGTAGGCCCGCCGGAAATCCACCGGGATCCTGGATTTCTGGCACTGCTTTTCCAGCGCCGCGTGCAGCATCGGCCCTCTTCGAGCCAACTCCGGAATCAGTTGCAGGCTTTCCTTCGAACGGTTGGTGTGACCGTGGAGAGATACTGCCGCCCGAGTCTCACGGCCAAGCTCGGGTTCTTGCCAGAAGCAAGAGAGTCTTGTTTGGGGCATTCGTTAGTGTGTTGATTCTGGGATTTTCAATTCTAGCCTAGGAGCGCTCACATTCGTCATGATTCTTTCCGCATCCCTAAACCACTTGGATACGCGCTTTCGGCCCGTTCCTAGTGGAACCCACCTTTCCCTGTGGAAATTTATCTACCGCACCACGGGCGTTACCGCCGTAATTAATCCTAATCATCTTTATCTGGTATACTCTTTTTGACGCTTTTTCCACGGTTTGCTCGTGACGCGGTGATCCCCAGTTTGGATCAGATTCATCTCCGCTTTTCCTGCCCGCCGTTTAGTTCCAGCGCCAAATCGAAAAACCAGCGAGCGGCATGAATGCTTCACGTGTGTCTCAGTGTATCGACAGGCCCCTCCAGAAAGAACAACCTCGAATGACCACATTTTCCGAACTGCCCTTGTCTGCTCCTTTGCAGCACAAGCTTGCGGCAGCTCAATTCCTTACCTTAACCCCCATCCAGGAGCGCGCCATCCAGCCCGCTCTTGACGGTAAAGATGTTATCGGTACCGCCCAGACCGGAACCGGCAAGACTCTCGCATTTCTGATCCCGGTGATCGAAATGCTCCGCCGCGAAACCGCTCCGGGCGCCACCGCACTGGTGTTGTTGCCCACGCGTGAGCTGGCCATGCAGGTCCATGAGCAGTACGAAAACCTGCGCACCAAGGGAATTCCCAAAGCTGCCCTCGTTATCGGCGGCGTCTCCGAGAAAGCTCAGATCCAGGGCCTGCGCGCCGGATCCTCTTTGATCATCGCCACTCCCGGACGCCTGCAGGATCTCACCGACCGCAAATTCACCGATCTCCGCACCATCAAGATGCTCGTCCTCGACGAAGCCGACCGCATGCTCGACATGGGGTTTCTTCCCGCCATCCGCCGCATTCTGGCGGTGCTGCCGAAGAACCGTCAGACCTTATGCTTCTCCGCAACGCTCGAACAGTCTGTTGCCGGACTCGTTCACGAATACATGCGCGATCCCGTGCGCGTAGCACTAGGTTCCGTTCTGAAACCGGCCGAGAGCGTCGAGTTGAAAGCCTACGAAGTCCGCCCCGGCGAAAAGCTCGATGTGCTCCGCCAGCTTCTCTATGCCGAGAAGGGACAGACTCTCATCTTCACCCGCACCAAGCGCGGCTCTCAGCGCCTCGCCCAGGATCTCGCCCGCGACGGTTTCACCGCCACCATGATTCACGGCGACCGCTCGCAGTCGCAGCGCAATGCGGCTCTCAGCGGATTTCAGGAGGGCCGCTACCAGATCCTGGTCGCCACCGACGTCGCCTCCCGCGGGCTCCACATCGACGATGTGGCCCACGTCATCAACTATGACGTTCCCAAAATCGCCGAGGATTTCATTCACCGCGTTGGCCGCACCGGGCGCGCTGGCTCCCAGGGAAACGCCACCACGCTGGCTGCCGGAGTCGAAGTCGTCGAACTTCGCAACATCGAGCGCACCCTGAAGTTGCGTATCGAACGAATGCAAATGGATCCGTCCGGCGAAACCCGGCCCAAGCGCTTCGTCGAAAATACCCTCGCCTCGCGCACACTCACTCGGCTGCCGGGCGAAGTTTTCGTGTAGTCGGAAAAGGAATCGGAAAACAAGAACCTATAACTTGGGTGCCCCATTTCTCGCGCCGATTGCGAGAAGTGGGGCTTTTCCGTTTCAGCTGTCCCGCACTGTTTCGCTCCACCCTCAATGAGCGGCCGCGCCGTAAACCACCTTGCCTCCGACCACGGTCTCAACCACTTGTGTCTTCGCAATTTCCTCGGGAGCTATTTTCAGCGGATTGCGGTCGAGCACGATCAGGTCGGCAACCTTGCCGACCTCAATCGATCCAGTAATCTCGTCCTGATGAAGTTCATACGCGGCATCGATCGTAACCGCGCGCAGCACCGCCATCGGAGACAATCCCGGGTCTTCTCCCAGCCGGCCACGATATTCAGCGCGCATCCGGCGAATTCGTGCGCGTTACGCCCACTTTCAAGGCAAACCACTCGTCCAATCGATCCACTGGCCAGTCGCTGCCGAACACGATGCGCGCCCCGGCCGCCGCCAATAGTCCCGCGGGCTCCAGAATCTTCATGCGCGCCGGACCAAAATAATCTTTAAGTCCCATCGTGTCTCCTGCTGGCTTTTCCCACTGAAACGAGAGCACCGGGATCGCTCCCAGCTGTTTGTAGCGTGGGAAATCCGCGGGCTCGACGATCTCATCATGCGCGATCGCCGCTCGCACGTCGGCGGTCGGCAGTGCCTTCCGCAGCGCCTCAATTCCCTCGAGGGCCGCATGCACCGCGCCGTCTCCGTCCGCGTGCATGTGCGGGTCGATCCCCACACGCCCTAACCCCACCAGCGCCGCGGCAAGTGCCTCGGCAGAAAAATACACTGCCGGTCCGCGGCTCGTTCCGGGCACCCATCGCGGATTATCCGCCGTTCCAGCATTCGTGAAGTAGGGCTCGCTCATGGCGCCGGTCAACGCAGGAGCCGCAATCACGCCATCCAGAAATAATTTTGCGTTTCGCACCGTGATGCCCGGCGCATTCGCGATCGCGCCCTGGTCATACTGCTTGGCCAGCGACACCACCCGCGCAATCGCTCCCGGCAGATCCCCAGCCTCCGAGGGCGCAATGACCGGCGCAAAATGCGCCCGCGCCGTCAGCCCGCCGCTCTGGCTCACCGCCGTGAAAGCGACGATCGATTCTTTCGACGCAGCGGCATCCAGAAAGCTGGTGACTCCCTGCTGCCTCATCGCTTTCAGTGCGGCCTGTGCCGCGGCAATGTCCTCTTCCGCCGTGCTTCTCGGCAGGAGCGCGGAAACCTGTTCGTTCGCGGCATCTTCGAGAAGCCCCGTCGGCTCACCGTTGGTATCACGCCAG
>CAVXVD010000062.1:0-41034 GCA_963765015.1 uncultured Acidobacteriota bacterium | reverse complement strand
ACGGGCACTTCTGGATCGCCACCACGCTCAGTGTTGCCAGCCTGCTGTTGCTTGACCTCAAGGTAGCTCTTGAAAAACTTGCCGTCCGGATCGCCCCGCAAGAGATTCTCACGTTCGCGAAGTTTCTCCTTTTGACGGGCGTTATTTTGCCAGTACTGCCGAATCAGGAATTCGGCCGGTTCCATCTCAATCCGTTCAAGACCTGGCTCGTGGTGGTTGCCGTCAGTGCTATCTCATACGGCAGCTATGTGTTGCAGAAAGTGACCAGGCAGCGAGGCGGCGTCGTGCTCGCAGCTCTGCTGGGCGGCGCTTACTCATCCACCGTCACTACCGTCGTCATGGCACGTCGAGCCGCTCGTGAACCGCATCCCCACCTCTTCGCTGGCGGTATCTTGATCGCGTCCGGAGTGATGTACCTGCGGCTGGCGGCGCTTCTGGCGCTTTTCAATCGTCACCTGATGTCCCTGTTGGTAGTGCCATTTCTGGGGCTCGCCATCGCAGCAGTTCTCGGGGGTTGGCTTTGGACGCGCCGGGCCGACGCCGGGACCCAGCCCGTACAACGGGAGTTCGAACCGAAGAATCCACTCGAGCTCGTCGCGGCATTTCTTTTCGCCGCGTTGTTTTTGTCGCTGCTCGTCGTCACCCAGTTGGCCGTTACTTATCTCGGAAAAGCGGGAGTTAATACTCTGGCCGCGATCATGGGTGTCACAGATGTGGATCCCTTCATTATGGGAATGACCCAGGCGGCGGGCACCCTCACACCGCTTAAGGTTGCAGCGGCCGCAGTTCTAATCGCCGCTGCCAGCAACAACCTCGTGAAGGGTATTTACGCCTACAGCCTTGCCGACCGGAAGACCGGCGTGCAAAGCCTCCTGCTCCTGATAACTCTTGCCGCCTTGGGTCTTATTCCTTTGTTTTGGTTGGGATCATGAATGCCACCGCCCGGAGTTGATTCTCGATCGCAGATTAAGTTAGACACGACGGAGCCCTGCCCGGGCAGCACTGCAGCTGACTCCTAATCGCGCTGCTGATTGCTTTTTCGCAGAGAATGGAGGGACTTGCTTCGATGCTCTTTCTCTGTCACCGATAAGCCACAACCGCTGTGCTGCCGATCATGACTGGCCTGAAAATGTTGGCTTGTGCGGAGGCGGATCAGTTCTGTGATTCCGTGCGTCGTGCAATTTACCGAGGGTGTGTTCGATCAGCCTGGCTAACTTGTCTGCAGCACCGTCCACGGCCAGGTCCACAGTCGCCGCTTCGTCGGTGACCGCGATGGGCTGGCGGCCTTCGAGGCGCGCCTCCATGATGCAACGTTTGTTATTCTCGCGGCTCTTAGGGCCGCTCTCGTCGGCCAGATGGACTTCCACCCTCATAATGTGATCGGCCATCCGGCTCAGGGCACTCTCGACTACCCCCTTGATCCGCGCCGCTAGTGCCTCGTGACCTTCGATGGCGAGGAGTCGCCCTCTATGTATCAGCGTAAAACTCAAGCACCGGGCGTTCTGGTCAAAATTGAACATCGCACCTTCATCGATACGCGATGAAGGCGGGAACGCGATCTAGGGTAGGCGGGGCGTCGCCGCTAATAGGATCGTCCCACACGGACGATTGGCGAGATTCGGATGCTTACTTTCACGATACCGGGCAAGCCTTGGTTACCTGGTCAGCCGCGGCCCGAGCCGATTTCGACGATACAAATTCGTCCATCCCTTTTGTGGTAAAAGCAAAACGGGCATCAACATCCTTGAGATGAGTGACCACTGCTAGCGCCCGATCGCATTGCCCCCGAGCTGCGAGAGATTGTGCCCTCTTGAGTTTCAGTTCGACATAAATATGGCGAACATTGACGGCCCCTTCTTCGCGCGGGAAAAAACGGTTGGCCAGCTCTTCTTCCGCACGGTCAAAGTCCCCCGAGTCTCCCAGTAACTGAATCAGATGAAATACCAGCGCAGCAGGCGCGGTCGGTCGGTCAGGATAGCTCTCCAGTGCCTGGATCCGGTCCGCTAACGGCGCTCCCGCCTTCTGCATGGCTTCTTCGAGACCGAGATACACATCCACGTTGTGCGGGTCATAGCGAATGCCCTCGCGGAATACCTCGATGGCGCGAGCCGGCGAGTCATCCGTGCGCATCAGAAGGTAGCCCAGGTTGCGGTGCAACGTCGGAATGTCAGGATTGATTTGGCGGGCTTGTTCCCATTCGGCCAGCGCAGGCTCTTGCATTCCCCCTGAGAGATAGAGTGACCCCAAAAGAAAATGCGCCGTGGCATCACGCGTATTCACCAGGATGGCCTGCTTCAGGACGTCAAACGATTCCCGCCGATTGGGGAATACATATTTCGTAGGCATTCGAGAAGCCGACTCGAAGTCGGCGCCGGCATCGGTGCCCAGCTTCTGGCGACAGTATCCTCGGTAATATGCAATCAACGGATAAGTCGCGGGTGAGGGAGTTCCCGGCTCGCTAACGACGGTGGGCCCGGTCGGATAATTTCTCGCCAGCAGATCGAGCGCATCTTTATAAAGTCCGAATCGAATGTACTCGGACGCAATCTCCAGAATCCTCTCCGGGTCCGCTGCCAGGTGGGCAAACAGTTCTGAGTCCTCACCGCCCAGGCGAACCCGCTCGTAGCGCAGGAAAGAACTGGTGGGATCTTGTTTCTGCCAATGGGAGAGCTGCTTCTTAGCTTCCTGCGAATGCCCGAGATTTCGCAACAGTGCGACTTGCATCGCTTCTAACCGAAGCAGACCCGGATGCCTCTCGCCAGTCTGTTCCAGCAATTGCAGGGACTGGTTCAGATTTCCGGCGCGAGCCTCGTTTGCCGCCAGCGCGAATCGTGCCGGCGATTGAAATCGGTCGAACTGCTGCGCAGACTCCCACAGGATTTTCGCTTCCCGATTGTGGCCCAGGGCTTGGACAGCGAGCGCTTTGTAATATTCGGCTTCTGCGTCATTGCTGACCCGGGAAAGTACCTTCGCGAGGTGCTCGGCACCAGCTTCGTACTGCGACAGAATTACCTCGACCCTGCCCGCTGCCCGGTTTAGAGCAATGCTATCGGGGAAGCGCTCGCATCCCTTGAGAAACGTGCTGTGAGCAGCCAGCAGATTTCCGTTCAATTCCCGCTCGGTGCCGATTGCCAGGAAATCATCGGAGCTGCGGCTGTCTTCTGCGGGATAGCTGTGTGGAAGCTGTTTGCCGGTGGTTACCTGGTCTTTGTTGATGAAATCGTATTGGCCTTCGGTGTGGCGTAAGAGAACTTTGCCGGATCCATCACGGAGATCGACGGTATATGTGGCATCCGCAGGTAACCCCGGAAAGATTCGCGTAAAAACTTTCCGCGGAGAAAGCGAGACCGTGGCTGCCGCCGCCGTAGCGTCTCCCTTTAATATCTTGAGTGAGGCATTCGGGAGATCTTTGGTGACGTTGAGGGCCACGCTCAGAGAGGTTGTGCCGCCGGCCTGGTCGCTGCTGCTGGGGCGAGTCAGATTCAGCGCCACCTCCGGAGTCGCGCGTGACAGACCGCCCAGATCCTCAATCGGAATCCAATATTCTGTGAAAGAAATCATACCCTGCGGATCTAGAAATCCATACGTTTCCTGATTTCTAAACAGGCCGGCTTGAATTTCGACATACGCGCTGTTGTTGTCGGAGAGCGCCGTGCGCCAGTCCAGACCGTCCTCGTCCGCGCTCCACGACCAGATTTTCTTCGCAGGCAGATCGATGGGACTCGAATAGTGGACGACACCGGAGTGCGTCCGCGGATGATAAACCGCCATATACGACTCGCGGCTGCCATAACTGAAACGCGAAACCGGCCCGAATTTCTGGTTGCCGACTACGCTCAGGTCAACCCCCGACGAATCGACGGGCCAGGTATCGATGTCCGCGAAGCCGTGACCCGCAGTCAATTGCATCGGGTAGAGAATTTTGCTGTCGTCCCACACCTGCACTCCGGCATTCGTCCACCAGTAAAAGCGGTGGCGGACATCGTTGCGGTTGTAGAGAGTGGTGTGTTGCTCGAGCGAGGCCTGCCCTGGGCGAAGCGTAAGCTCGACTCGCCATTCCATACCATACACCCGGTCGATGTTCCCCACCCAAATGGATGCGCTGCCATCCTCGTCGTGTGTCGTCCCATAGTCCACGGGCGAGACTGTCATCCAATTGTGGGACACAGGGAAATTGAACTCGACTCCGAGAGCCGCCCACATTCCGCGGTAAGCAATGCGGGCAAACTTGATACTTGGGTTCGGCATAGAACATCGACGCGCCATTGCGCTTGTCGATACACGTGTAAAGATGACCGCCCAGATCTGGGAGCACGGTGCACTTCAGATATTCGTTCTCGAGGTTGAGGGTTCTCCATTTTCTCGGCTCGCGCCGGTCCACCAGGTTGTGCCGCAGGGTGTACGGGTAGTTGAAAGCCGGTCCGGTATTGAACAGGTCAAACGGCGGATTCGGATCGGGCAGTCCTTCGACCGAGGTCGGAATCGTCATGGAGTCTTCCCAGACCCGCACCGGAACTTTTGCAATGGGAGCCGCCCACGCAAGATTCGCTACGAAGAATAGGAAAAAGATGGAAGGACAAGTCCAACGACGAGCAGAGTTCGTGATCATTTTTTCACCGATTGGGTTGAAGCCCTGGAGTGCCGCTTGACTTCAGCGGTTCCAGTACTGCCGGGCGAAGAGCCCGCTACCTGGCTGAAATCTGCAAGAGATCATTTTGCTTCGGCAGCGCGAGCCAGTTCCCGCCAGGTGATCAGTTTAATCTTTTGCTGAGCCAGAACCTCGCGGAACTGCGCACTGGTGAAAAAATCGTAGTCCCGCTGCCTCCACGCCGAGCCCCAGGTTGAGCGCTCTCGAGTCGCGGCGCGCAGCTCTTCATCGTCGAAACCGGGATGGATGACGAACTCCGTCACGCCGGGTTTCAGGTTCTTCAACGCAGTCAGGTAAAACTCCGCCCATTGTTCTGGCGGAATCTTCGGCTCAATTGTAACCGTATGGTCCAGTACGATGTCGCCCGGACCGAGGCTCGCCTGCAAATATGGGAAGCTGGCGAACCAATCGCGGGTCACGAAAATCGGCAGCTTGTACTCATGAGCCACCCGCAGCACGGCTTCGAACAGTTCTTTGCCGCTCATGATCAGCCGGTACTGGTGCGAATCGAGGTGCGTGGGACGAACGCCCATCGCCAGCGCTCGCTCGATCTGCGCGCGCAGTTCAATCTCAACTTCTCTGGCGTTGATATGCTCGCCCTCTTCCCAATCGTGATGGAAGTATCCGTTTTGATCCACCAGGCTTGGTACTTTGTCCCGCGGCGCCACAGGGCCCCAGCGGTAATACACTCTTTCGCTCGTCAACGTAAGGTGCAAGCCAAAGTCTGCATCCGGATGCGATTTTGCGTAGTCACCGATTTCCGGGAACCATGGGCACGGCACCATCAGGCTCGCCGAATTGATCGTCCCGCCTTCGATCGCCTGAATGGCAGCCGCATTCACCGCGTGGGTTTCGCCCAGATCGTCCGCATGCACAATGAGAAGCTTTGTGCCCGGAGGGTATCCCATTCGCTCGACCAGAGTTTGCGCATCGACTCCAACCGGTAACGCAAATAACAGGCTGCCGATCAATAGCACTCGCAGGATGAGTGAAGGATTCATGGTCGAGTATTAAATCACAGCCCTCGTCTTCTTCATCAGCGGCGTGCGCGCAATCGCGGACGCGATTTTACGTGCCGATCAATGATCGAAAGCGGCACTCTATTTGTGCGCCAGGTTCGCACCCGTGACTTCCGCACGTTCGTTCAGAGCTCCATCCGGGACTATGACTGCGACCCACGGGGTCTGTACCGAGACGACGTGCGCGTGCCACACCACCTCTTTCTCCATTCCGCGAGTGAGATGGATGGTCTGCACGGCCGCGTCGGACACGACTAGATTGTCGCTGCGAATCGAGAAAGTGTGATCCCCCGCGCCGCTCGCTTGCAATCGCACAACAATGTCGTTCTTCGGTCCAGGATTAGAGCTGACTTTGAAATCCAGAAAGTGTTCGGGACGCAGGTCTAGAGAATAGATTCCGCCCGGAAGAACGGTAACGCTCGTGTGCGCCGTGCCTTGGTGAACGTCATACTGACCTTCCGGCACGCGAACATTGAACTCACCATCTACTGGAGAGGCCGCATGAATCATCTGGCCACTTCGTTCGTTCCGGAACTCGATTGCGTCGTGATTGGTCGGATCGGTAATCCCTCTTACGGTTGCGGGAACGCTGAGGTCCTGCATCAACCAGATCCACTGTCCTACCGGTGCGGTCCAAACTTCCTTATAAGTCCAGCAGATTTGTGTAGGCCAATAAGGAGCATCGGCATAGCCCCTGGTTTCAATCCCGACGGGAAGAGCGCCGACCATCTGGCCAGAGCGCACACTGTAAAGCGGTGTCCAGTCGTACCCTTCGCCATACATCAAACTTGAGGAAAAAGGATTGCGTCCAATGAGCCACTGCGCTTGTTTCTGAGCCAGATCCTCGGCGTCCAGGTCGTGACGCAGTTGTGCCGCCGCCGAAAGTGCCTTGGCCTGCGACAACAGCACGCCGGAGTTTCCCCGAAAGTCAAACCAGACAGGGAAGCGGCGCAGGTAGGCGTCTTCACCGAGGGCAACACCTTTTCGAACCTCTTCCACGTAAGCATCGCGATCCGCCGCGCGCAGAGGCGTCCAGTTTTTTGTTTCCGGAATCAGCCGCGCCTCACTCTCGCGATAGATCCCGGCGGGCAATACCGCGTAAGGCTCGTCGACCGCGGACGCTGCCTGCAGATAGTAGTGAGAATGCAGAACGACGGCGGAATACCACTTCATCCACTTTTCGTGTTCAGGAAGCGCTTCACAGAGCTTTGTCAGAGCAACAATCGGCTCTTGTTCCTGACCAACGTGGAAGCGGTGAAACAGGTTCTCGCGCTTCGGCCCGGTATAAAAATATCCGGTCAAAGGGATCGTCCACGGTTGTAGCGTGCGCTCCTGCGAAGCTAATATCTGATCGCCGAGTGTCACCGCTTCATCTGCGTAGCGTTGATCTCCGGTCGCACGGAACAGTTCCACCGATGCCACCACGCCATACGAAATACGCTCCAATTCGTCGGACGCTCCATACACTTCCGGTTTAGGCGCAGCAGTTTTCAACCCCTCGACCGCATATTTCCAATCTTCCAGCGCAATCGCCAGGCTGCGGTTGGCAAGTTCCGGATCGCTCTCCTTCAGCACGCGCGAGGCTAGCGCTTCCACCCCGCTGACCCGGAAATTCCACTCCGGATCGTTTACCGCCTGGCCGAATCGATCATCCCCATCGCCCATGATGCCATCCGTCCAGTAGCTCACGAGTTGGCCTGTACTTCGATAACCATCGCCAAAGCGGGTCTTCAGCACCCAGTTCAAACCCCACCGCGCTTCCTCGAGGAGACGGTCGGTCAAGACTGGGTCTTCTTCTTGTCGCTTCAGACTCTCGGCAAGCGAGAACAGGGCATATGCCATAGCCGGCGTATGTCCCGTCGCGCTCAAGTCCCCAGCATCATGGTAGCCGCCGTTGACGACGATTCGTTGGTCGCCGTGCATGGTGTAGATATCCTGATGGCATCGGCCATGAATGCCCGGGATTTCCGTCCCGCAGCGCTCGCTGTACATGAAATTGATCGCCTTCCAAATGCTGCTCTTCCACGCGTCATCGCCGATTCGAAAAGATCGGGTAAGCGTGTCACCGGCCTTGATGGCATACGCTCCTGGCTCCTGGATCTCCGAAAAATCCAGCATCTGGTATGCACCCAGCGACGTAGACACTTGCAGCACTGGTTTGGTGAGCACCGCCTGCCCGGTCCGCTGGTCAATCACCGAAAAGTCGCGACTGGCAAGATCAGTGGCAATGGCTGACTTCGTTGTGCCGGTTGTATATCCGCTGTGGCTGAATGCGATCTTTCCCGACGCGACATCCCATCCCTCCACGTGATCGGGGACTACGCTCTGCAGTTCGAGATGAGCGATATCCAGAATCGTTCGGTCGCCCGGATCCGGAAATTTCTTCGGCAAGCTGTACGCGAACTCCAGCGCGGTGACGCGATCACGATCCAGCGGCGCAATCTCCCATACCACCTGATTCCACGTGTGATTCTTGAGAATGATGGATTCGTGGCGACCCTCGTTGTAATGATCGGGCAGTTTGTGCGCGCCATCGTTGTGGAGCACCAGAGAACATGAGATGGCCGGCGCTCCGACCACATCGGGATAAACCCAAAGTGAAATCCGGTTGAAGTGACTCCAGTCCTCGCCCGCGAACTTCCTCGTAGCGACCAGATCCTCCCATTCGCCGGCCCCCCCCACTTGAGCAATATTTGTCGCGGAACGGATCCGCAGCACGCTGCTGTGACCGGTCTCCACCGTAGAGGACCATGGCTCCGATGCGTTCATCTTGCCTAACGTCATCTCGCCCTCGCCCGCAAACGTCCATGCGGAGAGGTCCTGCATATCATCCAGCACGCGGGCATCGAGCACCTTCTTATGCAACCATCGAAACTCGGCCCCGTCCTCGTAGCGCGCCTGCATCGGCATGGCAGGACCGGCCTGCTGCGCGGGCAATTCTCGTGGAACGAATAAATCAAAGAAAATCAACACGGCAACGCAAACCACGGCCTTTTTCGAGAATATGATTGCGCTCCTGCTTGGGATTTGCCTCAAGATTGGCTGTCCTTTCGATTTGCCGGATTGCCATCCCGGAACCGGATTGCGGGGCGTGTGTATCGAGTCGCGGGAGAATGGCGCAGTTCGCACAGGAGGCCGTCAGCGGATTCTGCGGATCAATACGGTGTGGCGATCGGATCGATAAAGCCCCAGCACGTAGATAACGATCTTGCCCTTCGTCGAAAAGATCTGCTGTCGAATGCGGAGCAAAGCCGAACCTGGGGGGATACGCAGCACTCGCGCGGTGTGATTATCGGCGGGGGTCGCGTCTACTTCTTCGTCGGCATGTGCGATCTGCAGTCCGTAGTCCTGCTCCAGAATCGAAAAAAGCGACGCCCGGTCCAGCCGCGCACGGATCAGTCCCCCGAAATCGTCGGCGGACAAATAGCAGGTTTCGATGGCAAACGGCTCATCCCCTCCGAGTCTCAGTCTTTCCAGTTTGACGAGCCGGCTCGATGCCGGAAGGGCCAGACGCGCTGCAAGTTCCGGCTCCATGTCGATCACATTCAACGAAAGTAGCTTGGATGAGACCGGCAGCCCCCGGGCTGACATCTGCTCGGTATAGCTCATCAATTTATTGAAGTGAATTTTCGGAGGAGCGACAAACGTGCCCGCGCCCCGCCGCCGCAGGACTTTTCCTTCACGCTCCAGTCCGGCCAGCGCATGCCGGGCGGTCATCAGGCTGACGCCGTGAATCTTTGCCAGTTCCCGCTCTGACTCGACAACGTCTCCCGCCCTCAATTGACCAGCCTCCAGTCGTTTGAGAATGGAAGTCTGAATCTGCTTGTACGCCGGGATTCCGTTCTTGCGGACTTGTGGCATGTCGGCTTCTTTGTGAATCGCCTGCAACATACTACAAAGTGCTCTAGCGCTACAAACAAAATTCTGTAGCTTGAGTCTCAAGAGTGCCAGCACACAACAAGGCACACTGGTTGCGCGCGGATCAACCGCTCCCAACGCTCGCAGGTTCAATATGATTCCTCCACATTGTGATTACAATCACGGATTACGGGTCAAAATCGAAAAAATCGCCGCCTTCCCCAAAAGGCGCAAAACAACGATTTAGTGCTGGAGTTTTCCCATATTCCCTGATCGGGTCCAATACATTTGTTGCACCCCTGCATTTTTTTCTTGACGATGGATTGCCGTCTGCTATATAGCATGATTCGTTATGTTTCCCCGGGCGAGCGAAGTTCCAAGGAGGAGTTCTGCTATGAGGCGACCGTCGACTCTGATTTGTTCCCTACTGCTTCTGCTCTCACTGTTTGTGATAGCAAACGGCATGTCACAGCCAAGTTGGGCTCAGGAAGTTACCGCTGCGATTACGGGTACTGTGATGGACCCGAGCGGCGCCGCTGTTTCCGGTGCGAAGGTTACGGCGACCTCAGCGGAACGGGGCATCACTTACACGGCCACGACCAACGATTCCGGCCTGTATCGCATTTCCGATCTTCCCGTCGGCACCTACGACCTTAAAGTAGAGAAGCCCGGGTTTGCCGTCGCGTCCTATCCCCCGTTCGTTCTCACCGTCAATCAGGTCGCCCGCCTCGACGCCAAGTTGAAAGTCGGGCAGGCCACTGAGACGGTCGAAGTGTCCGGCGGAGCTCCCGTTCTCAAGACGGAGACCACGCAGGTCGACACGATTATCAACGCCGCCACCAACGACAATCTTCCGTTGGCCTCCCGCAACTACGTCCAGTTGACGCTGCTTGCCCCCGGCGCGGTATCGACCGATCCCAGCAGTTTCAATAACGGAAACAACACTGCCGGATATGGTGGCCGTCCCCTCATCAACGGCAACCGCGAGCAGGCGAATAACTTCCTGCTCGACGGCATGGACAACAACCAGGTGTCCGACAACTTGCTCGGCTACACGCCGTCTCCCGATGCGATTGAGGAGTTCAACCTCATCACCAACAACGCACCGGCGGAATTTGGCAATTTTGAAGGTGGAATCGTCAACGCCACCATCAAGTCAGGCACGAACAAATACCACGGCGACGTTTGGGAGTTTTTCCGTAATGACGTCCTGAATGCCAACAGCTGGTCGAACAATTTGGTGTACCCGGCCCTCCCCAAAGCCAAGCTGCGCTGGAATATGTTTGGTGGCACCTTTGGCGGCCCGATCATCAAGAACAAACTCTTCTTCTTTGCTGACTTTCAAGATCAGCGATTCGACATCCCCAGTTCGTCGAGTTTCAACACCATGTTTACCAGCGCGGAGCGCGGCGGCGACTTTGGCATCCTCTGCACCGGCAATGGCGGTACTTTCTCGGGCGGCGTGTGCACGGGAGGAACGAGTGCAGTTCAGTTGTACAATCCCTGCGCGTCTTTTACCGCGCCCTGCACTGCTTCGTCCCCGGCAGCTGTGACTAGGCAGCCCTTCCCGAACAACGTAATTCCTGCGGTCATGATGAGCCCGGTGGCGAACGCGTTGTTTGCGTCCAGCCTTTACCCGGCTGCCATCAACGCCCAACTGCAGAATAACGCGGTGAATACAACCAACTCTGCCTTCGATGAAGAGCAAGGAGATTTGAAGATCGACTTTAAAGCCACTCAGAAAGACAGCATCTTCTATCGCTTTACCCGCGCCTACCAGAACAATCCGAACAACAATTCGCAGGAATTGTTGTCCAATAGCTTATGCGACGACGCCGATTCTACAACACGGTTGGCGATTGGAGCCGCACCATCGGAAACACTCTGGTCAACGATGCCCGCATCGGTTGGAGTCATATCACGCTGAACAGTGGTAATTCGTTTGCGTCCGGCGTAGGCCAATTCGGCAACACGCTGGGCATCGGTAATGGCAACCCGGGAAGTCTCCCTGGCTTGCTCGCCATCAACTTCAGCAATTCAGCTCGTTAGCAACCTTGGCGCCTCGGAGCAAACCCAGAGCTTCGATGACCACGTGTGGCAGTTTGAGGATGCGGTAAGCTGGACGCACGGCCGGCATAACTTCAAATTTGGTGGTCAATTGTGGCGTCAGAACATCAAGACCTTCTATGCGGGTAACAACGGCGAACTGGGTCTCATGGACTTTAACGGACAGTTCACCAACGCATCCGCCTCGAACCCGGTGTCGAATACGGGCGACGGTGGTGCCGACTTCTTCCTCGGCCTCGACTATCAATATGGTCGTGGTGTGAGTACCGGCCAGACCTGGACGCAAATCAGCAACGTCATTGGCTTCTATGGTCAAGACACGTGGCAAGTCACGCCTCGCTTAACCTGGAATCTTGGCCTGCGCTACGATGCACATACCCCGTGGGTCGAAGCCAACAACCAGCAAGCCAACTACAATTTCGCCACCGGCAACATTGATATTGCCGGAAAGAACGGGGCCAGCAGGGCCCTCTATGACGGAACTTATGGCGGCAAAGATTTCCAGCCGCGCATCGGTTTCGCGTGGACTCCCGCGGCACTGGGCGACCACACCGTAATCCGTGGAGCTTTCACCATTTCCTCGTACATGGAGGGAACCGGCACAAACTTACGCTTGCCGCTGAATCCACCATTTACTCCGGCGGAAATCAACGCAAACTATAGTGGTCAGCTGCTGCCAACGACGGATGCCACCGATGGCATCGTCGGCAGCGCCGGCTCGGCCTCCTGCGATGCGCCTGCGTACGCCTGTTATGCAGGTGACTTGCTTCGAGTCTGGGATCCTAAAGTGCAGCCTGCGATCGCGGATGAATGGAACTTCACCGTCCAACATCAATTCCCCGGCAACACTACCCTTCAGGTTGGATATGTAGGGCAGCGGGGAGTTCACTTGATGGTGCCGTTCGACTACGCGCAGAGAGTTCTGCTACCGGGTGGGACTACGGAAGCTAGCCCGTATTTCGCCGCCAACCCAGCGCTCTACAGCGTCCTCGGCGTTGGGCACCGCGACGTCTGACACTGCGGGCGCGACCGTTTCTGGTACCAAATCCAATGGCACGATGCGTTACAACTCGTTGCAGGCCGTGGTGCAGAAGCAGATGAGCTCACGGTTTGCAGTATCAGGTTGCCTATACACTCTCCAAGTGCATGTCCGATAGCACCGGTTACTACGGCGCATGGGTCAATGCTCTGAGTGCCTCGGCCTACTGGCAGAACGTCTATGACCAGAAGTCAGAGTACGCCCCGTGCTACTACGACGCCACTCACGTGGTTTCGGCCTACGCGGTTTATGACCTGCCTTTTGGCCGCGGCAAGATGTTAGGCAAGAACGCCAATGGCGTGGTCAATGGCGTCATCGGAAACTGGGAAGTTAGCCCCATCATTTCATGGCGCACGGGTTGGCCGATGCCGGTTTACGGCGCGCAGGACGAGTCCGGTACGTTCAGTCGTGGAGCCCGTGCAGACTGTAATGGCACTCCATCGATTGTGAACACGTTTATTCCGGGAATCGGTCGGCAGTGGTTCAATAACTCCGGCCAGTTCACCAATCCGTCAGTCGGGACCTTCGGCGATTGCTCGCCGCAGCTCGCAAGCCTGCGTTCGCCGCACTACAGTGACGTTGACCTCAGCTTGCATAAGGACTTCCCCATCACTGAGCGATTCCGGTTGCAGTTCCGAACCGACTTCGTCAACGCCTTCAACCATGTGCAATACAACGCACCCAACATGTCCTTGGGATCGACCATGGGCCAGATCACCGGCGCCCAGCCCCCAAGAAACATTCAGTTGGCGCTGAAACTCTACTATTGAAGTTGGAAACGTATAATCATGATGCAGGCGCTCACCCCGCCTGCATCATTTTTCTTTGTGCGTGATTTTCGGGAAGGGAGTCCTCGCCGAGCCCATTCAAGATGTGCACATTCCTCCGGAACAGATCCCTCATCGTACTGTCAGTGTTAGCTGGCTGCCTGTGGTCCTCTGTGGTCACATTAGGCCAGCAGTCGAAAGTCACACCGGCGCCTGCGTCCGCTTTAACTCCTGAAAAGGCCCTCGCCTTGGCGGCGCAAGGCCGCTGCCGCGAGAGCATTCCGGCCCTCAAGCATGCGCTGGCCAGCCAGGTTCCCTCTGCCACCAGGAAGGAAGTCGGCGTGGTGGGCGTGCGCTGTTCCTTGGAAATGGATGATCGCGACTCGACGCTAGATTTCGTCCGCTTCCTGCATAAGCAGTTCCCGCTCGATCCCGATGTTCTTTTCGTCGTAGTTCATGCCTATTCCGATCTTTCCACCAGAACGGCGCAAGACCTGGGACGGACCGCTCCTAATTCCTTTGCCGCTCATAAGCTGAACGCCGAAGCGCTCGAAATGCAGGGCAAGTGGGAGCCTGCGCAATCCGAGTATGAGTGGATGATTCAGAAAGAGCCGAACACTCCCGGCATCCACTTTCTGCTCGCAAGGCTCCTTCTCTCGCGCCCCGACGCCGGTCCAGACGCGACCGAACGCGCCAAGCAGGAACTCCTGAAAGAGGTTCAACTTGATCCCAACAATGCTGGCGCTGTCTACATTTTAGGAGAGCTCGACCGTCGCGACCAAAAGTGGGATGAAGCCATCTCCCGCTATACCCAGGCAGTCAAACTCGACCCGAACCTGGCAGAGGCCTACCTCGGTTTGGGATTTTGTCTGGTCAATCTCAAGAAGTACGAAGATGCAATTCCGCCGCTGCGAACCGCCGAGCGCCTGATGCCCATGAATCCGGAGGTCCACCACTCGCTCGGAACCGCGCTGCAACGATCTGGGCACAACGATGAGGCGCAAAAGGAATTTGCCATCCACGAGAAGCTGCGCTCCGACAGCGGGACGCAGAATCCGGAATAGTCGCTTTCCGATATCCCTACTGAATCAACTTTTGGGTTCTTCGACCGTGAGAATCTGATCAGCGGCCACGCCGTGCAAGGCCTGCTTGATGCCGCTCGGCCAGCGAATTTCCACGTCTTTGATGATCCGGTTCTTTCCCAGGCCGAAGTGTACCCGGCTGTCGCTCGACGCGGCGTACCCGACTGCCGTGGTCACCTCGTTCCACTGCGACAAGCCATCCTCGGTCGTAATGTGAATCTGCGCGCCGATTCCCATGCGATTGCTTTTTGTTCCCACCAGCTTGAGCAGAATCCAGTGATTGCCGGTCTCCGAGACATTCCGCAGAATCTCAACCGGCCCGCCGAGCACCGTGACCACGGCGTCAATCCGTCCGTCGTTGAAAAGATCGCCAAAGGCCACGCCGCGATGCGCCGCTTCTGCCTGAAAGTCCGGCCCTGCGGACGCGCCAACTTCCGCGAACTTCCCGTTCCCCAGATTGCGGAACAACGAGTTCGGCTCAGGATACCTGCGGTTGCCCAGTTCGCTGATGTTATCGAGCACATTAGCCCGTGCCACGAACAGGTCTTTCCACCCGTCATTATCAAAATCAAAGATGCCATTGCCCCAGCCCGACATTTCCTTGGTAGCCTGCAGTCCGCTCGCCTGCGTCAGATCGTCGAATTCCCCGTTCCCTTGATTGATCAGCAGCGGGAAGCTCTCGTGTTCGACGGCGGTGTACCAAATGTCAGGGCGCCCGTCGTTGTTGACATCCTTAAAATCAGACCCCATCCCCGACAAGGCCGCGCCATCGGGAGCATAAGCCACTCCCGCTTGCGTTCCGACTTCTTCGAATTTCTTTCCGCCCAGGTTGTGAAAGAGAAATCCCGGCGTCGTATCGTTCGCGACAAACGCGTCGAGGAAGCCATCTCCGTCGTAGTCGGCAAACGACACGCTCATCCCTTTGCCCATGTGCGACGAGATGCCCATCTCTTGAGAGACATCGGTGAATGTGCCGTCTCCATTATTGCGGTACAGCGAATTGTGCAGCGACGCATAAAGCTTGGGATGGCAGTAGCCGCGAACGCCCTCTTTCACGTGACAGTAGGGATCCTTATTGACTTCCCAGACGCAATAATTCACCACAATCAAATCCAGCTTGCCGTCGTTGTTGTAATCGAACCAACCGGCGCCGGCGGACCACATTTTCTTGCCATTCATCTCGGCCCCCGCCAGGCCTGCCTTGGCGGTTACATCGGTGAAGGTGCCGTCCCCGTTGTTGTGAAAGAGCTGGTTGCCGGTTACGTTGGCCAGGAAGATGTCCGGTCGACCATCGTTGTCGTAATCCCCAACGGCTACGCCCATGCCGTATCCCGCCCCGGCGAGTCCCGCGCGCTCAGTCACATCAGTGAACGTGCCATCGTGGTTGTTGTGATAGAGCCGGTTCCAGTATGCCGGCGAGTCTTTCTGCAAGGAGGGTATGGCGGCTCCGTTCACCAGATAGATATCGAGCCAACCGTCGCCGTCGTAATCGAGCAAGGCGACTCCGGCGACCATCGTTTCGATCTGATTCTTGTTCGGTGTCGGCGAATTGCGGGTGATGAAGCTAACGCCCGCTTTCGCCGCAATATTTTCGAATCGGATGGTCGAAGGAGTTGGCACGCTGCCCAATCCCAGCGCACCCAATCCGACAGCAAGAAGGGCAATGAAATAACGCATGACGGGGCTTATGTTCGGGCAATCCCGGCGGACTCAGCAGACGTTCCAGCTACACATGCCGGAACTCCGCGCTACCCACAGATTCTAGCAGTTCTCAGCACGAGGCCCGAGTGAGCCCAGGCCCCGGTGGTGTCCTAATTTGCGGGGGCCGTCTATTTTCGATTACGAAGCTCGCTGTTTTACGACTGGGATCATGTGCCGCTTCGCTAGAGCTTCAATCTCCGGCTCGGTCACCGCCGAGAGGTCTATGCTTTCGGTAGCGATGACCCGTCGAGCAATCTCGGGATGATGGTTCTTTAAGTACTCTTTCAAAAAGTCGGCTGCGTTGCTTTTTCCCGTGGCGTGACCGATGAGAACGATCTCATTCGCCGGTGCGATATCTTTCGCGACTTCCTCGTAATACGAATCTTCTTCAGGAACGCGCTCGCCACGGTAGTGAGCTTCCTTTCGATGAATCAGATGATGATGGAAATTGTAGGGATCGTAAGGTTGTACCGTCTGTTCGTCCGCCGGACGACTTCCACCAAGATCCCGGTAAACATGGGCGGCGTGGTGGTCGATAATAACAATCATGCGGCCCGGCTGGACCGTTTCTTCCGTCTGCGAACCCGGTGCGGGTTTCTTCAGGAATTTATGCAGGCGAGAGACTTCTTCCAGACCAATATCGTGGGTAGCCGGCCGCTTGAAAAACGCGCGTTGGCCGCCGACGCGGAACACAAATTCATCGCCTCCATGTGGCTGGACATCACCTCCCAGGTACTCGATCAGTTCCACAGCTTCGCTCCAACTTAGATTATGGGGCAGCTTGCCGCTGACAAGATTCTGGTACAGCGATTCGAGATGCTTGCTCATGGAGTGTTCTCCTTTACAAAATAGTTTTCTTGCCTTTAACGTGCATCTCGCGAAATGGCCTCTATCCCGTCAAGCTTTCTTGGCCTTCGCGGCAGGAACCAGCGCAACGGCGGCCTCGGTTGTGAGCAGCAGGAAAGTGAATGTTTCCTGCAGGTACAGACGGACCGCGGCATCGTTGTGGTTGAGGTACCCGATGGAGACATCCTGGCCGATGTGCAGGTCGAAGTCGCCGCCACGAGTGGTCAGTACAAAAGCCCCGGTGATGGCAGGGGCCCAGATGATCTGGTCCTTGACCAGGCGCCTGACATGCTCCAACACCGGATACCCGTGGTCGCTGGTTTCAGCGAGTGCAGTGTACGCGTCTGCGCCGAGCAACACGGCATACGGGCCGTTGACACCGACAAGGCGCAACCGGCTCAACCCTTGGGCAATCGCCTCCGGGTACTCGCGCACGTCGGCGGGGAGCGTCATGATCGGATTGCTGGTTCCCTGACGGATGCCGCCAATGCCGGCGGCGGCATAGCCTTCGAATATGGCGGCGTCCTCGGCAAAGGCGATCTGTCGTGCGGCGTCCTTGGCCGGCTGCCAATCGGAGTCGTTCGCACCACGTTCGACGTCGTCGATACTTTTGCGATCCAGTTCGAAGGGAACACGCAGTTCGACCAATGCCTTCACCTCGCGCTGGCTCGCGATGATTCCTTTTGCTGGGCCGGCGATCGCCCGCAGGTGCCCGGTGCCGATCGCAGAAAGCGCAGTACCAGCCGGCCCCTTTAGGTCAACGACGCGCCGTCCCCCGAGGTAGCGCTTGAGTGTGCGCGACGTTTCCTCTTCGATTTGGGCCCATGCCCAATCGGAAATGGGGGCAAGTTCACGATGGAGATTATTCATGGGGTACGTCTCCTTTGAGAGATCCGATGCCGAGCGAACCCTCGCGCACCGATATTATAGATGGGATGGATGGAGAAGGTTCGACCGCCGCAGACGCCACAGGGGATTCCGCAACCGCAGGCTGGATTTGGTCTTCGGTCACATTCTCCAGAAATGTCGCCGACGGCACGAAGAACAGGTTTCCGGTGACGGCGCGGCTGAAGTCGAGCAGGCGGTCGTAATTGCCTTCAGGGCGGCCGATAAACATGTTCTCGAGCATCTGTTCGATGGTGCGGGGCGAACGGCTGTAGCCGATAAAATAAGTGCCGAATTCACCGTAGCCCGGCCGGCCGAAGGGCATGTTGTCACGAAGGATCTTGATCTCTTTGCCGTTCTCAACGATTGTCGTGAGCGCGTTGTGTGCCGAAGTTGGCTTGACCGAATCGTCCAATTCGATATCGGAAAGCTTGGTGCGGCCGATGATGTGCTCCTGCGCTTCGGTGGAGAGCGCGTTCCATGCGCCGAGATCGTGAAGATATTTCTGCACGATGACATAGCTGCCACCGGCAAAGTCAGCGTCTTCGTCGCCGACGAGTACGGCTTCGGTCGCAGCCTCGCCTCTGGGATTCTCCGTTCCGTCGACGAAGCCCAGCAGGTCGCGCTCGTCGAAGTAGCGGAAGCCCTGCACTTCGTCCAACGGGGAAACGGCATTCCCGAGACGCGTCATAATCTGCGTGGCCAGTTCGAAAGACAAGTCCATGCGCTTGGCGCGGATGTGGAACAGAAGGTCGCCGGGCGTCGAAACCGCATGGCGTGCCCCGACGCGCATCTCCCGGAAGGGATGCAGTTCTGCCGGCCGTGGCCGCCCGAAGATCTGGTCCCATGCGTCAGACCCAAAGCCGATAACGCAGGAGAGCCCGCCCTCGAGATCGCGGAATTCCACGGCGCGCACCAGAGCGGCGAGGTCCCCGCAAAACGAGCGCAGAGCGGTCCGATTGTCAGCGCCCGGATTAAGCGTCGCGACCAAGAAGATTGCGGCGCGAGTGAGCGGCGCGGCTACTGCTTGTGCGAGTGCAGGCGATTTGGCTGCTGCTTCGGGTGTGTTCATCGGATCGGGCTTCATCGAGCGTAAACTGTGCGTCCGTCAAGCTGCCGCGGAATTGCCGGCCGATTTCTCCAAGTGCGCACCAAACTGACAGCGCATCGCGGACAAGAGTTTATCAGCGAATTCGGCCTCACTGCGACGAGGATTTTTCGTAGGGTGACGACGCACCCAACTAAGACTTGTGGTTTCTTGGATCGTCTAGCGCACTGATGTATTCAAGTCCAAGCGGCCCAATTGCCGTCACTTGGGTTACGTACGCACTGGATTTCGCCCAGTGAAAATGAGACGTATTGCCCGGCAGAACAACGACGCTTCCGGGCGGATATGCTTCCAGCTTTTCCGGGTTGAACTGATCGCCCAGGCCGATGTAAAAAATACCAGAAATCACGGTGTAGACTCGATCCTCCGGGTGCCGGTGGGGCATCAGCTTGATGCCGTGGGGTACTCGCACCCTGATCGTGTAAGGGCCGGCTTTCGAGGGCTGACCTACGATCACCGCCAGTCGGACCGAAGGCGGGAAAGCCGCGAAGGGCTGCCAGTTGATGTCTTCGGACAGGACCGATTTGAAAACCTCCTGGCCTGGCTGATGCACCGCGACCAGACCTTGTTGTGGCTGCGTCATTACGGCCGACCTTTCCTCTGACATATAAGCTGCTCCTTCTAATTTCGGCGCGTCGCACATTAATGAATAGAACTCTGCCGCTGCATGATGTGACGCGTGACTCGGCCCCCATGCGCATTTGATGCCGGGGGGGCACGGTTCATCGCTTCTGGTACGGGTGGAAGATGTAGTCCTTCGCTTTCACCGGCGTATGGCACGCGAATCCACAGTCTGAAGGGCTTTTGGCATCGGCCGTGAACTTATCGGATGCGGGGTCATAGTTGAACACCGCGTATCCCCATCCGCCGCTTTTCGAAAACCTCTTGCTGTCCTTTTCCATCACGAACGCCTGGGAAAAGACGTCTGGCACTTCCACCGCGAAGGGGGCCTCCGTGCTCTTCTTCAATTTCCATTGGAGCTTGACGATCATGGACCCCTCAGGGAAGGGCTGGCCGTTACCGGGGACGTCCGCTTTATATGCGTTGATCATCGTAGGATTGGCGACGATCACTTTGAGTATTTCGGTGGTGCGGGCGGAGGAGACGTCAGCCCAGTCCTCGTATCCCCTGAAGTCGGAGAACGCAATTCCGCCCGGAGATACCAGCGAGTACTTGTCTTTGTCTTGGCCTTGCGCGAAAAGGGCCACGACGCCGAGGACGGCGAGCACTGCCACGGCTGCCGCGACGATGGTGAAGCCGCCGATACGTTTCACCGTTCTCCGTACTTCTATCCTCTGTTCTTGTTGTTTTTGCGGCACAGATTTCGTTACAAGTTCAGACATTGAGCCTTCTCCTCGTAAATAAGGTCTGCTAAGCCCGATCACCTGCATCTGGAACGGTTGCAATTAGGCCAGAGGTGAGGGGAGTAAACAATTGGACCTTGGTATCGGCGATACCTTCGTATCGAGCGTGCTCGAGGAAGTTTCCTGCGCTTCGATCGATCTTCAGGCTTGGCTAAATGGAGAAAAGCCGTAACGCACAGGTATGAACACACGGCGGCCGATACGAAAGTATGGGCAATACTATCGTCCAATTGCGCGGCTCGTTTTGTTCTGGCTGAATACGACACGGAAGGAAAATTGGACATGAAAAAGAACCAGCGCGGAATCGACCTCGCTTCGAAGCCGAGTGGTAATGGGTGCGTCGAGTGCCTGGCGTCACCGCAAGGCTGGTGGTTCCATCTCCGTCGGTGTGCGAAGTGTGGGCACATCGGGTGCTGCGACAGTTCTCCGAGCCAGCATGCGTCCAACCATGCGGCGACAACAGGGCATCCGATCATTGCCAGCTTCGAGCCGGGCGAGGATTGGTTCTACGACTACGAGAAGCAGGGAATGATCAAGGGTGTCCAGTTGCTCCCGCCACATTCGCATCCAGCGGATCAACCATCCCCTGGACCTGCTGGGAGAGTTCCGGCCAATTGGGAATCGCTGCTGCACTAGCTGGCGTTGATTGATCGTCAATGAATCGGAGCGGGACGCGGGACGCGGGACACCGTAATTGTACTTAGCAGCGAATCGAGAGGAGCCATAATGAGCGGCGTAGAAATTGAACAGAAGATCTATGAGATGCCCCCGCCCGAGGGGATCAGCATCGCGCATTTTCTCACCGTCGCCGACGTCGAGCGATCGGCTCGCTACTACGAAAAGGTCTTCGGCGCTCGCATTCTCACCATGGGTGACGGCAACGCGCCTCCGTACCTTCAGCTGGCAAATATCTGGATGATTCTGAACGTTGGAGGCGGGCCGACCCCGGACAAGCCGACGGTGACGCTTAGCGTTCCCGACCCGAATCACATCAGCAGCTTTATGAATTTCCGCGTGGCGGATATTCAAGCTTGCTATGAATTATGGAAAAGTCGAGGAGCCGAGTTCATCACGCCGCCGATTCCCAAGTACGGCGAGATACGCTGCTACATCCGCGATCCTGACGGCTACATCATCGAGGTCGGACAGAGCACGGACCGGATCTACGGTTAGCGCCCGGCCCGGAGGGCGGATTTCAACGGTTGCGGGTGTTCGCTTGAGGCCTTCCGGGCTATCGGTTGGATGAGATTGTGTTCTTGCACGAAGCGTTCGTCCAAGCGATTCGTCGTCTCGCTTTTGCCAATCAGCCGTTGAACAGTCACTTGTTCTGACATCGAAAGGAGTACCAAATGAACGGCACAAATGTGCTGGAAGTGACCACGCCGGTCGCCGCACCTGCCGCGTCGAACACGCCTGAGGTGAGCGCACTAGGTGTGAACGTTTTTACTGCCCCGGGAAAGACCATGGTCGGCGAGCGGCCAAAGCCCTTCGGCGAAGCGCTCGGCTTTGACCCGATCACTTCGACTTTAATCTTCGGCGAGTATGACGCGGTGCTGGTCGACGCAATGGGGACAGTGGCTGAGGCCGAGGCACTCGCGGATTGGGTCGCTCTGCACAACCGCAACCTGGAAACCATTTATATAACGCACGCCCACTTCGATCACTTCTACGGCCTTAGCATTCTGCTCGACCGCTTCCCGGGTGCGCGGGCGATCGCAACGCCCGAGGCAGTCAGCGCGATGCAGATGTCTTTCTCTCCCGCAGTGGAGCGGCTGGCCCGCCGGATGTTTCCTGGGCAAGTGCCAACCAAGTTGGTTCCACCTCAGCCCTATGAGCACCTCACCTTCACACTCGAGGGGCACGAATTGCGCATTATCAGGCAGGGCCGCACCGATAGTCCCGATTCGACGTCTCTGTACGTTCCTTCGCTCGGCCTGGTCGTTGCCGGCGACGTTGTATACAACCATTGCCGCATCTACGTCGGCGACACCACCCCGGAGAGCAGAAAAAATTGGATTGCGGCGCTGGACCGGCTGGCGGCGCTGAACCCGGCTATGGTGGTCGCCGGTCACAAGAAGCCGGGCGCGCCCGACTCCCCCTCGACTATCCAGGACACCAAGCGTTACTTGCAGGACTTCGATCGGCTGCAGAAGACCGCGACGTCCGACCAGGAGCTGTTCGATCAGATGACCGAGCTGTACCCGCATTGGGTAGCTAATCAGTCGTGGCTGATGTTTGGATTCCCGGGGGCATAAATAACATCAACCGTGATAGCCGATGCTTATGACACTTTGGAGGAAGCAGCGGACGGTGAACTCGCTCATATTCAGGAGCACGGAATTCGATTTCAAAAGGAGAACAAAAATGACAACTAGAGGAAAAGTGTTGGTGCTGGTATCGAGCGGTCGTGGTTTGCCCTTGAAGGATGGCAAGGTTTATAAGGGCGCAGGCTACTACCTCAACGAACTGACGGTTCCGGTTCGCGCCCTGATGAAGGAGGGCTACGAAATCACGTTTGCCAATCCCAAAGGCAATACGCCGCAAGTGGATGTGCATTCCGAGGTCGCCGATTTCTTCGGCGGGGACGCGGCCAAGCTTGAGGACTATATGCTATTCCGCGACGGCCTCACTGGGCTCCGAGACCCAATGCGCATCGCGGATGTCATCGCATCGGGTCTGGATCAATATGACGCTGTTTTCGTCCCCGGCGGCCATGGCCCGATGGAGGATCTTCTCGATGATCCCGACGCGGGTATCGTGATGAGACACTTTCACGAAACATCCAAGCCTACGGCAGTGCTCTGCCATGGCCCGATTTCACTGCTCTCGGCTCTTCCTAGTTCCTGGGAGTTCGTGGCCGCGCTGGCGGCGGGCGATGCCGCCGGAGCACGCGCAAAGTCTAAGGGTTGGATCTATGCCGGATATAAGATGACCATCTTTTCCACTGCGGAAGAGCAGCAGCGGGAACCGCTTGAGATTGAAGGTAAGGTTCTCTTCTACCCGGACTTCGCCCTGCAAACGGCAGGCGGCAACGTAAGTGTGCTCGCTCCTTGGTCGAGCTATGTCATTCAGGATCGCGAGCTGATCTCAGGCCAGAATCCATTCTCTGACCAAGCGCTTCTGAACCTTCTTCTGCCGGCACTCAATGAGAGGAAGAAAGTCGCTTCAGCGGCATGAGAACCGGAGACGCCCAGAAAGGGCTAACTGAAAAACGGGCGACACTAAATGAGCAGCGCACCAATCGAACCAAAGAGCGACGAGATGCCTCCGCGCGACGGGTTTATCGTTACGCATTTCATCACCGTCGCCGACATCGATTGATCGGTCGATTTTTATGAGAAGGTCTTCGGTGGCCGCATTTTGAGCCGAGGCGATCGCAAGGGCGCGTCTGGGCACATTCAGATCGCGAACACGTGGCTGATTGTCAATGTCGGGGGCGGGCCTACCCCCGATAAGCCAACGGTGACGCTCAGTGTCCCCGCCCACGATCCTGACGGTTCCGTTATCGAAGTCGGACAGAGCACGGACTTGGTCTACGGTTAACGCTCCGCGAGTGCTATTTTCGGCTTCAATCACGAGGACAGCCGCTAGGTCCTGCTCAGTAAGATCACCATAGAAGTCGAGCCATATAGCTTGGGCGATCGTTACAGCACGTCCGTCGATGGAGAGACAAAAGATGGATTGGAACTGGTTGGGTCACTTCGCGCTGCAGGGTAACAGTGATCTGGAACAGTATGCCATCCTGCTGATACGCGTCTCGATCGGGCTGTTCTTCGCCATCTCCGGCGGGAACAAATTGTTTGTTGCCGGCGGCATAAAACCTGTTTACGACACGCTCGTTAAGGCCAAAGTCCCGTTTCCCCGCCAGACTGCCTATTTCGTCGCCGGTGTCGAGTTCGTTTGCGGGTCCTTGCTCACCGTGGCGTTCCTTTCGAGTGTGGCCTGTGTCGCTCTATTGATCGACATGATTGTAGCCACCCTGACCAGCGCGGTTTCCACCTTGCCGAAAGGACTTTCGCCTCTCAACTGGCTCGACGACTTCCTCTACCTTCCTGAAGTCCTGTATATCCTCTTCTTCATCTGGCTGATCTGCTCCGGCCCCGGAAAGTTCAGCGTCGATTCCTGGCTCGCCGGCCAGTTATTGCGTTGATCGATATACGAACCCTTGAATAATTTGGACGATGATGTCGGTTCTTCCATGTGGAACGCCTCCGAAGTTATTTCCCGTTGGTGAACCGGTTGGGCGCGACTTGAGCATATGGGTCGACCTAAACGAGCAAGCAGTCGCAATTACGCTGCAAAAAGCCCAACGACGAGGCCATTGGACGAACGTTCGATATTCCGATCAGAGCGGCGCGCGCGGCCGACGGACGCCTTCAACCTTGAAGGCATCGACCCAACTACTGCGAAGGTATTGATCAACACCATCGTCCAATAGATTGTCATCGAAACTTCTGGCTTAATGGCATTGTTCATTGGAGCCGACGAGGAAAGCCTTATATGTCAGAGAAGAAAACAGCAATCGCAGCGGGAGAATCACAATACGAGCGATACGTGGTGATCGGAGCCCGATGGTATGGACCTTTCCTTGCGCGTTTCGTAATTGTGCTTGGTGACGCGGACTCGCTGCGCGAACGGATTGCCGGGATCAGTTTCGTTGGGATCGGCTTTGGCCGTTGTGAATGGGCAGCCGCGGTTATCCCCAATAGGCCGGCGGGGGGTGACGATCCAAAAAACAATCAGGAAAAGGTTGTGGTCGACTGCGAGGGTGACCCTGGCGGAGCTCAATCGCAGAAGCACGGCCTGCGACATAGAATCGGGCTTTCGGAAATTCGACGTGTTGCAGGCTCAACTCTACAGTATGCAATCGCAGCTAGCGTTCTGATGTTCTATTCGAAGAACTTGCTGGGAGCCGCACTGCGAACACTAGTGGGCAGCTAGTTGTTTGCAATGGGATTGCAGTTTAGGAGGGAATATGCCTTGGGCGAAGTGGATTGTTGCGTACCTGTTTGACTGCGTTCATCGGCACACCACTTGGCCGCAGCGCTCCCGCACCGGGCTCGACTATGTCTGCTGTCTCGATTGCGGGAAGGAGTTCGCTTATTCGACTCAGTTGATGTGCATTGTGAGTAATGAGGAACAGCTGAAAGACCGAAGTCAGTGCAGATGGGGGACGCCGGGGCTGATGGATAGCCCGCCGCGCTCATAACAAGTGCCGAGCGCTCCTCGAATCGATTGATACCAAGGTTCTGCCGATACCATGGTCCAATTGCAGGGTCGTGGTTGTTCAGGCTTAATCGTGACAATTGGTTGAACGAGGAGATAGAAATGAAACTCTCGCTAATGTATCGAAGCGCTTTGAACGCGACCGCGGTGCTGATCTTGTCGTCCGGACTTGGTATGACAGGAATCGCTCAGACGAAGACCCCGCCAGGGGTCCGGAATATTGTTTTGGTTCACGGCGCCTGGGCAGATGGATCGTGCTGGTCCAAAGTGATTGCGCTCCTCCAGGCGAAGGGTTTCCATGTGGTCGTTGTGCAGAATCCTTTGACCTCGTTGGCTGACGATGTAGCCGCGACCAAGCGCATCATCGCGTTGCAGGACGGACCGGTAATACTCGTCGGCCATTCCTACGCCGGCGTGGTGATTACCGAAGCGGGTAATGACCCCAAAGTTGTCGGGCTGGTCTACGTGGCGGCTTTTGCCCCGGGGGAAGGTGAATCCATCAATTCTGTCAGCAAACCGTATCCGCCGGCTCCGCTGGGCAGCGAGCTCCGGCCCGACGCCCAGGGTTTTCTAACGGCGACTCCAAAAGGGATTGCCGAGGACATGGCGCAGGATCTTTCGGACGCGGAGCAGCAGATACTCACGGCGACTCAGGGTCAAACATCGTCATCTGTTTTCGGAGCCACAGTTACGACAGCTGCGTGGAAGAGCAAGCCCTCTTGGGCCGTGATTGCGGGCAAGGACCGGGCGATTCCGCCGGAACTCGAGAAAGACGAAGCAGCAACCATCAAGGCAACTTCAATTACAGTGCCTGCTAATCATCTGGCCATGCTGTCTCATCCGAGAGAAGTGGCGGAGTTGATCGAGCAAGCGGCGGCGAAGGCCAATAGGTAAAGGTATGGCTGATGTTCGGATTCTCGGGCACACAACATGCGCTTCACTCGCGTCGGCCGGTCGTTAAGCACTTTGGATGAAGAGATGAAGAGTGGACAGGCGGAACTCGTCTCTTAACTGGCTCGACGTTTTCTTCTACTCTGTACTTCGCTAAAAATGCGCCGCGCTTCACACCAGCCGCGCAGGTAGGCTCTGCTACTGGCGCCCGATCCGCAGTATGATCTTGCCCGGCTTGTGTGGTGCGCCCGCGAGCATGCGTTGCGCCTGGCGCGCCTCCGAAAGCGGCAGGATTGAGCCCACGCGCGCTGTGATTCTGCCCGCGTCAAACAATGTTGTCAGTGTCTCCAGGCGCGCGGTGGTCACTTCAGCGTAGAAGAAAATAGCCTCTGCCGGGAGTGGCTGCGCCGAGACCGAGGTGACGAGTTTGCCTCCGGGTTTCAATGCAGAGATGCAGCGTTGAAGCGTACTGCCCCCGACCGTGTCGAGGATGGCGTCCACCTGCGGAAGATCCTGCTCGAATGCAGGCTTACTTGAGTCGAGGATGGATTTCACGCCCAATGATCGGAGCAGGTGTTCGTCGGCAAGATAGGCGATGGCGACGACATTGATTCCAGCATCTACCGCCATTTGGACGGCGTAGGCCCCGACGTTTCCCGCGGCTCCGACGACCATTACCGTTTGTCCTCGCATCGCCTGTGCATACTGGAACAGCATTTGCCAGGCGGTCACCGCAATGACGGGAGCTGATGCAGCTTCTACGTGATTCAGCGATTGCGGTTTGCGACCAATCATCCCGGACGTGGCCACGGCGAACTCAGCCTGGGCGCCACAGAACTGCGGATTGGTGACACCATAGACTTCGTCGTGCGGTGCGAAGCCCGTAACGCCGGGGCCGACCTTCTCGACGACACCGGAGAGGTCCGAGCCGAGCGTGAGCGGAGGTTGTGGGCTAACCTTGCTCTTGCCCTCACGGATGATCGCGTCCCACGGAGCGACGCCCGCAGCCATCACGCGCACCAGAACTTCGCCTCGGCCCGGGATCGGCATCGGCACATCCTCAACCACCACGACGTCGGGCGGTCCGAAGCTGTGAATTCGAACTGCTTTCACGGACGATTCCTTCCCGCCTTGAAGACGCTCGAAAGCCGATACACCCGTCGCCACTTGGTTTGGACGCAGGGCTGACTCTGCACAGCCCTTTCTCATTTCCCATTCTTTGTTCGCGCCACCCGCCCGCAAACAATGTCAAGCCACCAGCAAGATCTTCCCGACACCGCCCTTTTCTGCTGTTGCTTGAGCCTCGGCTGCGTCACTGAGTGGCAGTTTCTCGCTAATCGGGATGACTAGTTTCCCGTCGCGCACCGCTTCAGCCATGAACTCAAGCGTTTTCCGGTCGAATTTCGAGAATACGTGCACGACCTTTACAGACGGGTAATATGCGGCACTCTGCGGCAGCTCAACAACCGATGCATAGACTCCTCCCGGCTTAACTTTGGCGATCAGCTTCTCGGCGGTTCTTCCGCCTACTGTGTCCGCCACTGCATCAAGCGTCGCAAGACTTGCAATCGCACGGTCGTCGTCGGTTGCGACCGCCTGATCTGCGCCGATGGTCTTCGCCTGATCCACCTGGGTCTTTAACACCCCCGCAACCACGGTCGCTCCCCGCTGCTTTGCAGTGAATACCGCCGAACGCCCGACATTGCCTAGGGCACCTACAACCAAAACCGTCTGGCCGGCTTTGATTTCCGTGGCGGAAAGCAGCTGGTTACCAGTCGTCGTCGCCAGCGGCAACGCTGCCGCCTGGATCAAGTCAAGACCCTTCGGGACCTTCGCCAGGAGCGCCGCCTTCACGACGCAAAGTTCGGCGTAAGTATTGTCCGCCATCGCGAAGACCCGGTCGCCAATGGAAAAGCCCTCCACTCCGGGCCCAATCTTGACGACGGTCCCGGCCATATCGACGCCGATCAGCCCTGGGAACTTCATGGGGTAAAAATCCTTGGTCAATCCAGCACGTCGCTTGTAGTCGATCGGATTTACGCTCGCAGCGGCGACCCGCACCAGCACTTCGCCGGCGCCGGGTACCGGATCAGGGTAGTCTTCAAATTTCAGCACCTCCGGACCGCCATACTCGTGAACAACGACTGCTTTCATAGTTGACCTCCTCGCGCTGCGCGTTAAACATTTACCAACAGGACTTGGATGCGCGAAGATGGAACAGGAAGCAACTTTAGTGTGAAACAGCACTTCGGTTCTGGTGCCCAAAATGGCCGGACCCCGCTGAGGTTCGGCATTTCGCCCATTTCAGCGCATCCCAGATCTCGCATTGCAAGTAAAAGCCTGACGAGATGCAAGGCGTTATCACTCCTTCGCTAACCGCATCATGAACTAGCTCGTACGCTGCTTCGTAGCCGGGGATCTGCACTCGCTTGGCAAGCTCGATCAGTTCCCGCAGCGGAAGTTCCCGTTCAGCGATCATCGAAAACAACAGCATCAGGCCATCGGGCCCCGCGAACCGGTCAAGAGCTAATCCTTCCACGATGCCACGGTTCTTTCTAAATTCGTCTCGCGGATTGTACCGGCATCCGTATAGCTCTGACGATTTTGCGCCGGTGTTGCCACGGTGCACCAACCGTAAACCGCTCACTTCTGCTTTTCCCCTGACTTCCTCTCCCGCGAGCCATTCTACCCAGCCATCTTGCAGATCTGAGATGAGTTCTTCGCAACTATCACAGCGCCAGCCGGATCGAATCGATTTATCTCTTGGCATAACTCTCACATCATTCTTCCACGCGAACTGGTGTGAGGCGAGGTTCACAAATAGTCTGACTCTCACCTCACGACACGTTCAACGGGTCACGGCTTTCTTTTGAGGATGAATCCCCAGATCGTGCCAGGACGTTTCCGCGAGATTCACGTCGTAGTAGCTTGCAGCTTTCTCGATGTTGGCGAACGCCAACGCCCGATCCGCATCCGAGACGTCAATGACTTGGTCGAAACGCGCGACCGCATTACGGACATGCTGTGCGTCGGTTAATGGTTCTTTCCGCTGTTTGGGAAATGCGTAGACGCTGTCGGGCAAGTCGCTCTGCGTCGTCAGGCGTCCATGCTTTTCGTGAGGTTTCCAGGTTGCTTCCGGCATATCCCGCCATCCTTTCTCTAAATACTCGGCCACAGGACCAGCGGGACGTCCGCTCGTCCTGCATTTAATTTGCGGTCGATGGCCATCAGCGCGCTCTTCTTCAAGTGCCAGACCCACTTTCGAGCGTCGGTCTTCCACCGAATCCGCTCGGGTTAAGCAATTAGATCCGAGGCGCAGTGGCGAATCAATTGGACGATGGTATTGGCAATACCTTGGTATCGAGCCTCTGGAACGTAGTTCAAACGACTCGGTGCCCATAAGTTTTGATCCGGCTTTGGCTGGCGATTGATACGTTCGTCCAATAGATTCGCCATCGTAATTGTGGCTTAATCGCTCGTCGGAGTAATCATGAAAACTGCACTTACCGCGCATCAGACCGTGAGCGAAGCCAGCGGCGAGAGAATCGGTATGAAATTCGAAGTGGTGGTCATCCCGGTCGCGGATGTCGACCGCTCGAAGGACTTCTATACCAAGCTCGGGTGGCGGCTCGACGCCGACTTCCCCTTTGATAATGGCTTCCGCATTCTTCAGTTCACTCCTCCCAGCTCAGGGTGCTCGGTTCAGTTCGGCACGAAGATCACATCGGCCCCGCCGGGCTCGGCCCAAGGCCTCTATTTGATCGTCTCCGATGTTGAGACAGCGCGCAGAGAACTCGTTACACGCGGTATTGCGGTCAGTGAAGTGTTCCACTCTGCAACGCCAGGCGCTCAGTTCCAGATCGACGGCAGCGGCCGCATCAGCGGGCCAGCACCAGAACATGCCACCTACAACTCGTTCGCCACATTTCGTGATCCCGACGGCAACGGATGGTTGTTGCAGGAAGTCACGGCGCGGCTGCCTGGCCGAGGATTCAGTAACTTGGATGTCGCGACCCTGACGAAGCTTCTGCGAGAAGCAGAGCAACATCACAGCGAATACGAACCCACTGCCCCAAAGCACCACTGGTCGGACTGGTATTCGGCTTACATCATCGCGCGTCAGGACGGCAAGACGCCCGGAGAGGCAGCCAACGACGGCAAGCTTCATATCGAGGGGGCACGTTGACCAGCCGCTGCGAAGCACTTCGACGCAATCAATATCGGGATGGTCAATTGGGCCGTCGCGGGCAGCGCGATGTGCGGGTCCGAGCACCACGGTCGCTATGACCATCGCCCCAGACTTCAAGACCTAATACCAACGTATCGCCAATACCATCGTCCAATTGCCTCGTTTTGACGCTTCTGTTTTTATCCGTTCAGCGCCGCTGCGAGTCACATTTGCACAACGTATCGGAATTGTTTTCCCCCCGGCAACCGGATGCCAGTACTCCGGGGTTCGCTTGGCACGCTGAAAGGATTCGTTGAAATGGCAACCTACGTTCAGACAGTTGACATCGGACATCTTGCAACGGCGGATGAGCGCGAGGGACTCACTCGCGAAGCTCTGATTCGCGAAGTGCAACGCGGTCTGATCGCACGGCCACGCTCGCTCTCACCCTGGATGTTTTACGATGCGGAGGGCTCGCGCCTTTTCGAGCGCATTACGACGCTTCCCGAGTACTACCCCACCCGCACAGAAAGGGCCATCCTGGCGGGACATGCAGATGCAATCGTCGCTCGAGCTCACAACGGCAGATCGACGCCATTGCGCCTTGTTGAGTTGGGCGCTGGCACCGCCTCCAAGACTTGCATTCTGCTCGAAGCCGCTTTGCGCGTTTCGGACGACGTCGCCTACGTGCCAGTTGATGTCTGCCCCGACGCTCTTGAGTTGGCGTGCCAAAACGTTGCATGCGCATTGCCGGAAGTCCGCATGCAGCCCGTCGTCCGGAATTATGTAACTCACCCGCTTCAACTCGACGCCTTCGACGGTACTACGCTCGCGCTCTACATCGGCACCAGCATCGGCAACTTCTCGCCTGAAGAAGCCCAACTGATTCTGCGAAATCTGGGTAGTCAGTTGCAGATCGGAGATGCGCTACTACTCGGTACAGATATGGTGAAAGATGAACGCACACTCCGGTCCGCTTATGACGACAACGATGGAATCACCGCAGCGTTCAATTTAAACATCCTGCATCGCCTTAATAGAGAACTCGGAGCGAACTTTGATACCGCCTGCTTCCGTCATCGCGCGCTTTGGAATTCCAGCGAGTCCCGCATCGAGATGCACCTCGAATGCACGGAAGAGCAGGATGTATACATCGACCGGGCAGAACTTGCTCTCCACTTCGTGCCGCGGGAAACCATTCATACGGAGAATAGTTACAAATTCACGGACCGCGGCATTCGAGTCCTTCTCAGAGACGCCGGCTTCAATCTCAAAGAGGCGTGGGAAGACAGTCGCGGTTGGTACTCCCTCACGCTTGCGTGCCTTGGGTAGCGCTTGTACTGATTACCGCGATCGCGGTCGAACCTCGGGCACCCGCCATGCACGTCGCGATCCGCATGTAGCCATGGTGCTCCGGCGAGGAATTCTCACTTCGAGTGCAGCGCCGAATTGATAGCCTCAAGCAAGGCCTTGTCGCTGAACGGCTTGAACAGGCAATCCATTACACCTTGGCCGAGTAGCCGGGATCGAAAAGTCCTATCTGTGCTAGCGGTGATGAAGACAATCGGAATGTCTCGCTGGCGGAGCTTTAGTTCCCGCTGAAGCTCGGGTCCGGTCATTCTCGGCATGGCCACGTCGAGGATCAAGCAACGGACCTGGTCGATGCAGTCGGATGCGAGGAATTCTTCCGCGGATGAGAATGCGCGAGCTGCAAAGCCAAATTCGCCCAGAAGGTCGGGCAGGGACTCCCGCACAGACTCATCGTTGTCGACCACGCACACCAGCGGACGCCTGATTATCACAGGTTATTAACGCCCCGACGCGAGCATGCTCGTGTTGATAGGACGAGTCAATTACACTTTAGTGTCGGTTCGACGTTATCGGCGCCAGGATCCATCTTGTCTAAGCGGAGTGCGCAAAGCCCTCGGGCGCTCGAGGAACCGAGAACGAAAACGCGGCTCCCGGACCATCATTCAGGGTCGCCCAGAGACGCCCATGATGGCTCTCGATAATTGAGCGACTGACGGAGAGTCCGATTCCCATGCCGCCGCTCTTGGTTGTGTAGAACGGTTCGAACAGTTTTTCTACATCGTAAGGTTCGATACCCACGCCCACATCTTGCACCGTCAGGCGCGCACGATCATCTTCTCGTTCCGTCCTGATCACCAACTGCCGCGGACGATCGTCCACTCCGCTCATCGCGTCTGACGCGTTCAGAACCAGGTTCAGGATGACCTGCTGAAGCTGTACACGATCGCCCGCGACCAGCGGAAGATCATCGGCAAGTTCAGGACGCAGGATTACACCGTTTTTCTGAAGGTCCTCTAACGCCAGGCCAATTACCTCCAGAGCAGCATCATTCAAGTTCACAGATTCGGTCACGGCGTCCTTCTTGCTGAAGAGCGCACGCAACCGGCTGATCACCTCAGAGGCACGGTTCGCATCGCGAATTGTGCGCCGCGCGGTTTCCCGCGCACCATCGACATTGGGAGGATCGGCGGCCAGCATTCGCATACAGGTGCTGGCGTTCGTGACAATGCCGGCCAGCGGCTGGTTGAGTTCGTGCGCGATCGACGCCGTCAGCGTCCCGAGGGTCATTACCCTGGCCACATGTGAGAGTTCCGCTCGAGCCTTGTCGCGCGACTCCTCTGCCAACCGGCGCGCTGTCACATCCTGCACCGAGGCGATGTACTCCAGTTGACCATCCTGGTCTCGGGTCGCATGAGCGACAGCATGCATGTACTTAATCGAGTGGTCCGGCATTAGCAAGCGGTACTGCCATACAAAGTCGCAGCCGTCCTCTCGTTTCTGGTCCACCATCTTCATCTTCTCGATCAAACTGACGTCCTCCGGATGGACTCGGCTTCGAATCAGTTCGAAAGTCACTGGCACACCAATCTCAAGTTCATAGATGCGGTAGAGCTCTGCTGACCAGGTGATTTCGTCTGTCGCGACGCGCCAGGAAAAGCTGCCGATTCGGCCGAGATGCTGACCTTCCGCCAGGAATGCCTCGCTGCGCCGCAAAGCGCTCTCAGTTCGCTTTTGTTCGGTCAAATCGAGCACGAAAGCAACTCCTTCCTTTGCGCTTTCTTCGAAGAGTGCGCCGCCGAGAAGTACAGGGACTCGGCTGCCATCTTTGCGGAAGTACTCCTTCTCGAACGGTTGAAACATGCCGGTCGCTTTCAAATCAGCTACCGCCTTTTCGGCATGGCCACGCCATTCTGCCGGTGTTAGATCCGTCCAGCGTACGCGGCCGGAGGCAATATCTTCACGGTCGTGTTGCACCATGCGCAGAAAAGCTTCGTTGGCTCCGGTGATTGCACCTTCGAGATTCCACATGACAATTCCGACAACATTGGCCTCGACCAGACGCCGAATCTTGGCTTCCAAGCCACTCGCCAGCTGGCGGACCTCTGCTTTTGCCTTTTCTCGCTCGGCCACCTGAATTTTGAGCTCTTCGATGTGTGCCAACGCCTGATATGCGGAAGACGCAAATTTTCCGAGAGAGGCCATGACCCGGTCATCTTCTGCGTCGAACTTGCGGCGATTGCTATGCATGATTCCCCATATGGAGCCCACCGCCTTGCCGTCGACGTAAAACGGGACCAGCAGGCACTCTTCGGCGGCCGGATTGACTGGCATCAAATAGGGATAACGCCGTTCGAAGTGGGTGAACAGCAGCGTACGATTTTGATCGAGCACTTCTCCGGAGGGCCCAAAATCGCGCCGGTTTCCATCTCCAACGTGGAGATTCGACGTGCCGGCGATGGCCGGCCAATAGAATCTATCGCCATCAACGTGCGGCGTCTTGCCGTCCCTCGTCAGCAGGCTCAGTCCGGCGGAGTCACACTGCGTAATATCCTGGATTGTCTCGGCAAGCGTTCGAAAGATCGTAGTCGGCGAGTCGGCCAAGGCACTTACCAGCTTCACGATGGCCTGGTTCTCCTTTTCATAATCCGGCGGACGCGACGGGCGGCGGTGCAACTCTTCTGTGCCGAGGATCGATTCCAGCGAGGCCGTTGCAACGAAACTGTCCTGTGGGATTTCCTGAAATTTGGCTGAGTCGACCATGTTCTCACCTACACCTTTTGGCTATGAGGTTGGCAAGCTCAATCGTTGAGCACTATTACGGCCGTGAATACGGCTGTTAGGCCGCAGTCATCATTGCTGCTGCGGGCCGGAGCTTCGCGGCCATTCTTACTAATTCGGCGACGGAGCCGGCCTGCATCTTCTGCATTACCTTGCCGCGGTGCGCCTTCACCGTGATTTCGCTGATACCGAGTTCTCCACCAATCTGTTTATTCAGCAGGCCGGAGACCACCAGCCCCATAACCTGCTGCTCACGACGGGAAAGTGAGGCGTAACGGCCCCGGAGGACTTGCATCTCTGCCTCCTGACTCAAAGCCATGCGGCTGCGTTCGAGGGCGGCCCGAATGGCGCGCAACAGCGCATCTTCAACGAATGGTTTCGTCAAGAATTCGACGGCTCCAGCCTTCATGGCTTGGACTGTCATGGGCACGTCTCGGTAGCCTGTGATGAAGATGATCGGCAGGTCCGTCCGTTCGAGGGCGATGCGCTCTTGCAGTTCGAGACCATTGAGACCCGGAAGGGAAAAATCCAGCACCAGACAGCTCGGAACGAGAGTCCGCGGACGGGCAAGAAATTCTTGCGCGGAAGCGAAAGTCTCCGGCTGCCAGCCCTCACAGCGGATCAACAATTCCAGCGATTCGCGCACCGAGATGTCATCGTCGACCACGAACACGATTGCTCCCTTGGCCAATACAGGTGGTGCTCCCAATTCATGGCATGGTGCGTGCGTTAAGCTCATGTTTCACTCCTGAATTGGCCCTCAGCAATCGTTCCGCTGAAAGAACCGCAAGGCTGAACGAATGATTTGTAGAAGCTGCTCATCGCTAAAAGGCTTGCCCAGGAATGCGGCAGCTCCGGCTTGCATCGCTTTCTGACGGGAATCTGTGCTCTCGTAGGCGGTGATGAAAATGATCGGAATGCCGCAGCCCGCGGCAGCAAGTTGACTTTGAAGCTGTAACCCATTCATGCCCGGCATCTGTACATCCACGATGAGACACGAGGTATCGTGCAGGCGGCCGGATCTCAGGAAAGTTTCAGCGGATTCAAATGCTGCAGCCCGAAAGCCGAACGACTCGATGAGTAGCGTGGTAGTCCTGCGAACTGACTCATCGTCATCAACTATCGAGATCAGATTCTCTGTCACTCCGAATTCCTCACACCGCTTAAGGTATTCGCGGAGGAAGAAACAATCTATTGGGCGTTGGTGGATCTAGGTGCTAAAAAAGATGATGCGGGTAAGCTTTCGTTTACGAGGCTCTTTCCGAGGGGCCTTTGAGCTTCTCGATCATTCGGACCAGGTCGACAAGGGATTCCGCTCGCATCTTTTCCATCGCCCTGCTGCGCTGGACCTTTACGGTACTTTCCGCAGTGCCGAGCTGGCCAGCAATTTGTTTGTTGAGCATGCCCGAGACCAGCATCGATATCACCTGCTGCTCGCGGGAAGTCAACGACTCGAAACGATGTCGGAGGTCCGCAACTTCTTTCTCCTGTTCACGGCGGGCACGATCCCGCTCCAGTGCGATGCGAACGGCATCCAACAGATCCTGGTCGCGGACCGGCTTGGTAAGGAATTCGACCGCTCCCGCCTTCATAGCACGCACGCTCATCGGAATGTCGCCGTGGCCGGTGAGAAAGACGATTGGTATGAGAATGCTTCTCGCCGCAAGCTCGCGCTGAAAGTCGAGCCCACTCAAGCCAGGTAGTCTGACGTCCAGCACGAGGCAACTGGGCACATCGCTTCGCTTTCTCTGGAAGAAGGTGTCAGCTGAGTCAAAGCTTTCCACCTGCAGCCCCACCGTGCTCAAGAGGAATTTGAGCGAAGAACGTACCGATGGGTCGTCATCGACAACAAACACGATGGAAGCGGTAGTCACGCCGGAGTTCCTGTGCGTACTGGCAGCGTGAACGAAAACACCGCACCATGGGGAACATTCGGCGCAGCCCAGAGTCGACCTCCGTGATTCTCAACCAGGGAGCGGCTGATCGACAAACCCATTCCCATACCGTTCGCTTTGGTTGTAAAGAACGGAGTGAAGACGCGATCTGCTTCTGATCCAAGGCCTGTGCCCGAGTCGCGTACCGCAACCAGTATGTCACCGGATTCGTCAACCCTGGATTCAACCCGGAGTGAGCGAGGTTGATCGTTAACTGCAATCATGGCTTCGATGCCATTCATGATCAAGTTCAGCAGGACCTGTTGCATCTGAACCCGATCCGCCAATACCCGTGGGAGAGCCTTCGTCAATTGGCGTTCGAGCAGGACTCGATTCTCATGGAGCTCCCGGTCCGCTAGAGCCAGCACCTCTTGGATCACGTCGTTCATGTCCAATTCGTTTGTTTCGGCGGGAGCCTTCTTGATGAAGGCGCGGATTCGGGCAACAACGGCACTGGCTCGAGTGGCATCGGCGACGATTTCTTCAAGAGCTCGGCGGAGAACCTCGGGCTTGAGATGGCTTGCAGCCAGTAGCCTCAGGCATGCATTGCTGTTATTGGTTACGGCGGTCAGAGGCTGGTTCACCTCATGAGCAATGGAGGCTGCCAGTTCGCCCATCGTCGTCAGCCTGGAAACGCGGGCAAGCTCTGTTTGTGTCATTTGCAAAGCTCGTTGCGCTTCTTTCCAATCATGCAAATCCACGACGCTCCCAAACCATTTTATGACTCGGCCTTCCCGGTCGCGCAACGGCAGGGCGCTGGACACGCACCAACGATACGCGTGGTCCGCCGCCCGCAGGCCTCGGAATTCATACTGGAAGGGCTCTCCGGTTGAAACCGCGGTGCTCCACGCTTGCTCCATCTTCCGAATCTCATCCTGATGAACCGACTTCATCCAGCCTGCCCCTTGGACCTGCTCTGGGGACAACCCTGTGTAGTCGAGCACGCGCTGGTTACAGTAATCAATCGCACCGTCAGCCTCGGCGCTCCAAAGCATCTGCGGAATGGTCTCCGTTAACTGGCGCAGGCCGCGCTCACTATCCCGCAGCTTGTCCTCCGCATGTTTTCGTTCAATCCCCTGAGCGATCAAGTCCGCACCAGACGCCAGTGTCTCGGTTGTTTCTGGCGTGACCGGCTTCCGAGAGAACATCGCAAGCACGCCGATCGTGCGGTCTCCGACGCACAGTGGGTAGCCAGCGAAGCTGGCCATCCCTTCGTTCTCTGCCCAGGCTCTGTTACTGATTTGAGGATCATTGAGGACATCATTGGTCAGATGCGGTTTTCGTTCTTGTGCAATCGTCCCAATCTTGAATTGTCCCATCGGAATGTGGCTGTGGGGTCCGTCAAGATGGGTGTACATGCCTGCACTGGCCTGCAGCTCCAGCATCTTTCCATCGTCACTGAGGGTCCAAATCCTCGCAAATGCCGCCTCCAGATGGCACACAATGGCTTCGCTGCATTCGCCCAAAATCGCTATCAAACTTTCATCCTTACCGAATGCCATGCTCACATCAGCGCGGACAGCGGTCTGGCGCGCGTGCGCTGCCCGCATTTGCTCTGCCTGCTTTCTTTCGCTGATATCGCGGATGAACCCGGTAAATACCTTATGCCCATCTCTAGATACTTCTCCAAACGAGATTTCCACCGGGAATTCTAGGCCATTCTTGCGCAGTGCGGTCAGTTCAGTGCCTTGCCAGTCGATGTGCCGCTGGCCGGTAGCCAAATAGCGGCTGAATCCGTTCTCGTGCAATTTCCGCAGGAATTCCGGCATTAGGATGGTCAACGGCTTTCCGATCAGTTCCGCCGGATCATAACCAAAGATTCTCACCGTGGCGGGATTGGCAAACAGAATCGCGCCTTTCTCGTCGATGCTGATCACGGCATCAGGCGCCGTTTCGACCACAAGACGATAGTTCTCTTCGCTGTAGCGAAGGGCGGATTCCTCCCGTTTACGGTCGGTAATATCGGTGACTGCGCCGCCGATAGCGTAGATTTCCCCTTCCGCATTGAACAATGGAAACTTGTGGACAATCCTGGTGTGGGGGCCGTCCTCGTAGAGAGCCACATCTTCAAATTTGATCGGCCGGCCAGTCTGCAACACTTGTCGATCGACGGCCTGAAAGGCAGCAGCTTGTTCCATGGAAAACAGGTCATCGTCGGTTTTACCGCTGATTTCGCCGGAGATGTTAAAGGCCTTCTTGAATTGCTTGTTGGCATAGAGATACCGGCTGTCGCGGTCTTTCACAAAAATCAGGTTTGGACTGTTCTCAAAGAAATCCTGCAGCAGTCCCGTTTGTCCATGTTGTGCATCATTGGTCATGTTTCGCGAACCTTGCTGGAGTTTCTAGGCTCAGCATTCTAACCCGAAAGGCAGACCGGGGCCATTCGGGTTGCGGCAGTAGCCACAACCTCGTCGTCAAAGGTCTGGGGAACTGCCTTCCGATTACCGCTGTGGCCTGGAAGAATGGCGCGGAGCCCCCAGACCAAAGTATCGACGATACTTTCGTCCAATTGTTCATCTGCCAAGCTTCTGTTCTGATTGCTCCCGTCGACCGGACTGAGAACCCGTCATGACTAGGAACGGGTGAAGGAACGGCCCTCTGTGTGTCGAATAAGTTGAGAACCTTTTCGCGTCGCGGTTGGGCTCGTGATTCGACCGGCGCTGCCATCGGCACGGCCTATGCGTCTTTCGTGTTGGCCAAGATTATCGGATCGCTTTAGGCACACGTGACAGATAAGCATTGCGGAGAAGAGCACATCGTATGAAAGGACTTGCTTACCTCTTGGTTGCAGTGGTTGCGCTAACTGGCGTCGCCGTCTACATGGCTCACGCCTCTAAACGCTCCGGTGGAGAGGCTGATCCGGTTTTCGGAATCACGATCCCTCCTGGATACCGCGACTGGAAGCTGATCTCCGTGGCCCACGAAGAAGGCAACCTGAACGATCTCCGCGCCCTTCTCGGCAACGATGTAGCGATCAAGGCATATCGGGAAGGGAAGCTGCCGTTCCCGGACGGGGCAATCATCGCGCGCCTAGCCTGGAGTTACGTACCGTCGGAGGAGAACAACAAAGTTTTTGGACGGGCCCAATCCTTCGTGCCCGGGCTTGCCACGAACGTTCAGTTTATGGTCAAAGACTCGAAAAAATACGCCGCGACTGGTGGCTGGGGGTTTGCCCAATTCAAAGACGGCAAACCTGCCGACGCGGCCCTGCTCAAAACGTGCTTTCCCTGCCACGAGCCGGTCAAAGCTCGCGATTTTGTGTTCACCCAATATGCACCTTAAATGCGGAGGCATCCCATGAACCAGGAAGAATCTTTCTGCAATTCGACTTGCGAAGACCGGATCCACATGGCGGAGCGAGAGTTGTCGGCGTTCATCCTCGCGGTGACGGAATTGTTCGGTCCCGAGCAGGCCCGGCTTTCGACCGAGGACTGGCTCGAGGAGTCAGAACTGATCGATAACCCGCACCGAGCCACGAGTCGAGATTGGCGGCCCGTGACAGTAGCAGCCTCGGCTCGGTTGGCCGATCGTGTGACTGGAGTACGAGTTCGTCGAACGCCCGCGGCATCGAGGGATACGAAGGTTTCGTCAATACTATCGTCCAATTGTTTTGCATCCGCGCTTCTGGTCTCATACGTGGTTGAAGACGATGACGGCGCCCGTTAGCGCCCGAATCGTTGTAGTAAGACTAGTCGATGAAGGGCCATCGACATCAGATTTCAGGCAGGCACTGGTTTTATTTACCGACGCATATTGAATGAAGGAACTATCATGAGACGCTTCACATTCCTCTTGGTTGCAGTCGCAACGGCCGCTCTTGCCGCGCTCATCGGCCCCGCCCCCGGCCACGCGGACGGGCAATCCGCTCCCTACGTTACCGACATCCCTACCGGGTACCGCGACTGGCAGTGGATCTCCTCGGCCCATGAAGCAGGCAACCTGAACAGCTTAGGTGCCGTCTTGGGTAACGATGTAGCGATCAAGGCCTTCCGGGCAGGGACGCTCCCGTTTCCGGACGGCACGATCATTGCCGCTTTGCATTACAAGAACGTGCCGTCGGACGAAAACAATAAGGTCTTTGGTCAGGCTCAATCTTTTGTCCCCGGCGCTCCCACGAATGTTCAGTTTATGGTCAAGGACTCAGCAAAGTATGCCGCAACGGGCGGATGGGGATTCGGTCACTTCAACGCAAGTGACCGCAAGCCTGGCGACGAGGCGTTCATGAAAACGTGCTTCCCTTGCCACGCGAAGGCCAAAGGCAGCGACCTTGTCTTTACTCGTTATGCACCTTGATGTTGAAAGCCAGAGCAGGAAGACGACGTTGAAGCAGGCAGCAAAAGCT
>CAVXVD010000061.1:0-5791 GCA_963765015.1 uncultured Acidobacteriota bacterium | reverse complement strand
GAACATCAGATGTGGATGCCAGCTCATATCGCGGTCGCTTAAGTATTGCTGTTTCGACATCATGTAGCACATCGCCCCAGGCTCGAGCGCATGCAGTTCCTTCCTATCCATGGCCGCTGCCGTTGCCTGCACGATCTTCGTCTTCGATTCCCCAGCCAGGACGAGTTTGGTCTTCATCAGGAAGATGGGCAAAAACGTTCTCGCAGCTGGCGGGTTGAAGCAAATGGGGGCGCGCACTTTCGGATTCCAGAAGTCCGGCTCGTCGGTGGCTGCGCCCCATGATCGTTCCACAATGCAGAGAAAGCCATTGCTACCCTTCACTGCGGTTGTGTATCCTTCCCGTCCCAGCACCATCACGTCGGCGCCCTCGGAAATGGATGCTGGAGCAGCACTGCGAGCCAGTGCGATTTCGGACTTCTCGTCCGACATCAGGTACTGACTCACAGCGGCCATCACGGGATAGGGAGATTTGTCGGACGGCGCGCTTGCCCGGCCGCTTTCGGCGGGCAAAAAAACCTGCACCAGGAATGCAAGAACGAGGAGGACAATCGCTTTTTTCCGCATGAAACTCTCCGGTGCGCGGACGGTTACCCTTCCAGGTTGGGAAAGTCTGCGTCTCGCGATCGCCAGATTAAATCACAGAATCCCGTCGATGCGCTCGTCCTAGGGTTGACTGGTGCCGGCTCGTCTTAAATTACTGCGGTTGCGAAGAGTCCGGTGGGGATCCCGCGCCTTGCCGACCGTTGTGGCCTATTCCCCACTGTCCGTGCTCACTCTGCATCGTGTCCCATTTCTTTTGCTGGTCGGCGTCGAGGAGCCCACGAATCTGGTCAGCCGACGCTTTGCGGATCTCCATCATTTTGGAACGGCGGTCGTCTTGCGACATCGAGGAATCGGATCGCAGCTTCTCCATTTGCGATTGCTCCGATTTTAAGATGTCCAGCACTTTGGGCTGCTGGTCTGAAGTGAGCTTGAGCTCTTTGGTGAGTCTCTCCGTTCGCTTCTGCGGATCAAAATTGCCGCGTCCGCGACCGTGCTCTTGCGAGCCAGCCGGAGCAGATTGCGAATCGCCGCTTCCGCTGTCTTGTGCGACGGCAGAAAACGGAATTATCGTGACAACGCCCGCCAATAGCAGTGCGAGTGGCCAATGTTTGAGCATATGTTTTCTCCTGTGAACAGTGAACGTTCGAGCCGAATTCTTTGGTATGAACCCGATTATCAGCCCCACGTTGTGAAACCGTTGCCGCTTTTACGAATCTTTACTCGCTGTACAACTGGCGGTGAACCAGATGCGCATCGCCAGGTGAAGAATAGTCCTCTTGAAACGTATGTCCCCAAGTTTCCGGGCGCCGAGCAGTTTTCGACCAGGGGCGGGACGAGATTTCGAGACGGAATCGTGTCAAGGGGGTTTTCAATCACAAAACTGTGTAAGTGTTTGCAATGACGGGAAAAATAGATTTTGGAAAATGTCCACTTTGCACTTTGCCGTTTGATATTCTGAATATAGAGAGCAAAGAAAATCAATCTCAATCAGGGCGCGCCCTCCAGGCGCGCCTTCAGTGTTTTTGGGACGAAGCGTTCACAACGGAAGGGATACGGGGTTGGGTGAGCCACGCAACAGACAAAGCTTTACATTGCCATTCAAAGGTTCACGCTATCATCCAGCGGTAGGGAACGAGATGAACGGGAGAAGCTCAGCTCCGCGGATTGCGAGGACTCTGGCAGTCGAGGGAGTCGCTTGGTGTCTGATTCTCGGAATGACTCTGTTACTGGCGCTGGATCGTGCTCGCGCGCAAAGTCAGGCTGGCCAGCCTCCGCTCACTCAACCTCCGTCAAACCGAGTTGAGGAATCACAAGCTCCGGCAATCCCAGCTCCGGCAACCCAGCCGAAAGGCGGAATCATTCACGGCATCGTCACGTCGGGCAACATGCCCATTCCCGGAGCGGCGGTCTCAATCACGGTCTCATCGTCGTCCGAAAGAATCTCCGCGTGGACCGATGTTGACGGGAGTTATTCCGCCTCGGTGCCGTCTTTTGGCTCTTATACGGTAGCCGTGCAGATGGTGGCCTTTGCCAATAGCGACCGGCAAGTTGTGATCGATGCTTCTCACCAGAATGCGGTGGCGAATTTCACGCTGACACTGCTGTCGCGAACCCAGCAGGCGACCCATGAAGCACGACGGGCCGCAGGTCCAACTGCTGGCCGCGGATTTCAGAATCTCTCTGTGCAACAGAGCGCGGGGGGGCAAGATGCGGGCAATTCAATCGGTGATGTCGTGCCTTCCGGCATGCCGGTTCCTGGGATCGATCCCAACGGTGCAACGGAATCCGTTGCGGTTTCCGGTAGCACATCCAATCCCCTGAACGCGATGAGTGGCGATGAACTAGAGCAACGAATGAACGATGCCCGCCAACAGGGCGGCGGCTTCGGTGGGTTTGGTGGCCCAGGGGGTGGTGGACGAGGCCCTGGTGGCGGCTCTGGGACGTTCGTTGGACGCCGAGGCTTTGACGTCAATCATCCGCATGGGTCGATCTATTATGGCGTCGGTGATTCGGCGCTCAACGCAGCCCCTTATTCGCTGACGGGAGAGCCCGCTATCAATCCGGGATACGTGCAGAATAGCTTCGGAGGCTCGATCGGCGGTCCGCTGAACATTCCCAGGATTTATCACGGCGGGGCCAAGACGTTCTTCTTCATCAATTACAACGGCAAGCGCGGCGAAAATCCTTTCGACCAGTTTTCTACCGTCCCCACCTTGCTCGAACGCCAGGGCAATTTTTCGCAAACGACTTATACGACCGGGCCGACCAAAGGGCAGGTGGTACAGATTATCGATCCCGCGACCAACACGCCTTTCCCGAACGATACCCTGCCGCAGATTAATCCGGTTGCGAGCGCCTTGCTGGCATACATCCCCCAGCCGAATCTTCCGGGAAGTTATCAGAACTTTCACTATGTGACGTCGGCGAATGGTAACAGCGATGACCTGAACGTACGCGTGAACCACACCTTCGGGGCCGCGCCCACGGGCGGGCGGCGCGCAGCACGCAATGCTCCGCGCAACAATTTGACGATTGGCTTTCACTATCATGGATCGAGCGCGAGCATTACAAATCCTTTTCCGACCGTTGGGGGAAACACCGGGGTGCGCAGTTTTGATGTCCCCATCGGATATGTTCGGAGCATCGGCAAGCTGACCAATAGCCTCCGATTCGATTTCAACCGCAGCCGGACACAGACTCAGAATCTCTACGCGTTCAGCGACAACATCGCCACTGCAGTGGGAATCAATGGAGTTTCACCCAATCCCTTCGACTGGGGATTGCCCACTCTTTCCTTTACCAACTTCGCGAGCCTTCAGGATGTCAATCCGCAACTGTTGCGGAACCAGACCTATACCTTTTCCGACAGCCTCGTTTGGAATCATCGGAAGCACACGTGGAGATGGGGTGCGGACTTCCGGCGCATCCAACTCAACACCGAAACCAGCAGTAACGCGCGCGGCTCGTTCATTTTCACGGGCCTCAATACGGGCTACGATTTGGCGGACTTCCTGTATGACGGGCAATTGGGTGGTGAGTCCGCCTTTGGTTTGCCGCAGCAAACTTCGGTGCAATTTGGCGAAGACAACTACCATTTTCACGGCAACTACTGGGACGCGTACGTGCAGGATGAATGGAAAGTCCGGGGAAACCTGACGTTGAACCTCGGTGTGCGCTACGAGTACGTGTCGCCACTGAGCGAAGAGAATAACCGGATAGCAAATCTCGATCTTTCACCGGCAGTCCTGAATCCCTCACTGGGCACGCCTGCCGTTGCTATAGTCCTGCCGGGACAAGCGGGGCCTTACAGCGGCAGCCTGCCCGCAAGTCTGGTGCGGCCCGACCGCAACAATTTTGCGCCGCGCATCGGTTTTGCCTGGAAACCGTTTTCGAAAACCATCGTGCGCGGAGGATACGGGATCAACTACAACACAGGTGCCTATCAGGGGATCGCGCAGCAGTTGGCTTTCCAGCCGCCGTTTTCCAACACTCAGACGAATATCCAGACGACCGCGGGAGAGCTCACCCTGCAGAATGGATTTTCTGCCTCTTCCAGCAACGAAATCACGAACAGCTACGCCGTCGATCCTAATTATCGTCTCGGTTACGTGCAGATTCGCAATCTCGATATCCAACAGCAGTTGCGTACAACGTTGTTGCTGAATCTCGACTACACCGGCACCAAGGGCACCGATCTCGATATGCTGGAGGCGCCCAATCGCGATGCCAATGGCATTCGAATCGCGGCCGCACAGGCATTCACCCTTGAACGCTCGGTGGGCGATTCCGAAGCCAACGCCGGATCCGTGCGTTTGCGCAAGCGATTATCTAGTGGTTTTTCCATTGGCGGAATCTATACTTTTTCCAAGTCGATCGATGATGCCTCGTCGATCGGCGCGGGAGCCACATCGAGCGCAAGCCGGTCCGGTTTGGGTGCAGGCGGGACCGGTGCTGCAGGGGGCGGGGCAAGTTCCTCCAGCGGTGCGGCGAACGTGGCGCAGAATGCATTTAACCTCGCCGCCGAACGCGGCCTCTCCAGCTTCAACCAGACGCACAAGTTCACCGCGGATTACTCGTGGGAACTACCCTTCGGCCATGACCGGCGCTGGCTGCGAGGGAATACTCCGCTACGCGCCATCCTCGGCGACTGGCAATGGAGCGGAGACTGGACCTTTGCTTCGGGGTTGCCGTTCACTCCCCGATTCTTGGGCAACGTCGCTGACGTGAATCGCGGCACGAACGGCACGCTGCGCCCCAATGTCGTTCCCGGACAATCTGTCGGCTTGTCGAGTCCATCGATCGCCGAGTGGTTCAATACTGCGGCTTTCTCATCAGTCCCGCCGTCGCCCTACGGCGACGCCCGCCGCAACAGCATCATCGGCCCCGGAACCAAGGTGTTCGATATGGCTTTCACGAAGATGTTTCCGCTGAAGGAATCGCGTGTGATCGAATTGCGCGCGCAGGCCGCCAATATTTTCAATATTCCGAACTACTCATCCATTGATACGTCGGTCACTTCACCGACCTTCGGGCGCGTAACCGCCGTTGGGGCCATGCGGCAAATTACGGTGACCGCCCGCTTTCGATTTTAGGGTGAACAGAGTGAATTCGATGCTGAAGCGACGGACGACAAGATTCTTAGGGTTGTGGCTGGTAGTTTGCCGGTTGTGTTCCTCCCCATCTCTATCGTCGCAGCAGGCGGCTGATTATACCTTTCGGGTGCAAACCGAGCTCGTGCAAGTCAATGTGACGGTCAGAGATAAGAATGGGAATTTTGTCCGCGGCCTGAAGCCGGAAGACTTCACCATCCTCGAAGACAACAAGCCGCAGAAAGTCGCGTCATTCGACATCGAAGATGTCGATGCGGTTGCGACGCAAGATGTAGCTCAAGCGAAACCGCTGGCCAATTTGCCATCGCAGCTAGCTAATCCCGCTCCGTCGACGAATTCGGCTGCGGCTGCGGCGAACGCGTTTAAGGACCGCCGTCTCATTGTTCTGTACTTCGATCTTTCCGCCATGGAGCCGGACGAAATCGATCGCGCGGTCACGTCCGCAGAGCACTACGTCGACACGCAGATGGCTCCCGCCGACCTGGTTTCGATCGTCTCCCTCGGAAGTGCGCTGCTGGTCAACCAGGATTTCACCTCCGATCACGATTTGCTCAAGAAACAGCTTCAGGCCTTCAGCACGGGCAGCGGCCAGGGCTTTGAAGAAGGCACGACGGGCACCACCGAGGGCACACCCGACA
>CAVXVD010000060.1:0-152089 GCA_963765015.1 uncultured Acidobacteriota bacterium | reverse complement strand
GCGGTGGCCTGGAGTTCTCCGTGACTGTCGAAGAGCGTCATCCGGCGCACGAGGGCAACTTGAGTTCCGGCAGGAAAAGATGGCAAGTCTGGGTTCGGCGGCGCCTGATCTTCGCTCGGACCCGGCCCAGGGACGTAGGGTTCAGGAAAAGTCCATAAGGTGTGGAAGTAATCCAGGGTGGCTTTACGCCCGGCAGGAAGTCGAACGAACACCAGAAATCCGGACCGGCCGGAATAGTTGAACAAATGCATGGGAGTCACACCCGTGTCCGATTCTGGGCTGGGCTGGATGCACACCCAAGGGCCGTGCGGATCGAACAAATCCGGCGGCAGGAATGGACGATCCGGCTGGTTCGAGTCGAATTCTTTGGCAAAGTCGCCGGAGGCAACCGCCTGTGCATACGTGTTGGGCAGAGCCGTGATTTGGTCAGGCGTGAGCTCCAGGCGTCGCAGGGCTTCTGACAGGCGGAGCTGAAGTTCCTGCTTCTCTTTTTCGTAGTGCGGTCGCTGGTTGGCCGGAAATTGCATAACCGACCAATCAAATACCGCCCATAGATCGCGCTGCAGTAAAGCTCGCTTGATGGGATCACGAACCAGGTTCTCGCCGTGGGTTTGCAGAAACTCGTCCAGGACCTGAATGGCGTTCTGATGAGACGGATTGGAGAGCAGGTGTTCGGATTCCAGCCAGAGCATGGGGTCGAGCGAATCTTCTCCAAACCGCTGGGCGTGCCGATCGGTGCGCACCAGTAGTGCCGCGTAAAGACGATTCCAGAGATGCGAGGGGTTCGGATCGTAGATGGCGACGGATGGTTCCGATTCTGTCGCGTGATGCGCGAACACGACGGCTTTCCAGAGGGAGAATACAGCGAGGACGAGGAGGACGGCAGTGGCGATCCGTCGCACAAGAACCTCCAGGGGCGCAAAATGCCGGTACGAAATGAGAGTACGGCAGGTTGAACCCGGTCGTGCAGGAAAGTTGCACGCTAAGAGACAGTGGCGTTTTAAGAAAACGTCGGCAATTTTACCAGATCATCTTTCGGCACTGATTCGAGGTGGCCTCCGGCTTTGCGCCAGGCCGTCAGTCCGCCGACGATGACGAACGTGTTGAATCCTTTTTCCCGCAGCAGATGCGCCACCCGGGCGCTGGTCGCTTCGCGTGCTCAAGTACAGTAGAGGTAAATGTCCTTGTCCTTGGAGAGATTCTTGAGTTCGGCCTCGAGATTGTTGGGCTCGATGCGGATGGAGCCAAAAATCCGCTCGGCGCCGCGATCGTAATAGCCGTGGCTGCGCACATCGACAATCTGCACCCGGTCCGGCCCTTCCGCCTTTAGACGGGAAGCGAGTTCCTGGACCTGGACGCGGGGCACGACGTCATATTTGCGGTACTTGCGGAACTGCACGACGCGATACACGGCGTAAGCCACTAGCGCGACGATGACCGCGCCCTCCATCACCCGCCCGGCCGCGTGGAAGCTCTTCAGCGTCGCGGCCAGAAAATCGCGCGACACGTATCCGATCAGAAGATAGGTCACGGCATAGAGCAGCGAGCCGGCGAGGTCCAGTTGAAGGAACTGGCTGAACCGCATCTTCATGCTGCCTGCCAGCGGCGCGGCCATGGTGTTGACGCCGGGGACGAATTTCGCAATCACCAGGGTCAGTCTGCCGCGTTTGTAGAAGGACTCCGCCGAACGAAGAATGCAGGTCTCGGGATTCATCGAGAGCCGGCACAGAAAGCCCAGCAACGCCCAGCCGGAATAACGTCCAAGCCAGAACTGCGCGGAATCGCCGATCAGCAGCGCTAGGACGGCGGCGAAAAGGATTCCGGGACCCCACAAGGCATGGGACGCGATCGCCGCGCCTGCCGCCACGAGCGCGATGGAAGCGGGGAAGGGAAAGCCGATGGCTTCGGCAAACAGCAGCACAAAGGTCAAGGCATACCCATTGCGCGCCATGATAGCGAGAAGATCTGTCATAACCGTGTGAAGCGGGTTTGATTCGGAGGAGCCGGAAAGGTTTCAGTATAAACAAAGCCGGGCGGGGTCCGATGGAGCGCCGCCCGGCTTCGCTGTGCGAGGAGCGAGTCTCTCAGGAAGGACTTTCCTCGACAAGGTGAGCGAGACAGCGGCTTGCACTCGAAGTCTTTCCGGCCCTGTCCGGGCCGGCGCGTCGAAAAACCAAGGCGCCTTTCGTCTAAAGCTTCGACTGAAGCCGCCGTCTCCGTTGATGGTTTGTTGTCCCCTTACGGACCGGACCCCCAGCGACCTGCCTTTCCCAGGTGCTAAGGGGAGAGTGAGGTCGCGATGGACGCGCCTCCTCGCATGCCAGTGCGTCTCTTTAGCCTTCCGTACTGGTGGACACTTCCACCAACTGGCCGCATTCTGATGCGGTTTGAATGAAAAAGATGTAGCTTCCGTCACCGATTCGAGTGATCGAAATCAGGCGTGTAATTTCGAAATTTCTGTGCTCCCGGTCACAGATAGAAGCCATTGATGTCGGCTGGAAAATCGTAGGGATCTAGCAGAGGCTTGCGGAACTACTTCTCTCTTGCAACCACAAATTCGGGAGCCCAGAGCAGCGCCCGCTTGATTTCTGAATCCGGAAAGGTGCAAATCGACTGGACCGCCGATTCGGCGTATTGGGCTGCACGGGCGGTTGCCGCTTCGAGGGATCCGTAGCGCTGCAGGATTTCCAGAATCTGCGCGTGAGTTACGCCGTTGAACGCCCGGTCGCAAAGAATTTTTTCGATCTTCTTCCGTTCGTCTGGAGTGCACCGCTCGAGCGCATGGATCACCGCCATTGTGACCTTGCCTTCTCGGAGGTCGCTGGCCACGGGCTTGCCCAAGACATCTTCGGAAGCGGTCAAGTCGAGAACGTCATCGACAATCTGAAACGCCATCCCGAGGTCGTGCCCATACTTGCCGAGAGCCGCTTCCTGCGCCGGAGTTGCGCCGGCGAGGATTGCACCCAGGCGCATGCAGACCGAGAACAGGCAGGCGGTCTTGCGGAAGATCAAATCGAAGTGCTCGTCGAGCGTGATGAGCTTGCCGAGCTTTTCCATCTGCAGCAGTTCGCCTTCGACCATCTGCTGCGTGAGCTCGATCAGGGTATCGAGAATGCGGAAGTTGCGCTCCTGCACCGCGATCTTGAACGCCTGCATATAGAGCCAGTCGCCGGCCAGCACGCACTTGGAATTTCCCCACTGCGTATTGGCGGCGGGACGGCCGCGCCGCGTCCTGGCCTCGTCAATGATGTCGTCATGTACCAGAGTGGCGGTGTGAATGATCTCGACGACCGCGCCCAGGCGGACGGCGCCTTGTCCCTGATAATTCAGCAGTTTCGCGGAGAGCAGCAGCAGGGCAGGCCGGATGCGCTTGCCGCCGCCCGCCCGCAGATATTCGCTGATCTCGGTAATCGCCCCAACGTCAGAAACCGTGTCGCGGCCGAACTCCGCCTCCAGCGCGACGAGGTCGTCCCGCAGCAGATCGAAGATTTCTTTCCCGTTAATGGCCGTGGGCGCGCTCAATGGATCGGACCTCGGACCTCAGACTTCGGACTTCCGACTTCGGACTTCCGACTTCGGACTTCGGACTTCGGACTTCGGACCTCGGCTCTCGGACTTCAGTGTTGTCTGAGGTCTGAGGTCCGACGCCCGATCTGAGAGGTCCAAGGTCTGAAGTCCGCTCTTAGTTCGTTCGATAATTTATGAACTGCAAATCAATGCCAAAATCATGGCCCTTCAGCAGGGCAATTACTTCTTGCAGCGTGTCGCGGTCTTTGCCGCTAATGCGCACCAGATCGCCCTGGATGGAGGCTTGCGCCTTCTTTTTCGAATCTTTGATCAGCTTTACGATCTCGCGCGCCTTCTCGATGGCAATACCTTGCTGCATGGTCACTTTGCGCTTGGCGGTGCCGCCCGCGGCCGGCTCGACTGGCCCGTAAGTGAGGCCTTTCAGCGAGACGCCGCGCTTGACCAGTTTCTGCTGCAGGATGTCGTTGACCGCCTTCAGTTTGTACTCATCGGCGGAGTGCAGGACGATGGCGTCTTTTTCCAGTTCAATATTCGACTTCGAATCCTTCAGATCGAAGCGGGTGTGAACTTCCTTCAATGCCTGCTGGATGGCGTTCGACACCTCGTTCAAATCGATCTTGCTGACTACGTCGAAGCTGTTGTCGGGCATATTTCTATTCTTTCTGAAACAAAAGGAATCTTAACCAGAGAGTAACAGAACTGGCGCGGCTAAGGCGTGGGAACTTTGGTTTCAGCCGTTTCAGATAATTTGAAAAATTTGTAGAAATTGCGGGACGTTTGCTCGCCGACCTCTTCCATCGGCAGTCCGCGGAGCTCGCCGAGCTTGGCTGCGGTCTGCTTCACGAAGGCCGGCTCATTGCGTTTTCCACGATGCGGTACCGGCGCCAGGTACGGACAATCGGTTTCGATGAGCATGCGGTCGAGCGGGATCTCAAGGGCCGCATCGCGAATCTGTTGAGCCTTGGGGAAGGTCACATTTCCGGCGAAAGAGATCATGAACCCCATGTCGAGAGCGCGCTTGGCCTGGGCGGCGTTTCCGGTGAAACAGTGGAGGATTCCGCCGATCCCATTTGGAGACCATTGGTCCTGAATCAGGCCCAGGCAGTCGTCCCAGGCATTTTCGCTGTTGTCCGAAGGGCGGCAGTGAATGACGATGGGCAACTTCGCCGGCCCGGCCAGTTCCATCTGCCGGACGAAAACCTGCTTCTGCAATTCCCGCGGAGAATGATCGTAGAAGTAGTCGAGGCCGATCTCTCCCCAGGCAATGACCTTGGGATGCCTCGCCAGACGCTCCATCTCGCGGTAAGCGTCTTCGGTAGCCAGACTTGCTTCATGGGGATGGATACCAATCGTCGCGTACATGAACGGGCGTTTCTCGGCCAGCCGAATTCCGGCGTCGAGCATGGGCGGGCCGTCACCGTTGCCGATGGCAACCACGGTCCGGACCCCGGCTTCGAGCGCCCGCGCGATGACCTGCTCGCGGTCGGAGTCGAACTGCTTGCCATCGAGATGGGCGTGAGAATCGACGAACATAGGAGCCGATGCAGAGGAAGCCGCCTCACTCTAACTAACTGGAACGTGCCCAGCGGCTATGATGATCCACAGTAGGCACATCCCCGTCCCGTATATTATGGTCAGGATTCTGATTTCCTTGTCTTGTCTGAAGAATCCGCCAAGCAACCCAATCGCTGCGAGAACGGCCATCCAAGTGGCAAACCGCGCTAGCGCCATTTGTCCTCTGAAATCAAGAGCTGCGGCTTTCGGCGTGCGCGCGAAATATATCAGTCCAAGCATCGGAATGCCTCCGAAGATGTAACACGCTATCCGGGCTGCTCGGTCACGCGACATACGCCTCCCATTTCCGCCCTTCCTACTTTAACCTAGCCCCCACCGGCACATCCTCCAAGAAGCCCGCCAGTACGGGCTTTCCGCCTTCCAGCGAGGCGGCGACGATCATGCCATTCGACTCCAGGCCGCGCAATTTCCGCGGCGCCAGGTTGGCCACGATCACCACCTTGCGGCCGATGAGAGTTTCCGGCGCATACGCTTCGGCGATACCAGCCAGCACCTGCCGCACTTCGGTCCCGATATCGATTTCGAGACGCAACAGTTTGTCGGCCTTGGGCACTCGTTCGGCGACCTTGATCAGTCCGACGCGCAACTCGATCTTGGCGAAGTCGTCGATGGTGATCTTTCCACCGTCGACGGGGGCAGCAGCGGGCGCAGGCTGTGCGGTTGCGGGTGGCGCGACTGTTGCCACTGGAGCTGCTGGTTGTACTGGCGCCTCTTTCGTCTCCTCGACAATGGGGCCTCTTTGCTGATCTTCCATGCGTTGCATCCTTTCAATGGCGCTTTTGTCAGCGCGCGGGAAAACGGGACGCACCTCGCCGAGTTTCGTGCCCAGCGGCAGTTGTCCCCATGACAGATTGGTCAGGTCGAGTTTCTGGATATCGCCGAGTCCCATCTGTTCCCAGATTTTCGCCGTGGCATCGGGCATGACGGGGTGCGCCAGCGCCGTTGCAATGCGGAGTGCTTCGGCCGACGTATACAGCACGGTGGCCAGGCGGGCGCGGCTTTCGTCGTCCTGTTTTTCGCCCAAGGCCCATGGCTCGTTTTCGACGATGTATTTGTCGACCGCGGCGACCAGGCCCCACGCGGTTTCGAGCGCGCGCGAAAACTGGAATTGATCGAAGAGTGTGCCGAACTCCTTGATCGCCCGGTGAGCTGTGATGATGATCGCATCATCGCCTGGCGTCCGCGAGGCCGGGCTTGGGTAAGGCACTTCGCCTTTGAAATAGCGGTTGATCATGGTCAGCGTGCGGCTGGCCAGGTTGCCGAGTCCGTTGGCGAGGTCGGAGTTGTAACGCTGCACCAGCGCGTCGAAGGAAAACGATCCATCCTGACCGAACACGACTTCGCGCAGCAGGAAATAGCGTAGGGCGTCGGCGCCGAGGACATCGAGAATGGTTTCCGTGCGGACGATGTTGCCGCGCGACTTCGACATCTTGCTCTCTTCAAACAAGAGCCAGCCGTGCGCCACAATGGCTTTGGGCAATTCCAGGCCGGCCGCCAGCAGAAACGCCGGCCAGTAGACGCAGTGGAAGCGAACGATTTCCTTGCCGATCATGTGGACGTCGGCGGGCCAGTATTTCTTGAAGGCCTCCTGCGCACCGGCGTGCGACGAGCCATAGCCGATGGCCGTGATGTAGTTGGCCAGCGCGTCGAGCCAGACATAGATCACGTGCTTGGGATCGTCGGGCACCGGAATGCCCCAGGAGAAGGTCGACCGGCTAATCGACAAGTCCCGCAAGCCCGAGCGTACGAAAGAAATTACTTCGTTCCTGCGCGTTTCCGGGCGAATGAATTCCGGGTTGGCATAGAGCTCGAGCAGTTTGTCCTGGAATGCCGAGAGCTTGAAGAAATAATTCTCTTCGTGCACGGTTTCGGTAATGCGCCCGCAGGTCGGGCAGGGATCGCCGGGCTGCGCTCCGTCGACGTAGAGTTCGTCCGAAACGCAGTATTGCCCGGTATACGTACCCTTGTAGATGAAGCCATTGTCGCGGATGCGGCGGAACAATTCCTGCACGCGCTTCTTATGGCGATCTTCGGTGGTGCGGATGAAGTCGTCGTTGGAAATCCCCATCCGCTTCCAGAGGTTGCGGAACTCGGCCGAGATCTGGTCGGCATATTGCTGTGGAGTTTTGCCGGCTGCCTGGGCCGCGCGCTCGATTTTCTGGCCGTGTTCGTCAGTGCCGGTCAGAAAAAACGTGTCGTCGCCCAGTAGTCGATGCCGCCGCGCAATCGTGTCGCAGGCCAGAGTCGTGTAGGCGTGGCCAATGTGCGGCCGCGCGTTGACGTAGTAGATCGGGGTCGTGATGTAAAACTTCTTCGTCATAAATGGTCTATCGACAATGTTCTATGAACCACAGAGGTCACAGGGGATCACAGGGGAATTCTCCGTTAAGGCTGTTTGCCTTTCCCCAGGTACTGCTGCGAGGCTTCCTGCATTACCGTCTTGAGCGGGACGTGATGCTCGGCGGCGATCCGGCGGCAATCTTCGTATTCCGGCATGTAGTTGGTCACGGTGCCGTTCATGCTGGCGATCTTGATGCGGACCTCGCCCCAAAGGGTGCGCACGCTTTCCCAGCGGCGTGCCAGGGTCTGCCGAACTTCCTCGCGCCGCCGAACGCCTAACGTGGTCGTTTCCGCAAAAATCAGTTGCGCCAGTTTGCCTGCATCCTCGGGCTTGCACAGTACGGTCAACAAACTGCCGGGCCGGTTCTTCTTCATCTGCACTGGCACCGCGAAAGCGTCGAGGGCTCCTTCTTCCAGCAGTCGGTCCAACACATAGCCGAACACCTGGGGATTCAGATCATCCAAGTTGGCTTCGAGAACGGTGATCCTGTCGGAATCGGTTCTGTCCGCAAGAGTCGAGGCCGCTTCGCCGATGACCAGGCGCACCACGTTTGGATGCGCGGGAAAGTCTCTTGATCCGGCGCCGTATCCGGTTTTCTCAATCTTCATTTCCGGGAACGCGGAGAAACGCTGGGCCAGCCTTTTCACGATGGCCGCGCCCGTCGGTGTGACCAACTCCGCTTGCACGCCAGACGAGTAAACGGGGGCGTCTTTCAGTAGTTCCACGGTCGCGGGAGCCGGAACCGGAAAGGTTCCGTGCGCGCACTTTACCGTTCCTCCGCCCACGTTCAAGGGCGAACAGACGATGGCACCGACGCCGAGAGCCTCTGCGCCGACGGCTGCGCAGACGATGTCAACGATGGCGTCGACGGCTCCGACCTCGTGGAAATGGATCTGCTCGACCGGCACGCTGTGAATCTTTGCCTCGGCCGCGCCGAGCGCCTCGAAAATCGCAATGGAGGTTGCTTTCGCCGAGTCAGAAATTCCGGCAGCCGCAATGATCTTGCGAATCTCTTTCAACCCGCGATGCGAATGTTGATGCGAATCTCCGTGGGCATGATCGTGCGCATGGGGCGCGGGCGCTCCGGCCTGCGAAACCTCGCCGGCGGGATGCTCGTGGTCGCGGGGATGATCGTACCCATGCACGTGTTCATGCGAATGCGGATGGCTATGAGGATGTTCGTGATCGTGCTCATGGGGAGAGTTCGCGGGCGGGAGCGCCCGCGCCACATCCTGTTTTGCCCAATACTGTTCCCGGGGCAGATCCTTCTCACCATCGACCCAAACGTCCACTTTGGTTGCGGAGATGCCACTGCGCAGCACCCGGGAAATTTCCAGCTTTGCGCCTACGCCCAGGGCCGCAACTGTCGCTTCGAGTAGTTGCGGCGAGACTCCGGCATCCACCAAGGCGCCGAGGAACATGTCGCCGCTGATGCCGGAAAAACACTCTAAGTAGGCGATGCGCATTGAGATTTCGACTGAGTTTTCATCATAGGGAACGCGTTGGCCCCCGTCAAACCTGCGCCGGCCACCGACTCTGCTAAAATCACTGTTTCTTCAATAGCTTAGAGGCGTCCTTGTATCGTTATCTAGAGCATCTTCTCGCTCAGCGAGTTCTCGAATGTTTGCAGCGCCGTTACCCTGGCGTCGCCTTGCCCGCCGTCGTGGTCGAACAGCCGCCCAAAGTCGAATTGGGGGATTTCGCCATCCCGATTTTTCCCTTTGCGAAGCCGCTGCGTTCCGCTCCTTTAAAGATTGCCGAAGCGATCCGGGCGGAGATTGGCCCGATCGAAGGCATCGCCGAGCTGCAGGTTGCGCCTCCGGGATATCTCAACGTCAAAGCTGACCGGGCGTGGATGGCCGCTGCCCTCGCGGCCAGCAAGAAGCCGCCTAGCGTGATTCCTGCGGGCAAGATTCTCGTCGAGCACTCCAGCATCAATCCGAACAAAGCGGCGCACATCGGACACCTGCGCAACGCGATCCTCGGAGACACTTTCGTTCGACTCTTGCGCTATGCCGGCAGGGAAGTTGACGTTCAGAATTACGTCGACAACACCGGCGTGCAGGTGGCCGACGTCGTGGTCGGCTTCACCCACATCGAGAAAAAATCGCGCGCCGAGATCGAAGCCCTCACCCGGCTGCCGCGCTTCGATTACTACTGCTGGGATCTCTATGCTCGCGTCTCGCAGTGGTACGAGGCTGATCCGCAAAACAAACAAGTACGGTTGCAGACTTTGCACGGCATTGAGGACGCCACCAGCGAGACTGCAGCGATCGCGGAGCTGATTTCGGTCGCGGTGCTGCGCCGCCATCTCGAAACCATGGAGCGGCTCGACATTGAATACGATTTCCTGCCGCGCGAGAGTGAAATCCTTCATCTGCATTTTTGGGATGCGGCCTTCACCAAGCTGAAAGAGTCGGGTGTTTTGACTTTCGAGAGGGAGGGCAAGAACAAAGGTTGCTGGGTGATGCGGCGGGCTGGGACTTCAAGTGTTCTCACCACAGAGGACCCGGGGGACACAGGGGAAAGCAAGATTTCCGAGGAAGATCAGAAAGTGATCGTCCGATCGAACGGCACCGTCGGCTACGTTGGCAAAGACATTGCTTATCACATGTGGAAGTTTGGGTTGCTGGGGCGCGACTTCGGATACCGTAGGTTTTATCGGTATCCGAACCGGCATGACTGTTGGATTTCCGCGATGGCGGGCGAGAAGGACCATCCTCACTTCGGCGACGTGGCCGAAATCTACAACGTCATCGACGCGCGGCAGTCGGAGGCGCAGAACACCGTCATCGAAGCCCTGCGCGGGCTTGGTCACAACGAAGCCGCCGATCACTACACGCATTTTTCTTACGAGATGGTGGCGCTGACGCCGCGGTGTGCCGCTGAACTTGGCTATACGCTGAGTGAAGAGGACAAGGCGCGTTCTTACATTGAAGTCAGCGGGCGCAAGGGATTCGGCGTGAAGGCCGACGACCTGCTCGATCGACTCATCGCTTCGGCGAAGAGGGAAGTCGACGCGCGGCATCCGGAAGTCAGCGAGGCCGAGCGGTTGGAGATCGCGACCCAGATCGCGATTGGCGCTCTCCGCTACTTTATGCTGAAGTTCACCAAGCAGTCGGTGATCGCATTCGACTTCAAGGAAGCCCTCAGCTTCGAGGGCGAAACCGGGCCCTATGCGCAGTATGCGGTGGTGCGGGCAACCAGCATTTTCCGCAAAGCGGGGGTGGACGGCGATACACTGCTTTCAGCGGCCGGCAGTGCGGCGGCCTCCGACCTGGCTGCATTTCTGAGCGGCGACAGCGGCAATGAGTTCTGGGAATTGTGGATCGCCGCGTCGAAAACGTCGGAAGTGATTGACCAGTGCATTGCGACGACGGAGCCGGCATACCTGGCGAAGCATGTATTTCAGCTGGCGCAGCTTTTCAATACGTTCTATCACCGGCATCCGATTCTCAGCGAGCCGGACGAGAAGCGCAGGCAGTTTCTTTTGACCACGGTCGCGGTAGTTCGCCGGGAGCTGATTCGCACTCTGGCCGTTTTGGGCATCACGATCCCGGCGGTCATGTAGAATGCGTCAACGCCGTGACAATATCCGCATCCAACGATGTCAACCATGGTTGACCCCGGGTCCGCATCTGCGCCGTCGCATCCCTGGCTCCGCCGGATCGTTCTGGGCGTGGTCGTACTGACACTGCTGCTCGCCGCGGCCGGATTTCTTTACGAGAACATCTCTGAAGCGCGCGACCGGCGATTCAACCCGATGATCGGCCGCCGCGTCGAGGTGGGCGGCGGCAAAATGCATATCGACTGTATCGGCGAAGGATCTCCTACGGTCATTCTCGAGTCTGGTCTGGGAAACTCCTATGTTTCCTGGCGCAAGGTGCAGCCGCAGATCGCAAAGATCACGCGCGTCTGTTCCTATGACAGGCAGGGATTGGGATTCAGCGATCCCAGTCCTCGACCGCGAACGAGCACGGTGATCGCTGAGGAGTTGCATCAGTTGCTGCGGGCTGCCGACGTTGCGCCGCCGTACGTACTCGTCGGCCATTCCATGGGCGGCTATGACGTGCGCCTCTACGCTAGTCTTTACCGCAGTGACGTGGTGGGGATGGTGCTGGTCGACGCTTCGCATCCCGACCAGGAGAATCGCTTTCCCCCAGAGCTCAAGAACATGGAAGGAAGCTGGCTGCGGGAAGCCGAATTCATGGAATACACGACGCCTTTCGGAGTACCGCGGTTGCTCGGGCTGTGCAGTGAGGATCCGCTGGAACGCGCTGCGGAATGCAACTGGCGAAGCGCCAGGGAGGGCGTGGCGGAAATGAAGTCTTTTCCGGTGAGCGCTGCGCAGACGGCCGCTACCGGCGCGCTGGGAGACATGCCGCTGGCGGTTTTATCGCACGATCCTGAGAAACCTTCGAGCGAACTCGCGCCCGATCTGGCCAAGCCGATGAACGAGGCCTGGGAAAAGATGCAGGAGGAGTTGGCGCACCTTTCGACGCGAGGCACGCAGGCGATCGCCAAGAATAGCGCGCACTACATTCAGCTCGACCGGCCCGATGTTGTTATCGATGCCGTCCGGAGTGTGGTGGAGCAGGCGCGACAGGGCAGTGCTGCTCCTCGCAAGCCTTAACAGGTTGCAATAAAACTGTGGGCACTCGCGGTGCTGCTCAGCGGCTAAGCCGCGATTGATGTTGCCGCACTTATGGCGCGGCTTGAGGCCGCGCCCTTTCAAAGATTCGGCCATCGGAGTTTCTCAGCAGTTGCTCGCCGCCCGGCCAGTCGAACTAGAGGTTTATTCGCTGATTGTTTGAGAGCCGGCGCCGCGCACTGGTTCGGCCGCGACTCCGGCTGTGCTAGACTGACTGGCAAAGCACAGGCGTATTTCCCCAGCCGGTGCTCCTTTCCGAAGTTCGATGGGCCAAGCAAGCACAACTGAAAAATCCTGAAGGAGATGACATGAGGATCACATCGCTGCTCTTGATTTGCCTGTGCTTTTTTCTGGCAGCACCGGCGTGGGGCCAAACAGCGGCTAGCCCGGCCAAACCTGGGATCCTGGGATACCTCGACCCGCACACGGGAGCATTTCGTCCAGTTCCGCAAGTAGTACCAGACGGCGAAGAGCCGCCGACGTCCACGGTATTTACAGGAACCGTGACACTCACCATTACCGTTACACTGAAGACCACCGCGATCACAACTGTCACGTGCAGCGGCAACGTTCTTACCGAAGACGCCGCGACTACAATCAGCCCAACCATTTACGAGGAATCGAACAGCGTCACGGCGAGCGGAAGCGGGACGACTCGAACCTGCAAGATCTCCATTCCCTATTCCTGGAGTCTGAGCAGTCAGTCGTCCGACACAATGAGTATCAGCTATACCGTCCTAGGAACGGAGGGCACGACGGAGGTTCTACAACGCACGGCGAACCGAAGTCCATTGGCCACGGATAAAGTTCCGGCGAACGGCGCGACGACTGCGCTCACCGCCGCGGTCACGCTCTAACTCACACCCATCCATTCAAGCTGCGGGCGAGCCCAGATACGGCTCGCCCGTTTCCTTTGGAATCTCGACCGCCTGCCCTGAATCACGCCATCGTTCAAACCTGCTAACCTTTTCTACTTATCGAAATTGATGGCTCATCGAGTGTTGTTTCATTCCCAGGAGCAAGTGATGGAATCAAAGGATCGGCCTTCCTGTATTCCCGTTCGATGGATTCTTTTCTTCGTCTTTTTACCGCTCCTTTTGCAGGGACAGGATGCGGCACCTGCTCCGGCTTCTACACCCGCCGCGCACCGACCGCGGATCGGCCTGGCTCTGAGTGGAGGAGGTGCGCTTGGGCTGGCAGAGATCGGCGTGATCCAGTGGATGGAGGAAAATCACATCCCTGTCGATCGAGTCGCCGGGACCAGCATGGGCAGCATTATTGGCGCGATGTACGCCACCGGCATGTCGGCTGAGGAGATCCGCAAATTTGCTGAAAAAGTGGATTGGGAACAGGCTCTTCTTCCGGAACCGATTTATTCGCAGATGTCGTACCGCCGGAAGGAGGATCGACGCGACTTTCTGATCAATGCTCCTTTGGGACTGAAGCATGGTCTGGCCGGGCCCAACGGCTTCAATTCCGGGGAAGGAGTGGGGCTGCTGCTGGACCGCATCGCGTTTCCTGAGTCTGGCCTTGCCAGCTTCGACGATCTTCCGATTCCATTTCGTTGTGTCGCCACCGATATGCAGAGCGGGGAAGTGGTGGTGCTGCAGGATGGACCGTTGGCGCAGGCGGTCCGTGCGTCCATGGCGATTCCGGGCGTGTTTACCCCGGTGGAGATCAAGGGCCATGTTCTGGCGGACGGCGGGATGGTGCAGAACATTCCGGTCGAGACCGTCAAGAAGATGGACGCCGATGCCGTCATCGCAGTGGAACTGCGTCTGCCGCCGGGAGACGTCAAAGATCTCGGAAGTCTCACTGGCGTCCTATCGCGCGCCATCGATGTCATGATCACGCAAAACGAGCGGCGCTCACTGGCCCTGGCGGATGTGAAGGTGAGCGTCGATATGAAGGGATTCTGGATATCCGACTACACGCGTGTCGATGAACTGGTCCGGCTTGGGTATCAAACAGCGGCCGGCCAGTCGGCTGCGCTCTTGCGATATGAGATCCAGGATCCAGCAGAGTGGCAGCAATATCTGGACGAGCGTACTGCCCGGAAGCGGCGACCGATTCAGAAGATTGAAGCGATTGAGGTGACGGGGGCCGACCGGGATACCGATCGGAGAATTCAGAATCGGCTCAGCAAAGATGTCGGCCAGCCGCTCGATCTCCACAAGGTGGAAACGCAGCTGACACGCATCGCGGGAGAAGGCCAGTTCGATCAACTGGGCTATGAAGGATTTGTGCAGAACGGCGTTCCGGCGTTGCGCGTGACTGCACATGAGAAGGCCTATGGGCCGCCGTTTGTGGATTTGGCGGTGAATGTCGATGGATCGGGGGTTGCCGCTTTCGATTTCTCGGCCGGGGCGAGGGTCACGTTCATGGACGTTGCGCACCACGGCGGCGAATGGCGGAATGATCTGCTCTTCGGCTCGAACAACCTGGCGGCCAGCGAGTTTTACCAACCGATCGGACAGAGTCCGTTTTTTGTGGCGCCCTACATTTTCGCGTCGAAGTACGCGCGCAATTCATTCAACGGCTTGACGCGGGTTGCCGTCTTCGGCGATGAGCGCGCCGGTGGCGGTTTCGATATCGGTTACAACTCCGGACGCCTGAGCGAGTTCCGCATCGGGTACGAACTCTTCGAGGGCAAGCTGAATCCGCTGGTCGGAGAAGCCGGGTTGCCGATCGTCCACGGCAGCACTGGAGAATTTCGGGCTCGCTATGTCTGGGATGGCCAGGACAGCCCATCGGTACCTGGCCGAGGAACTCGCGTAGTCGCGACTCTATCGCGCGTGCTGCAAAGCCCGGACCTGCCGCATCCCATCGGACAGCTTGACGTGCAGACTTCCACGTTCATTCCTCTGGGACCGAAGACTTCCTTATTCTCAGCCGCATCGGGCGGCACCACGTTCCGCGGCTCGGCTGGCCCGTTTCAAGTGTTCGCGCTGGGTGGGCCCTTTCACCTGGGAGCCTACCTGCCACAAGAGTTTCTGGGCAATCATTATGCCTACGCGTCACTCGGATTCCGCCGGGAGCTTTATAAGCTTCCGCAGTTTGTGGGGAAGAAAATCTACTGGGGCGGATGGTACGAGGCAGGAAGCGCGTTCGGCACAGTAGCCAGCGATCCTGGGCCGTTGGTCGTACGCGGATCCTTCAATCTGGGAGTGATCGCCGATACGATTGTCGGCCCGATCGCGATTGCGGGCAGTGTAAGCCAGACCGGCCAAAGCCGAGTCAACTTTTCGATTGGGAAATTGTTCTAGTCGCTGAGCGCTGTTTTCCAGCGTCTCTCTGGTCCACGTGTCGGGACGGACTAGAGCGACGCCATGTCGATGACAAAGCGGTAGCGCACGTCGCTGTTCAGCACGCGCTGATAAGCCTCGTTCACTTCTTGAATGGGAACGACTTCAATGTCGCAGGCGATGTTGTGCTGGCTGCAGAAATCGAGCATCTCCTGAGTTTCTGCGATGCCACCGATCTGCGATCCGGCGAGGCTGCGCCGCTTGGAGGTGAGCGAGAACGCACTTACTGGGATCTCTTTTTCCGGCAGTCCGACCAGGACGAGGGATCCGTCCAGTTTCAACAAGTTCAGATATTGATTCCAGTCAATCTGTGCAGAAACCGTATTGATGATCAGGTCGAAATAGCCCGCCAGTCTGGTAAATGTCTGCTCGTCGGACGTGGCAAAGAAGTGATTCGCGCCCATGCGTTTTCCGTCCGCCTGTTTCTTTAATGACTGGCTGAGCACGGTGACTTCGGCGCCGAGAGCATGCGCGAGCTTGACGCCCATGTGGCCGAGACCGCCCAGCCCGATGATGGCGACCTTTTTCCCGGGCCCAGCGTTCCAATGGCGCAGCGGCGAGTACAGCGTGATTCCGGCGCAGAGCAGCGGGGCGCAAGCCTCGAGCGGGAGATTCTGCGGCATCCGCAGCACATAGTTTTCGTCCACCACGATTCTTTCGGAGTAGCCCCCGTACGTCGGCTTCCCCTGCTGGTCGCGGGCGTTATAAGTCCAGACAGTCAGTACCGAGCAGTATTGCTCGAGACCTCTTTTGCATTCCGCGCAAGTCCGGCAGGAGTCGACGAAGCATCCCACGCCCACTTTGTCGCCGAGTTTGTACTTCGTGACCTTGCTGCCGACTGCCGTTACGATGCCGGCGATTTCGTGTCCCGGAACCATAGGAAATATCGATTCCGGCTGATAGGCGCTCCATTCGTCACGGATTTGATGGATGTCGGAGTGGCAGATTCCGCAATATTTGATGTCGATCACCACGTCGTGCTCGCGGGGATCGCGGCGTTCGAACGAATACGGCGTGAGCGAAGCTCTCGCAGTCACCGCGGCATAACCCTTACACTGGCTCATGATTTCTCTCTTCCTTCTCCGGAAATCCTTATGAATCGTGCTTTATGAAAAATCTCGAGAACCGCACTGGCAGCTTCCTCAGTCTACCGCAGATTGATATACTTCGCCCCTCGGTTCATCTCAAGAAACGCCAGGGGAAACTCGTGCGTCGATCTCAACTTTGTTCTGCTTTCATTCTGCTGCTGGCAATCTCCGCCGCCGCGGCGCAACAAGGGTCCGCGTCACAATCGACGCCACAACCCGCATCCAAGCCGATCTTCACGCTGCGGGAAGTGATGATCCCGGTGCGCGATGGAGTTCATCTACAGACTGCGATCCTCACGCCGGTGGATCAGCAGGGTCCGTTGCCCATTTTGTTTCGCCGGACGCCATATGGTGTCCCCGACGCTGCGCCCGAGAAGATGCCAACGTCTCTCAAGGAACTTGCCGCCGACGGCTACATCTTCGTATTCCAGAATCTCCGAGGGCGGTTCAAATCCGAAGGGGTATTCAATCTCTCTTCCTGGGTGGAGTTGAAGGATCCCAAGGCGACGAACGAGACCACCGACGCCTACGACTCGATCGAATGGCTGGTGAAAAATGTCCCGAACAACAATGGCAAGGTCGGCATGTTCGGCGTTTCTTATGATGGCCTGACGACCGCGCTGGCCCTGCTCCATCCGCACCCGGCGCTGAAGGCGATGAGCGAGCAGGCGTCCCCGGTGGATCAGTGGATGAACGACGACGACCATCGCTACGGCGCGCTGCGGGAAAGTTACGATTTCGAATACGCGGTCATGGAGCAGGCCGATAAGAACAAGAATACTCACTTCGATTTTGAAACTTACGATTCGTACGAGTGGTATCTCGATCTCGGTCCGCTTTCGAATATCAATGCGAAGTATCTGCACGGATCGATTCCTTACTGGAATTCGAGCGTCGAGCATCCGGACTACGACGAGTTCTGGAAGAAGGAAGCCTGGGTCAGCCAGCTGCACGCGTCGACCGTGCCCAACCTGAACGTTGCCGGATTCTGGGATCAGGAAGATCCATGGGGACCGTGGCAGATTTTCCGCCATGCGGAAGAAAACGATCCTGACCACACGAACTTCATTGTGGCCGGACCGTGGTATCACGGGGAATGGCAGAGTCCGAAGGGCGACAGCATCGGCCTGATTCCCTTTGGAGGACACGAAACGTCACGGGAGTTTCGTGAAAATATCCAGGCGCCTTTTTTCCGCTACTACCTGCACGGTCAAGGCGAAAAGCCGATGTGGCAAGCGAGCACGTTTCAGAGTGGATCGAACACATGGCACACGTATCCAGCGTGGCCGCCGAAGGAAGCGAAGAGCACCAACTTGTATCTGCGCGCGGATGGCACGCTTTCCTTCCAGGCTCCCGAAGCGGCGAAAGCGGGCAAGTCTTATCGGGAATATGTTTCCGATCCCGCCAACCCGGTGCCCTACCGCCAGCGGCCGATTTCTCCGACGTATCCGGCAGGAGATTGGCGGACGTGGGAGGTTGCGGATCAGCGTTTTGTCGACCACCGTCCCGACGTTCTTTCCTTTGTCAGCGAGCCCCTCGATCACGATCTCACGGTGACTGGCCCTCTGGCGGCGGAGTTGTTCGCGTCGACTTCCGGGACAGACAGCGATTTCGTCGTCAAGCTGATCGACGTTTATCCGCAGGACGCGCAGAAAAATGCGTGGAATCCTGAGGAAGGACCGAAACCGGGTCAGTATGCGCAGTCTCTCAATGGATATGAGCTGCCGGTTGCGATGGAAGTGCGGCGCGGGCGGTATCTCGCGAGCTACGAAAAGCCGCAGCCTCTGACGGCCAATAAGCCAACAGAGTGGAAGATTCCGCTGCGCGATCACGATCACGTTTTCCTGAAGGGACACCGCATCATGGTGCAGATCCAGTCCACGTGGTTCCCGGTGATTGATCGCAACCCGCAGAAGTTTGTGCCGAGCATCTACAAGGCCGAGGCTTCTGATTTTGTTTCGGCGACCCAGCGGATCTACTGTTCGGCGGAACTGCCTTCGCATTTGGTGCTGCCGGTCGCCGGTCAGTAGCTGCGTTCCCTAGCGTCGCGGCATAGCAGCGTTCAGTTGTGGCGCAAAAAGAAAACGGCCCGGGAATGTTCCCGGGCCGCGGTCTTAACAGGAGTCTATTTCCCGCCGGCGTTTCCGTGCTGTCCGAGCCACGAAGCCAGTTGCGGCTCCTGCTGCGATTTCAGATCGACGCAGCTGTTGATCCGTTCGATCGACTGTTTGTAAGTGCGCTCCGCAGCTTCGACCTTGTGCGCGGTAAAGAACTCGGTCACCTGGTCGCGCAATCCGGCATCGCAGAATACTCCCGTCGCGCCTACGACCTGTGCGCTGGCAAATGGTCCGCCCGCTTTCTCAATTGCACTCCAGTGCTCGCGAATGAAATTCCATGCGAGCTTCTGGCCGGCGGGGTTCACCAGCACTCCGGTGACGAGCCGCAGCGCATCCTGCGACCGCACGTCGGGCGAAATGGCGAAGTCCAACGTCCGCTGCAGTAGCTTCGGATCGCTGAACTGAGATAACGAGAACAAATACGTGTAGTAGTCCTCCGGTGCTTTCGGATTCTTCAAGGCTGCCATCAGCTTGTTGTAGAAATCTTCGTCGCCGTTGAGCGCCGCCAGCCGGAATGCGCTGCCAGCCAGTTCATGGTCGACGGACGAAGGATCGGCCAGCGCCTTGTCGGCCAGCTTTCGTGCTTCTTCCAACGCTTCGGGATCGCGGGCGTCGTGTCCAAGGGCGTTGAACAGACGGGATCGCAGTGCCTTCTTTTCATCGGACTCGCCAGGTTTCGGCTCCCAACCAACTTCCTTGATGGCCGGAGCCAGATACTGCCGCAACCACGCGCGATAGGAGTCGCGATCGGTGTCGCTCAGCAAGTACTGGCTGATGTAGTTCAGCCGCGAGATCACGGCCTCGACTACCGCGCGATTTTCGTCGGACTGCAAACCTTGGGCAAACGCCAGATAGTCGCCCACGGGCTCGCGTCCTGCCCGCACCGACGCCCAGAGGTCGCCTTGAACAGAAATGCGTTCGGCAGGAGTCAGCTTGGTTTCAGCATCGGCCGCCAGGGCTCGGACGGCGTCGGGTTGATATCCGACATGGTAATAGCCGGACGCGCCAGCGTTGGCCAGAACCCATGTAGAGCATCCCGGCAACGAGAAGGTCTCTTCTTTCTTGGTCAGAACTTCGCACTTCGGCGCACTATTCCCCGTGGCAGAACCTTTCATGCAGAGAGGAACCTGCCAGAGCTCATCCCCTGGGTCGGCGAGCTTGGCGCGATCAAAGAAAAATCGCTGCTGGCTCAACGTGACGCTGGTAGAACTGCCCGAGCACTGCGCTTTCACACTGATGATCGGCGCGCCCGGCTGCTTGACCCAGGTCGGCATAATCTGATCGACGGGTTTCTTGGAGGTTTTGGCCTGAGCGTTCCAGAAGTCTTCGGCAGTGGCGTTGGCGTACTGGTGTTGCTTGAGATAGGCGTTTACGCCGGCGCGGAAGGTTTCTTCGCCGAGATAGGATTCGAGCATCCGTAATACCGAGGACGCCTTGCCGTAAGCAATTCCATCAAACAGTTCCTGGATCTGTGCCGGAGTTTCGACCGCCTGATGAATGGGGCGGGTATTGGCGAGGGAATCGAGGTTGAGAGTTTGGCTGGTGCCGCTGACATCGTCGAGATTGACATTCCATTCCGGCTTCCAAGCTTCGACCGGCTTGCTTTCCATCCAGGTGGCGAAACCTTCGTTGAGCCAGATGTCATCCCACCACTTCATGGTGACCAGATCGCCGAACCACTGGTGAGCCATCTCATGCGCGATCACGCCGGCGATACCCTTCTTGAGATCCACCGAACCGTGTTTCTCGTCGACCAGGAGAATCACTTCGCGGAAGGTAATGCAGCCGGTATTTTCCATGGCGCCGGCGGAGAAATCGGATAACCCGATGAGGTCGAGCTTGCCGTAGGGATACTTGATCCCAAAATACTTGTCGTAGTAGGTGAGAATGTATTCGGCCGATTCCAGGGCGAACTTTCCCATTTCTTTCTTGCCGTTGCTGGAGTAGACGCGAATCGGAATGCCATCGGCCTCACCTTCGACGTACTCGAAGTTTCCGACGACCAGCGCAGCCAGGTACGACGACATCTTGGAGGTCGTCGCAAAATGCACCGTGTGTTTGTCGCCGGGGCCCGGAACATCGGAGGTGACTTTCTGGTTCGAGATCGCAACCAGACCCTTGTCGACCACGGCGGAAATATCGAAGGTTGCCTTGTAATCGGGCTCGTCAAAGGAAGGGAAGGCGCGGCGGGCGTCGGTGGCTTCGAACTGTGTGGCCGCATACCTGCGCCCCTGGCTGTCTTTGCCCAGGTAAAGGCCGCGCATCTGGTCATTGAGCGTGCCGGTGTAGGAAATGTGGATGGTCGCCGGCCCGGCGGAGAGTGGCTTGTCGACGGAGAGCACGACCATCTCCTTTTCCTTCTCGGGCGTGACCTTGGCCTTCTGCGTCGAGTTCCCGCTGGTGATGGTCACATCCTGAAATTCGATTTCCGCGGAATTGAGGGTGATTTCCGAAGTAGGTTTCAGAACTCGGATCGCAATCGTTTCATCGCCGGTGAACTTCGCATTTTCGAGGTCCGGGGTAAATGTCAGTTTGTAATTCTCGGGGCGTGCTACCTCGGGCAGCCGTTGGGCTGTGGCCAGCGAGAGTGCCAACGCGAGAAAAGTCATTACTGCAAGAATTCGCTTCATGGATTGTCCTTTGAGAGATTGAATCAGATTGTTTCCTATGGATATCGGCAATTCAAATTGTCGAAATACGGCGCTTCACCGCCCTCTATGTATCTACGAGGCAGGCTCGCGAAAGTTCAACGTTGCGCTGCGATTACCCCATTCAAAATCGTCAGTGCGCAGGCATCCGCCCCAAACCAGTAGGGAATCTCACGATAGTCCCGAACCCCGAAGACTGCGAGATCAGCGTCTTTGCCCGGATCGATGCTGCCTTTTCGTTCCGCGGCGCCGAGAGCCCACGCTCCATTGATGGTGCCCGCTGCGATTGCTTCGGCGGGCGACATCTTCATATGAGTGCACGCCAGTGACATCGCCATGGGCATGCTCATCGTGGGAGATGTACCTGGATTATAGTCGGTTGCCAGGGCTACCGGCACGCCCGCATCGATCAGGCGGCGAGCCTCAGGATACTCCTTCAAGCCCAGGAAATAGTTTGCTCCCGGCACGAATGTAGCAATGGTGTCCTGCGCGGCAAGTTGCCGGATGTCGTCTTCGTGCACGTGGTCCATATGGTCGAAGGAGACCGGATGAAATTGTGCGAATCGTGACAAGCGGGTCTCCGAAAGCTGGCCCATATGCGCGCGTACTTTCAATCCGTTCTCCATGGCGGCGGCGAAGATCTGTTCCGTTTCCTCAGGGGTAAATGCCCCCTGGTCGCAGAAAACATCGACGAATTGGGCGAGGTTTCGCCTGGCCACCCGAGGGATCATCTCTTTACAGACGATCTCAACGTAGTTTCGTGAGCGACCCTGAAATTCTTTTGGCACGACGTGGGCGCCCAGCAGGGTAGGGACGACCGTTCCGGGCCAGCGGGAGGCGGCTTGGGCGATCGCTTCCAGGGATTTCAACTCCGATTCGACCGTCAGCCCGTAGCCGGACTTGGCCTCAACGGTCGTGGTTCCGTGCGCTGCCATGTCTCGGAACGCGGTCAGGACCTTTTCTACGAGGGCATTTTTCGAGGCCTTTCGGACGGACTCGAGGCTGGAGCGGATCCCTCCGCCTGCGGCCGCGATTTCTTCGTATGAGCCGCCTGCAATGCGCTTCTCGAAATCCACTAAGCGAGGAGTGACGAAAACGGGATGGGTGTGCGAATCGATGAATCCGGGGAGAACCACTTTTCCGGCGCAATCGATCTCAAGCAGTTTGCTGCGATTCTTGCGCAGCCAGGGGTCGTGCAAGGCTTCTTTCGTGGTGCCGGCGGAAACAATCTTGCCGCCCACGCACAGGACTGCTCCGTTTGGGATGATGCCCAGTTCCTTGCAGATCTCGTCCGCGGCGGGGACCATTCTTCGCCGATCGCAGCGTTAGAAGTTGGCTGATATTGATCAGCAGCAGCGGCTTAGCCGGTCGAGCCTTTGTTTTCGAGGTCGTCACGCGAGAATTAGTCTAGCAGTACCTCGGGCGTGGGCGCAGCGTGTCCCCGTGCAGCTCCATACTGTGCAAGTTGCGAGTTCACTTCATCGCCATCGGCACTTTCACGCCGGCCTTCTTCGCAAATTCCTTGGCCTCGTCGTAGCCTGCGTCTACGTGGCGAATTACGCCCATACCCGGGTCCGTCGTGAGCACGCGCTCGATGCGCTTGGCCATTTCATCGGTGCCATCGGCGACGGTCACTTGACCGGCGTGTAGCGAGTAGCCGATGCCCACGCCTCCGCCGTTGTGGATGGAGACCCACGAGGCTCCGGCAGCGGTATTCAACAGCGCGTTGAGCAGCGGCCAATCGGCGACTGCGTCGGAGCCGTCTTTCATGCTCTCGGTTTCGCGAAACGGGGACGCGACTGAACCGCAGTCGAGGTGATCGCGGCCAATCACGATGGGAGCCTTGATCTTGCCTTTCTTCACCAGATCGTTGATGGCGAGGCCGAATTGCGCGCGCTCGCCGTATCCCAGCCAGCAGATGCGGGCGGGCAGGCCCTGGAACTTGATGCGCTTCCTGGCCAGGTCAATCCAGCGGCGCAGAATGCGATTCTCCGGGAACAGTTCGAGAACCAGATCGTCGGTGACATGAATGTCGGAGGCTTCACCCGAAAGCGCCACCCAGCGGAACGGGCCACGTCCCTCGCAAAACAGCGGACGAATGTACGCGGGCACGAATCCGGGAAAGTCGTAGGCATTCTTCACGCCGCGCTGGAAAGCGAAGGTGCGGATATTGTTTCCGTAGTCAAAGGTGACCGATCCCATCTTCTGCAGCCGCAGCATGCCCTCGACGTGCCGCGCCATCGCGTCCAGAGATCGTTCCTGATAGGCCTTCGGATCGGTTTTTCGCAGCTCGACAGCCTCCGCGAGCGTCATGCCGTTCGGGACGTATCCGTTGAGAGGATCGTGGGCGGAAGTCTGATCGGTCAGAATGTCGGGCACGACGCCGCGTTCGGCTAACTCAGGAATAATGTCAGCGCAATTGCCGACCAGTCCGACCGAAACGTTCTCTTTCTTGCGAATGGCATTCTTCAGGATGCGTAGCGCCTCATCGAGCGTGGTGACCATGAAGTCGCAATAGCCGGTCTTCAGCCGCTTCTTGATGCGCTCCGGATCGACGTCGATGCCCAGGAATGCCGCGCCGGTCATGGTTGCGGCGAGAGGCTGAGCTCCGCCCATGCCACCCATGCCGCCGGAGACGATGAGCTTCCCTGCGAGATCTCCGCCGAAATGCTGCTCACCGGCGGCGGAAAAGGTTTCAAACGTGCCTTGCACGATTCCCTGGGAGCCGATGTAGATCCAGCTTCCGGCGGTCATCTGGCCATACATCATCAGGCCGGCGCGTTCCAGTTCGTTGAACTTCTCCCAGTTCGACCAGTGTCCGACGAGATTTGAATTGGCAATGAGAACCCGCGGAGCATGATCGTGAGTTTTGAAAACGCCGACGGGCTTGCCCGATTGCACCAGCAAAGTTTCGTCGTTGTCCAGCTTCCTGAGGGATTCGACGATGGCGTGGTAGGCTTCCCAACTCCGCGCGGCGCGGCCGGTTCCACCGTAGACGACAAGGTCTTGCGGACGCTCGGCGACTTCTGCATCGAGGTTGTTCATGAGCATGCGCATGGCGGCTTCCTGCTGCCAGCTTTTGCAGGTGATGGAGGTGCCACGGGGCGCGCGGATCGACGTAGGGGCCTGAATTTCCGTTTCGACGGGCATAGATAGATGTTAGTTGGTCCGGCGGAGAGGTGCAATTCAGCGAGGAGTTTGTCGGTCTACTTACCAGGTGTTGTAAGCGGTGCCGTCGCTGGCGGTGTTGGTGGAGGCGGAGTGTACGTCGACGATGCCGGATTCCTGCTGGTCGGCCGAGAGTAGAGTCTCTTCCTGCACGACTTCCCAGTTGGGTTCGTGGGTCATGGGATCGACGGGAATTTTGTCGATATATTTGGCCATCCTAAGGTCGTCGATCGACTGCGGAGCTTTTTGCTTGTCGATGGTGTATTTCCAGATGTCTTCCCGCAATGTCGCCAGATCCGCCCGGAGTGCACGCTCGCGAGCTGCAACAATGGAGTGGCTGTAAGTCGGGATCGCAATTGCCATCAGAATCGTGATGACGCTTATCACTACGATCAACTCGATCAAGGTGAAACCACGCATCTCGCGCGCAGCCGGATTGGGGTGGAGTCGTTTGCGATTTATGCGCGTCAGGTTCACGTTGCCCGCTTGGTTAGAGATTCCCGTTCACCAGGTACTGTATGCTTCGCCGTCGAGCGAGGTCGCGGCCGACGAGGAGTGGGCGCGCCCAATGCCCGGTTGCTGGGGATCGACGGCGTTCATCGGATCCTCGGGGTCGGTTGTCCAGTCAGCCTTTCCCGTCATCGGATCCGTGGGTAGCTTAGGAAGATACTGTGCAGTCACCAAATCGTCGAGACTCTGCGGAGACTGCCCTTTATCCAACCGGTATGCCTCGATGACCCGGTTAATCGTGCTCAGATTCTGCCTGAGGACCGCTTCGCGAGCCTGAATCACGTGATTCTTATACAAGGGCACCGCGACCGCCATGAGAATCATCATCATGGTGATGACGATCATCAATTCGAGAATTGTAAAGCCGGACGAACGCTTGCGTGCAGCATGGACTCCCGGGTCTCGCAACACCGGCGAGACATGGGGCACCCCCCGCAGTTGCACCCTACGTCTGTGTCGCCCAATCGCATTTACCAGTCCTTGTATTTCGTGCCGTCGAACCCCTCGCCTTGCGATTTGCTGTAGACGTCGAACACGCTCTGCCCGCCCCAGGAGTCAGAGTCCGGGTCATCTTGCATCGAGCGCAGACCCCACTCTTTGCTCTTGGTCATGGGGTCGGTAGGGATAGAACGCAGAAAACGGTATTTCTTGCCGCCCTGACCTTCTACGCCCTTCACCAGCGTCTCGAGATCAGGCGGATAATTCTGGCTGTCGACTTTGGTCTGAAACATCTGCCGGTCGGCCGCGTCCTTGTAGCGGTCGATGGCGTCACGCATCTCCCAAAGATCCTGGCGGAGCTCCTTTTCCTTCTCGCGCTGAATCGTAACTCGAGCCAGCGGCAGAGCCATCAGCGTCAGGACAGAGAGGATCGTCGCCGCGATGATCAGCTCCAGGAGAGTAAAGCCGCGATCGGGCTTTGTTCTGGGCCCGGAATGAAACTTCGAGATTGCCATTGCTTTGCTCACTCAACTGCATGGGTAAGCGGCTGCCAGAATTACTGGACCGTTACCGATGCCTGCGCACCATTGACGGTGATGGCCTGCAATCCCGGATCCCGCGCTCCGCCGCGAGTGATGGTCAGCGGAGTCTGACCGTCAGCCTTCGCCGCAAAGGTCAGCGTCACGACGGCACCCTGACCGGAAACTCCACCCGCCCCGGGAGGCCGTGTGGCCGTAATCTGCGATTGGCCGAGAGCCTCATCTTCGCGATGAACCAGCGCGACCGCCTGTCCATCCTGCGAGAGGAAGCCGCCATTCGACACGTTGATCAGTTGCAACATCTTGGGATCGTAGTTCACTTGCACAGGCACGGAATACACGTTCTGCGCGCCCGAGAGCAGCAGGTTTACGGCAAATGTGTTGCCTTTTACCGCCTGAATGGTTGGCGGGTCAAATAGAAAACTGGCTGTGCCTCCTGCCGAAGGCGGGGCAGTCTGTCCGGCTGGAGCCGGGTGCAGCGCCGGACTTGCCTGAGCTGGAGTAATTGACGGGGAAGAGTTCTGCCCGGTGGGCGCCGAGGGATTCGCCGGAGCGGCCTGCGGTTTGCTGATATGGCGCAACTCGATGGTATTGGCGGTGCCGATGTCGATCGCGCGCTGATTGATCTCATTCACGTCCGTGCCACGAATGATGTGGGGAACGATGGCGAAAACAATCTCATTCTCCGAGTGATCCTGCGTGGTCTGGCCAAAGAGGTATTTCAGGATTGGAATCTGCGCCAGTCCAGGAATGCCAGCCAGCGATTTCGTCTGCTGGTCTTCCATGATGCCGCCGAGAAGGTTGGCTTCGCCGTCCTTGAGGCGGATTTCGTGCTCGATTTTGCGTTGCCCGATGATGGGCTGGCTGATGCCGCCGATGTTCGACTGGCCGGTCACCGCGGAGACATCCATCGTAATCTTCAGCGTGACTTCGCCATTGGAGTGAACGTGGGGGGTGATTTCGATGTTTACGCCGACGTCGAGGTATTGGAACTGCGTATTGACCAGGGGGTTGATACCGACGCCGCCGATGCCGGGCTGAAACGATCCGGTCGCAACCGGTACGCGGTCGCCGATCTTCAGGGAAGCCTTCTGCCCGTCGAGAGCGCGAATCTGCGGATTCTGGATGAGCTTGGTGTCGCTGTTATTCATCACCGCCGAAAGATTGGCCGAGGGAATTGTGACCTGGAAGTCGGTGGCATTGAGGTTGCCCAGAGTATTCAGGCTGATTCCGTTCGTGCCGGATGTGCCGGTCGTGCCCGCCGTAGTGCCGGTGGTCGTACTCGTCGTATTAAGATTGCTTTGCAGCGTAACCGTAGCGCTGGTCGGTGGGCTGATGCCCAAGGTCCGCGACTTGTCTTTGCTGACCTGCATGACTGCGATATCGATGATGACTTCGGGGCGAGCCTTGTCGAGGTCTTCCACCAGCTTTTCCGCCAGTGCGATCTGATCCGGGGTGCCGCGCACCACGATGGCATTCTGGGAGAGCAACTGCTGCACGCGCTGCACATCGAGCACGGCGCGAATTGCATTGACCACGTCTTGCAGTTCGGTGGGCTGCGAAAGATTCGAAAGATAAAAAGTCTTGAGGACGCTCTGCTCGAGCTCCTTGCGCTTGGCCGGATTGTCGGTGGCCACGAAGATGGTATTCAGCGTTACCGGGCGCCAGAAGGTTTTGGATTCGAGGGCGGTAATTTCCAATGCCTCTTCCAGGGTGACGCCAGTCAACTCAACCTTGATGGGGCGGGCAGTGTAATCGGGGTCAAACAGGACATTGATGCCGGCCAGCTGGCCGATGGTTCGATAAACCGTGTCAGATTTGTCGGTGAGTTTGACGGTGATGGGAACGTTTGAGATGGGAGCGAGTTCGACGGGTCCGGCGGCTTCGTGGACTTTTCGTTCGAGGCTGGATGGCGGGCCCGCGGCCTGCGGCGCCGGGTTCCGCTGATCGTTGATCATCTTCAGAGTGCGATTCAACTCCTGCTTGGCGATGAACAACGATGGATCGATCGCAATTGCCTTTTGGAACGCGGCCACGGCTTCGTCCAGCTTGCCGTCCTCGCGTAACTTCTGGCCTTCGTGCACGACTTCGGCGGCGGCTTCAAAGCGGGTGCGTTCAAAGGCAGACCGGTAGCGGAGTTCTTTTGGCTTCAGGTCGTAAGCTTGCTTAAAGAAACCGAAGGCGACCTCGTAATGCTGGCGAGCCTCCGCGTCCTGACCCTTGGCATAAAGATCTTTCGCTTTGTCGGCGACAGCGGGGAGGGTTACAACCGCGACCAGCAACAACCATAGAGCCGGGCGCATTAGGCGTCTCATTCGATAATCCTCACGAGATGGTCCTCTTTAATATTGATCTTCACAATTGCTTCGCCGGACAAGCAGCATGCCCGTTCTTGCCGGGGCCATCGGCGCAATCGGGCGGAAAATTCACTCGATACAGGGAAAATTTTCGCTGATGAGGCGATTATAGCATCGCCCTTTACAGCATCCGAAGTGCTTGCGCACACGGGAGTTACACTCTTTAGTCGTAGTCCTAATGGGGCTAGCGCCGGAGCTCGGACTTCGGACCTCAGTCCTCAGACCTAAGACCTCAGACGCTGGACCTCAGAGCTACGCAACTCATGCATCAGGTCCTGAGCTCCAGGGTCCGAAGTCCTAAGTCCGCTTCGACCTGCTGTTAAGATAAATCCCGCGACCTCAATGGCCCGTCAATCGACTCATCAGACCAAGCCGAACCCGGAAAAATCCCCGCGCCGTGACTCCACAGCCAGCGGCGAGCGGGACGCTGCCGTCAATAGGATCGCTTCACATAACTACTTCTTGCTGGAAAAATTTGAGGCGGGGGTGGTTTTGACGGGGACCGAGGTTAAATCCGTGCGCGGAGGGCTGGCCAATCTGAAGGATTCGTACGGCCTGGTCAAAGACAACGAGGCCTGGCTGCTGAATGCCCACATCGGACCTTACGAGCACGGGAACATTCATAACCATGCCCCGCTGCGGACCCGAAAATTGCTGCTGCATGGCGAGGAGATCCGGCGGTTGGTGGGGAAGACGCAGCAGAAGGGGCTGACGCTCATCCCGACGCGGATGTATTTCAAGAACGGTAAAGTAAAGGTTGAGCTCGCCCTCGCAAAGGGCAAACAACTTTGGGATAAGCGCGAGACGGAACGGCGCCGCACAGCGGACAAAGAAGCCCGGGAAGCGGTGGCTCGCGGGCGAAGCCGGAAGTAAGTGAGTGCCGGGGACGGCCGTGCGTGGCGGCCTGCGGGATCTGCGATCGCGTCACACTTCGGACTTCAAACTTCAGGCCTCAGGCTTTGGCCTCCGACCTCAGATGATCAAGACCGTAAACCTAAAGTCCGATATGCCATCGGTCCAAGAGGCGTTGCAGCGGCTGGAGCGAGAGATCTCGATTGCGCGCCAGCAGAAATGCGCTTTGCTGAAGGTCGTCCATGGTTACGGCTCGACGGGCGTGGGCGGAGACATTCGGATCGCCGTGCAGCGCCGCTTGCAGGAACAGATGGAAGCGGGCCAGATTCGGGGCTGCGTCTTCGGAGAGAACTGGTCGAAGACGGACGAGGTGGTTTGGCGGTTGATCCAGGGACATGCGGAGTTGAAAAATGATCCGGACCTGGGGCGAAGGAATCATGGAATCACGGTCGTTCTGCTCTGAATCGACGGCTGCCTGTTCTCGAAAGTGATCCGAGATTCTTATGGGACCTTTCGCTCAAAACCACTCTAATGAGTGAAACCGCCTGTTCTCAACAGCTACAATCCTGAGCATGGCGAAAACGGCGTCCTGCTTCCGATGCAAAGCACCCTCCGAAGGCATAACACTGATTTTTGGTCGGACGAGCTATTGCGTGGAGTGCGGTTGGAATCGCGAAGAAGCAGAGGTTGAGATTCGCACCGAACTTCTCTCGATGGTGGCCGTCTTGATCTTAGCTTTGGCTTTCCCGTTCTTTCTGGGGTTCAGGAATCCAGAGGCTCATTGGATGGGGCGGCAATTCTTGCAGAAGCACTAGCGTTGCCACACTGTAATGGCATTCCTGCATACCGCCGCATGCGCCAACTGAAATCTCTTCTGCCCCTCCGACACTCAAGATCTCTCGATGAGTGCTATGGCCCGGTTAACATAAATCATCTGGAGGTGTAATGAAGGGCCTGTGCCCTTACCCCTCCGGGCTCTAAGAGTTATGATGCGTAAATGTCGCCACGCACTTTGCGCGTCATCCCTATCCTTCGTATCTTTTCAGTTGAGAAGGCCCGCGAATACTACCTCGACTACGCGGGTTTTCATCTCGACTGGGAGCATCGTCACGAACCTAACGCGCCGCTTTTCATGCAGGTCTCCCGCGACGGACTGATCCTCCATTTGTCCGAGCATTATGGCGACGGCTCGCCCGGTACTTGCTTTCATGTAGAGTTCGAGGGAGTCGAGGCCCTTCACGCGGAACTGAGCGCTAAGGGGTACACCTACTGGCGGCCCGGCATTACCAAGACCTTTTGCGGCACTCCGCAATTGACCTTGCTTGATCCATTTGGTAACAAGCTTTATCTCGGTGAACCTGAACCGTCCGACGCCAAGTAGCATCAAGCCCGAAGGCTACTATTGCAACAGCAACATCGCGATTACACTCGTCTGGCCGCAGGCGAGGTCCTTGAATGTAATCGCTGGGTTTAGGCAGCGAAGAGACCTGGAGTCCTCAGGATTCCTGCGGGCTCGGTGGGGGTGCTGGAATGACCGGCATGGGCTCGGGAGCCACGACGACGGGGACTGGCGGCGGCTCGATCGGGCGTACGGCGACGACCGGAACGAGCATGTACTGCTTCCAGTAGGACACGGCAACTCCGCGCTGCCAGAAGCGGGGGATCAGCAGCAGGATTAGGGTGATTTGCGCGACCACGAAGGCGCCGACGACACTCGACGGCGATACCATCTTCATCCAGATCCAGATGCCGCCGACCAGCAGGATCGCGGCAATGATCGTGGTGACGACGTAACTTGCCCACAGGCGCCCGAGGCTCCGGAAGGTATGGCGGAATGCGGCGGCGATGGATTTGCGTACTGCTTTCTGATCGTTCAGGACGATGTCAGCTTCGGCCAAGTCAAACCAGATGCGAAAGACGCACATGATCAGGAAGATGATGAACAGTCCGAAGTATTGGACTTCGGGCTGCAGAAGTTCGTTGGTGCTTTCGGCGGCTTTCCGCTCGAGGACTCCGTGAAGACCGAACAATGCGCCAGCGGCGATGCCCATCACGATGCCCGCGATGATCATGAGGCGGATGAAGCGCCAGAGGTTGCGGCCACAGGCGCGGAAGAAATCCTCGCGCGGTAAGCGGTAGGTCGAAGCGTATCCCTGGAAGACTCCCGGCAGAAACAGCGCAGTGAAGACCAGGAACAGAACGGAAAAAAACAAGGCCGGCATCTGTACCGCGCTCATCGGACCGAACTCGGGGCGCGCAAACATGTTGATCAGCACGGTGATGTCGAAGCCGTGTACCAGGCGGTCGGCAGCAAGGCTGTGATCAAGAATATTGTGAGCGCTCTGACGAAAGGCAGACGTGCCAAATTCGGCGAGCGTGAGGTTCAACAGCCAAAACCAGAAGATGTAGCGTTTGTTGCGCCCGACCATTCCGAGACCGCTGCTGAGTAAGCCTTCTTTTTCGATCATTCGTTGCTGTCCTTCGTGCCCTGGGATCTAGCGCAACCGCAATTGGATTCTTTGAAACCCTCCGCTACTAAACTGCCCACCATGCGAAGGCCTGGGACACCCATTGAGTGGCGAAAAGCCAGTAGTTGGAAATCTTATGAGTCGGCTTGGGATTGGCTTCGACGACGAAGCTGTTATTGAAATCGTTGCGGTCGAGCTGGATGACATGGTCGGGATCGATTTCCGCCGACACAACTTTTGCTTTCTTCACATAGCTGAAGCGCGTCCAACGGCTTTGTCCGTCCCAGTGCTCGCGAATTTTTTCGCCGTTGTCGAACTTGACTTCGGCTACGACCGGCAGGATGAAGTCTTCTTTGCGATGAAGGGTGACGTAGGACTGGTAGACGGTGTCGTCTTTGCCCTTATCTTTTTTCGCGCTCTTGCCATCCTTCTTTTCCTCATACCAGTTCACGGGAAAAGAATTCACGCTGAGAACTTCATAGTCCAGGACCGGTGAGCCGTAGATCGCCTGCTGGAAATACCACTTCAGATCCTTGCTGGAAACTTCCTGAATGGTATTCAGGAAATCTTCCTTAGTGGGATGAGTGAAGCGGTACTTCATGAAATAGGTGCTCATCGCCTTATCCATGGTGTCTTCGCCGACGATGCTTTCGAGGGTAAGCAGCACGCTGGCGGTCTTGCCGTAAGTGACGCCGGCATAGGAACCGGAAGTGACGTAGTCGTAAGCCTTTTGCGCTATGGGGTCTTTATCGGCGGAGCCGACATAGCTGAGGCGCTGCAGTTCCCGCTCGCCAGCGGTCATCCCGGCCATATGCATGATGGACGTGTTTTTTCCGAGGATCGAGTCGAGCACTTTGACCTCGGTATAGCTGTTGATGCCTTCGTCCATCCAGGCATCTTCGAATTCGTTGGTGGCCACCATACCGTACCAGTACTGGTGCCCGAATTCGTGCTCTATGACGATTTCCGGCAGGTACAAGCCGTCGGGCATGAACCAACTGGAATCGCCGGTGATGAAAGTGGGGTATTCCATGCCGCCGGCGGCGGAATCCGGCTCGGGATCAACGACCGTCAAGGATTTATAAGGGTACGGCCCATACCACTTTTCGAAATGATCGAGCGACTCGCGCGTGATCTTTTCATGACGCTCGGCCTGGCTCCAGTGCGCGGGCTGCATCAGAATGCGCAACTGGATCGGGCCCATCTGCGACTGGTAAACAGATTCCCGCACTTTGTAGCGCGGGCTGGCGGTCCAGGCGAAGTCGTGAATGTCATCGCCGTGATAAGCGTAGGTGGTGGTGCTGTCGGGGTTGCTTTTCTTGTCGATCAGGACGCCGCTGGCACCGACGACTTCATACGAGGGCACGGTGAGGTTGACGTCGTAGACGCCGAAGTCGGCAAAGAATTCTGTCGTGTTGTGATACTGGTGGCAATTCCAGGCGCCATGCGAGAAGACACCGACCTTAGGGAACCACTGGCCGCCAAGAACGAAGTCGCGCTTCCAGCCGGAGCGCGCCTGCGTCTCCGGAAACTTGGTCTGAAATGCGATCTTGAATTGCACAAATTCGCCGGGGGCGATCGGCTTGGCCATTTTCAGATCGACGACCGTCTTGTCATCTTTATTGCCGTCATCCGGGGCAATGTACTGCAACTGGGAGGTGAGATCGCCCTGGCCGACTACTTCGAGCGACTTGATATCTTCCGAACCGTAGTACTTGTCTTCCCAGGTAGCGTAGCCGGTGTCACGGCTGCCCATGAGCTTGGTGTCGCGTACGAAGGTGGCCTTGGGCTGAAAGGCGTTCTGATAAAGATGGAAAGGGAAGTGGTCGAGCGTTTGCCCGGTCAGGTTGTGATAGGTGAGGACTTCCGTGGCGTCGACGGTATGCTTGGCCGGGTCATACTTGGCCTGGATCTCGTAATGAACGATCCGCTGCGACATCGGGGTAGTCGAATTAACGGCTAGTACCGTGTCCGGGATAGAAACTGTGCCCGTCGCCGGTGGAGTCGCGTGGGCGACTTTTGCGGGAGCGGCAGTCTGGGGTGCGGCCGTTGCCGTTTTTCGGCTGATGAGTGCGGTCAACGCGATCGCGAGAACAACCAGAAACGCAATCCACTTCCATCGAATCAGCATTCGGTTTTCACCTGAACTATGTAGGGCCTTGAATGATACCGCAGGGACGGGAACGGAGTCACCCGACGAAGACTAGTACGGCGTGGAGCATCGGTTGGTTCCGTCGCTCATCGCCTTGCGGTTTTGAGGGGCGAGAGTGGGGGCCGAACTTTTACGAAAGTTGACCGGATTTGACGATCGTTGATGCCCGTCGCGACTATGATTTAGCGAGGAATTGTCCGTTCTTTGATGTCCGATTCTGACGCGGAGGTGCTTCTATGAGGATTGCTCTGCTGATCCTTCTCGTATCCTCGCTCGTATCCTCGGTCCTGGCCCAAAGCTCAAACGGGTTTGCCTATGCTCCGGCATGTGGAGCAGTGAATGTCCAGTTCTCGATCAAAACCGACTTTACTCAAACGACGGCGCCCGAGGTGGAATCCGGAAAGGCCCTGGTCTACGTGGTCGAAGATCAGAAATTCAAAGCGGTCAGAGATGTGACTGCAAGAATTGGGCTGGATGGAACTTGGGTGGGTGCGACCCGTGGAAATTCATTTCTATTCTTTTCGGTGGAGCCGGGCGAGCATCACTTGTGCGCGGACTGGGTGTCGAGCTTCCTGACTTATGGCCGAAATGTGGCGCTGTTCGGCTTTACTGCGGAAGCCGGGAAGACCTACTATTTCAGGGCGCGCACTACGGGTGGACCGGCATCGATGATGGACAGAAACGGCGCTGACGATAGCGCGTCCATCGATTTAGACCTGGTCAATAGCGATGAAGGCGGGCTGCTGGTCAAGTCTTCGACACTTAGCGTGTCGCATCCGAAAAAGTAAATCTCGGTACGCTTGCGAAAGTCGGCGCCGCCTCAGAGTACAATTCGGGCCTAGCTAGGACCGTCTTTATTACGTGGACGGCCGTTCGAGAACAAGGAGAGAGCATGCGTCCCGTGAAACAAGGAGATTTGAGCCTTCTGCAGGAACCGGCGGCGCAACTGCTTTTGCAGTCGACGATTCCGGCACGGCTCGCCTATGTCGGGACGGATGGGTCGCCTCGTGTCGTCCCGATCTGGTTTCATTGGAATGGGCGGGAGATTGTGATGGCGAGCCCGCCAAACGCGCCAAAGCTCAAGGCGCTGGCGAAGAATCCGAAAGTTGCGCTGACCATCGATGAGAATGACTTCCCGCAGAAAGTTCTCTTGGTCCGCGGAACGGCTCGGCTGGAGACGGTGGACGGAATCGTGCCCGAATATGAAGCCTGCGCCGCGCGCTACTTCGACGAGAAACAGGCGCGAGCCTGGCTGGGGCAGCTTCGCAAGCTCATTTCAACGATGGTGCGGATTACCGTGACCCCGGAGTGGGTCGGGCTGCTCGACTTTCAGACGCGATTTCCCAGCGCACTGGCCGGGTAATCAATTCCTGACGAACTAGCTAGGGCCTAGCCTGCAGAGGATTGAACAGCGTGAACGGAGCTCGTGGGCTGTTGACGCAGAAGCAAGGAAAAGTTCTGTTCATCGTTTGGCTGATTCTGCTGCTGCCATGGATCGTCGTAACTCCATTTTTAGCGCTGCTGTTCGATGGGCCGCGTACGCTGTCAGTCTATATTGGTGCGTGGTCTATTTGGAGCTATCCGTTGTCCGTGGGCGTTGTCTGGATGTTTAAGGGAAAGAATCCGGTGGCCTCCTTGTTTCCTTGCATGAACTTCGTGGTCTTTACTGTCGCGCTCTTTGTCCGTCCTTAGAGCCCTGAGCCACGGTCCGCGTTCAAGCCCGCTTGCACTTTTGCCGTCCCGCCGACGATACTGGAATGACAAACTAATCCTATGATGAAGATCACAATTTCTACCTCCACTCCTGCGCAACTCGAAGCCGAATCGCTGGTCGCCGTAGTACTCGACCATTCGCCTGCATCGACTGACAAGAACAAGAAGCCCGAACTGAAGGTGGCGAGCGGCGATCCCGCAGTGCAGTCGGTTGCCGCCGATTTGCTGGCCAGCGGCGAAGTCTCCGGCAAGATGTTTGAGACGAACCTGATGCACCGGCCGGTCACGTTGACGGCGAAGCGACTGTTGTTGGTGAGCGGCGGCGGAGCGAAAAAGTTCTCCAGCTACGATCTGCGGCGCATTGCCGGAGTCGCGGTGCGCACGCTGAAGTCGCGCGGCATCCGCAGTTTCGCCTTCATCGCGCCGCCTGGCATTCCTGCGGAAGAAGCAGTCCGGGCGATCGTCGAAGGAGCGCATGTCGGCAATTTCGATCCCGACTACTATCGCAGCGACCGCAAAGATCAGAAGATTGATGCGATCACGATCGTCGCGAGCGGCGATGCGGCTGCTCTGGAGAAGGCGGCCAAGGAAGCCCTGATCGTGGGAGAGTCTCAGAACTTCACGCGCGATCTGGTGAACGAACCTTCGAACCGCATGACGCCCACGATCCTTGCCGATCGCGCGAAGAAAATGTGCGCGGAAGTCGGATTGAAATGCGAAGTGTACGGCGCCGACAAGATCAAGGAAATGAAGATGGGCGCTTTCTGGAGCGTCGCACAAGGTTCCGACGAACCGCCCGCGCTGATCGTCATGACTTACGAACCGGCGGGCGCACCCGCGAAACCGGTGCTGGGCCTGGTGGGGAAGGGAATTACGTTCGACACGGGCGGCATCTCGATTAAACCGGCCGACGGCATGGAAAAGATGAAGTACGACATGGCCGGCGGCGCCACGATGATCGGGGCGATGCGCGCCATTGCGCTTCTGAAGCCGAAAGTAAAAGTCATCGGTATTGTCTGCGCGACGGAAAACATGCCTTCGGGGAAAGCGCAGAAGCCCGGCGACGTGCAGATTGCCATGTCGGGCAAGTCGATTGAGATCATCAATACCGATGCAGAAGGCCGCCTGGTGCTGGCGGACGGGCTCTTTTACGCACGCCAACTGGGTTGCACGCATCTGGTCGATGCCGCCACGCTCACGGGCGCGGTGGTCGTTGCACTCGGATACAACAATGCCGGAATTTTCGCCAACGACGACGACATGTACAACCGCTTCCACGGGGCGAATGAGATTGCGGGCGAAAAGATGTGGCGCATGCCGCTCGATGACGAATATAAGGAACAGATTCGCTCGTCGATCGCTGACATCGTGAATTCCGCGGGCCGCTGGGGCGGCGCCATCACGGCCGCCATGTTCCTGAAAGAATTCGCGGAAGATACTCCATGGATCCATCTCGACATTGCCGGCACCGCATGGACGGAAGATCAAAAGCCGTGGATCGCGAAGGGACCCTCGGGCATTGCGTTGCGCAGTCTGGTGGAGTTTGTGAAGGGCTTTGCCGGATAAAATCTCGGCCACGGATCTACGCGGATTTTCGCGAATAAATCAGTTAGAAACATATATCGTTCCGATCCGTGGCTGATTTTATTTTGCTGTGCGATGTACGTTGAGGGAAATCGGTACGGTTGCTATAATCGATGACGTTCCACGCTTCCGGCATGAACGCCGTCGGGTCAGTCATTTCCTCCCGCCAAATATAGGGTGAAGCGAACACTCCTCGCAGCCCGCCGAGAGCGGGTTTCGAACGTGGCCAGGTAGCTCAGGTGGTAGAGCGCAGCCCTGAAAAGGCTGGCGTCGGGGGTTCAACTCCCTCCCTGGCCACCATCATTCCAAAGGACTTAGCGGCCCAGAGCCGAAATTCCTAACCCACGATCCAACCCACGATCCGGCCTTCTCGCGTAGTGGCGCGGCACGAATTCGTGCCGCTGACCATGCATGTAGACCAAATGCATAATCCGCCGGATCTTGTCGATCGTCGGATCCTTCAATGGTTTTACCCCTCGTAACGCGTTTCCCTTCCTGAGTTCCAGGAACCATTTTTCGACATCGGTCGACTTGACTGCCCAGCGAGCTTCTTTGAGGAACTGTGTTGATGTATCATGAGCGACGGTCTTGGGCTGAGATCTCGGCTGCAAACATTGGTTTTCTGCACCAAGACCTGGGAGGCGCTAAGCTGTTCGCGAGTTCTATCTTCCGAACGTCCTGCTGTCTCTCTCATCGGCTAATGTTCGCAGCCAATGGGCTAACACTCATAGCGTTGATAATAATTGCCTCCGGTTGTGGGGGAGGTGGAGCCGGAGGGGGTGGTAATCAATTGGCCCCTAGTTTCAACCTGTCCCTATCCAGTTCCGGCCTGTATATCTCTGCCGCAAATCCGGGATCGGTCACTGTAAGCGTCACTGGGTCCGACGGCTTTGACTCGAGTGTAAGCATTGCTTTTTCGAGCCTGCCAACAGGCGTCAGCGTTTCTCCTTCGAGCGCCAGCCTGACCGCCGGACAATCGCTGCAGTTCATGTTCAGCGCCGCGTCGTCTGTAAGTACATCGAGTTTGTCAGTATCCGTTAAAGGCAATTCGGGCAATCAGTCCCAGCAGGTCGCGCTCAATCTTCAGATAAATGCCGATACGGGAAACGTCGCGTTGCCCCGTACGCGTTACGTTCGGACTGACGCGGTGCAGCCTTATACGGTTCTCTTCGACTCCGGAACGAATCGGTTCTTCATGAGTGATCCGGGAAGCAATCAGATCTTCGCTTTTGATGCGGGCACGCGCCAATTGGTGGGATCGATTATCGTCCCGGGCGCCTATGGGATGGATGAAGCCCCAGATCATAGCGTTCTTTATACCGGGACGCAGGTCGGTGATGTCTACGCAATCAATCCAGTAACAATGGCCGTCACCCAGCGGTACCCCAGTTAATATATTCACCCTGAAGGTTATCAGGCTTATGCGGTCCAGATCATAGCAAACGGGGAACTCGCAATCCTAGGTTGACAAGATGTCGATCCTACTCTCGATGGCTACTCTAGCCTCGCGTTCTGGAAACCGGTCATCAAATCACTCCAGACCGGCAATCAAATCGTGAAGTGATGCATTAGAGGCATATCTTCGCCTTTCTTGCCATAGGCGATAGGAATCCCCTGGTGCTCTAGAACCAGAACACATCCCGTGCCACTGCGAGCGAGTTCTGCATGATCGATCCTGTCACACGGCAAACCAAGTCAGTTTCAGCATCACGGGTTTATCTTTAACTCGCACTCCCTGCCGGGAGCTAGGCTTGTGCTTATGTTTGGTATTGCGTCACAAATCGAGGTGTTTGATGCTCAGACGCTAGCGCAAACGGCCACGCTCCCGGTGGGTGACTTTCCGTCGGGCACGTACATAGTGGTGAGTCCCTATTCAAGCACTGTTGACCTGGCACCGGAGCTGCGTAGGAATCGTCAGCGCCTTCAGTCTTTCGACCGGGGCTCAAGTCGGCTTTATTCCCTACCCTCATCCCGAGCTTATTGGTACCTGGATCATCGCCATCGATAACACCGGCCTCCTCGCCGGTGTGAATGTCGAAGGAATCGGGTTTCTGGATGCTGCAGCGATGCAGACTGGTCCTGTGGGGAGAGCTATTCTCGGCTGTTCCGTTACGCCTAACACTGGCGCGGCCTCGGAGGCACTTCGGTAAATACAGACTTCCCGAATTCCACGAACCTCGCAAAAGTCTACTTTGTCAGAATCTCACGACTGCATTACTTCAAACTCCTCGCAACTGTATGCCACAACCCCTGCCGGCTCAGCCGGGCTTGTGGATGTCGTGTCCCTCATACCGATGGCGTGCAAACTTTATGCCCGAAGCGTGCAGCTAAGGCCCACGATACTGATCAAACTGTGCCTCGACTCCCGAAGCACCGAACCTGCTGGGTTTTTGGGTATGGCTTCAATCCTGCTTCTTTGAGTGAGATTCCGCATGGATTCCAGGTAAGCGTAGGTGGACAAGCGGTTCAGGTTACCGCGTTGATTGCCAATGGCTACCTCGGCGGCAATATCCCTGCAACCCCTGTCCAAGCATTTTCTTTCACCATCCCGCCCGGCACAGTGGGAACAGTCGCCGCTATCTCGGTGACTACTCCCTCCGGCACAACCACGCTTCAGAGCGGGATACAGTACCTGCCAGCCGTGCAGCCGTTTCCGCTCACTGGCTCTACTCTGGTCCATGCGATCTACGACCCATATCAGGATGCGTACTACTTCACGGACGCAAACAAAATCCAGGTTTTCTCCAAGACGCAAGGGGAGTGGCTGACTCCCATCAGCATTCCGGCACCGAACGGGGCGACCCAGAGGTTATCGAGCATTGCACTCTCGCCGGATGGCACTGAACTGGCGGTCGCCGATATTTCCGCCGGCGTCATTTACCAGTTGAGCCCAACCAACCCGGAGTCCGTGAGAACATTTCCTGTGAGCGCGACCCCCCAGGGAATAGTGGAGCCAGTCGCAGCGGCCGTCAGCAATAACGGAACAATCTACTACGCCACAATGTCAGACTTGGACGGTGCTCACGGTTTCTTTAAGCTGAACACGAGCACCGGTGCAATCACCGATTACGGGATCACCTCGCCCGGCCTTTATTCCAGTGATGGACAACCACAGGACGTGTTCTTACACACCGCTATCAGTGCCGATAACTCGAAGGTATTTATCAACCAAGATGGAGCTGTCTTCACCGTGGAGACCGCCAACGACCATCTCGCCTTTGCCGCAGCCGATCCCACCTGCTGCTACGGTGATTACGACCTCACGTTGTCCAGTGGACAAACAACATGGAGGCAACCAGCTATCTTTATGACACGAATCTGAATGCCGAGTCGTACCTGGTGCTCAACGATCAGGAAGCCAATTACGTCGCGTACGTCTATGGGACCCAATTGAGTCCCGACGGACTGTTGCTATTTCAACCTTCAACCAACGGCATTGACGTATACGATGGCCAATTCGGAGTGCTGCTCTCGCGCATCGCACTACCTGTTAGCCTTTCGCAAAATTACGACGCTCTTGTGGGCGATGGCAAAGACAACGTTCTGATAGCAATCACCGGAACACCGGATCGGGGATTGCGATCATTGACCTTTGCTCGCTCCCGGATCCACCTCCTGCCAATAAGGTGCGTCGCCGGGTTCGAACAAACGTAAAGGGTCCGCTCAATGGAAGCGTGCCAACGTCGCCTCGGCACAAGACATCTCTGGGACCGCATACCGTACCCAAATTCAAGGTCCCTCACGTTGCTAATCGGATCTTGGTAAGCCCCGCCGCGATTCCGCAGGCTCGACCTCGGTAGTGCACCAGGGGGCGCCAGATCACTTGTAAAGTAGGATCTGCGGCTCTGTACGTCGCGGTAGCGTTTTTTCTAAGCAAAAGATCATGGAAGGATTGCGTTCTAGAGTGAATCGGCGGGTTGGTTAAGACAACTGTCGAAATTAGGCCATTTCACGCTTTGAGCGGCAAAGCCGATTCTGAGTGCATGGTAGCACACTCAAAATGCCGCAGAGGCTGGGAGCGAGTTTCCGCCCCAAGAGCGCGAGGCGGTTGTTGCGGGAAAAAGGAGAACTGAGCTATCGCATATTTAATGATTGCGACGACGCCCCTTCTTCGAACACTCTGCGTAGACTTGACTTCGGGGCCCTGTGCCAAAAAGCGGGCTTTAAGCTTCCAAAGGAAACAATTGCTCGTTTGAAGGGTTCGCGCCTCGTTCGGAGACTCCGAAAAAAGGTGATGGACAAGATTCAAAGACAGTTCCCCGAACGAGTATCCCAGCTTGGACGCAGCGAGGCCCGCTTCTTGATTGATAACTCGACCGTGGTTTCGCTTCGCTTATGCCGTTTCGTTAGATACGTGAAAGGTGAACCCAGATGGAACCGGCCGCCCGTTTTGTCCAAGAAATCCAATGCAACATTGCTAGCGTTAATGAATCCGAGCAACACAGTTGTCGAGCAGTTCATCGCCATTCCGCGAGCCAAGATGCCTGCGGTACGCAGGTTGGGGCTACAGAGTTCATGCATGAACCGCGGAACGAGGTTCGGCAAAATTGATGACCTTTGCGAGATCATACGATCGCTGGAACGGAGCGAATGGCCGCGGAACGGCGCCGTTGAAGAGTTGGCGGCGCCGGTGATAATCGAAGGTCAGCGTGTGGATTCTGGGGCGAAAGGTTAAAAGCGAAGAGGAGGCGCGAATATGAATTCGATCCTACCAGCAGCGCAGTACGTGAGAACGGCCAGATTGTGTGATGACGCTTCCATCGATCAGAACTTGAAGCGTACCGTGGCCAATTCTCTATCAAAGTGTTAGAGCTAAAACGACCGGGCGCCAACAATAGAGAACGCTCGATTGGCGAGTGTCGGCTCGTAGAGTTTATTTGCCATCGAGGCTCCATTGCGCCCTCTGGCGAAGCCTAATTTCGCCCCGCCGCGGCTGCATCAAAGACCAGCTTGCCTCCGACAAATGTTTTCAGAACTCGAATGTCGCGAATCTTCTCTGGCGCAATTGACAAAATGTCATCGCTGAGAAGGGCCATGTCGGCCAATTTCCCCACAGTAATCGAACCCTTCTCCTTCTCCTGAAACTCGGCATACGCGGAGCCCATGGTATAGGCCTCGATCGCCTCGGCGACCGAGAGCTTCTGCTCGGGGAACCAGCCATTGGGATTCTTCCCGTCCAAAGTTGCGCGAGTAACGGCGGCATAGACCGTGAGCACGGGGTCAAGTGGCGCTACCTCCCAGTCTGTGCCGAAAGCCAGGCGCACGCCATGGTCCAGGAACGTACGGAAGGCATAGGTGCGGCTGGCGCGATCATGACCGATGTGCGCCTCGGCAAAGCGGCCGTCGTCGATGGCGTGGTAGGGCTGAACTGATGCAATCACGTGCAGTTGAGAGAAACGATCGAAGTCCTTGGCCGCCATGTGTTGTGCGTGTTCAATGCGCAGTCTCCGATCGGCTTCACCGTGCGCTTTGAGTACCTCGGAATACAGGTCAAGGATGATGGAAATACCCTCGTCGCCGATGGCGTGGGTGCAGATCTGCAACCCCGCGGCGTCGGCTTTCATATAGCGATCCCGCATAAGCGAAATCGGATGCATTTCATCGGACAGCAGACCGCGATTGTTCCCCTGCTTCAGAAAGGGTTCATAGAAGTAGGCCGTGCCGGAACCGAGGGAACCGTCGGCGTAGGCCTTCACGGCGCCGATGCGCAGGTACGGCCCACCAAAGGCGTGCCGGATGCCGATCTTGACCTGGTCCTCTACCTGGGTTATCAGCGGAGCCGCGTAGATTCGCGTTGTTAATTCTCCCCGCTGAAGAAGCTCGGCGTAGACGGCGATATCGGCATAGCTGGGATCCATGTGCTGAACGCTAGTCACTCCCACAGAGGCGGCGTATGCCAAGGACCGCTTGACGGCCTTCACCCGCTGGTCGTGAGAGAGTTCCGGAATGACCTTCTCGATGTAGTCGGTGGCTGCGTCTTTCAGAGCACCGGTGGGATTTCCCTGCGCGTCACGAACAATAGCGCCGCCGGGAGGATCGGGCGTCTTCGCCGTGATGCCTGCAAGGCGCAGGGCCAGGGAATTAGCCAGCCCCATGTGCCCGTCGTAGCGGCTGACGAATACGGGCGTGTCGGGGGTGAGTTGATCGATCAGTTCTTTCGTCGGCATTTCCGGCGGGGCCCACTTGGTTTCGTCCCAATTCCCGCCTTCAATCCACTCGCCCTTGGGAGTGACCTTGGCCCGCTCGCCGATGCGGCGCGCGAATTCCTGCGCCGATGTGGCATCGTTCAGTTGGACGCTGTCGAGTTGCCTTCCGCCGGACACGAAATGCACGTGGGCGTCATTGAACCCGGGAAGCAGGAGTTTGCCTTCGCCGTCCACCACCTGTGTGTGCGGACCGCGCCAGGCCTCGATGTCGGTACTCGATCCGACGGCGACGATGCGGTCTCCCAGTACTGCAACTGCTTCCGCCGAAGGCATGGACTTATCCACTGTCCAGATTTTGGCGTTTGTAATGATGAGATCAGCGGCCGGCCTGGATTGACCTTGGTTCCGTCCGCAGAGCACAAGGCAACACACAATAACTAACGGCCATAAACGGCGAGTTCGACGATTCATGAGTATTGACCTTAGAAATTACAGAACAGGCAAAGCTCGACGACACACGACTTCGTCAGCGCACTTAACGGCCTTGTTAGCCTGGAACTTAGAACTCGTACCGCAGTGCAAACTGCATCACCCGCGGGTTGGTCATCAAGTGCGTATAGTTCCCGAAGTTCGGAACAGCGATCGAGTTGTTGCTTTCACTCGCGCTGCCGGAATTCTGGTCATTAAAGTCGAAGCGGGTCGAATTCGTCACATTGAACACTTCCCAGCGCAAGGCCAGATTTTGCTTATCATTCCAAGGCATGGCCCACCGTTTCGACAAGCCAAGGTCGATCCCGAAGTAGCCGTCACCGCGCACGAAATTACGCACGCCAACCTGACCAGGCAAAGCCGGATCAAACATGCTCTCGGCCGCAGCTGGTTTGGGGAACAGGTTCACATTGCCATCCGCCTGGTGGTACGCCCCACTCGTTATATGAGACACGGTCGGCATTGCGGCACCTTCCCAATACCAGTCCGTTGGGTAGTCCGCCGGGTTGTTGTAGATGGTGTATGGGAATCCACTCGTCCACCGGAACAGGCCGGAAAGCTGCCATCCTCCGATAACGGCGTCGAGGCCCCGACTGACACCGCCGGCGATGACGCGGCCTCGACCGAAAGGCAAGTCGACGATCCAGTTGGCATTCAGTTGATGCGTGGTATCGAAATCGGAAACAGCGCGGAAGAGATTCGGCGACCAGGCGTTAAACATCTGACAGCCGCCGCTAAAGTTGAGAGATCCGCTTGATCCAAGCCGCTCGGCGTCCGAGCACAGGTCGATCGACTTCGAATAAGTGTAATTGAAGTCGAATTGCACTCCGTGGCCCATTTGATGGCGAAGGGTCATTTGAAGCGCGTTATAGTTCGAGAATCCGATGGAGCGCTGCGCGAACAACGACACATACTGTGGGTTGTAGAAAGAATTCGGCCCTCCAACCGGATAGTACTGACACAGCGGGTGTCCGGACTGGCCGCAATTTGGATCGCCGGTAGCGTCTGGTATTCCCCCGTTTCCGAATCCGGATACAACGGGAACGTCGAGAGCCTCAAGGGCAGTGGTCTCTACACCTTTCACACCGCAGAAAAGATCGAAGACAGCCAGGACGGGATCAGTGGTCGAGGCTGGCCCGCCTGCCCCGCAGCCTCCGGTCTGCGCTCCCAGTGCATAGGACCCGCCGTTGATGGGCGCCTGTATCATGTTGGTCCAATACTGAATCACTTTAGAGCTGACCATCGAATCACTAAACGTCGCATCGGTCACGCCTTGTAGTTCGTAGAGTCTTGCTAGCGGCTGAATAGCGGAAAAATAATCCAGACCCGATTTCTTGTCTCTGAGGTCGAGGGGCTGGGCGACATCCTGTGAGCTCAGCAATCGATGCGAGAGTCTGCCCACATACGCAACATCCAGCGAGAATCCTGCGCCGAGGTCGCGCTCCACGGAGAAGTCGAGCGTATATGAGTAGGGAGTTTTCAGCGAGGTATCCAGGCTACTGCCGAAGTTGGACGCGCCCAGCGACTGCATGGAGGGTATCGTTTCAGGGAAGCTCGGAGCGCCGGGAGCGGACTGGAGCAGGCTTGGCGGAATGACATTGACACTCGTTAGACGGGGCAAACTGTTGAGCGGCAGAATTGGGTTGGTCAGAGTTGTCGTGAGACCAAATGAATTTCCGCTGAAGTTGTCGACGATGCCCTGTCCGAAGCGATCGTAAACCATCCCGAAGCCGCCGCGGATCGACGATTTATTGCCGCTGCCCAAGAGTCTGCTAAGGAAACCTTCCGTCTTATTGGGCGACCATGCGAAGGCGACGTGGGGACCAAGGTTGCCATAATCCCAATTCCAATAACCAGCTTTGTGGTTCGCGGCACCACACCAGTTGACCTGCAATGGAATATCCTGACTCGACGGCGTGCCACTGGCGCCCGCAGTTGCGCGGGCGGAGAACCATTGTCCCAGGCTGGGGCTGGGGCAAACCTGCAATCCATTCGTCTCCCACACCGGAGAGAAGAGCGAGTAGCGCAGGCCCACCGTCAGTGTGAGGCTAGGATTGACCTTCCAGATGTCCTGGACATACGGTTCATAGCTGTCTTGCGCATATCTGCGGGAGATCGGCGAGTTGGCCGGAAGCAACTGGAGTTGCCGGTTGTAATTGAAAACTGTGGTGGCTTGTGTGACCATTCCCAACAGATCTGTAATCGGGTAGTCATAACTCACGTCGAAACTGGGATCCACAGCCGGATAGCCGTTGTTCGACGGATTCAGCGGGCTGCTGCTGCTACCGGCAAATCCGGACGTTGTGGTGAAGGACGAATTCGTGTTTGCGCTATCAAAGGACGAAGTGTAGTTGAACCGCGGGTTGCGCATGAACAACAGATACCCGCCAAACTGCAGCGTATGCTTGCCGTGAATCCAGGACAAATCCTCGGAGAAGTTATGCGTCGGGCGCTGATAATTCTGCGTTCGAGTGATGGCCTGGCTGAAATTAAATGTAATCCACGGCTGATACGAGTTGCCAAGACTTCCGAAACTTTCTCGCACAAACCCGTAGTGGAAATTGTTCATCAGATTCGGACGAATCACGGCTGAGTAGCCTGCGATTAGGCCTTTGTTGTGATAAACCGTTTGGCCTTGCGGAGCTTCACCGGGAAAATATGGCTGGCAGCCCCCGCAGGTATCATCGGAGTCATCTCGCGAAGCTCCCAGCACGGAAAGACGCTGCTTGCCGTCTTGCGTGATGTTGTAATCGAGATGGGCGATGTAGACATTTTGTGTCTGATGCGTGGGTGCAGCGAACACAAACCCCTGGTAGTTATAGCCATCGCCGGTCACACTGCTATTGGGCAAAGGCAGGGTGTTGAAATACGCCATGGCAGCGGCGGCGGGCCCAGCGTGTATCGGATCCAACTGTTGCAATTGCGAGAAGCCGAGCGCAGTGTATCCCGGCGCAGGAATGTACGACTGACCGCTCTTTCCCTGCACCGCGAGAGCCGCACCGCCGGGGCATTGAGCGGTGTTGAGGCTGCCGTCCGGATTCAGAGTGCACAAATATTGAAGAACGCCATCACGCATCGCTAAGCTGGGAACCTCTTCCCCGGAACTCACGGTCGCCTCCGCTCGCCGTGTCCCCTCATAATTCGCGAAAAAGAACAGCCGGTCTTTCTTGATCGGGCCACCGACGGAAACGCCAAAGATATTGCGGATTAGCTTGGGAGGCGTGTTGCAGTCGTTCGGATTCGGAAGGGCGCAATTTTGCAGCTGTGCCAGTTTGTTGAAGTAGTCGTTGGCGCTGGTGTAAGTGTTGCGAAGGTATTCGTAGGCGGATCCATGAATGTTGTTGGTGCCACTCTTGGTCACCAGGGCCACCTGAGCCCCGCTTGTCCCTCCTTCGTCGGCGTTCGCATTGGAGGTGGTAACGCGAAACTCCTGTACCGAATCGAGCGTCACGGGCAGAACGGAGGTGAAAGCGTGGCCGCCCTCGTCATTCACGCGAATGCCATCGAGGCTGACATTACCCTGGTCGCTGCGCGCCCCATTCACCGCACCGCTGCGCGTGTCGTCGCTGCTCGTGTCTGCGCGATTACCCGTATATGCAACTCCGGGCTGCAGCGTGAGCAGATCGGGCACGTTGCGGCCCTCCAGCGGCAGTTCCTTTACCTGGTTCTCGCCAAACGCTATGCCCATGGTCGCGTCTTCAGTATTGATGACCGGGGCCTGCCCGGAAACCTCGATCTGGGTTGTGGATGCGCCGACCTGCAGGACAACGTTCACGCTGGTCGGCACGTTGACCAGAAGCTGGAGGTTGGTCTGATCGTATTTCTTGAAACCAGCCTTTTCCACGGTCAGTACATAGGTGCCCGGCGGAAGCGCCAGAAATTCGAAATCGCCCGTGGACGGAGTAGTGGCCGTCCGGCTGAGCCCTTGCGTCTGGTTCGCCAGCGTTACGCGTGCTCCCTCGACAACCGCCCGGGTACTGTCAAGAATTTTGCCGTGCAACGACGTGGTGCCGGTCTGAGCCCATACGGAAGAGATGGACAGCAAGAAGCAGATCGGGAATAAGCAGCAAAGCCGATTCTGGGTCGTAGACCTCATCGTTGTCTCCCTGTCTGTAGTATGTTTTGCGCAGGAAATAAACGGGCGGAAGCCCTGGTCCGAAGGAGACTTCTGACGTCGAGTCTTCCGCAAAGACCGACAGTTCCCTGGCCAATTTTGGTGTTGAAAACATTAGTGTGACAGTGTGTGCGAAGTCAAGAAAACAAAGCGAGCTTGGGTCCGCACACAGCGGAACATTCTGATTGCTGAAGTTTGGAGAAACCTCGATGCCTCAGTCTGATCTCAATCGCGCGAATTTCTTTCTTGTTTGTCTGGTCCTCACGAGTTTGGCGTGCGCTCAAAGCAAACCTCGGGCCCGGGACCTGGGCGTCCCATTCGATGGCGTGCCCGGACCACTGAACGCCATCACTGACGTTAAGGGCGTGGAAGTTGGGCACACAACGCTGATTTCCGAGGATGAGGCCTCTCCTGCGGGCGTCGCGCCGGTACGGACCGGTGTGACCGCAATTCTGCCCCGCGGCAAGGACTCCCACGACCCAGTCTTTGCCGGATGGTTCACTGAGAACGGCAACGGCGAAATGACGGGGACAACTTGGGTCGAGGATTCGGGCTTTCTCGAGGGCCCTGTCATGATTACCAATACGCACAGCGTAGGCATCGTTCGGGACGCCGTGATCGCCTGGCGACTGAAACATCATGGTGTCGACAAGGAGGGGTACGCGTGGTCGTTACCGGTTGTGGCCGAGACCTGGGATGGTTATTTGAATGACATCAACGGATTCCACGTGAAGACGGAGGATGCTTTTCACGCTCTCGACAGCGCGCACAGTGGGCGGGTCGAAGAAGGAAACGTGGGTGGCGGCACCGGGATGATCTGCAATGAATTCAAGGGTGGCATCGGCACCGCATCGCGGGTACTTGACGCGAAGTATGGAGGCTTCACGGTCGGCGTGCTTGTGCAATGCAACTATGGGCAGCGGGATCAATTACGGATTGCCGGTGTGCCGGTCGGTCGCGAGATTGCTGGACCGAAGGTCTGGGATGACGATGTGGGTTCCATTATCGTAGTAGTCGCCACAGATGCTCCTTTGATTCCAACGCAATTGAAGCGCGTCGCAAGGCGTGTCACCTTGGGACTGGGACGAAACGGAAGTTACTCAGGCGATGGTTCTGGCGATATCTTCATTGCCTTTTCCACCGCGAACCCGGGAGCCGACTCTTCCACGGATGCTCACCCACTTAGCATGCTGCCCAACGATCGGATCAACCCTGTTTTTCTCGCCACGGTGCAAGCCACTGAAGAAGCGGTCATCAACGCCATGATCGCCGCCGATACGATGACCGGCTTAAAGGGTCATACAGTGATCGCGCTACCGCACGACCGATTGCGGGAGCTTCTGAAGAAATACAACCGGCTTGCACCCTGACTCTTAGCGAAAGAGGCCGAATCTGTGCTGCGGGTTTTTCCGAGCTACGCTGCACAAACCTGAAACAACCCGGGGATCTCAAAACAGTCAGATCACTACCCTGAAGTCGGCTTCTGGGAAGCGATTTCGACTGACGGCCGATCATCCCTTGAAACGGTCTCTAGGATCCGGGTTGAGGACCATCAGCCCTGACCGACGAATCACCGTCTCCAGCCCTCAGATGCTCGGAGAGGCACGATCCATGCCTGAAGGCCCCGCTAGCTCGCCGCCCAATCTACGGACGCTGCTCTCGTAAGGAACACCTGGATGCAAAGAGGGCGCTGTTTACTACGTTAATTCGTTGAACTCAGTCCTCGACGGCTCGTAAGGCGTCGCCACAATTTCAGCCAACTGACCAGCGTTACAGATCCTCTGGGCCATACGACGACCTTCATGATCGATGCCAAAGGCAACACGACTCAGATAATCGATGCCCTCGACCACACGGCATCCCTCACGTACAATGCAGACGGTACGACGGCAACGTTCACTGATCCCATGCAGAACTCCGAGCAACTGGAGTACTTAAACGGCGATCTGGTGTCGATGACCGATCCGCTGGGAAACAGGACATTGCGATTCGTGGACTGGGCCGGTCGTGTGGCGGCTGTCACCGACGCCTCGGGGCATCAAGACCCAATATGATTACAACAACTTAAATCAAGTCACGCAGATCACAGATGCAGAAGGTAACGAAAACCTGCATTTACGTTTGATCCGCACCAGAAATCTCTTAACATTAACCAAATGATCGCCTTGCAGACATTCGACGGTCTACACGTATGACACCATGGATCGTGCTGCGACTCGGACTGATCCGCTTCAGCGGCGAGAGATGTACATATATCGTACGGGGAGACCGCGCGAGTTTTACCGATCGCAAGAACTAGGACCACCAAACTACACCTATGACGGATTGAATCGTGTAACGTACAGATAGGGTTTGGCGCGCAGAACGGGCAGTACGCCAGTACTATCTCCTACGTGTACGACGCGCAGGCAGCCGAATGATCCAGTCGGTAGACTCTCTTTCGGGAACAATTACGCGCGGCTACGGACGGGCTCAATCGCCTGACTGGCGAGACAACACCCCAAGGAAGCATCAGCTATTCCTATGACGCCGCTAGCCGTCGCTCCACGATGCATAGGTTGCCGGGCAATCACAAGTCACATACACATTTGATAATGGCAACCGCCTGACACAAATCGTTCAGGGTCCAAGCACGAGTGCATTTGGCTATGACAACGATAGTCGACGCTCCACGCTGACCCTCCCGAACGGCATCGTCGGCACCTATTCCTATGATCAGAATTCTCGCCTCACCGGAATTTCCTACTCGCTAAATTCCAATTCGGTGGGCAATCTCGTCTACACCTATGATGCGTTAGGAGAAAGAACGTCGATATCAGGCTCACTGGCAGCCACGGGGCTTCCGACGGCCGTATCGTCGGCAGGCTACGATGTAGCGAATGAGGTGACTAGTTGGAACGGTAGCACCATCTCTTACGACAACGACGGGAACACACTTAGCGACAGCGTACACACATATAGCTGGGACGCCCGTAACCAACTAGTGGCCATTGACTCTGGCAATACAGGAAACTTCGCTTATGATGCGTTTGGACGCAGGGTCAGCAAGAGCGTCTTGGGAGGGGCTACCACAGGGTTCCTCTACGACAGCTACAATCCGGTGCAGGAGCTTTCCGGGACAAACGCCACGGCAAACTTGCTGACTGGCGGGCTGGACGAATACTTGACGCGCACCGATTCCAACGGCACCGCCAACTTCCTGACCGATGCTCTAGGCAGCACGCTGGCCCTGACCGATTCATCAGGCACAGTACAAACCCAGTACACCTTTGATCCGTTTGGCACCTCCACGCCTTCAGGAGCCGCGAGTACGAACTCATTTCAATACACAGGCCGGGAAGCAGACAGTGGGACAGGCCTATATTACTACCGCGCCAGATATTACTCGCCGCAGCTCGGGAGATTTATCAGCGAGGATCCAATTGGATTCTTCGGCGGTAGCGGCAATATTTATTCCTATGTTCAAAACAATCCGATCTCCTACATTGACGGCCTCGGCCTCGAACGGAAGCCGCATCCCTGCGGACCGGACGGCTACCGCGATGCGGACCCAGACGATGCGGCAGTTGTGCTAGCCGAGGCTGAAAGCTATCAAGGTGTGCCTTACCAAACCGGGGCAGGCCCTGACAGCAACTACGATGGTTCCGATTGCTCGGGATTGGTCTACAACGCGGTTGGGGACAGCGGAATTGATCCCTCGGTTACATACTCCGTGGCGAACGACATTGCAAATAATCCTGCTTATCGACCACTCGGACCAGACGAGTCGGCGATTCCAGGATGATGTTGTGGTATTTCCAAATCCCGGCACCGGGCAGCACGGCCATACCGGTTTTTATCTCGGACCGAATACGGTGTATTCCGCAACCGATCATGGTGTACGAAAGGGCAACTATAGTTGGTTCGACCACCCTGGACACGCCCCCCAACTCTACAGGGTCAGGGTCCCATGCAATTAAGGAACAGAGAAATGAACATGAAGGTTTTATTTGTCGTCGCATCTATTTGCGTTCTTCTGCAAATAAGTCCACGCATCAGAGCGGAAGAAGACGATAGTCTCCTGGAACTCACGCAAGTCGATCTGTTTAGTGTGTCAAAATGGGAGAGTAAACCGATTGCCATTAAAGGGTTTACTCTCGGAATGACACGTGCAGAAGCATTTACATTGGCCAAGACTTTAAGTCTGAGACTTGTAACAGAAACGCCTCGAACTGTGGGGGAGACAAATGGTGCTTGTCGTAGTGATGAGATATCGTGCTCCGTCTACAGAGTTAACGGACCATGGATCGGAATGAATCTTTGGTTCAACGCTGTTGACCGTGTGGGAAAGATCACTGTGTCTATGCCCGCGGACGCAGTCCCGGAGGTTAAAGCAGCGAGTGTTGCACATGAATTCAAGGGATTGACATACGAACTGTTCAATAACTATTCGGAGGCCCTCCGACAGCGAGTTCTTGGCTTCATCGAGGCCAAGGAGAGGCAACGGACAAATATTCCGGGGGACACAGAGGTAGTTCTTGATTACACCTATCCGCGTCTTGGCATGGTCGTTCATCTAACAATAGACAAAAGAGATCATCCGCCAAAGCCGTTCGACTTACAGGTTGACTTTGTCGCTCCGCGATAGTTGGCATGATCTAACGCATGTTTTCGATTTTGGGGTGCGATTGAGAGTGGGCACAAGTGAAATTCGCGGCTTTGATGCTCTCATCCATGATCGTTCCTAAACATGGGCTCCAATGGACCGCGTGCTCAAATCAATGAAAGATGGCCTCTGGCTGAGCGGAAAAGTCGCCTGTTTTTTCGCGTTCCTCTTTTGCCACGCTGCGGCGCAGACTCCAATTTATCCCAGCAACGCGACGAGCTGCGACCAGTGCCACTCGGTGCCCGCAAAGTTTGGCAGTAGCCACCTCACTGTGCAACGAACGGGTGACTTTTCTGAGGGGAAATTCATCCCCGGCTCGCAGGGAGGCATTCGTCATCGTCACGGTGGGCCCTCCCAGACCCGCGAAGGTGAAATCGCCGGCGAGCGAGTGTCGATCTCCCTGCTGGGGGACGGCTACATCGAAGCAATAGACGACCGCGACATCATGCAAGTGGCCGAGCTACAGCACGCCGCAAGGTCGGGGATTGTTGGCGTTGTTGCCTTTGCTCCTACATTAGAGTCAAACCAAAAGAGAGAAAGCGTGCACGTTGGCCGTTTCGGCTGGAAGAGTCAACACAGCAGTTTGTTGTCGGCATGTGCCGATTCCTTGCGAAACGAACTGGGTATTCGCAATCGACTTTATCCTGACGAATACGCGAATCACAAAGCTGGCGTGAGCGCTCCGGTGGATGTACCAGATGCAAAGACCGGTCAGACTGAGTTGGAAAGACTCATCGAGGAAGTAAGAAAAACGGCTCCCATACCACGGGACGAAGCTCTTGCAGCCGGTTCAGATGCGATAACCGGCGAGAAGCTGTTTGGTCAGATCGGCTGTGCGCTCTGCCATGTCAGCACATACAAGACTCTTCCAACGGGAACGCTGATCAACGGGGGCACCTACAGAGTTCCTGACTCTATCGGCGGTCACACGATTCATCCGTATAGCGATTTTCTCCTGCACGACGTAGGTACAGGCGACGGCATCCCTCAGGCCGCCAAGCCCGAATACCTGGATCAATCGACCGCAAACAAGTTTCGTACCGCTCCGTTGTGGGGACTGCGCTTTCGCCCCTGGATGATGCACGATGGCAAGTCCATTACGTTTCATCAAGCCATAACACGGCACGGCGGAGAAGCCACTACGGTTCGCGAGCGCTATGAGGATCTGACTCCTGTGCAAAAGGAAGAACTGAGAGCTTTCTTGAACTCGCTCTAGCTGCGTGATGGATATGAAACCTCTCGGAAGGCAGCGGGAAATCGGTGTGTTCGCTTCGCTGCCGCGCCCCCCGATTGTCCGGGCTGCACTTTGTCTCGCCGGTCCGCAATTCCAGTCCGCATTCTCTTCGTCTAGCGATGACCTGCAAGGACTTGGGCAGTCTCACGTGTCCTTCTAAGTCGTTAGAAACACGGGTTATACAAGCTCTGAAAAGGCTGGCGTCGGGGGTTCAACTCCCTCCCTGGCCATCTTTTTCAATCGGTTGCCGTCCAGGCGCTTACGTCCAGAATTCAATGGGGTTGCGATTGATGCAGCGATCGGCGTCGTCAGATCCGACGATCCGCCAGATAGAGAGGCTCCGCCTTCGTCCAAACTAAATCGCCATAACTAATTCGCCGCGTACACAGGTCCGGCAGCGCGAGAGGGCGGATCGGAGATCGCTCGAATGTAGGCTATCAACGCCTGGATGTCGGACTTGCTGAGTGTGTCTCCCCATGCCGGCATTAACGCCGATTTGTTGAGAGCCGGGCCACCATGGCTGATGATCGCGGTGAGATCGGCGTCGCTGATCTTGTTCAGCGTGTCGCCTTCGGTGAAAGGATGCGGCTTGATTTCCAGGTTGTCGAAGTTCGAGACGCGCTCGACGGTCGATTCCGGGTTGTGGCAACGCTCGCAATAAATGTCGTTGAGATGGCGCCCCAGCGTTTGCTGGTAGCCGAGTCCGATCTCTTCGAGCTTTACGTCCACTTTGTTATGGGACTTATCGAAGATCGAGGAGACGATTTCATAGCGCCCGGCTCTGCCTCCGAGCGAAACGTTGGTGGTGATTTGCCCGCTGGAATCGGTGAGGCCGCTGGAAGGATCGAAAGCAACTCCGGGCGCGGCGGAGAATTCCACGAGCGCTCCGGCCACGGCCGGTCCCTTCTCATCGTTCACCTGGACGACGACCGGTTGCGGCAACAAGCTGCCGGTTTGCGCAATCTGCTTGCCGCCGCTGGATTCGACAATCGCGGCTCCGAAGGCAGTGGGCTTGGGCAACGGCGCCGATTCCGTCTGGTGAGAGCAGGATGTTACCAGCAGAGCGACAACGAATGTGAAGATTGCCGGGTAGTGGCGCGTCATTGCTTGGCGACCTCCTGTGTGGGTGTCCTCTTGCCCGCAACCTTGGCGAGAAGCGGGGCTTTCCCTCCACCCTTTTGCGAAATCAGAAAAGCAGTCAGCGCACGCGCATCGTCGTCAGGCATGCCCCGATTCGGTTCGATCGTACCCGGTCGCAGGGATTGCGGATTTTTCATCCACTGGTAAATCCATGCCGCAGTCAGGCGCGAGCCAACGTGAGTCAACGTCGGGCCGACGTAACCTTTGTCGGCCTTGTCGAGAATGTGGCACCCCTGGCATGAATACTTTCCATAGTAGAGTTGTTTTCCCAGTTCCACTTGGCCTTGCGAGTACCCGCTCAGCGGCATCGATTCGCGATCGACCGCAGGATTCTGATAGACGGTCAGGATGTAGTCGGTGAGTTCGTTGACCTCGACGTCGGTCAAATTAAATCGCGGCATGCGGCGAATCAGCGCCGGGCGCAGCGTGCCCGGATTCTTAAAGAACTGGATCAGCCACTCGCGCTGCACGGAGCTGCCTTCCCAGGTTAAATCGGGTGCCATTTCTCCGCCGTGACCGTTGATGCGGTGGCAGCTGAAGCATGCCAGATCGGTCATCAGCTTTCCGGCATTGCCGGCGGGCTGGTAATCCGATTCGGGCTTGGCCGCGACCGCCAGCGAGGGCGGCAAAGTGTGGGAACGGTCGTTCAAAGAGAGGAGAGCAGTCGTCAGCGAGTCGATCTGCGCGGGCGTAAACGTGTATTGCGGCATCTTCAGGCCCTGACCGAAGGCGCGCGGTTGCTTGATCTTGGTCGCGATGTAATCGGGCAGAGTGTGCTCCATGCCCGGCAAGAAAACCAGTTGCGTGATCGGCTTGCTGCCGATGCGGCTGAGCTCGGGGGCAAAGTTCTCCGGCTTCTTGATTCCAGCAATTTCATGGCAGGAGGCGCAGCCGTAATCGGAAACGAGGCGCTTGCCGTGAGCGATCTGCTCGGGCGTTGCGGCGTCGAGATGAACGTTCGCGAGGAAATCGGAATCAGCTTTGGCCAGAAGGAATTGGGAGAGCGTCGCGACTTGCCCATCGTTGAATCGGTAATGCGGCATGGCCGTCCCAGCAGCATAGGCGCGGGGGTTGCGCAGCCAGGCCTCTAACCACTCCGGCTTTACCTTGCTTCCGACCCGAGTCAATTCCGGACCAACGTCGCCGCCGACCATATTTCCCGCGGCGTTCTGCACTGCGTGGCATGAGGCGCAGAAGGATTCTCCATAGAGGCTTGTGCCCGCGGCGGGATCGGAGGATGCCTTCGCAGAAAGCGTGGCCGTTTCTCCGGACTGGGGTGTGCTGTTGGTGATAAGGAACGCGGACATGTCGCGCGCGTCGTCGTCACTCAGCTTAAAGTTCGGCATGGTCGATGTGGAAGCGTAAGCCTGCGGATCTTTGAGCCAGGCAAACACCCACTCCCGACTCGTTTTGTCGGCGATGTGCGAGAGGGACGGCGGATCGTCGGTGGCCTTCATGAGGGAACCGTCGGGCAACTTGACCATGTGGCAATGCACGCAACCTTCGCGCGACAGCAGATTGCGTCCCTGATTCAGCTGCGGCGTGCCCGGCAGCGGCCCGCGATGGCACTCGCCGCATGACGACTCGATGTACTTGGCCGGAAGAATCGGTTGCTCCCACGCCAGCGTACTGTTGTGCGCTTCCCTGAGAGTGGTGGCCGCGCCCTGTCCTCGGTGGCACACGGTGCACCCGAACTGGTCGATTTTGTGCGGGATTACGGGATGCGCGCGGAAGGGCTGCGTCGCGACATCGGTGAGACTGGGTTCTTTCAGGCCGACGTGGCAACTGGTACAACGGTCGACCACTCCGAGTTCAGGCAGCCAGATCTGCTGGATGCCGCCCTGGAAGTGGCGTTGCAGCGTGTTGGCGTCGCTGCGGTTGTGGATCATCCGAAGATAGCCGTGCTGGTAGTGCCGCCACTCGCTGAAGAAGTTCTTCGCAGGAGCAATCGCCAGCGAGGCGAGAAAAATCAGACTCACCACGCCGAACGCGCGCACGCTGTCTCCAAACAATCGTTTCCAGAGCGATGTAAGTTTTTCTTTCATGAGCGGCGCATCCTTGGGAACACTTTCATAGGCATCTTAGGAACCCTGCCACGGCCAAACGAAAGACCATCCCGGGCCGCGGAAAAATGTTCCGATCGCTGTCAGAACGACCAATTCGAACAGAAACCACGTCATCACCCAATACGACAGCGGCCTTCCAGCCAAGTAGCGGCGGAACGGCGAAGGCGACTGCGGAGAACTCTGCGCGGCCACCAGCATCACCGCGGCCATGATGAGGGTCGGCACCAGGGCCGCATACACCTTGAACAAGAGCAGAAAAAGCGAGAGTACCGTCGCGACCACATAAAAGATGCGCAGGCGCAACTGGCGGTCTTTCAGGAAAAGCCCGTCGGCTTCAATGTTGACCTTGAAATATGGAATTACGATCAGCGCCATCACGACCAGACCCGGCACAAGCACGCCCGCAACCACCGGCGGGAAGTAGTGCAGCATTTCCTGCAGTCCGAGGAAATACCAGGGCGCTTTCGCGGGATTTGGAGTGTGCGAGGGATCGGCGAGGCCTTCCAGCGGAGCGTTAAACAGCAGTGCGATCCACACCAGCACGACGGCCAGCGTCATGACGGCGACGGCCGAGCGGAACAGGACTTCTGGAAAGGTCTGCACCTGATCTTCGGTTTCGGCCTTGACCTGCGCCGAAGTGCGGCGCGTGATGAAAACGATGCGGCGCGGCGATTTGGTCGCGTTGGAGTCGATGCCGGCGATGAAGTCTTTGGAATCGGCCATGTCTACAGCCCTCCTTTCGCAGGTGCGGAACTGGCCTGGGCTTGGGCTCGCACCGTCGCCGGTTCACTGTCGTGCGAGTACAGGCCGCCGTCTTTGCGGATGCGCCAGAAGTGAATGGCCACGAAGAACATCGCCGTCAGTGGAAGAATCATGCAGTGCAGCACGTAGAAACGCAGCAGGGCGTTGGCATTGACGGCGTTGCCGCCAAGCAGCAGGAAGTGGATCTTCTCGCCAAACACCGGAACGGCCGAAGCGATGTTCGATCCCACCGTAATCGCCCAGTAAGCGAGTTGATCCCAGGGCAGCAAGTATCCGGTGTAGCTGAGCAGCAGCGTCATGAGCAGAAGAATGACGCCGATGACCCAGTTGAACTCGCGCGGCGCGCGGTAAGCTCCGCGATAAAACACCTTGAACATGTGCGCGAACACCAGAAACACCATGGCGTGTGCCGACCAGCGATGCAGGTTGCGCAGGAATAATCCGGACGAAACGACGAACTGCAGATCTTTTGTGTCGGAGTAAGCCTGCGGCACCGACGGGTGGTAATAAAACATCAGCGGAATGCCAGTTGCCACCAGGATCAGAAACGTCCCGAGCGTCAGCGTGCCCAAATACCAGGTGGCGCTGAAGCTCAGCATACGAGTGCGCACTTTCGTCGAGAACAAATGCAGAAACACGTTCTGCTGAATAGCCAGGGCGCGTTTCAGGGTGCTCGAGCCGGTACCGCTGCGGAAGATCGAGCGCCACACTCGCGTGCCGCGCAGGTCGTCGAAATGTTGGTCTATAGTTTTTGCCATGCTGTCTTCGCCCTGCTTTTGTTCCCTAAGTCAGACCCTCACGAATGAATCCCGCGCCAGCGCCGGCACATCCGTCGAGCGATCCACCAGAAGGTCGCCGTCGTCGTTGAGCCAAATGCGTTTCCAGGGGAGCGGCTTGGGCGCTGGACCTTCGATCTTCTTGCCGTCCTCATTGAACTTGCTGCCGTGACAGGGGCAAGCGATCATGTTCAATTCCGGCTTCCAGGCGGTCATGCAACCCAGATGGGTGCACACCGCGCTGAGCGAGAAGTAGCCTTCATCGGAATGGATGATGTAGATGCCCGAATTCACGTCGATGGTGACGCTGCCCAGCGGATAACGATCGGGCTTGCCTGCGTTCACTACCGGCGAGGGCTCGTAGAGCACATTCGGGTTGAGATACTGATACGCGAACGCCGCCGTACCCGCGCCCGCGATGCCGAGCGACCCGAGCCCCAGTTTCATGAAGAATTGACGCCGGTTAAAATCGCTCGCCACGTCACCAGTCTTTTTGGTTTCGTCTGCCATCATTTCCTCTGCCGTGTCTCCCTCGTGCTTACTTCTGCAATCCCGCACCAATCGACGCAATTGAAATCAGTCCAGTCGGCTCGGCCGGAATCAGGTTGTACGACTCCATCGTGATCGTGCCCACCGGACACCGCATGGCGCAAAGGCCGCAGCGGATGCAGCGAGTTTCGTCCTTCAGCATGGCCGCGCCCGTCACAACGCCGAGTTCGTCGGCGGCGACTTCGTCGAACTCCACGCCGAACAATTCCTGATGGTCGCGAATGTGCTGCACCGTAGCGGGCTCGAATGTGATGCGGTCGAGTGCGACCAGTTCCAGGCATTTCTCCGGGCAAACATCGACGCAGCCGCCACACAAAATGCACATGCTGCCATCTTCCGGCACGCCTTCAAAAATCGTGTTGACCCAGCAATGCAGGCAGCGCTGGGCCTCGGCCATCGCCGCGGGCGCGTCATAACCGATTTCCACTTCGGTTACGCCGGTGCGGCGCTCCAGCGGAAGCATTGGAACCGGTTGCCGGTTGAGATCGAGGTATCCGAGTGGCATGGAGTGCCGTTTGAGTAGTTCGACTTCGATGACTGGTTCCGGATGCTTTCCGCCCCGTAGAAATTCGTCGATGCCCACCGCTGCGCGTTTGCCGTCGCCCACGCTGTCAATGATCAGGCGTGGTCCGAATACGCAGTCTCCGCCGGCAAAAATTCCCGCAGCGGAAGTCATCAGCGTCTGCGGATTCACCGCAATCAGGCCCCGCGGCGAAAGGTCGACCTTGTCTTCCGGCGTGAAGAAGTCCAGCCGGGGCGCCTGCCCGATCGCCATGATGATGGTGTCGCACTCGATCTGGCTCTCGCTGTTCTCGTAAAAGGCCGGGCTGAATTTCTTGTTTTGATCGAATACCCACTTCGTCTTGAGCGTCTCGAGTGCGGTGACTTTTCCGTCTTTGCCGAGGATGCGCTTGGGACCGAGCCCGGGACGCATAATGATGCCTTCTTCTTCGGCCTCGACGATCTCTTCCAGCGCGGCGGGCATTTCATCGCGGCGTTCCAGGCACACCAGATCGACTTCGCGCGCGCCCATGCGCAGCGCCGAGAGGGAAATGTCGACCATCTCTTTGGTGGCGACGGCCGAAACATTCTCGGCGGAGGGCTCCAGATCCTCGACGCCTCCGGCATGCTGCTTGACCACTTCGCGTGCGGCCGAGCGTGCCACATCCATAGCGACGTTGCCGCCGCCGATCACGATCACTTTCTTGCCGATGGTGAACTTGTACCCGAGATTCACGTTGAGCAGAAAGTCGATGCCCTTATAAACTCCGTCGAGATCGACGCCGGGAATGCTGAGATCGCGGCTGCGGTGTGCGCCCACGGCAATCAGCACCGCGTCGAATCCTTGGCCGCGCAGTTCGGCGATAGTGAAGTCGCGCCCCGCGGCATGATTCAACTTAAGGGTGATGTCGCCAGTCTCGAGAATTTCGCGGACTTGCGCCTCCACCACATCGCGCGGCAGGCGGTATTCCGGAATCCCCAGATACAACATTCCGCCTGCAACCGGGGCAGCTTCAAAAATTGTGACCGCATAGCCCATCAGCGCAAGATCGTGAGCCGCTGACAGTCCGACCGGACCGCCTCCCACCACCGCAACCTTGTAAGGAAGTTTTTTCTGCACGCGCCCTTTGTTCACGTTGATCGGGCGCTTCGACTCGGGCCCGTACTGCTCGGTCAGAAAACGCTTCAGTGCGCGAATGGAAATGGGCCGGTCGATTTCGCCGCGCCGGCAAGCAGTCTCGCAAGGATGCGCGCAGACCCGGCCGCAGATGCTGGCCAGCGGATTGGGCTCGCGCGCCAGTCGGTACGCCTCTTCGAAGCGACCGTCGGCAATCAGGCCGACATACCGTCCGGCATTGGTGTGCGCCGGACACGCCATCATGCAGGGAAAATTGGTGTGCAGCCAATCCCCGTCGACCTTCTTGTTTTTGAATCGCTTGAGCATTCGAAGTGCTTCCAGCGTCGGAACCGTTGAACTTTCGTTGATCGTCTGGCGTGAAATATAGGATGGGGAGCGATGCCCCAAGCGGAACCGCTCCCCTCACCCCGAACTCAATTGCTGGTTACTTGGTCAGGGTGAAATCTGCCTTGCCTCCGCCCGCTACGGTCACCGGCTTCGACTGATTTTTCGCGCCCTCATGCCATACCACCAGGGAATAGCTTCCGTCGGGAACGTCTTTGATTTTGTAGTTGCCGCTGTCATCCGTCTCGGCGAAATAAGGGGTGGGGCTCACGATGATGTATCCCGCCATGTCCGGATGGACGTTACAAAGAACGGGCACGACGCCCGCCTTATCGAAGGTAAAGGGACGCTTTTCACCTTTTGGCCAGGTTCCCAGATTCTTGGACGCTTTCTTGTCACCGCTGATGGCAGTCCAGTAGACGTTGTGCTGCACGGTGTCGCTGTTCAGGAAGTCAACGGTCGTGCCCTGTTGAACAGCAATGATGTGGGGTGCAAACACCAGCCCCTTTTGATCCATCACCGGATGCTCTTTGGGAGCGGGGAACGTTTTGCCGGCGATGGCGTCGACGTAGACCACGGAGCGGCCTTTCATTCCAGTTACTTTGCCCTCAATATCGCCGGCCCATGCGGTGCTGCACAAAGCTGCGGTCAGTAAGACGAGTACGAATGTTTTGCCCTTCATGGCATGTTCTCCTTTAAAGTTGGCAATCCTGGCTCCCGGGCGCGTCAGACAATCAGAAAATGATCTTCGCGTCCAGATAAACCGTGTTGTTGGAATTAGCATTGCGGCCCGGAGCGGGAACGTCGTAGTTGGTCGTGCCGCCATTAAACCGCGTGTATCCCGTGTATTGAGCCGCGAGCTGCAGATTCTGCCACGGCCAGTAAGAGAAGTTGAGAATGTAGCCCGCGCCTCTTGGATCTCCATTGGCGCTGCCGCTAACCGAGCCCGGCGCATACAGCGCCGGGTTCACCGTTCCGCCGGTATTGAAGTAGCCGAGTGTGCCCGTGTACTTATTGCCGATGTGGTATTCGGCATTGGCCATAAGCGTATTCAGGTGATTCGAGCCAAATCCGCTGGCCAGCAAATCAGAGTTTTCGTGGATGAAGGTGCCTCGAAACGAAAGCACATCGGTACGGAATAGAGTTCGGTCGATCTGCGTGTCGAAGGCGACGTCGGTGTACTCATCCTCGGGGCCGGCTCCGGAAAATGCGGTGCGGCGCACATGCATGCCATAGGTGCCGACCTCATACTGAGTTTTTCCGGTCAGCTCCTGAAAAGCGAGACGCCAGTAAGGCGCGATCCCACGGATGTTGTTGGTAGATCCGTCACCCGGATTCGGCTGCGGACCGCCCACATGCTCCGAGCGATAGACGGCCGCGTCCAAGTAGAGGTGGTTGTCCCACATGGCGAAGCCACCGAACCCGGCGACGTCCTGGGCCAATCCTCCGTCAACGATGGGGGAAGCAGCCGGAGTCGGCGCAAAATCGCTCTGGATCCAAGGGAGGCCCCATGCCGGCGTGCTGTTCCACAGGTCCTCGACGGTGGGATTGTTGTTGAGATCCAGACCGTAAACCAGCTCCCGGCCGCCTAGCTTCGTCTTCTTTGCGAAACGGATGTCGGTGTTATCGCTGGTGAAATGGTCATCCTGCGTGTCGTACGTCACTTGCAGGAAACTGCCGATGTTGCTCGTCCACGCCCCAGAAAGGAAGAGCGAAACGTCTTGAGGAAGTTCGAAATTTCCATTCTGGCTGGTCGGCAGCGGAGACTTAAGCGAGGTGAATGAAGTCTCCAGCATCACCGAAAGCGGCAGCGAAGAGAGCAGATCGAGTGCGCCCCGTTTCTTGCCTCCATCGGTCGTAACGACCTTGGTCTCATCCGCTCGGTCTACGTAGCCGGTGAGCTTGAACCGTCGCCCAGCAGGGTTAAGTTCGGGAGGAGCATAGTGGCAGCCGCTGCAGGCCAGTCCCGTCTGCCGCGCGTAGCTGGGGACGGCCGCTACTTCCGGAGGATTCATAGCGGCGAAGAACAGGAACCCTGTGATTGGTACAGTTACAAGCAAGACGACTATCGTTTTCTTCATCGCAATTCTCCTTGTTTCTTGCAGCTTCCTGCGGGAGCACCGAAATGCTCCACCCACTTCGCCGGTCAACCCTGTTTCGGGTTGAATCGCCTCGTAATCATGATTTCGAGGAGGATCTTTGACTGGTCTTGGTTCAACGATGGCAGCGATACTAGCGGGGAAGGTGGCAGTTCTACCGGATGTGGAATCACACTTAAATGTGATTTCAATCACAAAGCGAAATGTTGCTGGGGACGTGCTCACTCCGCGAATGGGATGTTGTAGTCATGCCCTTCGCGCCGGCCTCACGCAGCGGCAAGAAATTACAATGACCCAGGTGGTCATGAGATGCCCTCAGTAACGAAAAGATTTAGCAGCGAAACAGGAGCCGGGGGAGCTCGTTTGGCTTCAGTCTGCAAGACCCGATTCGAGAGATGGATGACCCTTGGGTTCACTCCAGGATTGGTTAAGCCATCGGTGTTCTTGGAAGTCCATCCCGGATGGTGATCACAACAGAGAGTGATAGTGCTCACATTTTGAAGATCTATGGGTTAGTCCAGATGGGCGGGCAAATGCAAGCTCCGGCATGTGGGAAGGTAGTGCGCAGCGGTTCTGGGCAACGGTGCAACTTGAAAATCCCGCGTCCCCCATCAGCTCAAAGCCACCATGAATGAAGATTCGTCAGCGCCAAAGTGAGGAGGTCTGAATCATTCAATAGGCGTTCTTGCTATTAAAAAATCTCAGCAGCGTCATCGTGATGATCTGGAGATCGAACGTCAGGCTCCAGTTGCGGAGGTAATAAAGATCGTATTCCACTCGTTTTGCGATCGATGTATCTCCGCGCCAACCGTTGACCTGAGCCCAGCCGGTAATGCCGGCCTTGAAAGTGTGCCGGAAGTTGTAGCGGTCAAATTCACCCAAAAACTTCTCGACGAAATGCGGCCGCTCCGGGCGCGGGCCAACGATGCTCATATCTCCCCTGAGCACATTCACGAATTGGGGTAGTTCGTCGAGATTGGTTTTGCGCAGAAATGTGCCGATGGCAGTCCGGCGCGGATCATTGTTGCATGTCCAGCGAGTGTCACCTTCCACCTGGCTTCCGACCCGCATGGTGCGGAATTTGAACATGCGGAAAAGCCGTCCATTGAGGCCGACTCGCTCTTGCGTGAAGAAAACCGGTCCGGGGCTGCTGAGCTTGATCGCCAACGCGATCAGCAAACTGATGGGTGAAGTGACCAGCAGGATGGCCATGGAGAAAGCCACGTCGAAGATTCGCTTCTCGAAAAGATAAGGACCGGTCTCGGCCAGGGTCGGGCGGAGGTCGAGCATATGAATTCCGCCGAGGTCGATCAGGCGATCACGAATGCCGACTCCCTCGCCAAGGTCAATGACGACACGTGTGGGCACGCAGAATCTCTCGAGCATCGGTGCGATCTTGCGGACATCACTCAGTCGCCCGGCGGGCAGCGCAATAATCACGTCATCGATGGAGTGCCCGTTCGAGAACGTGGGAATCTGTCCGACCTCGTAGACCGGGCCTTCGACTGCAATCTCCTGCTCTGGCAAGCGTACGAAGCCCACTACGCGGCACGGCAGCACTTCCCCGTTGAGCAGAGATGTGGCCACACGACGGGCGAAACGATCGGTTCCAACCATCAGAATCTTGACTTCATTTCTCCCGCTCTTGCGCAGCAATTCCAAACAAACCCGAAAGACGATGCGGGCGATGGTCGCGAGAACGAATAGCGCGACGGCGCTGATTCCTATGACCAGCCGCGAGTAGCTCGCCTGGCGATAGAGGAAGCCCAAAGCCATCACGATTGCGTAGGTGAAGGCCAGGGCTTCGAGCAGTCGCCGACTTTTCTTCCCGGGAGCATAGAGCTGTTCTGCGGTCCACAGGCCGGATTCCTCCGCCGTGATCGCCCACACAATCGTCGTGAGCAACATGATGCTCCAGTAGGACGGCAGACCGACCGGCGCGGAGCGGGGAAAGAAGAGGTTGAATCCAAATCGAATTTTGACAGCGATGAAATAGGCGCAGGCAGGCAGCAGCAGAGTGAGGATTCTCAGATAAAAACGAACATAGCTGAGGCGACTGCGAATCATACAAACTTACTTCCTGCTTAAAACAAAATTGGGCCCGCTATTGGGACCCATTGCATCTCATTCGAAAACCCGATATGCGCTGAGCCGTCGTTTTACAACGAGCGGCAGGCAATTCTGATTCAGTCCCAGGAATAGTCCCGCTGACTTGGCGATGTCTTGTCCTATGCCATTTCTTGCTGACTGCCCGTTGGGAGTGCTGCCTGCGCGCCGGAATTTGCTGGCCACTAGCTTCCACGCATCCCGCAGCAGGGATTTCCTGGTGCCAGGGGCATCCCAGATCTTCAGCAGTTTCAGGGTGTAACCGATATCGAAATATCGTTTGAACAAGCCAACCGTAGTGTGGCTATGCGAGTGGACAACCGCGGCTTTCGGTTCGTAGACAATCTTCCAGCCGCGGTCGAGAATGCGTTTCGCGATTCCCAGATCCTCGAAAACTTTCAGGTCCTCGGGGAAGCGCACTGCCTGCCACACGCTGCGACGGATCGCGGCGTTGACATCGGAAAAGTGGTAGAAGCGGTATCCCATGCCGTTGCGATGGGCAGGATCTTTGATGAGCTTTTGTTCCCCATAGACGACATCGAGGGCGTCTTGACGCTCGATAGAGGAATTGGGTTTGGGGAATTGCCGGCCGTACACCGCGCCCACTTGCACATCTTCAAAATCGGAAAGCAGCGAGTTGAGCCAAAGGTCAGAGGCCGGGATGGCATCTTGCGACAGGAAAACCAGGATCTGTCCATGCGCGTGGCTGGCGGCAAAATTACGAGTTCGGGCGTGATGGAAATCCGCCGGCGGGATTTGTTTGATTTGGACAGGGAAGCTGCGCAGTACCCTGAGCGTTCCGTCGCTCGATCCGGAATCGACTGCGATGACTTCAAACGGTGCGCATTCCTTCTGGCTGAAGAGAGCCGGAAGCAGGTGCTCGAGATCGCTGCGACCATTCTTGGTCAACAGCAGGATGGATACTTCAGTCATTCGTGGTCTCCATGCTGTTTCCACACGTATGCGCCCGTTTCCGCACTCCCTGAGATGCAAATCGCTCAGAGATTGCTGGCCCTAATCTTGTGGAGTCAAAAAGGCGCAGTAACCCCTTGGCTCCAATTTGTACCGGCTCCAATCAGGGGTTGTGTCCCCGAACCGACTCCGAATTCGACCAGAGCGTTCGAAGGTTGCCCTTCATGGAAAAGAACTTCTTCCACTTGGAAGTGAAGGCAGAAACACGCATCTGGGCGCGAAGCTGCGCGTTGGTGATGATTTTTCGTTGCTGGATCGCCTTGCGTTTCTTAAGAACGGAGGGCAATCGCCTGAGAACATCCAGCTTGGCCCGTAGAAAAGCAGTCCCGGAACCCAGTACCAGGAAATACAGCGCAGCCCCTACCTCATACAGCAGGCGTTGTGGCGCAGAGCGAAGAATTTGACCGGCCGGCAGATTCTTGCAAAATACCAAATCGATATTGCGTTGCGCATAAAAAACCTGCAGCGCCGGCTGCTTGCCGATCGTAGCCCGGTAGCGGTGATACACGACAGCTTGTGGCAAATAAACACACTCGTATCCGGAAAGTTGCGCGCGAAAACTCAAATCGACGTCTTCGTAAATCATGAAGAAATCGGGATCCAGGAAACCGATATCCTCGAGCATGCTCCGCCGGTAGGCGACTGCGCCCCCGCAGGCCCCGAACACTTTGCGGGGATAAGCCCAATCCGGCCCGTCGATTTCGTTTCGTCCCAGCTCCGCAGTCATTCCGCCGCTGCTCACATCGAATCCGCAATTCTCAATCCGCTGTCGATCATCGAAATACATCATCTTGGATGCAAAGCTTCCCGCCTCCGGATACTTGAGGCTGCCCTTGTGAATCTCATCGAGCCATACCGGATGTACCTCCGTGTCGTTGTTCAATAGAACGATCAGGTTGCCAGTCGCTACTTCATAGCCGGCGATATTTCCTCCGGTAAAGCCGAGGTTGTGCGGCAAGGCGAGAACCCGGACCTCGGGAAACTCGGCGCGAATATAGTCGACCGAACCATCCGCGGAGCCGTTGTCAACGAGGATCGTCTCGAAATTGGTGAACGTCTGACGCCGCATTGCCGAAAGACACTCCGGCAAGAGGTCCTTGCCGTTCCAGTTCACGATGATGACGCTGATCGCAGGCATAGCTATACGACTTCAGTTCTCAAGGAGAGGGACGCTCCGAGCGCGCAGAACGGCGTTCGAACTGGCCCCCTTGGTTGAGACGATGCAGCTCCTTTGCACGAGCAGTTGAATTCCCAATTGCCCAAGAGTTGGTAGATAGACGAAGAAGTCCCAAAAGAAAATCAATCCCATGGCGGACAGCAGAATTGGAGAAACCAGCAGATTGCGGCTGATCCGCTCGCGATTGACCAGAAATCCGCTCATCATGCCGAGAGCAAAATTGATGCCCGCAATGCCGAACCAGGAAAAATCCAGGAAGTAAGTCGCCAGATACGTGTGCACGCCGTCGATGATGTGCGAATCGGACAAGGGGATCGCATGCGGATTGACCGGCGCCCAGAATGACGGCAGCACCGGATACAAGAAGGAGAGCGTGGGTTCGGTGAAGTGCGCGCCGTGAATAATCCAGCACAGATTGGAGATCGGAACAGAAACATAGGTAATCGGCCAGAGCAAGGCCATTGGCCAGGACTGGAATTCGGGCTTGATCTCCATGAAGTCGAGGAATATCTGCTGCGGCGTTCGGAAATTGCCGATCACGGTGATCAAGCCCAATGCGATCAACAGTACGACGACGGCGCGTATGTAAATCCCCCGCCTCGGAACAACGCTGCGAATGGAAACGAGAATCACCGCCTGAGCAATCGCCATCAAGAGAGGGCCGCGAAGTACGTACGCCAACATGATGCCCAGGGCGAATGCCGCTCCAAGCCACTTCCGCCACCGTGAAGATTCCAACAGTGAATTTAAGAACAGCGCGCTGACCATGGGTTGAAGGGCCTGCTTGAACCTGCCGTATTCCTGATAGTCGAGAGTGGAGAAACCCAGGAAACTCGCCGCCGGCGGAAGGCCAAACGCGATGTAGTTGTAGGCGACAAGAGCGAACGAACCAATGGCTAGGATCAAGATGCTCTTACGGAACGGTCCGGTTCGGATGGAAAACTGCTCTCGCACCGGCTGGGAATCTGCGATGTCCGTCGATTGCCGCAAAATCGCATATCCCGCGAGCATCGCCATGACCGAAACGAAGAACACGGTGAGGCCAAGCGTGCGGTCGGGATAAGTCGACCATGAGACTTGAATTTCGAGAGTGCCCAGCATGACGATCCAGATGGCGACGAACAGATACACGGGATGGCAAAAGAACGGCAACTGCGCCAGCGGCCGTACTCGAAAAAAACGCGTGCTCGTATTCGTTGCCATTCTGTGTTGCCTCAAACGCAATGCGTCAGCGAGTTGCTTCTTCGAGCCTCTTGCGATTTGCCAACGGTCCTGCCAGATCTTTCGCGACGCTCTCCCACCCCTCGGAGTAGCGCCAGTAGCCGCCGTTCAGCATTTCCCGAATGACTCGCGGAATTCGCGCTACGCCCGCATGGGGCAAAAAGGCACGATGTTCCCGATGCAGCATCTTCCGGTTGATCTCTCGCAGGGCACGCTCGGCGTAAGGGAAGTTCGCACGGCGGCGCGCGAGCCTTTCGGAAATCTGATGAAAGCGTTCAACCTCGTCGAGATAAAAACGTGGTCCTGTCTCTCTGGCCCGGGCCAATCGCTCAAGCAGAGACATATTTCCCGGCCCGATTTGCTGGCCCTGGTGGCGGCGGTATTGCATCAATGGCTCTGGGATGGGCAAGAAGGGGCCGCACGCAGCCAACAGGAAAGAAATCCAGGAATCATGAATGTGATTGGCGGGAATCGGCAAGACCAGGTCACTGAATTCCTTGCGAAAAGCCATCGTCGCACCCGTCACTACTGGATGTTTTACGAGGATGTTCAACGCTTCGCCCTTCGCAAAACGTCTTTGTTCCCTAGGTGCAAACGCGAAGGAATCCCAAAGCCTCCCGGGCAACGGGTTCGATTCGCCATCGATCAAGTCGGCATCGCTGAAAACGGATACGGGCGAGGAGGGCGCAAGAAAAGCATTCTCCATACGCTCGAGCTTGTGCGGATACCAGACATCGTCCTGATCGGCAAGGGCGACAACGGCTCCCACGCAGGAGGAGATTGCTTTGCCGAAGCTCCTGGTGGATCCGAGGTTGACCGAATTCTTGAGGCAGCGAACGCGGAAAGATACCCGACGAGCGAACTCAGTTGTGATTTCATCCGAGCCATCGGACGAGCCGTCATCGCATACGACCAGTTCGTCGGGCTGCCTGCTTTGCGCAGCAATGCTCCGAAGCTGCTCTGGAAGAAAGCGGCTTCCATTGAACGTGCACATCGCCACTGAAATGCTCAAACCCAATGTGGTGAACTCCTAGAACTCTCTCTTCAACTTCTGGCTCTGAATCTGCGGCTGACGAATCCCTGGATCGGTCGACGTGCCCGGCAGGAACCGGAGTCCGAGCCGCCCGGCGCGCCCATCGAGAAAGCCGCGCCACATCATTCGCAGGCAAGACCACTTCTGCTTCCCGAAGAAAAGAATGCCCAGCGCATGTTGCGCTAGGCGGTACATGACAAAGCTCTTTGTTGCCAGAGCGGAGGAGTACTTCCACATCGTGAAAGTCTCATTCCGCGCCATGTAATACTCGCGCCAGGGAACGTGGTCGGCCCACGATTTGGTTCGGCCGAGAATACGGAACGTAGTCGGCGCTCCGATCGAGTGGTCGAGGATGCTGTCGCGCACGACAGCCACCTGAAATCGGTGGCGCCTTAAGCGCAGGCAGTGCTCATAGTCCACGAAATCCATAAAGAAATCGGCACGCGGCAAGCCGGCTGCCTCCACGGCTTCGAGCCGCATCAGACTTCCAGAAGTGATCACCATGTCGACGAATGTCACCGGCCGGTCGCTTGCTACTCTGGCCGGCGCGAAATGGCGCCCGTGCCACGACAGGCCGGGGTATGTCATTCCAGTTTCTCGATTCGCGCAGATCGGGGCCAGAATGCCAATGGGCTGATCCTTTCCGTCGATCTGCTGAAATCCGCTGAGCAAGCGCTCCAGGCAAGCGGTCCCTGGAACGCTGTCCTGATCGAAGAGCCAAATCCAATCGTGCCGTTGTTGCAGGGCAGCATAGGAGAGGCCGGCGGCGAGACCGCCTCCTACACCGCCATTCGTCGGGAGATTGATGACGGTCACTTCCGGATATTCATTGGCGAGAAGGTCTCGTGTGCCATCCGTCGAAGCGTTGTTCACCACGACGATTTCGTCGAGCTGGCGGCTCTGGCCCTTTAGACTTTCCAGATGGCGACGTAGTACGTCTGCTCCGTTGTAGACCACGGTCACGCTCGCGATCGAGAGGGTCTTCTCCGTCGACAGCTCGATGCCATTTCCGAATTTATCTTCAGAATGAGAGCGCATCTTCCGATACCTTTGGCTTCGCTCGTCCGACAATTGCGTTCGGACGCAAATCAATCCCGTTGTTCTTCAGCACTGCCCACATCGCGGCCACAATGCAGACTTCTACAACCAGAACGCCCGCACCCCCGCCGCTCGCTCCAAACTGGCGGATGAGAGGCAGAGAGAACGCCAGACTCCCCAGGCCAGCGACAACGTAGATACGGCTCAACTGCTTTTCCATGCCGAAAGGAATCATGGTTTGGATCGCGAGCACGCTGCTGACGGCAATAATGAAGGGCAGCATCGCCATCCAGCGCAAGGGAACAATGCTGCCATCGGCTGCTTTCCCGAACAGGAGCGAAGCAATCGGGCGCGCGAACAAAAGCAGGAAGGCGGATGGCAGGAACGAGAACACGGCCGTCCACGCCAGACTCTTACGCAGGAAATCGGTGGCAGCATCGCGGGATTTCGCAACCAGTCCGCTCACGTGCGGATAGATTGCTTGGGTGATGGGCGACAACATTCCCTGGATGCTGCGAACAGTTCTTTCAGCGGCACTGAAATACCCGGCCTGCACATTTCCCGCAATCAAGCCGACAAGGAACACATTGGTAGTCGCGTAAAGAGTACCGGCCGCATTGGAAACGAATAAATGCCAGCCATCCGACAGAGCCCGGATCAGTTCGCTTTTGGCAGGTTGGCGATACCGCAGCTTGAACTTTGTGACAGCCACAAAAAAACCGGCGATGCCCGCGACGAGCAGGCCTCCAGACTGGATGGCGAGCGCCGACACGTAGTCGGTGCGTTGCCGGACAAGGAGGAATATCAGAACCGCCGACAGTACCTTAGCTACACCGCTGACCACTGAGATGTAACGCATCTGCTCCATCCCCTGGAAGAGCCAGACAGGGAACAACACATTCCCCAGTACCGCGATGTAGGCGATGGCGTAGAGTTCGGCATCCCCGCGGAAACGAGCCACGCTGAAGATCAGCCCAGCGGCCACCATCGCACCGATCACCATCAGTCCGAGCTTGATCAGCAGTACGGACCAGTACACATTGGAGATTTCTTCACGGTTGTCGCGAGCGAGTGCAATCCGTTTCGTTGCCGAAAGGTTGAAGCCGTAGTCCGTGAGGATGACGAAGTACTGGGCAAACGCCTGGGCAAAGGCGATGAGGCCGTAGCGCTCCACTCCCAGCACCCTGATTAAGTAGGGGAACACGGCGAGAGGGACCAGATAGTTCAGCCCCTGCAAGGCATACAGCCAGAACATATTGCCGAGCAGCTTGTGCCGGGTTGGGTTGGAAGTGAACACTCGGTGACCGTACTGAGCTTTCTTGAAAAGATTTCCCGTAAGAGACAAAACTTGCAGAAGCAAACTCTCATTCCTCGCCGTCATCAGCCGGCTCTTCTCGTTCCGATGATGCGTTGTGGCTTGCAGAAGGAGCGCCGGTTGCGGAACGTTTTCTCACAAGGTGCAACGCACGCGTAACCCACGGATGCTGCTCGATGGTTTGAAACACTTCTTGCGCCAATACTCTTCGTGGGTCGCCAGGTTCGAGCTTCTCCCATCGGGCGGAAGTGATCACGCCAAACGCGGCCAGACTGAAGACGAGGGCGGTGCCGAATAGAATCAACAGCAAACGCGGCGGAAATGATTTCTTTTCTGGAACCGCCGCAGCATCCAGCACTTTGACACTGGGGACTTCCCGCGCCTCTTCGACCTTGGCCATTTCGTACTGCTTGGTCAAGGTTTCGAAGACCGCTTCTTCAACCTTGGTACGCCGGTAGAGATCGGCCCAAGCCACGCCTAAGATTGGCAGCTGCCGAATCGAAGGATAAAGATCCGGGCTCGGTGTCGTGTCGGTCGCGCCGGCGGACGGTGGTCCGCTCTGCGCAGGCGTCTGACCACCCAATTTCTGTATCTGCCGCTGGTATTCTTCAATGCGAGCCTGCACCGATCGAACCCGCACATTGTTGTTGGTATAAATCTGCCGCAGACCCTCGAGTTCAGTCTGGGCGGCGATCAACTCTCCTTCCAATTGCCCGGCCGCTCCGATCATGGCGCGGCCTTGCTCCTTCACATCAAGAGCCGCGTTCTTGCTGGCAAACTGGCTGAAGTCCTTCTCGGCGCTTTCCAGGTCCACCTGCACTTCGTTCAGCCGGTTCTCCAGAAACACGCGTTCGCGATGGGCGGCTGAGGTGTCGAGGTTGATCACGACGTGGTTCAGTTGCTCGACATATTCGCGCCCAATCGCGGCGGCGCGCTCCGGACTCTTGTCGCTCGCTTTCACGGTGATGATTCCGCTCTTACGGTCCGAGGAAACATCGGTTCGACTCTCAAGCTGCTTGCGGGCATCTTCCCAGCGGCGGACGCCATAGACCTTCCGCAAGTCAAATTTGTTGATGACCGCGTTCTCCACGGATTCGCTCTTCAGCAGTCCGACGAACAAGTCTCCGGACGTCTTCACTCCAAATAGCTCGGTCCCAAGAGAACCAAGTTCGCTGGACTTGCCCAGGGCGGAGACCAGAGAGGCAAGGCCTTGTCCCGCCTGATCAGGCGGCATGAGGCGTGTCGTGGTGGTGTAACGGGCGGGAATCAGGAAGGCAATGACCGTGGAGGCCACAAAGCCGATCACAGTCCAGCGATAGAGCGACGCTCGTCGCTCCCACAGGGTTCGCAGCTTGTCGACGGAGTGTCCTCCAGACCGACCGTCTTCCTCGGGCAAGGAAATCAGTTCGGGCTCGAGATCGAGCTGCGTATATGGTTGCGGCTTACGGTTGGTGATCTCTCTCGTTGCCATGTTTACCCAGAATCCCTCGTGTTCATCCACTTACTCGTCTGAACCGTTCTTGCGCGAAAGACCCTTAGGCCAGAATGTCAATTGCACCGATGAACTCACATTCGACTGTCTCGTAGGAGAGATCACCGGAAAAGTCCAGGCCTCGTACTGGACTGCAGCCGACAGACTGAAACTCGAACGAACCCAGAAATCCGCACGGACGCTTCCGTCGGCCAGCGTTCCTCCATTCGGAATGAACTCATGGCTGACCTTGAGATGCCGGAACTCGAATTGCAGTTTGCTGCGCGGAGTGATCCAGTAGGACGTCCACGCTTGCACGCCCTGACCCTCCCGGCCTACCCAATTTCCCATCAAATGCCCTGCATTTACGAAGCCGGAGATCCATGTGGGGTTGTAGTAAAAGAAGCCTGACCCGACATTTCCTCCGATCGGGGGATCCGTGTAGACGCCCTCGGCTCGGAAGTCCATCCGGGGGAGCTTTGGCAGTCGGGGAATATAGATTCCGCCCAGCCAGGCTGCGACATCAGGACCGACCAGCGGACTGATGGTGTCATGTTCGGTAAAACCGTCGGCATAGAAAGTCATTGCGTGCTTCAACCGATAGCTGAAGTCCAGTCCGGAGCGCCGCGACCCGGGCTTGTTGGCGGCTCCCGGAATCGTTTGGTCGGTAGAAAACACGCTTCTGAAAAAGGTGTGCCAAGTCAGCGGGTAGGAAGGCCCACCGTAGTCGGTGGTTCGCGACAGGCCGAATTCGAAGTTCGGAGTTGGCTTGATACTGAACCTTTCCCCATGAACAATGGGCTGGGGTAGCAACGACTGGCCGTACTGACCGACGAGTCCCAACGGGGTAAACATGAATTCGTACCCGGAATATTGTCCGAGAAAGAATTCAGCCCGGATTGGCCCCAGAAATCCCAAGAAGCCGGGCAACTTGAATGGCGTAACCCGATTGATGCGGAACATGGTCAGCGGATCGGCATTGTCGCTGAGCATCATTCCGCCGCCCTCGTCTGGTCCCCACCACAGACTTTGCTTGCCGTAGGAAAGCTGCCAGTCGGAAAGATTCATCGCAACATAGGTGTCAAGAAGGCGGCCGCGATCAACCGAAGGCGTGGGCGTTCCCGGAGGCACCGGGAACGGTGCTGGCACGATCGAGTGGCTGAAATCCGCGATCGAGATGGCTTCGCGCGCTGCCAGCGGCAGCGCCGGAGCGGAGGGCGAATGCTGGTATTCGCTGCGAACATAAATGGCGAATGGACCATACGAAGTCCATCCCGACATTCCGGAAACGTTGTTGAAGCCCTGTTCTTCGGGACGGCCAAAGTCGTTGAAGATGGTTTGTCCGAAGTGGTATCCATCGGTGAGGGGCTTGCCGACAATTTCTGTCCCTCGGGTATAAGACGACTCCACACGGAATTCGGCATTGTCTCCGCCGCCGAGCCAGCTGAGTTCGTTGCCGAACTCGTCCAGCAAATCCTGATAAATCCGGGCCGCTTCGCCATTCTCTTCTTCGTCCCCGATGCGGTCTCCGGCTTCGCTGAGCTGGCGCGCGCACTCGATGCGGGTCCAGGGACGCATGGCAGCAATGCCGCTATCGATGTAGCCCAGCGCGGCGAGTCGCTCGAGAGCCGGATAGATCCAGCTGTCGAGCGGAACATACGGAGAGCCCATGGATTTCGATTGCCAGTGCGATGGACGGTCTGGCCGAATTGCCGGAATTTCCCAGGTCGCTCCCCGGAGGTCCGGATCATGATGCTGTCGGTAGATGTACTCGCTGGTCAGGTATCCGATGGCAGCGCCCACGAGAACGTCCGAGGGGAAGTGCTGCTTGGCATTGATGCGCGAGGCGCTCACCACCGTCGCCATTCCGTACGAGAGGAACTTCAAGAATGGGCTGGGATACTCGTGGGCTACGATTCCGGCGATGGCCCACGCTCCTGCCGAATGTTCGGACGGAAACGATGCGCCGGATTTAAAGAACTGTCCACTGCCCGAGTCCTGGTAGGGCCGCTGTCGTCCGGTAGCGTATTTCAGGGCTTCGACGGCGATCAGGGCATCAATGGCCGATTCGCCGCTCAGAAAGCCCGTTTCGCGCTGGTGCTCGTTATGCGTCGCTAAGCCCAGAAAGTAAAGGCCGGCTGCGCCTGCACCCATGGAATATGCGCCGTACTCAGAAAGATGCTGATAGCGCGTTAGCGTATTCGGATCGTTGGACAAGTGGCGGCTGACGTCGCCGTCGGTTGCCAGCAGCGCGGCGGTGAATCCGCCGAGCGGAACGAGCCAGGTAGTGTCTGGAAAACGGAGCCTGGAAGGGCTCGTCCACATGCCGAATTGATCGTGCAGCAATTGTTTTGGAAGGTCGACGACCTTGTTCCCGTTTTCACGAGGTCGAGGAACATCGGGAATCACGTCCGGGTTCAAAGCCTTCGATTGGCTGTTCTGCTGCTCATCCGTCGGCGCATTCGAGGCTGCGGCGAAAGGGAAACCAGGCCGGCTGGACTGGCCAGACGCAATCGCCGTACTCGCAGATAACAACATCGCGATGATCCAAGAGCGTACGGTTCCGCCAGGTCGAGTCACGAAACCGTCCTCAGTAGGCTGCGGCCAGAATTACGCTGGTGGTGATAGAGCTCAGGATCTGCGCATTCTGGAACAACGTCTTCCAGATGGGCGGACCACCGAGCGCCTTTTCGGGAACGACGACCATGTCCCCAGGCTGCAACGGTACGTTCATTCCGTCGCCGGAAACCCAGAATGAACTGTGATTGCCGAGCACGGTTCCATCCGCGCGAATGACAAACGTGGCTCGCTTGTTGGCCATGTTGGTCGGTCCGCCGGCTTGCATCAGATACCACTTCGCACTCTTTCCCGGCCGGTAGGCGACAGCCGTGGCGCCATATACCTGCCCCTGCACGAGCACGTAACTAGGACGCTTCGGCACCACCAGGACGTCCCCAGCCCGCACCGTGACATCCCGCGGCGTGTTTGCCCAACTCTTGATGTTCGAAGACAGTTGAATGGTCACGCGCCCAGTGGGCGGGCTGCTCACCAAGTCATCGAGCGCGCTCTGCCACTGCACGAGCGCCGATTCAGCGGAGAGTCGTTGATCGGGATCGTTCGTGGAGGCAGCAGTCAGCTTGATGCCAGTCTGCTGTTCGCGCACTCGTTGAATCAGTTCGGCGTACGACCGCTGTTCCAGCTTCTGCACCTCCGATCGCAGCAGTACGGCACCGTAGGGATAGGCAGCGGGAGAGAATCCGCCGGCGCGGAGCAGGGCCGTGCTCAGGCGCTCCCCGGGGCGAATTCCGTAGCTGCCGGGATGTACGATTTCCCCGCGCAGCGAGATGGATGCTCCCAGGTCACCCCAGCCTGAGACTTGCGCTACCGTGAGGACGTCGCCGTTGCTCAGCACGGGATCGGCATCCGGCTTGTTAGCCATGGCATCGGCCAGCAGGATATGTTCCTGTGTGCCCGAAACTTGTTTCTCGTCTTGCCAGGAATAATGGGTGAGGTCGGCGGTCTTGACGTCGGCGCTGACCTTCAGACCACCGGCCGCGCGGATCAAGTCGGAAATGTGCATATCCGCAGTCAGCGGATAGCGGCCGGGCCGTGCCACTTCGCCTTTCACGTACACGGTTGCCGGGTCGATGGCCGCCGGGTTCTTGTGCACCAGAACCCGATCCCGCGCATGCAGCACGATGTCGTCGGTCGGGCTCCCATCCAACGCGCCACTCAGTTTCACATTCAAAATCTTCAGCGTGCTGTCGGGTAGATAGCGGAAGACCTGCGCATCTCCCTGAGCCGCATCCGGCGCCAGTCCTCCGGCCAGGTGAATCGCGTCGCTGAGATGAACGTCGCCTGAAGTCTGGTACGTTCCCGGGGCGCGCACGTCACCCCAGACCGAAACCGCGGGTGGATTCTCGAAGTCGTATCGCCCAAAGAACTCGACGGTGTCGAGCGGCTTCAACTCGGGTGCTTTCGACGGATCCGCCAGGGCTTCAGCCACACTGAAGCTCTGCACCGTCGGCCGATAATCGGGAAGGCTCAGGCGGATAATCTCGCCATACTGCAACGCCGGCTCGGGCAGCAAATCTTTGTAAGAACTGATCAGGTCCGTGACCCGCATTCCATCGTGATAGGAGTACTTCCCCGGACGGACTACGTGACCTTCGAGATAGACGGCATCCTGCGTATAGGGAGCGATCGGGAAGATGCGGATCTTGTCGGCATCCTGTACTTGAAAAGAGTCCAGCTGTTTCGCCGCTTCGCCGGAGGAATCGGCCTGCGGGATATCCAGGGTCAGCATGGTCTGCTTCTGATGTGCGATGGTGCGTTGCACTTCAATGTGTTGCAAGGTCGCCGTGGGCAGCAAACCACCGGCGAGTTCGATTACATCCGCCAACGATTTCTCGTTCTTCTGCTCATAGATCGCCGGTCGCCGCACCATGCCTTCGATGGTGATCTCCGGGCCGAGCGGAGGAACCATTACGGTGTCGCCGCTCTCGAGTCGTTGCATGTCGCCCTTGACTCCATGCAGGAGCAAATCGTAAACGTCGACATCCTGCACAAGATCGTTTCCCCGATAGTGTTTCAGGATGCGCAACGAGCCGCGACCAGTGGGTCCACCGGCAGCAAAAAGCGCGTTGAGGGGCGTTGAGAGGGAACTGATGTCGTAGGCGCCCGGCTTTACCACATCGCCAACCACGTAGACTCGAATCGTGCGTAGCCGAGAGAGGGATACATCGGCGGAAACATCACGGAATTCCGTGCGCAACGTTTTCTGCACGGACTCCTGAACCTGGCCCAGGGATTTTCCGGCCACCAGAACCGGCCCAACCTCCGGAAGACTGACTCGGCCCTCGCGATCGACCACGCGGTAGAACCTTCGTGATACGCCGCCCCACAGGTCAATCGACACGCCATCACCGGGACCGAGTACGTAATCCGGCCCGACCGGTAGATCCATCGGAATCATCTGGAGGTCGCGGGTGCCGTTTTGGAAAATCTGCATTCCGAAACGTTCGACCGCCGGCGGTCTCGCTGCCGCCTGCAGGTACATGTCGTACAGCGACGGAATCTTCGTGTAGGGATTCGGCCGCCTGACCAGTCGCTGCGTGGGGCTGACCGACTCGCGCGCTCTCCGCGCATTCGACACTGCCGTCGAATTGCTGCCAACGTCAGTCCCGGAGTCTGAGTTGCCCGAAGCAAAGGGGGTAACTGAACTCGAAGAGGCCTCTGCGACAGCCGAAGGGTTTCCAGAGAGCTGGGGATTCAAGCTCTCTCCCGCGAAATCGGAATTCAACGACAAATCTCCGAATTCGCTTCCTTGTCCTTGGCCTCGGGATCCGGAGGTCGAAGTTCTCGAGGAAAAATCCGGCCCGCCCTCGCTACTGGATTGCATCTGTTCGGAGAGAGAAGAACTGTCGCCGCTGGTGCGCAGCAACTGGGTCATGTCGTTACCGGGTGCCCCAGGCTGAGATGGCGCACCCGGCGGCATCGCCGATGGGTTCTGCGAACCAGGCATTTCTCCCGGCAACGGGTTTATATCTGTTGGCTGCGAGGGTAGAGCCTGAATCGACGAACCACTGCTGTTCCCTTGCGCCGTGCAGTCCCCGATGGTGGGATCGCAATATTCCGTCTCGGAAAGACCTTTTTGCTGCTGACGCGATTTTGCCCGTGACGCTTCTTCGTCCTGCGCGATCCACCGGGCTCGCTCCCGGATCAATAACTGCTGCTCCTGCGCCATCGGCGATTCCGGGTTCACGGTCGGCTTCAGGAACCCGTATTTCTGGACGAGAGCAGTGGCAACAGAGCGAAATGCGATGTCGTTTTCGAGGCGATCAAAGATGGCTTCGTCGGTGAGATCAGAGTCTGAGATGAGCTGGCCATGATCCGTCGCATCCTTCGCGATCCAACTCTTCAATTCCACCATGAGGCCGGGATCGCGGTGAAAGATGACGACCAGCTGGCCGACCGACGCCGCCACCCGCGCCATGTTTTGTCTTGCCAACTCAGACTGTGGGACGCCTGTCTGTTGCCGCGTTTGCGCCACTCAGAGTAAGACACAAAGCGAGAGCGAGAGCGGCGCACAGAGCCGTCTTCCGGCCAAAAGCCGCCAGTGTGCAATCGAACTTCGCACAGTTCACAACGTTCTGATGTGTCAATCTAAAATCCCCGAAACTTAAGACATGTGTGGCTTCAATGCCGTGCCAGCCCCACCAGAGCAGGCCGGTCTCGGATTGCGCCCAAGACTCCCGCTTCCGAACTCTCCACTGGTTTATTTCGAATTTCGACCATGGCCCAGTAATAGATCCCGCGATTCTTTTCGGGCGCGAGTGCCAGGATTCTCATTCCGGGATAACGGCCCAGCAGAAACCCGGACCGGCCCAGAGGCTTCTCCGGTTCTTCCAAGGTCAGAATCAGCACGTCCGGCTGTGTTTCTTCCACGATGTCGTTCAAGTCACTTTCGTTTGTCACTTCGCCGACAATTTCGATGTCCGGCTGGTCCGCGATTGTCGTCATTACCATTTCGCGCATGAGACGAGGCCTGTTTGCGACGAGAACGCGCACGCGTTTCAAATTGCTCTCCTCCACTCTGTGAATTATGAAGAAATCATCGGGAAGCACAAGATTCAAAAACGACCTAGAGAATGGCGGTGAGATCGTGCGCGCTGACGTACCAAACTTGCTGGTACCCGAGTACTAGAGAAGTACCAGCAGGCCATTCGAAGGAGCGCCAAGTCTGGAACAGGGAAGAGCTTTATCAACTATGAACAGCGAGGGCCCCCTCGCGGTTCGGAAAAGGCAGACTAGGTGTTTGCTGCCGGAGGGGCCACTGCGCGCGAGGTTGAAGCAACCGTGGGCTTCGGATTACTCAAATGAAAGTAGAAGGTTGCACCCTGGCCGACCCGGCTTTCGGCCCACACTTCGCCTCCGTGCCTTCTGACGATGCGCTGCACGGTGGCCAGGCCAATGCCGTTCCCAGGAAACTCACCGACAGAATGCAATCTCTGAAACGGTTGGAATAGCCGTTCGGCAGACCGAGAATCAAAACCAACGCCATCGTCGCGAACAAAGAAAACGGAGTTTCCATCCTCGTTCTGCGATCCGAATTCGATCTTCGTTTCGGGACGTGTCGAAGTGTATTTCCAGGAGTTGCGCAGCAGATTGTCGAGCACGACGCGGAGCAGGCGCGGATCTCCCTCCACGATGCCAACCTCGGCAATCACAAAGTCCACTTTTCGTTCCGGCGCGCTCCGCTGCAGTTCTTCGCTGATGACCCTGGCTAGCGCGCTCAGGTCAACGGGTTCGCGCTTCATCACGCTACTCGTGACCCGGGAAAGATTAAGGAGATCATCGATCAGTTGCATCATGCGTTTCCCGGAATTTCTTATGTGATCAATCAATTCCCGAGCTTTGGGATCAAGTGTGACCGCATATTCTTTCGCGAGCACGTAGGCAAAGCCGTTCAAGGCATCGACGGGACCTCGCAGATCGTGCGATACCGAGTACGAAAACGCTTCGAGTTCGCGGTTAGCGACGAGCAGTTCCCGTGTGCGTTCCACGACCCTCTGCTCCAGTTCGTCATGAGCAGCCTGCAACTCTCGATCGCGCGTTTGAATCTGGGCGAGCATCTCATTGAAAGCGTCTACAAGGAGGGCGACTTCATCCTGTTCTTTGCTCGGGGTCGCCCGCACCGAATAGTTCTTGCCCTGAGAGACGTCGCGGGCGACCTGCGCCAGCGTAACAATTGGCGTCACGACAGACTTCTTGAATGCGTACGACACAAAGGACGCAGCCAATAGGCTCAGCACCAGCACCACGAATGCGATGGCCGCATAACGCTTCAGGCGCCGATCGAGTTCACTGAGATCCGATCGTACCGCAACGAAGCCGATGGTTTGTCCCTGAAAAGTCACTGGCTGAACCAGAATCAGATCAGAATCCTTGAACCGGTACGTTTCCTTCGTATTGCTGGACTGATCGAGGATCTCTGGAATGACGGTCCCGCCGTTCCGCAAGTAGCTGGCGAATGGTTTCCGGGAAGCGGTGAAAATGGCCGCGGATTCGATGCTCGGAGAACTATTCAGTGCGAACAGCGTATTGGCCGCCGATTGGGGATCGTTGAAGACCAGGGCGGACACGCTATTAGAGGCGACAATCTGCGCCTGCGCCGAAAGTGAGTGCACGAGGCCCTGCCGGAAAGTCACCTGGTCATAGGCGAAGAACGAGGCGCCCGCGAGCAGGAGTGCAGTCCCGCTCACCAGCATATTCATCCACGTAATCTTTGCCGAAATTGACTTGCGCGTGGAAGTCATTGGTCGCTTCCTCGCACCGGGCCCGCGCCCAGAACCTTAACCGCAACCTTGAGCAGTTCCGAACTGACCGTGAGCCCCGCATCATTTACGGCAGCCAGGTTGACTGCGAAACGAATTCGACCCTCCTCGTTGACCAGTTCGATCATTCCCCCTTGCTGAACGAAACCAGGGATGTCGCTGACGGTCAGGAGGTTCGGCCGCTTAACAGCCGTGAGCAGCGGTTTCAGTCGCTTGGATTCCGATGAGCTGACAAACAGAATTCTGCAGTGCGCCGCGCCTTGCGGGCCCGAGACATTTCTTACGAGGATGTTGTTTCCGTCAATATGTTCGCCGGCCACCGTGGTTTCGAGTGCCGTGCCGAACGGATTCTGGCCGATGACGCAAATGTCGAACGAATCCGGGCTATCGGAGGTGCCGTTCCAGCGCACGAATTTCCCGAAGTTGTATAGATATGCAGCCTTGATTTGAAATTCAGTGGCTCCCCCCTGCTGCGCGGCGGTCAAGCATGGCTGTAGCAATGAGCAAAACAGTAACGCGAGCACACACCATGCCGACCGAGAGTTGCAGGATCGGACGCCAGGGGTCCGATCGTTCTGAGGTGGGGCGGGTCGTCGCATGCGCTATGGAGATTCCGATCGAATCATTTCTGCCAGGTAATCTGCCCGTACGCGCTCCTTTTAATTTGAACCAATGGGCCCGGATCTCCCCCAAACTCGGGATGATGAGGTTGCAGCAGATTCTGTCCGACTCCCGACAAGCGAAGATGTTCGTTGAGTTTCCACCCCAGGGAGATATCGCCGGTGGAATAGGCCCGGACCCCTTGCCCGGGCAAAGCACTTTCGTATCGGTAAATTAGGTCCGCGTAAACGCCCTTGCGCAGATCGAATCCGGACTGCAACGAGATTTGATGTTGCGGGCTGGAGCCCTGAATACCGGGGGCAGTGCCGACATCCAGGGAATTTGGGGCCTTCTTGATGTGCATCTCGAGAAACGAGTAGGAGCCACGAAGCCGCCAGAAGTCGGTCCAGTGCCATTCCGACGCGACCTCCGCGCCGGTGGTGGTTCCCAGCAAGCCGTTGCCGAACTCCGCGGGAAGCAGGTGATGGGGCGGCGCGGGATTGGACTCGATATACTCCGGGCCCGTGATGTCTTCGCTGAATAGGTCGCTGTAATGATTGTAGAAACTGGCGATATCCACAGAGAGCCGCGAACTCAGCAGTTTGCGATATCCGAGTTCGGAGCCATTGAGCTGTTCCGAGCGGAAGTTTCGATTGGCATTGAATCGCGCAAAGGCGGGAAGACCGTCGGAAGCGATGCCGATAAAACCGGAGAGAAAAAAGTCCCGCTCCGCGTCGGCCGGCGTGCGCACCGCATGGGTAAAGGCCGCCCATACGGTCTGCGTGTCGCTTCGCGTATACAGCAGACGCACGCTGGGCTCGAGCTGTAAGGGGCTGAAGTTCGTCTCCAGAAATTTCGTACCCAGCGACAGCGACAACCGCTTGTCAACGATGGACACGTCATCCTGAAGGAAAGCGGACAGCAGCCGGTCGGTTCTTTCCGCAGGCTGAAACGTCAGGCCTGAAACTACCTCCAGGTTATGGCCTCGACTGAAGCGCATTCCCAGCCCCCAGGAAAGTTCCTGACGCCATGGCAGGCGAAATCGATCCATGAAATCGAGATCAAATGTATCGCGCAGATCGGCGAAATTGGGTTCGTAGCGATTCGTCCGATCGTAGTAAAGCTGCAGCTGGACGTCTTCACCCTCTGCCATTACTCGCTTCCAACGGCCCAGAATGTTGCCGCCGGCCAGGACTGCGTTGCGGTCGATCACCTGTGAATAAGGCGGTGTGTAGCTGGTAGCTACAACGCTTTCTCCAGCTCGTTCGTCGTAGATGTCCCCTTGAAAAGTGAAACCATCGCGAATACTCTCAGCCCAGTCGACGCGAAACCCTCCCTGGATGGCACGCCAGGCATCGAACTCACGATCATCGGAATGAAACATCGCGGCACGATTAAAGCCCTTCGCATACGCGCGGTAGTCAACATTTCCACGCTTTCCACCTTGCCGAACGGTAATGGACCCTTGCTCCACGTCACCGCCGCGAGCCGAGGCCAGAGTTCCCTGAGTTTCGGAAGCCTTGCGCGTGATGATATTGATGACGCCATTCACGGCGTTCGGTCCCCAGATTGTCCCTCCGGGACCGCGGATCACTTCGATCCGGTCGATGTCTTCCATCACCGTGTCCTGCACTTCCCAGTACGTTCCCGCCAGCAAAGTGGTGTAGACGGTGCGGCCGTCGATCAAAACCAGTACTGACCGCGAAAGCCGGCTGCCAAAACCGCGAATGCCAATCGCCCACTTATTGCTGTCAATACGTGCAACTTCCACACCGGGCGCCAGACGCAATGCCTCCGGAATGCTGGTGGCTCCGGAGCGCAGAATGGCTTCATGGGTGATTACATAAACAGCGGCGGGAGTTTTCCAGACGGCCTCCGGTTCCTTCGAAGCGGTGGTGACCTGCAGGTTCCCCAGCTGCTCGAGTGTCATTTCTTTCAGGGAACTGGTCTGGTCCTGATTCGACGACGAATCAGCCAAGGCTTGGGGTGCAAAGGCGGCGAACAATGCCGCGCAGAGCATCAGGACGGCAGATTTCTTCATCACTGCCGATCGGGGTCGGGTCTTCATCTGTCGGTAGGACTTAAGTTCGCTAATGTGATCTTTCGTTCTTGCTGGATTTGTTTCAGCTCGCGGGTTGCCCGGAGGCCTTCCGCTCGATCAACTGCTCCAGCTCTCGCAACAGCGCTTCCACATCGCGTTTTTGCATCCAGGCATCCACGAGCCCAATCGTCTCGCCCGGCAGCGAAGCGAAACCCGAGACCACGACAATCGGAACCTCAGGCCGCAAACGCTTCATTTCGCGTGCCACCGACATGCCATTCATTCCGGGCATGAAATAATCCAGAACGACCGCATCGACCGGCTGAGCCTGAAATACTTCGAGCGCCTGTTGACCGTTACGCGCCACATGCACCCGAAAGCCGGCGGATTCGAAGACCAATCTCCTCGCGGTCAGTTCATTCACTTCGTCGTCGGCGCAGAGCACGGTTTTTCGATTCGCGGTGCCACCCCGAGAGGCCTCTGCTGAGTTCTTCAGGACGCGCGCAATGGTCGATAACAGCACTTCTACGTCTTGCCCTTTTTGGACGTATGCGTCCACCGTCTCGATCATGCCCGGCGGCAGCCGGACCGCAGACACTGCCACGATTGGGATGAGGGGATATCTTGTCTTCAGCTTTTGGGCAACCTCATCTCCGTTCATCTCCGGCATCATGTAATCCAAGACCACCAGATCAATCGCCGCCCCCGAAGAGAGAGCCTGTAGCCCTGCCGCTCCGCTGGACGCCGTCAGCACGTCGTAGCCGGAACTCCGCAACACTCGTTCGCGAACTACCAGCGTCTCCCGATCATCATCAATGCACAGTATGGTCGTCACGTAAACGTTTCCGTCCGGCGAGCGAGCTGCTTATTGTCAGGGGAGCGAATCGCGCAGGGAATACCGGATTAACCCTATAACTGAATGGTTAACAGGCGAGAAATGCGATCGGATAAGTTAGAAACCGGGCGGGCAGGGAGCCTGACTGCCCGTCCAGACGAAAATCCGCGGAGAGTTATTGAGGCTGAGTCTTGTCTTCGACTTTTTGTGCGCCCTGTTTGGTCTTCTGAGCAGTCTTGTTCGCTGCTTTCTTCGTGTCTTTCTTGACCGCATGACCGGTTTTCTGTGTCGTTTTCTTGGTGGCCCGCCCGGTGTCTTTGGCCGCATTCTTGGTTTCGTGGCCGGCATCTTTCATATCCTGTTTTGCACTCTGCGCGTCCTGCGGCGTAGAGCCGTACCCCGCCACGACGGTGGCGAGGCCCAAACACAATCCTAGAGCAATGGTTCGTGCATTCATTGCGTATGTTCCCTTTCCTGAAACAAAATTTCCGAAGCCAACGGTTCTATGGTGAATGCGACGAGCTAGCGGGCTTCCGTGCCTGTGGGATACGTTTCGCCGCGTCCTCTCATTTTGTTGCTGATGTCATGCACCTTGTCATTGATCTGGCCGCGCAGTTCCGCTCCACTGGAGGGAGCGAGCAACATGGCCACACCCACTCCGACCCCAATCCCCGCTGCAAAGCTGATGACGTTGCGAAGTGTGTGATCTTCGCCCGGATAGATTGCGCTCTTTGCATCCTCTGCGATTTCGGAGGCGCGTTCCGATGCGCGGTCTACCTGATCCGCGGTTTGATCCATGATGTAAACAGCCGTTTTGAGAACCGAGTTCAAAAGTTTATTCCATTTCATCTTGTCCACCTCCGAGATGTGCGGGGAAATGCCCGAGACATAAGTTCATTCGCTCTCAGCCAGGCGAGAGTCGCGCAACCCGCATTAGATGGAAGGCTACCTTGCCGTTCGCCAGGCTGTCATTACGGGGAATCTTGTACTTGCGGGAAAAACATCTGGGTTTGCCGATCATCTCGATTTAATGGCCGCGGGGTGAGTACTGCGCTCGGTTTCCAGAAAGTTACAGACAATACCGGATGTTCTTGTACAGAGGCGGGAGATTAAGGTCACCAGTAGTAGCCGCCGAATTGCTCGAGCGAGCACCAAAATAGCGAGTTGCAGCCATGAACGATCCGAAACGTTTCCTCTCTCTTCGATCCTCCGCTACGATCATTGCTGCTCTCGTCTGCTTCCTCACGGCCGCGTGGGCGGCCGACATAGGCAAAGATCAAACAGATTTGGCCAAGCGTCTCGTCGCCTCGACGAAAGTGCTCAATGAAATCATGACGACGCCCAACAAAGCGATTCCCGAGGGGATCATCAAGCGCGCCACGTGCGTCGCGGTCTTTCCTTCCACCGTGCAAGTCGCCGCTCTCGTTGGCGCGAAGCACGGAAAGGGTGTCGCGACGTGTCGCACCGCGGGCGGGTGGAGTGCTCCGGCCCCACTCGATATTTCCGGTGGCAGCTGGGGAGCGCAACTCGGTGGCCAGGAAGTCGATCTGGTCATGGTTGTAACTGACGATAAGGGCATGGAGCAGTTGGAGTCGGGCAAATTCAACCTCGGCACTGAAACCTCCGTGACCGCTGGGCCCATCGGCAACCAGGACATGAAGATGAACGCCGACGTGTTGACCTATTCGCGAGCGCGCGGCATGTTCGCCGGTACTAACTTCAATGGCTCTTCGATTACAGAGGATCAAGCCGAAACTCGATCTCTCTACGGCGCATCCTTATCTCTCTCCGACATCTTCGGAGGGAAAGCGCAAACTCCAGAGGCAGCGGCTTCTTTCCTGGAAACCGTGCAGAAATACGCTGGCAAGGAGATGCACAAAGACTGAATTCCGCTTCGCCTTTGTTTCGCGGACGACAACCGGCATCCCTGATTTCACATCCAAGCTCCCTCATGGATGAGCGGCCAAATACCGTCTTACCAGAAACCTCGTCGGAACCCACGGCGATTCCGGTAGAGCAGCAGTTGCTCTTCCGCGAGATTCTCGCGTTGTTCGAAGAAAAGAAATTGCCCTACGCCGTGGCGGGCGCGTTTGCTCTCCAGGCGCACACAGGAATCTGCCGCGATACCAAAGACCTCGACCTCTTTTTGACACCGGAGAATGCCGCCGCTGCTCTATGCCGGTTGCGGGAGGATGGCTTCGAGTGCGAGATCTGCGATCCAGTGTGGCTCTTCAAGGCTCATCGAGACGGCTACTTTGTCGATCTCATTACCGGAATGAGTAATGCCACCATCGGTGTTGAGGACGCGTGGATCGAACGTGCCAAGCCTGCCGAGGTCCATGGCGTTAGGACCAGAGTGTTAGCCGCGGAGGAGTTACTGGTATCGAAGCTGTTTATCACTCGCCGCGAACGCTTCGATGGTGCGGATATCGCGCACGTGATCTATGGAACCCGGGGAAAGCTGGACTGGCAGCGCATCCTGCAACTTTCCGGAGAAAACTGGGAGATGCTGCTTTGGGCGCTCGTGCTTTTCCGTTATGTGTATCCGGCTCAAACTTATTTTGTGCCCTCAGAGTTGTGGCAGGAGCTTCTGCTGCGCTTTCAGAAGGCAATCGCCCATCCTGATCCGAGCGCCCACTTCCGTGGCAGCCTGATCGACGAAAAGATGTTCGCGATCGACCTGAACGATTGGGGCCTTGAGAACCGGATGCAGGAATACCGTGAGCGCCGGTTGCAACGAGTGCCGCTGGCTTGCAGGAATTCATGAGAATCGCCGCCACCGCCGATTTGCATTTTTCCGCTGCACGCCAGAATGCCTTGCACGACCAGTTGAGTCGCGTACGCGAAGAAGCTGACATTCTCGTACTGGCCGGCGATCTGACGAACTACGGCCAGCCGGAGGAAATGGAACCGCTGCTGAACGTCGTGGTGCGATCACGTGTACCTACCGTCGCGGTGCTGGGAAATCATGACTACGAAAGTGGCAAGCAGGCGGAACTGATGCGCATGATGTCCGGCGCCGGAATCAAAGTTCTCGATGGCACCGCCTACGAGCGTGACGGGGTGGGCTTCGCCGGCACGAAGGGCTTCGTCGGAGGATTCGGGCGCGGGGTCCTGACTGCTTTCGGCGAACCGGAGATCAAACAATTTGTTCAGGCGTCGATTGATGAAGCTCTGAAGCTGGAACGGGCCATGGCCCAGCTCCGCACACCGAAGCGCGTCGTCGTGATTCATTATTCTCCGATCGCCGCCACAGTCCAGGGTGAAGCAGCGGAAATATTTCCTTTCCTCGGCACATCGCGGCTGGCCGAAGTGATCGATCGCCATGGGGCTGACCTGGTTCTGCATGGCCATGCGCACCACGGGCAGCTGGAAGGAAAGACCACCGGCGGCAGCCCCGTTTACAACGTTGCCATCACCTTGCTGCAAGCGAGGCAACCGTCTTCGGCTTATCGAGTTTTCGATATATAGACTAGTTCGCCACCTCGATGACTCTTCCTACGCCAGTTCCTCAGAAGACGCGCATCGGCGCCAATCGGTTGTCCGATGGCACGTGGGAGTTCCTGCTCTGGGCGCCCAATTCGCATTCCGCCAACGTGCGACTGCTTGCTGGCGATATCGAGCTTGCGATGGAGCCATTAATCCATGGCTATCACCGAGCGCTCGCCCCAAATCTGGATGCCGGTTCGAAATACTTCTTTCGGCTCGGCGACAGTCGCGATCTCCCCGATCCCGCATCTCGTTATCAGCCAGACGGCGTGCACGGTCCTTCTCAGATCGTGGATACAAAAGCATTCCAGTGGACCGACCGCAATTGGGCGGGTAGAAGCTTAGAAGGCAGCGTCTTCTATGAACTTCATGTCGGCACTTACGCGCGAGAAGGAACGTTTGATGCCCTGATCCGTCATTTGCCTGAACTCGTCGAGCTCGGGATCACCACGATTGAATTGATGCCAATTGCGCAGTTTCCCGGCACAAGAAATTGGGGCTATGACGGAACGTTCCTCTTTGCTCCGCAGAACAGTTATGGAGGACCTGAGGCTTTGCAGCGGTTGGTGAATGCCGCCCACGCACACGGCCTCGCCGTGGCTCTTGACGTGGTTTACAACCATCTCGGCCCGGAAGGCAACTACCTTAATGCTTTCGGACCGTATTTCACCGATCGTTATCGCACTCCCTGGGGCCAAGCCGTTAATTTCGATGGCCAGTACAGCGACGAAGTACGGAGGTTCTTCATCGAAAACGCGCTCTACTGGCTGGAGGACTATCACATCGACGTGCTACGCCTGGACGCGGTCCATGGAATTGTCGATGCAGGCGCCCGCCATTTCCTCGCGGAGCTCAAATCAGAAGTGTCCGATCTCTCCGAGCGTCTGCGACAGCAAATCCATCTGATCGCGGAGAGCGATCTGAACGATTCCCGCCTGTTGCGAGATCCCGCCTGCGGCGGCTACGGCCTCGATGCCCAGTGGAGCGATGACTTTCACCATGCGGTGCACACATTGTTGACCGGGGAAAACCGCGGATACTACTCCGACTTCGGCGATATCGCTTCCTTGGTTTCCACTCTGCGCGACGGATGGTATTACAACGGGCAATATTCCCCGTACCGCAAGCGCCGTCACGGCAACTCTCCACGAGATCTCCCGCCAGCAAAGTTTGTGGTTTGCAACCAGAATCACGATCAGATCGGGAATCGTGCCGCCGGAGAGCGGCTCACCGTTCTAGTTGACTTCGAAGCTTTAAAGCTGGCGGCGGGCATTACGCTGCTCTCGCCATTTGTGCCGCTGCTGTTCATGGGGGAAGAATACGGTGAATCCGCCCCATTTCAGTATTTCGTCAGCCACGTCGATCCTGCATTAGTCGAGGCCGTGCGCCGGGGACGCCGCGAGGAGTTTGCCGCCTTCGGGTGGCAAGACAGCGTGCCCGATCCGCAGGCGGAGGAGACCTTCGCGCGTTCTCACTTGGATCACTCGCTGAGAGAAAAGGGCTCGCATCAGACGCTGTTACGGCTGTACCAGCGCCTGATTCGACTCCGAGCAGAACACGGACTGGGCAATTCGTCCGCGCATACCGTTCGGGAACTCGGAGACAGGGCACTCCTACTCGGCTATCCAGCGATCCCCCAGCCGGTGATTGTCATTTTCAACTTCGCCGAATTTCCGGTCACATTGGAAATTCCGGAACTGGAAGGGCAGTGGACCATGTCCCTGAATTCAGCAGCCGTCTCCTGGAACGGTCCGGTGCCCGACGAGTCTCCGGATGTCATTTTCGCGGCTGAGCGCGAGGTCAGGTTGTCGCCTCACTCGTTTCTAGTGCTCCAACCAACCAAACGAAACCCGGAGGCCGCGTGAAATACGTTTGCATCCACGGTCACTTCTATCAGCCGCCGCGGGAGAATCCTTATCTCGAAGCGATTGAATTGCAGGATTCTGCCTATCCTTATCACGATTGGAACGAGCGGATCACGGCCGAATGCTATGCCCCGAACGCCGCCTCCCGCATCCTCGATGCTGAAAACCGCATTCTCAAGTTGCTTAATAACTACGCCCGCATTAGTTTCAATTTTGGCCCCACGCTCTTGTCGTGGATGAAAGATCAGGCTCCGCGAGTTTACGCTTCGATTCTCGAAGCCGACACCGAGAGCCGTGAACGTTTTTCCGGACATGGGTCGGCCATCGCCCAGGGTTACAACCACATGATCTTGCCGCTGGCCAACCGGCGCGACAAGGTGACTCAGGTCAAGTGGGGTGTCAGGGATTTCGAAAGCCGCTTCGGCCGCAAACCAGAAGGGATGTGGCTGCCGGAAACCGCCGTCGATACCGAAACCCTTGAAGTCCTCGCCGAAAATGGCATCCTCTTCACGATTCTCGCGCCTCGGCAGGCCAAGCGGGTCCGCTCGCGGCACAGCAACAAATATGAGGACGTCAGCGGCGCGCGTATCGATCCTGCTCGCGCGTATCTGGCCATGCTTCCATCGAAAAAGCGGATCAACCTCTTCTTCTACGACGGGCCAATTTCTCAGGGCGTCGCGTTCGAAGGACTGTTAAGCGACGGCAAACGGTTTGCCGATCGCCTGATGAGCGGTTTTTCCGACACGCGCGAGGGGCCACAGTTGGTTCATATCGCTACCGACGGTGAGAGCTACGGTCATCATCATCACTTCGGGGAAATGGCCTTGAGTTACGCCCTCGAACAGATTGAAAAAGAAAAAGTCGCCAAGCTGACGAATTATGGCGAATTTCTCGCGGAGTATCCTGCCGAGCGCGTCGTGGAAATCGTCGACAACAGTTCGTGGAGTTGCGTGCATGGCATCGAGCGGTGGCGTAGCGACTGCGGCTGCAATTCTGGCGGACACGCGTGGAACCAGGCTTGGCGCGCGCCCTTGCGAGCTGCCCTCGACTGGCTGCGCGACCGGCTTGCCCCAATCTTTGAAGCGCGGCTGAAGGAGTACTTCCGCGATCCTTGGGCAAGCCGCGACGATTATATCCGCGTCATCCTCGACCGCTCCGAAGAGTCCCGTGCCGCATTTTTCGCCGGCCACTCGCTTCGTCCGCTGAATGCCGAGGAGCAAGTAACGGTGCTCAAGCTCCTCGAGATGCAACGCCATGCCATGCTCATGTACACCAGTTGCGGCTGGTTCTTTGACGAACTCTCAGGCCTCGAGACAGTCCAGGTAATTCACTATGCCGGACGGGCACTTCGCCTCGCCGAGGAATGTTCGGGTGAGGCCATTGAGGCGGAATTTCTGCAGCATCTCGCTAACGCAAAAAGCAATCTCCCCGAGCATGGAGACGGCGCTCGCATTTACGAAAAATGGGTCAAGCCCGCCGTCGTCGACATCCAGCGCGTTGCTGGACACTACGCGATCAGCTCTCTGTTCGAAAATTATCCCGAAAAAACCCGCATTTACTGCTACGAAGCGGATCGCCTCAAGTATTCGCTGGAAGCGGAAGGCAAATTGCGGCTGGCGAACGGCTCCGCCAAATTTCAGTCGGCGATTACCCAGGAAGCGGCGACCCTCGATTTTTCTGTTCTCCACCTTGGCGACCACAATCTGACCGCTGGAGTTCGGCACTCCCACAATTCCTCAGCAGAGGATCAGAAGAAGCTGGTCGACGCCTTCGCCAAGGCCGACACCGCCGAAGTGATTCGATTACTCGATCAGGTCTATGGCAAGGAAATCTTCTCGCTCCGTCTGCTCTTCCGCGACGAGCAGCGGAAAATCGCCGGCCTCATTCTGAACGATTCCTTGAACTCCGCCGCCGCGGTGTATCGAACAGTATTCGAGAGCCAGGCTCCTTTGATCCGGTTCTTGACTGGACTCGATATCCCGGTCCCGAACGCTTTGAAATCCGCCGCCGAGATCGCATTGAATAATCAGTTGCAGCAATATTTCGAGCGCCCGGAGCTCGACTCAGACAGCATCCAAAGCCTCTTGCGGGAAGCGGCCGCCAGCAACATTGCGCTGGATGCAACCACGCTCGAGTACAAAATTCGGCGCCGGATCGAAAACGAGGCTGCTCAATTCGCAGCCAATCCTGCTGATCTCGTAGTGGGGGCCCGCATGATCAAGCTCCTCGATCTGATTTCTTCGCTGCCTTTCCCGGTCGTCCTGTGGGAGGCACAGAATATGTGCTATCGCCCACTGCTCACGGCCTACCAGAGAAACGGGTGGCACGCTCCGAACGAAGATCCTGCGGCAGCCCAGCGCCACGAGGAACTCAACCGGCTGGCTTCTCAGTTGCGCATCCTGCTGCCGCAAGGTTAGAAATGTCACCCACTCGTGTGCCATCGGCGACCTACCGTATTCAGCTGAGCGGCGATTTTTGCTTTGCCGATGTTCATAAGATTCTCGATTACCTCTCCGAACTTGGCATTTCCGATTTGTACCTGTCGCCGATTCTGGCCAGTCGCAAAGGCAGCGGTCACGGATATGACGTTGTCGATCCAACCCGCATCAACCCTGATCTGGGCAGTGAGGAAGAATTTGCGGCGCTGCAAGCTGAGCTGCAGAGTCGTGGCATGGGACTTTTACTTGATACTGTCCCCAACCACATGGCAGCCAGCGCCGAGAACCCGTGGTGGATGGATGTTCTGGAGAATGGCGCGCAATCGGCCTTCGCCGCCTTTTTCGATGTCGATTGGCATCCTCACGCCCGCAGCCTGGATGGCAGAATCCTTCTGCCGGTTCTCGGCCGTCCATTTGGCGAGGTCCTCGACTCCGGCGAAATCAAGCTCACCTACCAGGACGGCCGCTTTTTCCTGCAATATTTCGAGTCCCTGTTTCCGCTCGCTCCCAGGTCCTACCACCCGATCGTGAATCACCGTGCGGATCGTCTCAAGGAAGTCCTCGGAGAGGACGCTCCCGCCCATCACGAATATTCCGGGATTCTCGCTTCCGCGCTCGAGCTTGCCCGTGCGGACCGTCGCGCTGCCGACACAGCCGCAGAACGCCGACTTCGGTTTGAATCCGTGCGCGATCGCCTGAAATCCCTCGTCAATAGCAACGAGGAAGTTGCCAGGATGCTCGCGGAAACTGTAGTTGAGATTAACGGCAGAGAGGGCGATCCGGGCAGCTTCGGATTTCTCCAACGCCTGCTCGCTGAGCAAAACTACAAGCTCGCATTCTGGCAAAACCTAAACGAGAGCATCAATTACCGCCGATTTTTTACCATCGCCGATCTCGTGGGAGTGCGGGTCGAAGATCCTCTTGTTTTTGAGGCGACCCATGGATTGATTTTTCGCCTGGTTTCGAAGAATCCTCTCGCCGGGTTGAGGATCGATCACATCGATGGACTCCGCGATCCCTTGACTTATCTGAATAAACTTCAGGAGCGCCTCGGTTCAGAAGAAGGCCGCGCGGGTAGCTCGTACGTGCTGGTAGAAAAAATTCTCGCCTGCCACGAAGATCTGCCCTCCGACTGGCCTGTCAGCGGCACCACCGGTTACGACTACCTGAACGAGGCCAATCGACTCTTTGTCGATCCGGAAGGGGCGCACGCAATGGAAGAAATCTACTCTTCCTTTGTTGGACGCCGTCAGGATTTTGCCGATGTGGTCTATCAGAAGAAGAAGCTGGTGATGAACACTCTTCTCGGCGTCGAGATGCGTACTTTGGGCCGTCATCTCGCAGAACTCGCCGCTCAGGATCGCTATGCCCGCGAATTGAATCGCGGTTATTTGATCGATGCTCTCATCGAGGTCACGGCTTGCTTATCGATTTACCGAACTTACATCCGCAATATGGAGGTGCCCGATCATGCCATTCGCTACATCGAAGAGGCAGTAACTGCCGCAAGAGCACGAACTCCGCAATTGAGCGCAGGGTATTTCAATTTCGTGCGCGAGGTACTGCTATTGCTCAATCCGCCTCATGTGCTGGCGGACCAGCGCGAGGCACGGCTGGCATTCGTCATCCGGTGGCAACAATTCACCGGACCGATCGTCGCGAAGGGCCTCGAAGATACCGCGCTCTACATTTACCATCCTCTCCTGTCGCTCAATGAAGTTGGCGGAAATCCGAGCCCCTCTGAAGCCGCTTCTTGCGAAGAGTTTGGTGCATTTCTCGAAAGTCGACGCCAGCGTTGGCCCGATACTCTCAATGCCAGCACAACCCACGATACGAAGCGCAGCGAGGATGTTCGCGCCCGCATCAATGTCCTCTCGGAAATGCCGTCTGAGTGGAAGGCTCGTCTTGATCATTGGGCAAAGTTGAATGCACCTTATCGAGAATCATCCGGCGGTCAGCCCGCTCCTGATCGAAATGAAGAGTACTTTCTCTACCAGACCTTATTGGGATTTTGGCCGCTCGATGCCGAAAGCTCTGAGAGCCTACTGAAGCGCCTGCAGGAGCACCTCATCAAGGCCACCCGCGAAGCCATGGTGCACACTCGTTGGACGCGTCCCAATCAGCCACACGAAGAAGCACTGCAGAATTTCGCGGCTCGCATTCTCTCCCCTCAAAATCACGAGTTCCTGGAAAGCTTCCGCGAATTTTTGCGGCCCGTCGCCTATTTCGGAATGATCAACGGCCTCTCGCAGACGTTACTGAAAATCACCGCACCCGGCGTGGCTGACTTCTACCAGGGCTCGGAACTGTGGGATCTCCGCCTGGTCGATCCCGACAATCGAGGCCCAGTCGACTTTGCCCGCCGCGAGGCAGCACTGAAGGGAATCTCGAATGCCGAGGCGGCAAGTTTAGAAGATGACTTGACCGATCTGGTCGAGCACTGGAGCGACGGGCGCATCAAGCTCTTCCTGATCTGGAAGGCACTGCGCTTCCGCCGCGAGCACGCGAACTTGTTTCATGAGGGAGAATTTCAGCCTCTCGAAACCGCAGGATGTCGCGCGCGGAATATTGTCGCCTTTGTTCGCAAGAGCGGATCGTCTTCCGTGCTGGTGGCCGTGCCAAGATGGCTCTCTCAGTTGCCAGCGCGGGCGGAGCGGAAGCCGGAAGAAGTCGACTGGTGCGACACGCGCATCCTCTTGCCGGCGGATGTTTCCGCTCAATGGAAAAGTGTCCTCACGGAATGTGACGCGCTATCGGTACCGCGGAATGGAGAACTCAGTGTGATGGCCGAAGATTTGTTCGCGAAGTTTCCCGTTGCGTTGCTGCACGCTTGAAATCCGCTTCGACGCGCGATTCCGTTCGCTTCGACTGCCACAGTTCAGAGAAGGACCGCCTTGGGATCCGCCAGAAGCGACCGCTTAGTCACCTTTGGGCCGCAGCACCCAGATCAGCAGCGTAACCACCATCAGCGCAACGCCACCGCCCAGTTCCAGTCGCTGCGGAGGGCGTAATGCCTCCCATACTACGTCGAGAGGCCAATAGACCTTCGCATCCCTCAGCGCATCCAGACAGGCCAGCACGCCTGCCAGAAAACCGGCCGCCATTGCGATCCGCCCCTGTTTCTCTGGAGTCATCGGGAATGGTCACCAGGTCAATCTAGAAAAACACCTCGGGCGACACCTGCGATGCGGAACCACGCATTGAGCGGGGCCTCGAGCTCAGCGTGCCGGCTGACGGCTTTCTTCAGCTTCTTGCAGCTGATGACAGGCATGCCGCTCCTAACTTGTCAGTCTGCCTGCCGGACGCGGCCAAAGTCGTTTGCGGTGCCTCCGTCGACTCCACTCGACGGACATCCGAGGGCGGCTGTCCCTCATGGAAACGCTAGAACGCGTCAATCCCCGTAATGCTCTGCCCGATGATCAGCGAGTGCACATCGTGCGTGCCTTCGTAGGTCTTCACCGATTCCAGGTTCATCAGGTGCCGCATGATCGGATAATCGTCCGCCACTCCATTCGCTCCGAGGATGTCGCGGGACAGCCGGGCGCACTCCAGCGCCATCCACACATTGTTCCGCTTTGCCATTGAGATGTGCTGGTGTTCCACCTTGCCCGCGTCCTTCAGACGACCCACCTGCAGAACCAGCAACTGCGCCTTGGTGATTTCGCTGATCATCCAGGTGAGCTTGTCTTGCACCAACTGGTGCGACGCGATCGGCTGATCGCGCCACTGCTTGCGCAACAGCGAGTATTGCAGCGCGCAGTCGTAGCAGGACATGGCCGCTCCGACCGCTCCCCAGGCAATCCCATAGCGCGCCTGGTTCAGGCACATCAGCGGAGACTTAAGCCCGCCGGTTTTCGGCAGCAAGTTCGACTCCGGAACATGCACGTCCTGCAGCGACAGCCCAGATGTGACCGACGCGCGCAGAGACCACTTCCCGTGGATGTCGTCCGCTTTGAAGCCCGGCCGGTCCGTCTCGACCAGAAATCCGCGGACGCGATCTTTCTCGTCTTCCACCTTTGCCCAGATGATAGCGACATCGGCAATCGTTCCGGAGGTGATCCACATCTTTTCGCCGTTAATGACGTACTCGTTTCCTACTTTCTTGGCGCGAGTGCGCATGCCTCCGGGATTCGATCCGAAGTCGGGCTCGGTGAGCCCGAAGCACCCAAGTTTCTCGCCCTTCTGCATGGCCGGCAGCCAGGTCTGTTTCTGCTCCTCGCTCCCGAATTCATAAATCGGATACATGCACAGGCCGGACTGTACGCTCACAAAACTGCGCACGCCCGAATCGCCGCGCTCCAGTTCCTGCGTCATCAGCCCATATTCGACGTTGCCCATGCCGGCGCACCCGTAGCCCTTGAGCGATGCGCCGAAAAATCCCATCTCGGCCATCGGCTTCACCAGTTCGCGTGGAAAGCGCCCGGCGCGGTTGCATTCCTCGATGATCGGGATGAGATTGTCCTCAATAAACTGACGCGTCGAGTCGCGTACCAACCGCTCTTCGTCGGTCAGCAGGGCATCGTACTGGATAAAATCGACACCACGGAATTTGATGGCAGGCATGAGATGTCTCCTAAAAGCGGGTCCCCGAAGGCTGCTTGGACTGCAGATTTGCCTCTCCCACAAGGCCGTTCGCGCGCCAAAGGGCAAACATAAAACGGTAGCAGGGCCAAGGGAGTCGGGTCAACGTGCGGTGGCTCAGGGTAGTGGCTGAAATTAAGCCACGACCTGGCTCAGAGTCGCAGTGCAGCTTGATCAGATTTGAAAGGGCACGGCTTCAGCCGTGCCGTAAGTGTCGTATTTTCATTGCGGCTTTAGCCGCTAAGGGACGGGCATTTTCAAACTTCACCATCAAGCGGTCTAACGCCGCGTGATCATCCTCCACACTCGGCTGAGCAGACCGGATCGGCTACCCAGCAAGGCGAAGCGCGGCGGTTCAGGGTCGGTCTGCTGGGGTGCGTGCGGCAATTGCTTCGAATAATCGCAATATGCCGACGAGAGACGGTCGAGAACCGCAGGGTTGGTCCCTGCGTATCGGTGGCATTCCAAATCCTGAGCTTCCAGAACCCCAATGGCTCGTTCGAGTTCCGCTGGCATTTTCGGCTGCTTCTTCCAATAGCAGTGCGGGACCTTCTCGCCGGTCCAGCCGACTAGGTCAGGCGCTACGACATGGGGAACTCCGCAAGACAGACATTCTCCCTTTAAAACATAGAAGTCCCCAGGCGCGGACTTAGGGTGCGGAGTAAATTTATGGACGCCTGTCATGTCCAACCGTCGAGCGATTATCGGTCGCCATTACCCTGCCTCATTCTACGCAAATCGTCGATGCTGCTCGCAAAGTGCAAGTCAGCGTGGCTTTCCTGAAGGAGTGCGTGGGGGCGAAGTAGCCTTATCAGCCGCGGCCCTTTCACGTTGCACGATCGTTCGGTGTATGCTGTTCGCGAGTTTTTCCCAGTCTTAAATCGATTCACTAAGTAGCGGAGGCATCATGGCGTCGACACTCGGACACCGTCTCTTCACAATTTCTGTTGTGGTGGGCTTTTCTTCTATCGGTAAGCGTGGCTACCGCCCAGAAGGTCATCGTCGACGCCGACCCCGCTCACGTCGCCAACACGTTCAGCCCCGTTCGCTCGCTCGGTGCCGCCATCGACCGCCTCCGAACCGGCACGCCCGACCACTTATTAAAAGATCCGCTGCTCAAAGAAATTCTCAACGCCGGATGGCAGACCGTGACCTATCGCCAGAACACTGAGCTCATGGTCGAGGCCTGGCACTGGAATCCCGCCGGCACGTGGAGCAATCCCGACAAGCAGGAAGGCTACTTCGTTGGCAAGGCGGAACCGGGCGACGAGATCCACAACTCCTGGGCTTACCCGCTGCCGCATCGCGGCTTCAGTCGCGGCGACGGCAACGGATGGTCACGCCTGACCGACGGCGACCCTAAGTCCTACTGGAAGAGCAATCCTTACTTGACCAAGGCCTTTACCGGCGAAGACGATTCGCTGCATCCGCAGTGGGTCATGATCGATATGGGCAGCAAAATCGACGTCAACGCCATCCGCATCGCCTGGGCCGAGCCCTACGCGAAGAAATATGCGGTCCAATTCTGGACCGGCGATCTCGAGCCTTTCTACGACGGCACCACCAAAGGCACATGGCAGACCTATCCGATGGGAACCATCACGGAAGGGAAGGGCGGCGTTGCGACGCTGAAACTTGTCTCCTGGATGATTCCGGTGCGCTACCTCCGCATATGGATGACCGAGTCTTCCAACACCTGCGATTCGCATGGCTCGGCCGACAAGCGCAATTGCGTGGGCTATGCCATCAATGAACTCTACGTCGGAGCGCTCTCCGCTGACGGTTCGTTCAACGACTACGTCACCCATTTCCCCAGCCGAAATCAGACCGTGACCTGGCCCTCGTCGGTCGATCCCTGGGTCGCCTCTACCGATCTCGACAAGTCCCGCGGCGATCAAGTGGGATTCGATTTCTTCTTCAACAGCGGCGTCACCCGCGGCCTGCCGACCATGGTGCCGATCGCCATGCTCTATGCCAATCCCGAAGATGCTGCCAATGAAATCGCCTATCTCTACAAACGTCACTATCCAATTTCTTACGTCGAGATGGGCGAAGAGGCCGACGGCCAGCACATGCTTCCGGAGGACTATGGCGCTTTGTACGTACAGTTCGCCACTGCCATTCATAAGCTTGTTCCTGAAGCCAAACTCGGCGGACCGCCCTTCGAAGGCACATTCGGCGACGTTGAAGTCTGGCCTGACGCCAACGGCAAGGTCTCATGGCTCGGACGCTTCGTGGATTACTTGAAAGCGCACGGCCGTCTGAACGACTTCAGCTTCTTCTCCTTTGAACATTACCCCTATCAGGACCGTCCGAGTTATTCCTGGGCTGATCTTTATCCCGAGCCGGAATACGTCCGTCACATCGTGCAGGTATGGAAAGATAATGGCCTGCCGCCCAACATTCCATTCTTCATGACGGAGGGAAATATCGGAGGCGGTGCGCCACCGACCAGCGTCAAAGCAGGACTATGGCTGGCCGACTACGTTGGTTCCATGATGGGAGAAGGAGCGGGCGCAACGTACTATTTCCACTACATGCCGACTTCGGAACGTATGTCAGGCTTCGGCAATTTTCTTGGGATCGATAACGACTACAAAGTGGTGACGTATCCGCCGCAGTACCTGGCCACGCAGATCATCACCAAAGAATGGGTGCAACCCGTCGACGCGCCCCACAAGCAGTTCAAAGCCGCCAGCGACGTCAACGATGCCGCCGGAAACGTTCTGGTCACCGCCTACGCCGTCGAGCGACCGGACGGCCAATGGTCGCTGATGCTCGTCAACCGCGATCAGTCCAACGATCACGCCGTGAAAGTCGCATTCGACGCGGGAGGCAAGCACCATAAGTATTTTTCCGGCTCCGTCGATCGCATTACCTTCGGTCCCAACGAATACCAGTGGCACCAGGACGGCGTGGAGGGACACGCCGATCCGGATGGCCCGCCCTCAAAATCGGCGGTGACCGGCGGAGCGGATGTTCTCTACCAGCTTCCGAAAGCATCGATCACAGTATTGCGAGGAAAAATCGGCGAGTGAGAGCGGAAACCATCAAGCATGAAGGGTCCACAACGGAAGCCTTGCAGTTGAAGTCCTCGGTGATCCTCAGTGTCCTTCGTGGTTAATGGATTTTGCTCGGGACTTTCGGAATCCACCGAGGCACAGTCCGCCGGTATTCTTCATACGACTCGCCAAACTGCCGTCGCAGCGTGGGTTCCTCATAGAGCACCACGAAGACGTGAGCGATGGTCAGCATCAAAGCTGCGTAAATCAGAATGTGAACAGACCGGAAGATCACCGCTTCTCCCACAATTGCGAGCGCCACCCCTAGGTACATCGGATTGCGCACGTAGCGGTGCAACGCGGTTGTGACTAGATATTTGGTAGGCGCGATCGGCGCCGGAGTACCCAATCCGCGCACCGCAAACTCCCACGCGCAGCGGAAATAGATCGCTGCTCCGACCCCGAAGAGAATGCCGCCCAGCCATGTCCGAGGCTCATTTCCCGGCCGGAAAAAGCCACCCAACAGCCATGATGGCACAAGGATCGCCACCGTTCCCGGCACGATGACGGTGAACAGAATCGTATTAACGACGGGCCAGAATCTACGCGCCATAACGGCGAACTCCGGGTAGCAGTGCTGTTTGAATCAGCTTTGAAAGGGCACGCCTTCAGCCGTTGCGGAAAAAGGCACAAACGAATGTGTCACCTTCGACGGATGAGTCACCGTGGGCAAATGATGTCACCGTGGAAGAGCGGCCCTTCAGGGCCGCGAAAGTCGCGTTGAATTCTTGAGGGCTTTAGCCCCCGTGCGCCCTCTGCGAAGTCCGGTACTCCTTTTACGCCTTTTTCCGCAACCTCTTCAGCCGTGCCGCCACCATCGTATTCTCATTGTGTCTTTCTCCGCTGACGAACGGCAATTTTCAAGCTGCACCCCTGCGGAAACGGGAAAGCAAGACATCCGGCACGACCTTACTGTAAAATTAATCCCGGCGGAAGAAAATCGAGACGCAGCTTCAGAGTCTTCCCGAGTGGATCCCCTGGTTCGCTGCTGTAGCAGGCTGATTTAGCGCCGGGTTGATTTCGGACACATTCCATCCACCACCATCCGCGGCACCAGCGTGCGGATCACGCTGCGCAAAAATTCGAGAGATCAGGAGAACAACCATGGCAGTAGGCGCCAAAATCGCAAAGACAGCTGATCGCAAGAAGATCATGGACACCACCAAAAGCACAGATTGCCCCAAGTGCGGCAAAGCCACCCGCATCGTCAAGCGGGTCAAAGACCGCGAACGCGGCGTTCCGGGCGGGATTTACATCTCGTGCTCGGCCTGCGAGTTCTTCGAGAAGCTGTAAGAACTTTCGAGTCTCAGGTTTTTCAGAGCCGGAGCGGGAGGAAATGTCCTCTTCGCTTCGGCTTTCCTTTTGCCTACTTGCTCTGCGGCTTAATGTTTCGGCCCAATAACTCTCGAAACTCCACGAGTTGTTCCGCAGTGAAAGCCCGTTTGGGAATCGGAACATAGATCCTCGGCTGCGGAAGGATCACGAACACAGACTTGTATTCGCCCCATGCCATGTAAGCCGACCATGCTACCTGGGAGTCGGCATGAACCGAGTGGATCTGCAACCCCGCATCAGACGCTTCAATCGTCATTGGATCGTGAGCGGTGGGCGTGGTGCGGAATTGCCTCCGCGCCGTGAAAGACGGACTACCGAAAATCACGATGAGGAAGCCTGCGGAAGCGGCGAGCCCCGGCCACACCTCGAGGATGCGTCCTCCAGCGAATAGCTGGATTACAAAAACAACAAAGCCCAACCCAAAGAAGGCGGCAGCAGCACGAGTTCCCCAACGCCTCCAAGCGTGCAGATCCCGCCACGCTAAGAAGCCTTGGCGATAGTCTTCTGCGGTGAGTTGAAAGGTGACTTACACGATCGAGAGATTATACCGAGATCCTACCGCTGATCTGCCCCGGAATCGCCATTGCCTCAGACCTTGAGGTCCACTGATTCCTAGTCCAACGCCAGAGCGATCCTCAGTGCTTCATCCAACTCTGCGACCTTGGACCACGAAAGCGACCCGATAAACTGCGTGAGGTCGGTTTTGGGCAGGCTTCTGAGGTTATCGCAGGCGATCCAACTCTCATGCTTCAGACCCTCGCTGGGCCCGATCGCAACTTGGGTCGAGAGGCCGCTGCCGTTGGTGAATACGGGAGCGCAAACGACCGTGGCGTACGCCGAGTCGATCAGTTCCTGCCTGCTCACCACAACGAAGCTGCGGTAACGCTTCGGATCTCCCTCTGGTTTGTGCACACGATAGAGATCTCCACGCCTCATGGTCATTTCGCCGGGGAGTGCTACTCTTCGGGGAAGTCGCCAATCGGAGCCTGACGCTCCAGGCCGTCCAATGCGTCCCGATTCAACCTTTCGGCGCTGCGATTGATGATCGCCAAATCACGCGCACCCCGCTCGGCCCTCGCCCGCTGCCGCAGGTACTGAGCCAGCACGGCTTCAATGAAGGCCGAGCGTGACTGCTTCGATCCCGCGACACGGTCAATCCCGCTCAGGACCTCTTTCGAGAGTGTGACAGATGTCTTCTCTTTCATACCACCAATATACCACCCACAGAATACCGCAGGAAACGTTCTTCGATCGATAAGAATTCTTACCCGCTGATCTGCCCCAGAATCGCCCGTGCCTCCGCCGCTGGATCGGCCGCTTCGGTAATCGGCCTTCCTACGACGATGTGGCTGGCTCCCGCTGCGATCGCTTCGGCAGGGGTGACGACTCGCACCTGATCCCCGACGCTCGTGCCCGCCGGCCGCACTCCTGGAGTGACAATGGCGAACTGATCTCCCAAGTTCCGCGCGGACTTTCGAAGCCTCACGCGCCGATGTGACGATGCCCTCACATCCGTTGCCCAGCGCCAGCTTTGCCAGCCGTACCACGCTTTCTTCGACCGCGCCAGGGACGCCAATTTTCTCCAAGTCATTCCCATCCATGCTGGTGAGAACGGTGACGGCCAGCACAATCAATTCCGGACGAGATCGAGCGGCGTCCACGGCGGCGCGCAGCATCTTGGCGCTGCCCAAAGCATGCACCGTGAGCATGCTCACGCCCAGCTTGGCAGCCTCTCCAACCGCCGCGCCCACTGTGTTCGGAATGTCGTGGTATTTCAGGTCGAGAAACACTCTCCGGCCCGAGGCCACCAGATCCCGCACTACCTGCGGTCCTTCCGCCGTATAGAGCTGCATACCGACCTTGTAGGTCAGCGCAGAGTCCCCGACCGCGGCGACGATCTTCTGTGCTGCTGCGGCCGTGGAAACGTCCAGCGCAACGATGAGCCGCTGGCGCGGATCATCGTTGCGATAGAGAAAGCTATCGTTCGGGATGCGATTGAGAGTCGCTGGCATCCCCCTCAGTGTAAGGTTTTTACGGGAGTTTCGCTACCGGGGGGCGGTTGTAGGCAACCGTCTGGTAGGCGGTCTTCTGCTGGTCGGAGCTTACCAGATCCAGACGCACGCGCTGCAGTCCCCGATGCTTGAATTGGAGCGCCTGGGCAGCACCATACGACAGGTCGATAATGCGACCCGGCACGATGGGTCCGCGGTCATTGACCCGGACGATTACGGCTTTACCGTTCCGCAGGTTCGTCACCTTCACGTAGCTTCCCATGGGAAGCTTCAGGTGTGCGGCGGTCATATCGTACATATCGTACGGTTCCCCGCTAGCCGTGGGTTTGCCCTCGAAAATCTCCCCATACCAGGACGCAGTCCCAACTTGATACGGTTTGGTTTTGCCGACCTGTTTGCGGACTTCGGATCTTGCCTGAACAGAACTAACTGGAGCCGCTGTCGCCTCCGAGATGTTCGGTCCCTGAGCCGCTCCCAGGCCGACGATCAATGAAGCAATCGCCAGTCCATGAGCTATACATCTTCGCATTCAGTTCTCCTCGCATACTCAAAAGTGCCCTTGGCCTTAAGGCTGGTGTTTCGCTGCAGTTTGTAGATGCTATCGGCGTGCCAAACCCGTGTCAAGGCGAAAGGACCCCTCCGCCGATGACCTCCTAGTAATCGAAGTCTTACGTAACCCATTGGTAATTTAGGGACATCCGCATAAGACCCTTTATTTCAGGAAGGTTACGTATTTACTAAAACGTAAATAGCACCATAGACGCGGCAGCGTAGAATTTACAAGATCAATGGAATCAATGGCATACCGGGAGTAATGCTGCAACCTGCATGGAATCATGTATTTACAGCGACGCTTCCTGGGCTTGCACCGAAGATTTTTTCTGGAAGACGTCGCTAAAGGTAACTTCCCGAAGGTGCCGATGTGAGATGCTGGGCCAAACTCGGATACGTTGGAAGCCGATTCGAAACGGAGGTCCATGGCCGAAAAACCACCTGTCGTCCTCACCATTGCGGGGTTCGATCCTTCCTCCGGCGCCGGCGTCACGGCTGACATCAAGACGATTGCCGCCCACTCCTGCTATGGCGTGGCCTGCATCACCGCCATGACGGTTCAGTCGACCTCCGGGGTGAAGCGCGTTGAGGTTTTCGACCCCGCCTTGGTGTCGGATACGCTCGAAGAGCTGGCCGCGGACCTCGAGATCGCCGCCGTTCATATCGGTATGTTGGGGTCGGCAAAGGTAGTTAAGGCGGTCGCAGATTTCCTGTATGGCAAATCTGGCAAGCCCCGGCTTCCCAATATCGTTTTAGACCCAGTCCTGAAATCCTCCTCTGGCTCAGACCTGCTAGATCTGGCCGGCACCAAGCTTCTGATTGACCGTCTGCTCCCGCTTGCCAGAATCGTTACCCCCAACATCGACGAGGCCTCGGTTCTCACTGGCCTGCAAGTAAAGGACTTAGAAGAAATGAAGGCGGCGTCCAGCAAGCTCCACGAGATGGGAGCTTCGGCCGTCGTGGTGACCGGCGGACACATGGATAAGGCGATTGATCTGCTCAGTTTTACGACCAAGAGGGGCATCGAGCAGGAAGTCTTTAAAGCGGAACGTCAACGTTCCAACTCAACTCACGGGACCGGTTGTGCCTTCGCGACTGCCTTGGCGTGCCATCTGGCCCTCGATCGGGGACTTGCCGAAGCCACCCTCCTGGCCAAGACCTACGTCACTGCTGCCATCACCAACGGGCAGTCTCTCGGCAAGGGCATTGGGCCGGTTCATCATCTTTATCGGATGAACCAGCAACGCCGCGCAGCCGGCCCGGGAAACGAACCCCAAGGGATTGAGAAATGAGCCCGGACTCGAGGAAACACGAGGTGCGGCTCTTACTGGCCGGAAGGTTTCTTGAGCAAGATGCCCGCGACAAAAGCAGCAGTAGCCGCTAACAACCACTCCGCGCGATAGATCTGAATCGCTTGCCAGTCGACGAAGGTCTTCGCCGTGAGCAAGCCCACCAGCAGCGCGCCGCCGACGCATCCCAACCCAATTACAAAGGCGATGAGCGATGCGGTAGACAGCCCCACTCGGCTCTTGATTTCATGGAAATGCAGATAGCTCAGCCAGCCCGGGAACCTGATTTTGCTCCAGGAAAGTTCCGAAGCCACCGAACTCACTCCGTGAACCATCTGCTGCCAAATACCGGCGATGGCGGCGGCGTCGGCGTGGGCGGTAGAATTGATCGCCTCGGGGCGGCGTCCGCCGCAAGTGTGGCAGAAATGCGACCCCAGCAGGAACTCACTGGCGCAGCGCGGACAGGCTTCCGCCATGCTCGGGACGGACTGCCGCAGAACCAACTCATCCCCTAAACGGGGGGACGGCGGATTCCAAAACTCTTCCTGCGCTCCTTGAACTACTTCTGCCATAGTAGGACCTACTTGGAAAACCTTAAGCGTTCCTTGGCATTCCAACCACCAAATCTCGCGAGAGTCTAAATGCCTGATGAATCGGTACTTGCTAAGAATGAATCAAAACCAGACCCTTGGCCTCAAGCAATTATTACGTGCGCAACCGAGTAAAGATGAACCGGTTACGAACGCCGCTGGCCTCTGGAACTAACCCTCATCTGAAACGACCAGACGTTCCGCTCAGCTTGGCTGGACGCACCCAGTCGCTGAGAAAGTATAGGGTCTCCCATCGGCAAGCGCAGTTGCCGGTCAAGGCACGTAGATGACTTTCTTGATTCGGGGATTTCCTCCGCGCCGTCGCCAGCGGACGGCCCGCACAACGCTGCCCCATTCGTTTAAACTGGTCGGACGGCCCGTGAAGGTTCCTACGAAGAGTTCCCGCATGCCATCTCAGCGACGTGTACTGCTGCCCTTTTTTCTTCCCGTCCTGCTCTTGATCGTGATCTCAGGCGCCTCTGCGGCAGGCGACGCTCCGCCAGCGGCTAAGAAGCCGCATGGGGTGCCGCACGACCCCCAGACTGAAGCGGCCTTCGATCACTTCTATAACATGGACTACGATCGGGCCACGCAGGAGTTCGAGAAGATCGTCGAGAAGCATCCCAACGACGCCTTTGCCATCAATCATCTCCTCACCGCAGTCCTCATGCATGACCTCTACGAAACCGGCGCCATGAATACGGGAGACTACGCGAACGACAGCTTTATCGGCCGTACACCACGACCGACCGATCCCAAGATTAAGGAGCGCATCAAGGAACTGGCTCACCGCGCCGAGAGTCTCGAAGAGGAACAACTGAAGGCCGATCCCAGCGACATCAACGCCCTTTATTGTCGCGGCGTCACTCGAGCGCAATTCTCGGTATACACGGGCCTGGTGGAGCGCGCCTGGTTTTCCGCGTTGCGTAATGCCGTGGGAGCCCGGCACGACCATGAACATGTGCTCGAACTCGATCCCGACTTCGTCGACGCCAAACTAGTCGTCGGGACCCACAACTATGTTGTCGGGAACCTGCCCTGGAGCGTAAAGGTGGCCGCTGCCATCGCGGGGTTGAATGGATCGAAGGAAAAGGGCTTGGCTTACCTACGGGACGCTGCCAAGAGCGATGGCGAAAATGCGGTCGATGCCAAGGTGGTGCTGACTCTATTCCTGCGCCGCGAACACCAGTATGACGAGGCTCTCGGATACATGCAGGAGTTAACCGCAAAGTATCCGCGGAACCATCTGTTTCCCACCGAAGTAGCCAACCTGCAGCGTGCCGCCGGGCGCCTCGATCAGGCCGAGGCCACGTATCGCAAGGTATGGCAAATGGGACGAGAAGGGAAGTACGGGTCGCTGCACTACGAATTGGCCGCATGGGGTTTGGGAGAATTGCTGCGCAGCAAGAAAGACTTGTCCGGCGCTGCCGCGGCCTATGAGCTTGTGAATGAGGCTCCGAACCCGGATCCCGACGTGCTGCAAAAAGCCAACCTCGCCGCCGGGGAAATGTACGACCTCCTGCAAAAGCGTGATTTGGCAATGAAGAAGTACCAGACGGTCTTGGCCGGTAACGCCAATACCGGACCGGCCGACCAGGCGCGGCGCTACATCAAAGAAGCCTACCGCGAATAAATGTTTCTGGGTGCCAGGTAGCAATGCAGTCTGAATCAGCTTAAAAAGGGCACAGCTTTAGAGTTTGCGGAAAAGGGAACAAACGAGAGTCACCGTGAACGACTGAGCCACCGTAAACGAAAGAGCCACCGTGGAAGAGCGGCCCTTTAGGGCCGCGCTAGGCGTTGAATTCCCGAGGGCTTTAGCCCCGGTGCGGCGGCATTTCAAACTGCACCCTACCGGGAGCCCACGGAACTTTCCGTCCCCGATTTCGTACCTTAACTTGAGGGTAGAGCCATGTACTGCAACTATTGCGGAAAAGTCATTCAGGATGATGCCGCGGTTTGCGCCTATTGCGGCATTCGGATCGGAGCATCTCTTGCCCGCACGAAACTGATCCGTCCTCGCATGGGTCGCAAAGTCGCGGGCGTTTGCCTCGGATTCTCCGAGTACTTCGATATCGATGTCACGCTGGTGCGGCTCGTATGGCTGGTGGCATCCGTCATGACAGGCATCGGCATCGTGTCCTATCCGATTGCGTGGATCATCATGCCGGAAGAGCCTCTTTTGCTACCCGCTCCTCCGATCGCCGCCCAGCCGGTCACGAATCTGTAGGGTCCGCCGCAGCCATGGGAATTTCGCACTCCTGATTATGTTCTAATCTCCGCATGGAGCCGGTTCCTTCTCATCGAATCAAGAGCGGTGACGCCGAAATCGTCTATTGGTCCTTCGGCGAAGGCCCGCCTGTTGTCCTTCTGCATCCCTTTCCCGTGAACCACGAGTTCTGGCTGCCCGTCAGCGAGACGCTGACCACGCGCTATCGCGTCATTCTTCCCGATCTGCGCGGGCATGGCGATTCGGAAATCGGCGAAGGCCCAGCCACCATGGAGAAACATGCCTTCGATATCACCCGCGTAATGGACGACGCCGACATCGGCCGCGCCCCTCTAGTGGGTATTTCGATTGGAGGTTATCTCCTGTTCGAGTTCTGGCGGAGATATCGTGGTCGAGTCGCGGCGCTTGGCCTGTTCAACACAAAGGCTCAGGCAGACGGCCCCGAGGCCCGTGCCGGACGCCTGCAGGCTGCCCATGACGTGCTGGAGCGCGGCATTGAGCCCTTCCTCGAATCCATGATTCCCAAAGTCCTCGCCCGATCGACGCGCGAAACGCGCCCGGATCTGGCAGACGGAGCGCTCCTCATGATGCGAAAGATGTCCCCGCAAGACATCGCGCAAGTGCAGCGTGGCATGGCCGCTCGTACCGACTCTGTCGAAACCTTGAAGACCATCAACGTCCCCGTTTTGCTCGTGACGGGCGACGAAGACACCCTGACCGGCGTGAACGAAGCCGAGTTGATGCGCCAGCACATTTCAGGAAGCCAGATGCGCGTCATCCCCAAAGCCGGGCACTACTCAGCCTGGGAGCAGCCCGATCAGGCCGCCAGAGTGCTGCGCCAGTTCCTGGATGATCTGTGAGTTCGAATGCCCAGGATGTCCCCACTCACAAGAAATGATGCGTGCTAGTGTTCCGCCGGCTCCGTCGAGAATTCATAGGTGTACTTCCAGTGGAACTCATTTCCGACAGGGACGTTGATATCGATAAAAGGCTCGGGAGCCACGACGGTGCGCACCGCCCACACTCCGACATTCGCCAAGGGCTGGTCCCCCCGAATCAGCACCGCCGCTCCCGTTTTGTGGTTCACGACCCGAATTTCATAATCCGCAGCTGTTTTGCTGAATCCCTTGAATTCGGCGTAAAAAGTGTCGCTCCCGTTGAGATTTTTCGGGAACGTAAGCACGTTCCCGCGAACTTCACCCAATCTGTCGAGCGGCTCTGTCGGCTTCAGAGCAAACGGAAAGCGGAGCTCAACTGCAGGCCCCGTGGGTTGACCATCGATCGGGAGGAAGTTGTGATCATAGACCTGCGTCGTAATCGGCTTCTGCCCTTGATTGATCAGCCGGTCTTCGATCGTCATCACCGCTTGCTCTTTCAGCAAGCGAATTGTTTTCGTGTAGGTGTAGCCGTATCCCGAGCCGCAATCGACCTTTTGCGTAAACTCGATCCAGTCCGGGCCGCTTTTCACGGTTCGTGTGCCGCCGTCCAGAATCGGGTAGTTGGTATAGGAGCTGTAGGGCGTATCGTCGATCTTGCGTAGCGATCCCACGCCGATCTTGCAAAACGCCTCACCCGCCTTGGCGCTGGAATATCCCAGAGCCGAGCCATCGGCTCCAATGAACTCCTCAACCGGTCCGCTGGCTGCACTGTTGATGCCCGCCTCAACGGGATTTCCGATCTCCACGTCTGAGACAGCCGGATTGAACTTCTCAAAGAATGGCCCGTAGTAGTTGTGTCCCTTGTATTCCAGGGTGCCCATCACTCCGGCCCAATCAAATCGTGTTCCCCGGTAGAATCCCGTTTTCGCGTCGGGCAGATAAATCTTTGCCTGCAAGATTCCGTTGGAGATGTTCGTCTGGGGATACGAACCAGAATAAGTTTGGGCTGCGATGAAACCGGCGGCCAGCATGCTTCCGAGAAGGCAACAAATCCATCGGGTAATTTTCATAGAGTACGGGCTGATTGTAAGCCTTTCGACCAAGTCGACACACGCTGCTCCCCTATTTGAACTCGCGACTGCCATTTGGACTAGAATCGGTGCGCTATGAAAAGAACCGCCATATTCCTGCTGCTGCTCAATCTCTGCGCCTTCGCCCAGACGAAGCCTTTCCCGCGCCCACACATTCTCGGCATCGACCACGTCTCCTTCTACACCACCAATCCCGACGGCGTGAAAAAACTCTACGCCGATCTGTTAGGACTCACCTCCGCCGCTCCGACGGAGCCCGGCGAAACCCTGCGCTACCTCGTCGGCACGCAGTGGGTCGGCTACAGCCCGGCGCCCGACTCCAGGGCTACCGACCGCATGGATCACGTAGCGTTCGCTACCGACAACATCGCCGGCCTGCGGCGCTACCTAGCCGAGAAAGGATTCAAGCCTTCGCAGATCCAGGGCCAGTCGGATCACAGCCTCAGCTTCACCATGAACGACCCCGAAGGACATCACATCGAATTTGTCGAGCGCACAAAAGCAGATGCCGCTCCGGCCCCATCTGCGGTGTCGCGCCACATGATCCATGCCGGCTTCCTGGTTTACAACCGCGGCGCCGAAGATCACTTCTACCGCGACCTCCTCGGTTTCCGCCCTTACTGGCATGGCGGCATGAAAGACGACGAGACTGACTGGGTCTCCCTGCAGGTTCCCGACGGCACCGACTGGCTTGAATACATGCTCAACCAGCCGCCGCATCCGGATCTGCAGTTAACCGGCGTAATGAATCACATCTCGCTCGGCGTGGCCGACATGAAGAAGGCGCAGGCCATCCTCGAATCGCACGGTTGGAAGCCTCACGGAGACGAAGAGGCCAAGATCGGCAAAGACGGCAAGTGGCAACTGAACGTCTACGATCCGGACCTGACCCGCGTCGAGCTGATGGAATTCAAGAACGTGCAGAAGCCATGCTGCAGTGACTTCACCGCCTCGCATCCGACCGAGTAGAGACTTCGCTGATGTGGGGAGAAAGAAACCGGCGAGCCAGCCCCGCCGGTTAGGTTGAGGAGATTGAAGAAACAGAGATCGAAGAAATAAGGGTCGGGCCTACTGGCTGATCGCTACTCCGTTGAACGAAGCGACTCCGATCGGGCTCGACGTTGCAGCCAGAGAAAGGTCGCCGTAGCGGTCGATGGCGAAAGCCGCAATGCGTCCTCCACTCCCGTCTGCCGCGGTGTAGATGACCGCGAGCCACTTGCCATCGCGGGAAACGGTTATGTCCGTTGGCGTGCCCGCCAAAGGCACGGATTTGTAAAACGTTCCGCCTTGCCCGTCGCTGAAAAAGATCGAGATCGCCTGGCCCGGACTGTTGCCCGCATACCATATATTTCCTGGCCCCTTCGCCAGCCAGCACGGCGCGTTGCTGGGATATGCCGGCTGCGGCCCCAGTACCGGAAAAACGTCTAGGTTCTTGTCGACCAGCGCGAAGCTGTACGAGCTGTGTGCCGGATTGAACCCCAGAGTGTCTCGCCAGAACGCAGCTCCTAAGGGCGTATTGTTGGCGTCGGTCGGAAGACTGACCGTTGTGCTCGTGCCGGTGAGTGCCCCGTCCCCGGAGAATGGCAGTTGCAACACCGATCCCGACTTGAGAGTCACAGCAGCCCAGCTTTGCCCCGCCACGATCTGCCCCGACGAGGAATCGGTGAGCGCGACCACACCTCCGTCAACGTGTCCCGAAGGCCAGGCATGGCTCTCGGCGCAATTCGCTCCCACCACGAACGCATGGTCGTCGGTCAGGGCGACGGAAACGGGTGAAACACAACTGGGAGCCATTTCGATCGTTCGTGACGTGCGAATCGAATCGCCGTCGCGCTCCAGTTGCGTCAAACTATTGGATCCGAAGTTTACCGCCGCGCCAAAAGAATCTCTGAATTGCACGGCGCCCCCGTTTCCCCCTGCGCCTCCATTGCCTCCCGTCGGCAATGACTTCACAAAGGATAACGACGAGGTTCCCGCCACATTGAGCTGGAACACTTCGACTTGATTGCCGCTGGGATCGTTCGTGCTCGTCAGCACGAAAATAGAGTGCCTGTGATCGTCGGCTGTTGCCGACACCACGGATAACAACATCAGCGCGGCCATCGCGCCGACGCCAAACAGATTGGTTTTCACAGTTTTCTCCTTATGTCGATTTCTGATCGTGGAATGCGCCCCGAACTTGGGCAGTGCGCATGGGATTCGCCGCCAGCCGCGAAGTTACACCGGACGCTTAAAAAGTTTTTAAACGCTCCCTCCAACCCGGATTTGTTAGAATCTCTCGCGATGGCTACAACTATGGTTGAAGGAATTCTGGTTCCCGCCGGAACCGTCGTTAGTGCTAAGGGAGACGGCGCTCCCATTGACGTCAGCGGCGCCGCCAGCCGCGTTTTTCTCGTATCGCTCGCAATTACTAAGATCATCGAGCAGGAGTCGATCGACGTCAGCGTCTACGGTTCAGCCGATGGCGCCACCTGGGGGGCGAAATCGATTGCCGCGTTTCCGCAGAAGTTTTATTGCGAAGAGGCGCCCCTGCTACTCGATCTGACAGCTCATCCTGACGTGAAAATAGTTCGCGCGCATTGGGAAGTCGCCCGCTGGGGACGCGGTACAGAAACACCGATGTTCGAATTCGGCGTTACTCTCAAAGAAGTTCCCGCCGACATCCTGCAGGAGGCTATCTCCCACGCGAAGGCTTAAGGTTGGCTCGTGTAAAGCAGCAAGCCTGACGCCGCTCGCCGAGCTTCTTCCGCTATATTGATCTCAAGATGAAAGTCGAATCTCAGACCTTGGTGCGCCCCGCGCGCAATGTCCGCGGCAGTGTGCGGCTTCCCGGAGACAAGTCCATTTCCCACCGCTACGCCATGCTGTCGGGAATCGCCGATGGCCCGTCGGTCCTCGAGAATTATTCGACCGGCGCCGACTGCGCCAGCACGCTTGGTTGCATGCGCGCGCTTGGCGTCCGATGGCAGCGCAAGGATCAAGATCCCGGCAACGTCATCGAAGTCCAGGGCAGCGGTCTGTCGCTTGCGGCCCCGGCGACTCCGCTCGATTGCGGGAATTCAGGTTCCACCATGCGCATGCTCAGCGGAATCGTTGCCGCCCAGAATTTCACCGGCGAGATGATCGGCGATCCGTCGCTCTCGCGCCGTCCCATGGAGCGCGTGATCAAGCCGCTCACCGCCATGGGCGCGCAGATTACCTCGCAGCAAGGCAAGCCGCCCCTTCGCATCACTGGCGCAACTTTGAAAGCAATCGATTACTCCATGCCCGTCGCCAGCGCACAAGTGAAGTCCTGCCTGCTGTTTGCCGGCCTGTTCGCCGAGGGTGAGACCCGTATTGAAGAGCCGCTGCGTACCCGCGACCATGGAGAAGTGGCGCTGCGCGCTTTCGGCGTCCGGCTGGAACGAAAAAGTGTCGGAGCGGGGAACGAAGTCCGCATCCGCGGCGGCCAGCGCCTGCGAGGCCTCGAAGCCCGCATTCCCGGCGATCTCTCAAGCGCGGCTTTTTTTCTGTGCGCCGCCGCGCTTTTTCCCGGCTCGCAACTGACTCTGCCCGATCTGCTCATGAATCCCACCCGCGCCCGCCTGCTCGACATTCTTACCCAGATGGGCTTGCGCATTTCAGTGACTCAACTCGAAGAGCTTCATGGGGAACTCGTGGGATCGTTGCAAGTGGAAGGCGCTAAGTTGACGGGCGCGATAATCGCCGGCGGTGACTCCGCCGCGTTGATCGACGAAATTCCAGTGCTGGCGGCGATCGCTCCGTTTACCGAACAGGGAATCGAAGTGCGCGACGCAAAGGAATTGCGCGTCAAGGAATCGGATCGCATTCATGCCGTCGCCACCAATCTTCGTCGGATGGGCGCCGAGGTGGAAGAGCGCGAAGACGGGCTCAAGATCCCGGGCGGTCAAACCCTGCATGGCGCCGAACTCGATTCCTTCGACGATCATCGCATCGCCATGGCCTTTGCCGTTGCCGGCCTGCGCGCCGAAGGAGAAACGTTGATCCGCGGCGCCGAGGCCGCTGGTATCTCCTATCCTGCATTCTTTACTACCCTCGAAGAAATCACGGAACGATAAGTGCCCGGCAAGCCTGAATAATTTGCGCCGACACAGAATGCCCAGGCAGAATCGGCCAGCTCGAGGTAACTTCCGGGCTATGACCGCAGTGACCTGCCTTCTGCCCTTGCTCCATAGAAAAATAGAGCCACTGAGTCGAGGACCCTTTGTGTCCTTCTGATTCTTGAGTAGGTTCGCTTTTTCTTCAGGGGAGTAAACATGCGCTCAAAGTGGATGTTGTACTCGGTTCTGGGTTTGGCCACCGCGGCCTATGCGAAAGATCCCAAGCCGTACCAGACCGGCAAGCTTGTCCAGATGGATTCAGTGCACTGCGGTATGGCCGAGAAAGAGGCCAAGAGCTTCGCCGGCGACATGCTCGGCACCGACTCGAGTACCAGGAAAACGCAAGAAGTTCTCTGCCAGGAATATGTGTTGCAGGCTGAGCGCGTGATTTATCGGATTCGTCCCCGCGACGAAAGGCATCCGGCGCTTCTGCCGGTGGGGGAGCAGGCGCAGTTCCGGCTGCAGAAAGATAAAATGCTGCTGCGCATGGAAGATCTCGACAGCAAGGAACGCGAGTACATCGTGGTGTCCATGACGCCGCGCTCTGAGGACAGCACCGCCGACGCAACTCCGGCGCGAGTGAACCATCTGCAATAAGGCTGCCTTCCAGGCAACATAATCCCACGGCGCGGAGCTCAAGCTCGCGCCGTTTTCCTTCCCGTTCTACTGTGTTTTCCCGCTCCAGCTCTACTGTGTTCTCCACCGTACAGTCCCCGTCCAGTGCGGCTTTTCGCTCCAACCTTCCAAGCGAAGAACCGCATCTATCTTCGTAATTCTGCCGCCCTGTTCCGCTCCGCCCTTGACCTTGTCCGGGGCAAGAGTGTGTGCGGGACAAAACTATTCAGGAGTTAACACAAACCATGAAACGTTGTTTAGGTCTACTGGCGCTTTCGTTATTTTTTGCTGCACCCATGCTCGTCGCCCAGGATAGTGGCAGCATGGATCACGTCGAAATCGGTGCCTTCGCCGACTACTACCGTCTCAGCGACCCGGGACCGACCAGGAATTTCCTTGGCTTAGGCGGACGGGTGGCATTCGGAATCCGGCCGAGCATTCAACTCGAAGCCGAAATGGCCTACGACTTTAAGCGGAACTACACGAATACTTATTCGAACGGGATCAGCAGCACCACGGTAAATGCGCAGCTCCACACGCTCCATGGTTTCTTCGGTCCGAAATTTCAAACCGGATCGGGCCCGTTTCGAGTCTTCGTGACCGGCAAAGTTGGCTTTGACAACTTCGGCGTCAACAACGAGAACCCGCCCACCGGTTTCGTCAACACCGTAGGCCTGACCAATGGCGCTACCTACTTCGCTTTATACCCAGGCGCCGGAATCGAAGCTTTCGCCGGACCCATCGGCCTCCGCCTCGAAGCCGGCGACGACATTTTTTTCAACGGCGGCGCTCATAACAACCTTCGCGTAACCTTTGGTCCGCAGTTCCGCTTCTAAAAGCCTGCATGTCAAACCATGCTGGCGGTCCGTGTGGCCGCCAGCTTGGTCCCCACTGTCATGCTGAGCCTGGCGAAAACAAGAGCGTAGCGATTGTTCTCGCGGAGTCGAAGCATCCCTACCAGTGCCCCTCTTGTGACCCCGGTCACGGTATGTCCTTGCGTGTTCCCACTAAATTAAAGAGTCGGGAATGCGGATTTTTCCGCTGGCGGTTTGAGTGGATGCCAATCCACAACGCGGCGTGAACCCCTGGGTCGTCACCTTCTCCGTGATGCTGGCGACCTTCATGGAAGTCCTCGATACCACCGTCGTCAACGTCTCTATTCCTCACATCGCCGGCAATCTTGCGGCGACGAACGAGGAGGGCACCTGGGTCGTGACCTCCTACCTGGTTTCAAACGCCATCGTGCTGCCGATCTCCGGATGGCTGGCCAACTACATGGGACGCAAGCGGCTTCTCCTCGCCTGCGTTGCCGGTTTTACGCTGACCTCCCTCTGCTGCGGTCTGGCTACCTCGCTCACGCAGCTGATCATCTTCCGCATCCTGCAGGGCCTGACGGGCGGCGGCCTGCAGCCACTCGCTCAAGCCATCCTTCTGGAAACCTTCCCGAAAGAGCGTCACGGCCACGCCATGGCGGCCTTCGGAATCGGCATCTTGCTGGCGCCGATTCTCGGGCCCACCCTCGGCGGATGGATTACCGACAATTACAGCTGGCGCTGGATCTTTTATCTCAACCTCCCGGTCGGCATTCTTTCCCTGATTCTGATGAACCGCTTCGTCAGCGACCCACATTACGTGAAGCGCGGCGGAGGCCGCGTCGATCTTTGGGGCATCGGGTTTCTCGCGCTCGGAATCGGCTCTTTGCAGGTGCTGCTCGATACCGGCCAGCGCAAAGATTGGTTTGCGTCGAACTACATTCGCACCTTCACCGGGCTCTGCATCTTCGGTTTGGTGGCGCTGATCGTGCGCGAACTCATGACCGATCATCCTGTCGTGGATCTCCGTGTCCTGAAGAACCGCTCGTTCAGTTACGGCGTCTTCCTCATCGGCATGCTGGGATTTGTGCTCTACGCGAGCCTGGTCCTGTTGCCGTTGTACCTGCAAACCCTGATGGGCTATCCCGCCTACAATTCCGGGCTCGCCTTGTCTCCACGGGGGATCGGGGCTCTCCTGTTTACTCCGCTCGCCGGACACTTAACGACCAAAATGGATCCGCGCCGATTACTTGCCGTAGGCATGGTGTTGGGCTCGGTGACCATGTTCCAGCTCTCGGGCCTCAACCTTTACGCAGGATTTTGGGACATCTTCTGGGCCCAGGTGCTGCAAGGAGTCGCGCTCGCCTTCCTGTTCATCCCGCTGATGGCGCTCTCCATGTCGCGCATCCAGCCGGAAAAGATGGGTAACGCCACCAGCATCTTCAACCTGATGCGCAATATCGGCGGCAGCATCGGCATCGCCGTCATGACGACCTTCCTGGCCCGGCGCACGCAGGTACACCAGAATCACCTGGTCGCCAGGGTCACCGGAGGCAGTTCGCAGACTGCACTTCTGCTGCGCGGAATGCAGGCAAACTTCCTGGCTCACGGCATCGACCGGGTTACGGCCTCGCGCAAGGCCATCGCCGCAGTCTATGGCCTGGTGCAGCAGCATGCTTCGATGCTGGCTTTCGTCGAGGCCTTCTGGCTCATGGGAGTGGTTTTCCTCTTGATGCTGCCGTTCCTCCCTCTGCTGGAATACGTCAAGCATCGCCGCCCCGCGCCAGCCGCGCCTCAAGCGCAACTGCCTTCCGCCCACGACTTCCCCGCGGAGGTGCCGGGCCCCGCCGAGCAGGATGCTTACGAGGAAGAGCATCATCTGGTCATGCACTGAAAAGCCCCGCACTGAACCTGGCCCAACTGCTTATTTTTGTAGGAGCCGCCTTCTCTCAGGTTCGGCGCGCAGCTCTCTGCCATCATCACGAGTTCCTCAAGACTGATGCACTACCGGTAGGCCCAATGGTTCTGCGGCCCGCGTACCTGTGATAGAGTATTGCCCACCTGAAAGGCTGGCCGTGGGGGCTGGCCGACGCTCAAGTCCACCATCCGAAGGAGTCCATTATGAATACCCTCCGCGATCTCATCCAGGACCGTCGGCTTTATTCCGTCGATGCCTCGCGCACCGTGGTCGAAGCCGCGCGTTACATGATGGAGCACAACGTCGGAGCCGTCCCCGTGATGCGCGATGGAGCTCTGGTGGGGATCCTCTCCGAACGCGACATCATGAATCGCGTAGTCGCCGTCGGCCGCACGCCCGGCACCACCGCCGTGTCAGAAGTCATGACCGCCAACCCGCGCGCCGTTGCCGCCGACGAAAGCATTGAAGAATGCCTGTTCATCATGCGCGAGTTCGGATTTCGCCACTTGCCCATCGTCGATGGCAAGGAATTGAAGGGCCTGGTTTCGTTGCGCGACGTGCTCATGCATCATGCCGACGAAATCGAGCGCCAGTCGCGCAAAGCCGCCTCGTAATCAACCGGACCTCACTCCTCAGACAAACCGGACTCAGCCCTCAGCCCACGCGGCCGAAGTCTGACGTCCGAGGTCCTTCTTCCTACTCCCGCTTCCGCAGCAGTACTTCTCCCGGCTTCGGCGGCAGCTTGAACGGAAACTCAAACATCTTTCCATCCACCGGCACCCGCAAGATAAACTCCTCTTGCTTCTTCCACCTGCTGATCCACTTGCTGTTGGTGCTGAACAGCACCCAGCCGCTCGTTTCCTGGTTGCCCGGTTGCAAAAGCGTCGGACGCAGGCTGTTCTTCCCGACAAACTCCAGCAACTCCGTCGAATCTTTCAGGAACGCCCGCACCAAGGCTTCCTTCTGCTCTTTTTGTTCGGGATGTTTCTCTATTTCGCGCGCGATCTCATGATCGAGTGCATCGGCATCGCTTTGCACCTTCTGCGCAAATGCATCGGGATCCATCGCAGTCTGTATCACGCGGAAATGCTTCACGAATTCCAGGGAGATATGGTCCACTCCCAAATCGATCGAACTTTTCCCGCGATAGCGAACCGTCAGCAGCACGCCAAAAAAGGGCTCATGCCGGCGGTGAACTTTTTCCAACTCCTGCGAATCCACGGCCGCAGTCACGCCCACATCGCCCGACCACAGTCCATACCGGTACTTGCCATCCTCGCCGCGCACGAACGTGCAGCCGGGAGTCTCCTCGTTCCAGCGCACCGCGGGAATTGTCTCTTTGTTGTTGTGCGAGGCCGATCGCCCCGGATCACTCAGCAGCAGGGAAGCGACCACTACAGCCAGCAGCCCGGGAATCGAGCGCAGCCGAGAGCGTCGCATGACTCATTGGGCCGTCGGAGCCGTTACTGTCAAGCTGACGCTAGGGGCGCCCGTCGACCCCGTGTTGCTCGAGGCCACGCCATTCGAGTCGATCCCGACGATGGTGAACGTGTAGGTATTAGCCGGAGTAATTCCGTTCGGAGTCGTAGTGGAGGTTTTGCTGGTGGTGTTCGAGCACGCGGGAATCAACAGAAGCGATCCGCCGACCACAAGAATCGCCAGCAGTCCCCAAACCGTTCTCGATTTCTTTCCCCGTGCGGCTGCGCCTACTCCCACCAATCCCAACATCGGAAGAAATAGCCACAAGGCATAAAAATTCCGCGGACGCACCGTCGCTCCGGTTGGCACCGGACCGAATGTGCTGATCGTCAGCGTAGAGGTGGCCGCCACTCCGGGAACCGGCAACCCGGTAGATCCCGCCGGATACGAGAACGAGCAAACCGGGCCCAGGGTCACAAGCGGTGTCATCGAGCTGCAATACAAAGTCACCCCGCCAGTCGGGCTTACATATCCGTTCAGCGGGTTCACGCTGATTACCGCTTGGCCTCCGTTGCCGGCCGGGACGCTGCTTGGAGCGACCGCACTCTGGATCGTGATGGTAAACAGTTCTGTCACTGCGAGCACCGTCAGGTCCATCGGAGCCAATGACACCGTCCCCGAGGCATCCGTGCCCGTGAGCGTGATGCTGTACCCAATCGTCGGTGTCGTCCCCGTCGTGTTGATCGTGGCCGTCGCTCCGCCCGACGACGTCATCGACGCCGGACTCACCAGGCACGTCGGAAGCTCCGCCGGAGGAATCGACACCGAAGCTGTCACCGTGCACCCGAGCGTCACCTTGCCGGTGTATCCGTTGGGCGTCACCACCGTGATGTTCGAGGAGGACGTACCGCCCGCCGCCGTCGCGTCAGGTGAGAAGGCCGTGGCCGTCAAGGTGAAGTCCACCGAGGCAGACGCCGCCGGCACCACCAGCAGGCTGGCCAGCAGACACAATACCGGCAGGCCGCCGCGCCTGGTCCACAAATTCCACTTGGATTCGACTAACTCGGATTTCAACATGAGCAGAGTTCGGTTCAAGTACCTTCGATAGCTTCGATTCCCAGGACACCGCAAAGGCTGCCCGCACCGCCAAACTACTTCCCGCTTTCCGCCAGGAACGTCCAGCTGCACCTGCAATCATGCGGGAATCGAAACCTCATTTTACCGCAAGAGGTTCCGCGAAAGACCTTGCCACCCAGTTCCCGGGAATCACTGCCACGGAATCTTCCATACTACCATCCCCGATGACGACTTCCTTGCGTTGAACGCGATTCGACAGCAGTCCAGTTTGAATCGGCTTTTAAGGGCACGCATTCAGCCCCGCCAGTTCAGTTTGGGTCGCCGTTGAAAATATCTTCACCCATGCGGATGTGCTCGAATCGGCTTTGAAAGGGCACGGCTTCAGCCGTGCTGTAAGTAAGCATCGCATTTTCATTGCGGCTTTAGCCGCTGAGGGACGGCACGGTGAACCAATGAATCACCGCAAACGAATGCGCCACCGTGGAAGAGCGGCCCTTCAGGGCCGCGCCCGCCAGGCGCGCTGAATTCTTGAGGGGCTTTAGCCCCGGTGCGCCCCCTGCGAAGTCGGGCACGCTTTTTTCCGCAGCCTGTTCAGCCGTGCCGTAAGCATCGTATTTCAAAATTGCGGCCTTATCCGCGAAGGGCGGGCAATTTTCTAACTGCACCACTGTCGGGCATTCGATCCACTCGCCCAAAGAAAACGACCGCCTCCGTTGCGGGAGGCGGTCGCGTGGATGGACGCGTCAGTTGTTAGTTCACCGTCAGCAGAACTTGCGTCGAGTGCGCAAGGCCGGTCGAGTCCGTTCCAGTAATTGTCACTGTGAACGTTCCTCCGCTGGTGGTCACGCTTACGGGCGTGCTTTGCGCCGACATTCCAGCGCCGTCGCTTGCCGCCACGGTGAAGGAATAAGTCGTGCCCGCGGTCAATCCGGTGACGTTGAAGGTAGGGGTGGTGCTCGTCCCAATTTGTGTACCGTTCTGATAGATCGCATAACCAGTAAGCGTGCAGGTCGACGCCACAGTCGATGCGGACCAGTTCAGCGTGGTGCCCGTGCTGGTGGTCGCGGAAGCCGCCAGCCCGCCAGGAACGCTGGGAACCGCGGTACAGCCACCACCGCCGCTGCTGCTGCCGCTGGAGCAGGCCGGCAGAAACACCAGAGCGCTCACTGCCAGTCCCAGGAGCAGGAATCCAGCAAACCTCCGGCGCCGGGGCGCGGCGGAGACGCAGCACATCCCGAACAGGGACAGCCCTACCAAAGGCAGCCAGATCGCAGGCAGACGGCTCGCCCGGTGCGCAGCCTGTGCCGACGCCGATGTCGTGATCGTCAGGGTGGACGTAGCACCTCCGCTGGTGGGCGTCACGCTACCAGGTGAAAATGCGCCGGCGCCGCACGTCGGCAGCGGAGTCGCCGTCCCGGTCACTGTGCAAGTCAGCGTTACCGACTTGCTGTAGCCGTTATACGAGGTCAACGTCACCGTGGAAGTGGCCGGATTGCCGCCGGTCACTGCCGCAGGCGTGGTGGCCGTTATCCCGAACGTGCTCTGCGTGTATTTGGTTACGAACGCATCGATTGCGCCACCGTAGTTGCCTTGTATCGCTGACCCTGTTACCGGGAAGTCGGAGGACGCGGTGTTGCCCGTGACGTAGATATTAGCGCCGACGTTGTCTACCGCGATCGCTCCAAGGGCTCCGACGTTGCCACTGCCGCCGGAGACCGAGTTCTCATTGCCCGTGCCCCCAAGATAGGTAGAGAACACGAGCGATCCGGCGGAGTTGATTTCGCTTACGAACGCGTCATTTCCTCCTTTGTTCGTGCCTTGGGTCGCGCCCAGAGTCTTGAAATTTGACGAGCCAGTTTGTCCCGCCACGTATACATTCTGGTTTTCGTCGATCGCGATACCGCTGGCGGTATCATTCGAACTTCCGCCCAGATATGTCGAGTAGATAAGGCTGCTGCCGGTCGAGTCGAGCGCCGAAACGAACGCGTCTTCAGGGTCGCCGCCATAGGTTCCTTGCAGCGCCGACTTTAGAGGGAAATGCGCACTGGAGGCAGTAAGCCCCGTTACATAAGCATCGCCCGCCGCATCGACTGCGATGCCAAAGCCCTCGTCGTCTTTCTCGCCTCCAAGATAGGTCGAATAAACGAAGCCGCTCCCATCCGGCTTGAGGACCGACACGAAAGCGTCATACAGACCGCCGTTGCAGGCTCCGTCCGTTCCGCAGGTGGTTTGGAAGGCCCCAGTCGTTGTTGGGAACCCGGCGTTTTTCGTGGAACCGGTCACATAGGCGTTATTGGAAGAATCCAACCCAACTGCCGAGGCAAAATCGGCCGAGCCTGCGCCAAGGTACGTGGAATACACCAGGGCACTGCCGGAGGAATTTAACTTGGTGACAAATCCGTTGCCATTTCCCTTCATGCTGCTCTGAATGGGATTGAGTGTCGGAAAGTCAGTAGAGGTCGTCTGTCCGACAACATACGTCTCGCCGGTGCCGTCTACCGCGATGCCGGCTGCGGCGTCGGAAGCAGTGCCACCCAGATAGGTGCTGTACATCAGGGTGCCGCCATTCGAACTGAGTTCGAAGACGAAAGCGTTCAACGTTCCTTTCAAAGAAGTCTGGTACCCGCCCGTGTGGGGAAAGTCGGTCGATGACGTTCCGCCCGCGACGAAAGCGTCTCCGGATGCGTCGAGGGCAATCGCGTTTCCGCTATCGTTGCCCGAGCCGCCCACATAGGTGGAGTAGATTACCGTGGTCCCGTCCGCCGAAATCTTGGTTACAAAGACATCGAAAAGGCCAATGTAATTCTTCGAGTAGGCTCCAGTGACGGTGGGAAAATTCGCGGAGTGCGTTTGACCCGTCACAATTGCGTTTCCATTGCTGTCGACCCCGATGGCATATCCATCGTCTTCGGCATTTCCACCCAAATACGTCGACCATCCCACAGACGGATCAATCACCAGCTCGCGGCTGCGATCATAGTTGCCCAAAACAAAACCGACTTGGTTGTTGGCCTGCACCGCGAAGCGCGCATCCACGGGCTCGCGCGTCCCGTTCTTTTCCTGATACGCAAACGGCTTGTGCAGAAGAACATTTCCCGCTGCCGACGAAAGCACCAGATTCCCAGAATCGTCCGTGGCAATCCGCTTCGCGCCAGTCACTCCCATGCTGATCGGCGCGGCATTCGCGCCCGGGGCGACGATGAAGTCAAACTCCAGCTGCCGCTGTTGGCCATGAAATGCCATGTTCACGCCCGGATACACGTCTCGGTACGAAACGGCCGCGTACTGCTTCACGCCCTGCTGCCACTTGCTCGCGTCGCTGCCGACAAAATAGTTGCTGTGTCCCGGCAACTCGCCGGCGGCAGAAATCTCCGGTTGCGGATTGCCTCCCACCAACTTCATCGAGATCGCCGCGTGGATGTCCTTTTCGTGCCTGGCCACGCGTGACGCGGTGTCACCATGTCGCGCAGCAGCGGACGAAGAATTCGGCTGCGACGAATGCAGCGCAAACACGGTGTCATTTCCCGTGAGGAACACCGTATAGCCGTTGCCCCGCGCCATGTACTTCACTTGTGGATCGGTTTGTCCCTGATTCGCTTCAAAGGCCAAGGGAAGAGCGTCCAGATTGGCGCGGACCCGGCCGCGCTGCTCCGCGCTGAGCGCAGGCGGCTGTACTGCTGCAGGCAAAGCCGGAGCCGCAATCCGCGCGCTTACGCCGCTACGCGGGGTGATCCGGCCGGCGCCAACCACGGCAACCGCCGCCACGATCGCTATGACCACGATCCCAACCGCTGGCATCAGATTCTTCGCAACAGATGGCTTAGACAAGACGATCCTCCTGTGAAATCCCTGAACTCTCAAATTTGGTGAAGATGGGTCTGGCTTGAGGGTGAGCCAACCGTGAGTACCGAAACATAGGGTACGCGCCCCGATTCCCTGAGCGAGTAAAGTTGCAAACCGTTTCGCAGCTTGTCCGCGAGTATGGAATGGCCATCAGGGCTTGTCAATGAAACCTTAGAGTAGCAATTCAGGTACCACCCCGATTGCGGTAACAAGCCGTAACCCGTCCCGCACTCGAGAGCGAGACCCCGAAGAAGGTTCCATTTCATCTGCCGATCAAGCTTTAGCTTTGCGGCACGGTAACGATTACCCCCGTACACGGCTTCGCGCCTCGGCGCCGGTAGCTATGCAGCACCGCGGAATCGAAGTAGATCGCGTCTTCGGCCTCCAGCAGGAACTCTTCGCCCCCGATTTTGATGGTCAGAGATCCCTTCAAAACAAAGAGAAATTCAATTCCGGCATGCTGGTGCGGCTTCAATTTCTCCGGCGCCACCTCTTGAAAGTCCGCGAGAAAAGCACTTAGCTTCCGCTCCGTGGCCCGGTAATCCAGGCACTCAAAGTAATACTGCACGTCCTGGGTACCCGGCCGCTCCGGGAACCGCACCCGCTCCTCTTTCCGGACCACTCCAACCACCCGGCGCTTGCGCTCGTCGGTGAAGAAGAAATCCAGCCCCACGCCAAACACCATTGCAATGCGCAACAGTGTGGGCAGAGTGGGAAACAACTTTCCCCTCTCCAGCTTCGAAAGCAGGGCAGCGGAAAGGCCCGTATGTTTGCCTAATTCCACCAGGCCCATACTCTTACGAAGCCTCAGGGTGCGGAGTTTTTCTCCAATCGAGTAACGTCCCAGGCCCTCAGAAATCGTCTCAGGAATTCCAGTCATAGTTTCGCTATAATAAAATATATATTCTCAATAGTAAATAGTCCGACCGAATGCGAAATTGTCAGCTCCCGTTCTCATCTGGCCCGCGCGACCCCACGCCGAGGACGCAGCTCACTCGAGCCAAATAAAAACGCGGCCCTGTGATAGGCCGCGCTTTTTTTCTACTCTCTACTTCTATTTTATCAATTCGCCCGGGGCAAAGTGGACATTTTCCCGAGAATATATCTCCCGCGAAGACATGGACTTAACAGAAATCGCCCCCATTCAGCCTCTTGACAAGGGTTTGCCGTCATCAGCGTTCCTGTCCTCCCCACGAGAATGCAAATCCGCGGCTAGACCAAATCGCGGCGTCAATGAGCGTATTGCCTGCTTACAACAGCTAGTTCGGAAAAGCTACAATCAGCATGGGAGCGAGGACACCTATGCGGTCAGTCATACGCGCTTTTGCGCTCTTCTTTGGCCTGACTCCGGCATGGTCTCAGTCTCCGCCAATAGTGAAGATTCCTCCCAGTCCTCCTCCTCTCGGCGTTTTAGATCAGTCGATGGGGGCTGACTGCAACGACAAGGCTCATAGCTACTGGGACGCCCCGCCGTCTTTCTGGGTAAAGTTTTACAAGGAATGTCCGCCTAAGCAGGTGACGACACTCAAGGGCGAACTAGTCTATGCGTCCCGCGCCGACCTTCGTCCAACGGCGCTTGAGCATCCAACTCCGCCACTTCCGCAGAACAGCGAGAAGACCACCGCCGAGATCGCACTCTCAGTCATTGTGAGCAAGACCGGCTACGTGGCTGATGCAAGTGTTCTCGAGTCTTCCGGTGACGAAATTGTCGACGAACTAGCAGTGCGAGCCCTGAGAACTTGGCGATTCAAGCCCGCGAAGCGAAACGGAAAGAGTGTTGCTGTCCAAGAGAACCTCATCGTGGTCCTTGATCGAAACGGTAGCTAACTGTTGAGAAATCTCTATTGCACTTATCATGGCCTCGCTCTGGGCACTTGAGTGTAACGGCCTGCTAACAACAGTTGGAGGGAACGGATTTGGGGTCATCCGGTCGTCGATCTCAATGAACGGGCAAGACAGGCTGGCCGCAGCGGTTACAGTAGTGCGCGTTCGGCGACGCCAGATGCCCATTCACGCAACGTGGGCTTGACTCCATCGTCTTGGCAGCCGAGTACAGAATTGCGAGTGCGGCGGAATAAAACACCATCCACATACTTGAGAATCCTCTCCAATCGGCGGCCGAAGTCGTGGTATGACGACCACCGCTTGAAGACTGACCTATCGAGATCACGAAGGTCACAAATTCGTAGGCGGAAAAAACGTACATCACGTAGCGCACCCAATCCGGCGCCCCCTTAAGAATGGCTTTCCAGAAGTCTTTGCGGTGGGTGCTACCGACCAATCGTTGCGCTACGAGCACCGCTGGGAACCACACAACGAAGATGCCAACGTGGAGAACCCAGAATGCCGACGGCACAACATGTCCCATCAGCGCTCGAATGTGAATCCACAGGCTGACCAGCAGACCGATGGCGGAGAGCCAAACAAAGACCCAGATGAAGGGTCGTAGCCATTCGGGAATCGCAGCGCGTGTGACCGATTCGTCATCGCCAGAGGGAGGCCGGTTCTGCAAAATCGCGTCGATGTCAGGTTCAAGCACCATTGATAGCGACGGCTTACTGGGACTGTACCGAACCGCAACCGCTTTTCCTCTCAGATCGCGGACATAGTCATTGGTGGCAGGCTCTGTTGGAAACTCGTGTTTGTACAGACCTGAATGGGTGCTTCCGGCCACCGAATAGGAGTATCCCAACTGCGCAACGTAGTGGCCACGTTTCGTGGTTAACGAGAAATTCGGCTTCGTGACTTCAGTCGATTCGATGCGCCCGTCTGCAATCGGCCAGCCACCGGCTCTCTTGCGTCTGAACCAGCGCCAAACCGGAACGACCCACCCGAGCAAAATGAACGCTATCCATACGTAAAACACCCACGGCCAAGTGGCCGGGTCAGTCCATCGAAATGGCGTGTCTGCCAACATTGCGTAGCATTATGCCTGAGTTACGGTTTCGTAATGCTGTAAATGGATTATGTCGAAAAGGGGATAATAGTTGTAACATCCCCATTACGCTTGTTGACCCGATCGGGGGAGTGGGAAACGCCTGTCTGTCTTGTGAAAAACAGCGGTGCACTGTTGAACGCTTTGCGTGCTTTCAGCGATACGTCATTCGTTCCAGTTCTTCCGGGTAGCGGGCGCCTTGCACTGTGATGTTTGCGGTCGCGGCGTCGAGTTCCAGGAGATCCTCTTCGGTAAGTTCGATGGCAATCGCTCCGATGTTCTCTTCAAGCCGCTCCAGTTTGCTCGTGCCAGGAATCGGAACAATCCAGGGTTTTTGCGCCAACAGCCAGGCGAGCGCGATCTGAGCGGATGTCGCATTCTTCTTCGATGCGAATGCACCAATCAGATCCACCAGAACGCGATTTGCCTTGCGCGATTCAGCCGAGAAGCGGGGGAAACTGCCGCGATTGTCCTCCAGGTCAAACTGCGTGTTTTCCGTAATCGTTCCCGTGAGGAATCCCTTGCCCAGCGGACTGAACGGAACCAGGCCGATGCCGAGTTCTTCGAGCGTGGGAATGAGTTCTTCTTCCGGGCGCTTCCACCAGAGTGAGTATTCACTTTGAAGCGCGGCCACTGGCTGAATTGCATGTGCGCGGCGGATGGTCTGTGCCCCCGCTTCAGATAATCCGAAGTGCTTCACCTTGCCTTCGTGAATCAGGTCCTTCACCGCTCCCGCCACGTCTTCAATGGGCACGTTCGGATCGACGCGATGCTGATAGAACAGATCGATAGTGTCGACCTTGAGCCTTCTCAACGAGCCCTCGGCCGTCTCTTTGATGAATTCCGGCCGACTGTTCAAACCGACCGGATGCGGATCTTTCTCGGAGTCAATCTGGAACCCGAACTTGGTCGCAATCACCACCTGGTCTCGCATGGGGGCGAGAGCCTCGCCCACAAGCTCTTCATTCACGAACGGACCGTAGACTTCTGCGGTATCGAAGAAAGTGATGCCGTGTTCGACCGCTGCGCGAATGAGCGCAATCATTTCCTGCCGGGTCCCTGCCACTGTGCCGTGACCAGGACTCAACCTCATGCAGCCCAGTCCCAGCGCCGACACTTCAAGATTGCTCCTTCCTAGTTGGCGTTTCTGCATTGCTTCCCTCCCTTTGTGCGTGCAATAGCAATACTCTTCGGGCACGTCAAAGGCGCCTTCACGAGTGCTTCATCCGGTTCTGAGTGTTGAGTCCGGCATGAATTCTACGATGCGCTATGGTTTGATTGCCACGGATATCCGCAGGAATGCGGATGGTTGGCAAAAAATCGCCGTTTCACTCAAAATGGCGCTTTGCGGCTCAAAGCGTGAAATGGCCTGATTACAATATCTGTGTCCAAGATCGCGAGTCCCGGTGTCTAATTGTCAGAAGATACCGCAACGGCGCTTCGTTAAGGGAGAGATTATGAGAGTCCATTCTGATCGACTTCTAGTGGGCATCGTTGTGCTCCTTATGGCGTGTCCTTGCGGACTGCGCGCTCAGGATGATCCGGCTTGTGCAAAAGATTTAGCCATGCTTTCTTCTACGGAGCCGGTTTATCCCGACGCAATGGAGCTAAAACGCACCTTGGAAAGTCATGGATTCGTGGTGCATTGCATGTTTCCGACCACCTTGTGGAGCGTTTTTGAAGTCGAGGATGGCGGCGCCATGCACAACACCGTTGAGGGTGAGGTTAATTATCACACCAACTATGGAGACGTCACGGCTTTCTTCCTGCCGAAACCCCAGACTTTTGCCGACTTCAAGATCACGGAACATCGTGAGGATGGCGGCTTTCTCTACACCTTTGCCGGCACACCTCGGGTGTGGGCGACGAACCGATTCGGGAGCGCCCGGAGAATTTATTTTCTGGATCACGCCAACCAGTTGTTCTTCGTCGGAGATATTGCGCTTCTGCAGCGCCTTGAAAAGGTTCTGGACGCACGGCACAGAAGGCTCTGACACCGGAATCTGGGTTGAGTCAATTGGCGTAACATCCCCATAGCACTCACTGACCCCTGCTTACTCCTCCAATGTCCATCTCGGCAATTCGCCGCTTGCTTCGATGGTGGTTTGGCCACGCTCCCACGCAATGAGCACTCTGCGGCTGCCATCAAGAATCCCGTGGCGCCGGTCAGTGCGGATGGCGCGAGCGTTGTCAAGGGTTTTACTACGGCTTCTTCTTGAATAGCCCGGTCAATCCGTTGACGGGATTCTGCTGGTTGCCTTTGCCCCCGAGCGCGTTCTTTAAAAGACCCGTGGCCATCCCCTTCACATCGGGGACAAACTTCGGGTCCGCAGTGGTGCCCGAAACGTCGATCGGAATTCCCACGCCACCGACCTCAGCCTTCATTTTGAAAGCGAGTTCGTTGGCCGGACTCACAGTTCCGGCGCCAGTGACCACGCCGATCGAAGGTATGTTGAGATTGATGTTGTTCGCCGCCGTGCCCTCCGGCGCCACCCGCACATCGGAACTGAAATTCTGAATGACGGTGTCGTTCCCCGTGTTTTTCCCCGACAGCGCCGAAATACCTGACAGCTTGGAGCCAAGATTGAAATTGGCCAGCGTGGAATTTTCCAGCTTGACGCTTCCGACCGTGACCAGCTTGTCCACGGGTCCATCGATCGTCATAGTCGTGTTCAGCGTGCCGCCCTTCAAACTCGCCTTTGGAGGTAACACCACACCAAAAGCCGGCAGCATTGCCTCCAGGTCATCGACGGGCATGCCCGGTCCGTTCACCTTCAGGTTCACCGACGTGACTGTGCCGTGGGCGTCGTAAGTACCATTCACATGCACGACCGCCTTCCCCATGGAGATGTCACATTGCGGGATGCTGCCGTTCTCTTTGGCGAGTTCGTGCACGACCGTATAGTTCACCTCCACCGGCTGACTGGCGGGTGAGCCCTTCTTGACGACCTGTAAATTCGTCGCCTTCAGGGTGCCGCTGGTCTTGGCCTCATGGCCATCGGAAGTTATCGTGCCATCGAAATCGGCAATGCCCGAAATCCCCGTCGCCGGATCGATAAACCCTGAGGCTGCCAGGTTCATCTTGCGCACGGAAATCTTGGCATCGAGCGGTGTCATCGCCGCATTGTTGGCGTCCATCGGTCCGGCCTTGCCGTCGAGTTTGAGACTTCCGCCCGCTGGTAAATCCGCGGTCATCTTGAAAGGGAACGAGGAGCCAAACGAGAAGCTCTTTACCTCGATATTAACCTTGTCATAAATTCGAGGAGGCTGTTCCGACTTTGCGCGGGACACCGTGAGTTTCCCATTATCGATGTTCAATCTCGCCACGGAGAGATCCGGATTTCCGGCGGAAGTCTTGGGTGACGCCGATTCCGCCGGCTTCGGGGCCGACGTGTTCTTTCCGCCGAGGCTCGAAAAATTCCACCTCGATCCATCCTCCGACTTCATCAGGTTGATCTCTGGCTGGTCCAACGTCAGTTCCGTGACATTCAGGGCTTTCGAAAAAATCAGCGGCATCAATTCCACTCCCACTTTGAGCGACTTGGCCTGCACAAAGGGAGACTGGCTGAATTGAGGGTCATCGGCGATGGAAATGTTGTCTGCCGAAACGCTGCCGGAAAGCAGCGAGAGCGAGAGATTTCCCACTTTTACCTCGCGTCCCAAAGCTTCGGTCAGTTCCGACTCAAGCTTCGGCCGGAAAGCGTTGGCGTCAATGAAAAAGGGAATCGCGATGATCACGACCAGCAGAATGGCAACGATGATGCCTACGATTTTCAGAGTGCGGTTCATGAGATTTACCTCCTGCCAGAGCGGCAAAATTGCGGTTGTCGTTGAAGAAGATCGTGCTGGCGTCGCCAGTGTATCACTGGGGTTCTTGCAGCAATTCCGGAGACGGAACTGTTTCGGAATCCGGTTGTTTCTCGCGTTTCGCCCGCAGATCGTTGTCGATGTGCGTCGCTGCTTCTAATTCCTTTTTTGCTTCCACTTTTCGTCCGAGGTGGAGCAGGACCTGCGCGCGAACGTAATGAGCGTCGGTGCGATCGGGATCGAGTTTGATCGCCATATCGGCCTCCGCCAGCGCTGGAGCGAGCTTGTTCTCTCGCTGATCAATCTTAGCCAGTCCCAGATGAGAATTCACCAGGCGCGGGTCGCGCCGCAGCGCCTCGCGATAGCTCTTTTCGGCGTTGGCATCATCCTGCATCAGCCAGTACAGATCTCCCATTTCGTCATAGTTAAGGGCCAAATCTGGCTCGATCGCCGCGTCCTTGCGAAACTCCTCGAGAGCCGGTTCGTATTCCTGCTTCTTCAAATGCGTGAGCCCGAGATTGAAGTGCACAAAAGGAAGCTTCGGGTCGGCCTCAGCGGCCGCTTGAAATTCCGCCTGGGCCAAATCGTATTGCTTGAGGTTTAGATGATATTTTCCGACAAAGAGATGGTACTCAGGCGTACCCTCGCCGAGTTTGATCAGCTGGGTTGTGGCGCGGTCGTCCAGATCTTTTTTCCCCGCCCGATGGGCCGCGTTCGAAAGCACATACAAATACGCAAACTGCCCTGATTCCTGCGCCCAGAGCGGCTCCAGCGTGGCGGCTGCATCGCCCCAGCGCTCCGCAAAAAAGTAGCACAAGCCCAGCAGATACCGCGGCTGCAGCGCGTCGGGCTGCTCCTGCACCACCGATGCAAAGGGAGGAATCGCTTGGAGGAACTCATTCTGCCGGTAATAGGCGAGCCCGATGTTCAGCCGGATCCCTGCCACCTGTGGCATCAAATGCTCAGCTTTTTCGAGCGCCTGCAAAGCTTTCGGCCACTGCTTGCGGCGCATATAAACCACGCCCAGATTCGCATACGCCGCTCCCGACTGCGGATCGAGTTCAACCACGCGCCGGAAGTCGCGCTCAGCCTCCTCCAGCCGGTTCTGGGTAAGCGCATCTTGTCCGTGCTGAAAAATCTGTGCGGGATCATCCCCACGCGCGCGCGCCGCAGACTGCGCAGCGGCGGCCGTGGCAGCCCCCAGTAGAAACAAAACGAAACATCCCGATATGACGGACGCTCTTGACACTGGTATAACTCTCTGCTGTAGTGTCCGCCAGTGCTCGCCTGAAATTCAAGCGGCTGCGAACGCTGAAAGCGAACGGAATTACTTGCCCACTGCCATTCTTAGTCCCAATGCAAGGCCCCTGTCATGGTGACGATTCGTGATGTGGCGAAGGAAAGCGGATTCTCTTCGACCACGGTGTCGATCGTTCTGAACAACGCGCCCCTGGCGCGCTACATTCCTGCGGTCACCAAGAAGCGCATCGAGCGCGCCGCCCAGAAACTCGGATATCGTCCCAACCAGTTTGCCCGTTCCCTGCGCAGCAAGCGCAGCCACACCGTCGGTGTGATGGTCTTCGACATGACGGATCCCTACTGCACGCTGGTGCTGCGCGGCATTGAGAACACGCTCTACCAGTCGTCCTATCTGCCCATCCTGACCGATGTGCACAACGAGCGCAGCCGCTTCGAGCGATATCTGGAGATGTTGCTCGACCGCCGCATCGAAGCTCTCATCGTGCTCGCCAACTGGCTCTTCCTCGATATCAACCTTCTGGCCGATCTGGAAAAAAGCAGCGTTCCGACCGCGATGATCGGCTGCGAATTGAAAACTGACTCCATCAGTTCCATCATTGTCGACAATGAGGTCGGCGGCCAGCTCGCGCTCGAGCATCTGTATTCTCTCGGACATCGCAAGATCGCCTTCATCCGCGGGCCGAAAGCGCTCACCGACAGTTCGCCGCGCTGGCGCGGAATCCGCAACTGCGCGAAGCAGTGCAACCTCGAACTCGATCCCCGCCTCGTCATGGACCTGCCCGAGTCGCGCGATCCGATTTCCAGCTTTGAATCCGGCTACAAGCTCACCGAGGATCTCATCCGCCAGAAGCGGCCCTTCACCGCGCTGCTGGCCTTTGATGACATGAGCGCTTTCGGAGCGATCCGCGCTTTGAACAAAGCCGGCATTCGCGTGCCGGAGCACTGTTCGGTGATCGGCTTCGACGATGTCTCCACTTCGGCGATTTATAGCCCGTCGCTCACAACCGTTCGCCAGCCCATGGAGTCGATGGGCGCCTCAGCCGTCGGCATCGTTGTGGACGGGATTAATGCCGTTCTCGAAAAACGGGAGATCGCCGCGGCCCATCGGAAAGTCGCACCCGAACTCGTGGTGCGCGAGTCCACTCGCAGCTTGCTGTGAGCGCGCAACAATTTCGTTGAACCTGCGGATCTTTTTTTCCTTCAAGTTTCTTTCAAAGTAAACGTTTACGACCCGTTGCAGCCACGATTTTTCTTGACAGAGGCCGTCGTACAAACGCACTATTCATACGTTTTAATAGCCCGTCCCGGGTCTCAAACCAAACGGGAACCAGTTTCTATAAATCGGTCGAGCCCACAAGCTCGCCAAAAAACACGGCAACGCCGGAACCAGAGCGGGTTAAGCCCGCGTGAATGGGGAGCGATCACCATGAAGTGCACTCGTGTGCTGTTAGGGATCTCGTTAGTCCTGATGTTCTGCGTGGCCGGTTGGGCCCAGACTGGGTCGATTACCGGCACGGTGAAAGATCCCTCCGGGGCCGCCATTGCGGGGGCGACAGTAGTCGTGACCAGTCCCGAACGCGGCATCACCCGGACGATGCTAACGAATTCGTCGGGCGACTATAACGAGTCCGCGCTGCCGCAGGGCACCTTCGACGTGATCGTCACCATGACGGGCTTCAAGAAATTCGAAGCCAAGGGCGTGATCCTGGACGTGGCGCAGAAAGCGCGCGTGGACGTGACTATGGAAGTGGGCGCAATCTCGACCGAGGTGGTGGTGCAGGGCGAGAACGTGGCGCAGGTCGAGACCCAGTCGTCGGAACTGGCGGGCACGATCACGGGCAAGGAGCTCACTCAGCTCGAACTGAACGGTAGAAATTTCACCACGCTGGTCACCCTGGTTCCGGGAGTAAGCAACCAGACAGGCATGGATGAGCCGCAGGTCGGCATCAACGGCAGCGTATCGTTCAGCATGAATGGCGGCCGCATCGAGTACAACAACTGGGAACTGGATGGCGGCGACAATATGGATAACGGCAGCAACTCGACGCTGAACGTATATCCCAGCGTCGATGCGATTTCAGAGTTCAAGGTTCTGACCTCGAACTACGGTGCGCAGTATGGCCGCAACGGTTCGGGAACGGTGGAAGTAGAGACCAAGAGCGGCACCAAGGATTTTCACGGCGACGCGTATGAATTCGTTCGCAACGATGCCTTCAACGCGAACAACTTTTTCAACAGCTCGTATCGCGGGGGAACCGGCACCACGCCTCCGTACAAGAAGAATGACTTTGGCTATACCTTTGGCGGTCCGGTGTACATTCCGAACGTCTACAACAACGACAAACAGAAAACATTCTTCTTCTGGTCGCAGGAGTGGCGGCGAGATCGAGTGCCCAACTCATTCAACGTCCCGGTCCCGTACAGCGCGGAACGTACCGGCGATTTCAGCGATGTCTGCCCCAATCCGCAGAATGGGTCTACGGCTGACTGCCCGACCGATCCGCGCACAGGGCTTCCCTACGATGGAAGTTTGGGTCCTCTTCCCGTCGATCCGGCGGCGCAAGCCCTTCTGCCGTTAATTCCGGTAGCGACGACGGATGTACCTGGTGCGTCGTTCTACAACGCGAATATTTCGCTGCCCACGAACTGGCGCGAGGAACTGGTTCGAGTCGACCACAACATCAACGAGCACAACCGCGCAACCTTCCGCTATATCCATGATTCGTGGACGACACTGGAACCGGGCTCGATCTGGGACACGGCCAGCTTTCCGACGTCGCAAACATTCTTTACCGGGCCTGGAGTAAGCGTGGTGGCCCGCCTGACTAGCACGATTTCGCCCACGCTGCTCAATGAATTTGTGGCCAGCTATACGACGGATCACATTTCCTTTGCATCCCAGGGCTACTGGAAGCTGCCGTCCGGCTTTCCGATGGGATACATCTACAACAACGGCGCGGGCGGCAAATTGCCGGCGATCAACATCAGCGGAGGGAACGTTTATGGAGGCGGGTTCGGCCAGGATCCCGAAGGCATATGGCCGGAAGGTGCCTACAACTCGAACCCGACCTATACGTATCGCGACAACCTGACGAAGATCGTCGGGCGGCACAACCTGCAATTCGGCGCGTACTTCGTGGCCGCGCAGAAAAACGAATTGAGCAGCGTGCAGGTGAACGGCAGCCTGACGTTTGACAACGGATCGCCGGTGAGCAGCGGAAACGCCTTTGCCGACATGCTCCTGGGAAACATTGCCAGCTTCTCGCAAGGCAGCAATCAGCTGAAGTTCTATAACCGGTACAAGATCGTCGAACCTTACTTTCAGGATGACTGGCGCGTGACCGACCGGCTGACCCTGAATCTGGGCGTGCGGGTGAGCTTGTTTGGCACGTACCGCGACAAGTACAAGCATGCGTACAACTGGGACCCGAACGTTTATAACCCGGCGACTGCTCCGGTGCTGAATTCAGATGGCTCAGTGGCGAGCGGAAACCAGTTCGATGGACTGGTGCAGTGCGGCGTAAATGGCGTTCCGGTGGGCTGCCTGTCTGGCCATCTGTTCAACCCGGCACCTCGCGTCGGTTTCGCGTGGGATCCACAGGGGAACGGCAAGACTGCGATTCGCGGCGGCTACGGTATTTTCTTTGAGCATGCCAACGGCAATGAGGCGGACACGGAGGGCATGGAAGGCCAATCGTCGCCGCTGCTGCAGAGTTCGACGCAACTGAACATCGGCGGTGGCGGAGTCAGCGGCTACCCGCTCATTGGAACGTCGGCCGGGTCGGCGGCTCCCTCCTTCCCGTTGAGCTTCTTCTCAATTCCGAACAAGGCGGTGTGGCCCTACATGCAGCAGTGGCACTTCGACGTACAGCACGAATTGCCGGGTCATACGGTCATGACGGTTTCGTATGTGGGCAGCAAGGGAACCAAGCTGGGCCGCCAACTTGACCTCAACCAGTTGTATCCGGTTGCGCCGTCACAGAATCCGTATGCGCCGGGTCAGGTAATTACGGCGGCCGATTGCGGGGGCATCACCTTCGCTGGGGCCAATCAGGTCCCGACAGCAACCCCCACGCCTTCGACTACTTACCAAACAGCTCAGACCGGAGGTTGGGCCACGAACCTGGCGGTAGCCTGCGGCAACGATGCCGATTTCTATCGTCCGTTTCAAGGAATTGGGACAATTACCCGGCTGGAGAACAAAGCGTCATCGAACTACAATGCCCTGCAAGCCTCCGGACGCAAGAGTATCGGAAAGCTGAACCTGACGGCTGCGTATACCTACAGCCACTCGATTGACGACTCTTCGGACCGCGGCGACGGCGCGTTCGTAAATTCCTATAATCCGGCATTGACGCGCGCGAGTTCTGCCTTCGATGAGCGCCACATCCTGAACTTCAGTTGGGTCTACGATCTGCCGTTCTTCACCAAGCCGGGTATGACGCGCACTTTCCTGGGCGGCTGGCAATGGTCTGGAATCGAGACCTATGCCACCGGTATTCCGATCACAATCGCAAATGGCTCGGCTTATGGTGACAACGCGGGCGTGGGAAATGGAGTAGGCACAGGCTCATTCCCGGACCTGACTGGGGTCAATCCCAATTCGAATCTTCCGGGTACGGCCGCACTGTACTCTCCGGCATATTCGAAATTCATATTTAACCCGGCGGCGTTCGAGATTCCACAGGGCTTGACGTTTGGAGATGCCGGAAGGAATTCCGTGCGGAATCCATCGCGCCTGAATTTCGATATGGCGCTGTTCAAGCGCTTCCAGATCAGGGAGGCGATGGGCTTCGAATTCCGGGCGGAGGCGTTTAATATCTTCAATCACACCGAGCCGTATATCTTGAGCTCGAGCACGGCCGGCACGATCTCGATGAGCTGTCCTCCGAACCCGGGACAGTACGCGACGAACTCGGCTGGCGATGCCCAGTGCCTGCAGCCAGGCGGCGGCAACCTGGGCGAGATCGGCGCAGCCCACCTAGCGCGTGTGCTACAGCTCGCGCTGAAGTTCACGTTCTAAGAAACTGTAAACGGAAACACGAAACCCGCTTCGCGAGAGGCGGGTTTTATTTTTGCAGCCTATTCCTGCAGCCAAGAATGGAAACCTTTAGGGATTCAGTTCGCTTCTCAGCCGCTTCGAGAGCTTTTCGATCCGCTTCAGTTTCTCGATGATGTCCTTGGGCAGTGTCCCTTGACGGACACTGGCCACATCCGTAGGGATGGTTTGCGCACTACGGGCGAGGTCGTCGGCTTCCTGCCGCAATTTCGCGAGATCGATATGACGTTGCGACAACTTCGGTTCGTCCGGAGTGGTGTTGCCGCGATCCCGATCCATGGAGGCAGGCGGAGGAGGAATCCCAGGAGTATAGGCGTCCTTGATCTGGGCACGGACGGGAAGCACGCAGACGAGCAGGGTAACGGAGAGAAAAAGAAGTCTAGTCACGGCACGCCTCCGAATCAAAAGGCGAATCTGCGGGTATTGTACTCCGGACCGAAGCCGCTCAGCCCACCGGCACGGTCGCCCGCGCTCCTACCGCTTCCAGCGCCCGCTCCAGATCCTCGATCTGATCGTCCGCGCTTTCAATTCCCACCGAGAGCCGCACCATCTGTTCGTTCACGCCCATCTCCGCGCGCTGTTCCGCCGAGATCATGGCATGAGAGGTGAGAACCGGGATCGACACCAGCGATTCCACGCCGCCCAGGCTCGTCGCCAGTGTAAACAGCCGCATCGCCTCGCTGACCCGGCGGGCGTCCTCACCGGAGCCTTCGACCTCGAAGGTGACCATGCCGCTGCCGCCGCTCATTTGCTGGCGCGCAATCGCGTAGTCCGGATGGCTCTTCAGGAAGGGATAATGCACCCGCCGCACTTTTTGGTGTTGATCCAAAAACTCAGCCACGCGCAGTGCGTTTTCGTTCTGCCGCGCCACGCGCACGGCCAGCGTCTTCAGCCCGCGGATCAGCAACCATGCGGCGTGCGGGTCCATGCAGTTGCCCAGCGTCTTGCGGCTCTCGTCGATCTCTTCCATCACCTGGCGCCGCCCGCATACCACGCCACAGGTCAGGTCAGCATGGCCGCTCAGATACTTCGTGCCCGAGTGCATCACCAGGTCGATGCCGAGCTCAGCCGGGCGCTGATTGATGGGCGTGCCAAACGTGCTGTCGATCATGCTGATGAGCCCATGCTGCCTGGCGAGCGCAGCGGCGCGTTTCATATCCACGACGCGCAATGACGGATTTGTAGGCGACTCCAGGTACAGCATCCGCGTATTCGGCCGGATCGCCTTGGCATGTTGCTCGAAGTTGTTGGTGTCGACAAAGGTGGTTTCAATCGCCAGCTTGGGCAGCCACTCGGAAAAGAACTTGGTCACGCCGCCATAGATGTCGCGCTGCGCCACAATGTGGTCCCCGGCCTTCAGGAGCGCCAGAATCGTAGTGGTGATCGCGCCCATGCCAGAGGCGAAGGTGCGGGCTGCCTCGGTGCCCTCAATGGCAGCGACGGTCTCCTCCGCTAACGTGTTGGTGGGATTTCCCCAGCGCGTGTAGTAGCGGTCGGTCGAAGTGACGCGCACCTGCTCGTCGTTGTCGGTGACCTCGAAAGTAGAGGTCTGATAGATCGGTGGCGTGACTGGACCGTTTTTCTTTTCGAAATCCGACGCGCCGCGAACGGCGGCGGTTTCCGGGCGGCGATTGCGCTTCTTCATGAAGACCTCACGCGTTTAAGACTAATGTCGATGGCTAGGCCGGGCAAGTGCAAGGATGCGTCCCAAGTCGATTTTCCGCATGCTTCTTTGTGTCTTTCGCTTTTCAGGCCCTTCTATTCCGCGACCGACACGAGCGACCATTTATAATCTCTGCCTCCATGAATCTGGGACTGAAAGATCGTGTTGCCCTGGTTGCGGCCTCCAGTCAGGGACTCGGCTTGGCGACGGCAGAGGCCTTCGCTGCGGAAGGCTGCCGCGTAGCCATGTGCGCCCGCAACGAGAAGGCTTTGGCCGCGGGCGCCGAAAGAATCCGCAAGCAGCACAAGGTAGAGGTCCTGACCGAAGCCTTTGACGTGACCGATCCGGCTGCCGTCAGCCGGTTTGTAGCGACGGTGGCCGCAAAATTCGGCAGTGTCGACATTTGCGTGACCAACGCAGGAGGCCCTCCCGCCAAAGGATTTCTGGCCGCGAGCTCTCGAAGAGTGGCAGCGCGCCATCGAGTTGAACTTCCTGAGCACGGTGTATTTCGCACGTGAAGTCATTCCGCACATGCAGCGAAAACAGTGGGGCCGCATGATCACGATCACTTCTATTACTACCAAGCAGCCGGTCACCGATCTCGTACTTTCGAATGCGGTGCGGGCTGCCGTGGTCGGGCTGGTCAAGAGCCTGGCGAATGAGTTCGGCAAAGATGGAATCCTGGTGAACAACGTCGGCCCCGGGTTTACCGCGACCGACCGCTTGAAGGAGTTGGCGAAGGCCCGCTCTGCGGCGACCGGCAAGAGCGAGCAGGAGATTTTCGATGCCTGGGCCGCCGACGCGCCGCTCAAGCGTTTAGGCGATCCGCGGGAACTCGCGGAAACGATCGTATGGCTGGCGTCGGAACGCGCCTCCTACATCACCGGCCAGACTTTGCTGGTCGACGGCGGCATGTATAAAGGCTTGTAAGAGAATCGGAGATTCATGCGATCGATTGCTTCAAGAATGTCAGTGATGAGCGGCGAGGGTGCTTTGTCGGTCTTCGCTCGCGCGAAGGAACTGGAGGCGCAAGGGCGCTCGATCATTCATCTGGAACTGGGCGAGCCTGATTTTCATCCCGGCCAGTCGGTGATCGAGTCGGCCGCAAAAGCGCTCGCGGAGGGGAAGGATCGCTATTGTGCCGTAGCCGGCGTGCCCGCGTTGCGGGAAGAAATTGCTGTGTATCTCGCACGCACCCGCGGCATTGAGGTGTCGCCCGCCAATATCGTGATCGCGCCGGGCTGCAAGATCGCTCTGTTTCAATCCATGATGGCCTTGCTGGAGCCCGGGGACGAGGTTCTTTATCCCGACCCGGGTTTTCCCGGGTATCCGTCGATCACTCTCGGACTGGGCGCGGTGCCTGTGCCTTTTACGCTGTCGGCACGCAAGCATTTTCAGCCCGATCCGGCTGAGATTGCGTCGAAGATTACGCCGCGAACCAGGATGCTGCTGACGAACTCTCCGGGCAATCCCACGGGAACGGTCTATACCGATGCGGTGCAGCGCGCGCTCGCGGAATTGGCGGTCAAGCACGACCTGTGGGTGCTGTCCGACGAGATTTACGCGCGCATCATTTACGAGGGCGAATATCTGTCGATGCTGCGTTATCCGGGCATGCTGGAGCGCACGCTCATCATCGACGGATTTTCCAAGAGCTTTGCCATGACGGGGTGGCGACTGGGATACACCGTGGCTCCGGCCGAAGTGGTCGCCGCCCTTACGATGATGGCGGTCAATACCTACACTTGTGTGGCCGAGTTTACGCAGTATGCGGCGATTGAGGCGTTGCGCGATCGTGAGGGCAACACGCCGCGAATGGTCGGCGAGTTTGCCCGCCGCCGCGAGCAATTCGCGCGCGACCTGAATCGCGTCCCGGGTTTCCTCTGCCTGCCGCCCGACGGCGCTTTCTATGCGTGGGTCGACATCACCGGGACCGGCATTTCGGCCGAAGAGCTGTGTCGCATTCTGCTGGAAGATGCCGGAGTCGCTGCGATTCCAGGAGCGGCTTTCGGAGTGTCGGGAAAGGATTTCATCCGGTTTTCGTTCGCCTCGTCGACGGCTACGCTGCAAGAGGCGGTCGAGCGGATCGAGAAAGTCTCGGCGGCGTGGCAGGGAACAGCGGCAGTCCGGTAGGTCAACCATCCGTGATCATTTGTCGTTTCGAGGAAGCTATGCGACTTGGAATTCCATCACTGCTAGTCATCGCGTTGAGCACTCTCGCTACTGCGCAGGCGCGGCCTTTTCCGGGACCCGATGTGCAACAGATTTACCAACGGCTGCTGCCGCAGATCGAGAAGATTCCGGCTTTCGATCACCATGCGCACCCTGGGTTCGCCGACGATCCGGATGTCGATGCCATGGCCGCACCGCCGAACGCCAGCGAGGCTCTGCGCACGCGCGACGATAATCCGGAGCTCGCGGTGGCGGCGAAGGCCTTGTTCGGATATCCGTACAGCGACTTTTCACCCGAACATGCGAAGTGGCTGATCGATAAGAAGAATGAGTTGAAGAAACAACTGGGCGGCACGGCATACTTCGATTCGATTCTGGACAAAATCAATACCGAGAGTTCGGTGGCGAATCGCGCCATGATGCCGGACTATCTCGATCCGAAGCGCTTCCCGTGGGTTTTCTTTGCAGACTCCTTCATGTGGCCGTTCAACAACGAGCGCGAAACCGGGCGTAACCCCGACGAAGGCGTCTATATTCCGCTGCAGGAAAAGATGCTGCATCGCTGGATGAAGCAGGAAAATGTCGACAAGCTGCCTGCCGCATTTTCCGATTATCTGAAGTTTATCTCGCAGGTGCTGGAAGACAATTCGAAGCGGGGCGGGATCGCGATGAAGTTTGAAGTTGCTTATTTCCGGCCGACCACGTTTGGCGATCCCAGCCGCGCGCAGGCGGAAGATCTCTACCAGCGGTATGTGACGGGAGGAATTCCCAGCGAGAAGGAGTATCGCACATTTCAGGATTACATTTTCCGTTACCTGGTAACAGAAGGCGGTCGCATGCACCTGCCCGTCCACATTCATACTGCAGTCGGCATTGGCGACTACTTCAATCTGTCGCAGAGCAACATCATGGGTCTGGAGAGTGTGCTGCGCGATCCGCGCTATGCCTCGACGACCTTTGTGATGATTCACGGCGGATATCCGCTGGAACGCGAGGCGGTGTGGCTGGCGGCGATGAAGAACGTCTATCTGGATTCTTCGTTCGGCGAACTGGCGCAGTATCCATCGGCATTCAAAGACACGCTGAAGATGTGGCTGGAAACTTTTCCCGACAAGATCACCTTCGGCACCGATTGTTTCCCTTACAATCAGGTGTTGGGCGCCGAGGAAAGCTACTGGCTAGGCGTGCAGTCGACGCGCACCGCGCTGGCCGCGGCTCTGGCCGAAATGATCTCGGAAGGAGAGATCACCGAGCCCCGGGCGATCGAACTGGCCCACGCCTACCTGCACGACACAGCCGTGAAGCTGTATGACGGAAGAGTGCATTGAGTTCGCACGTTTCATCGAAAAAGAATCGGGAGCGCGTTATGGCCAAGGGCTATTGGGTAACCTTCTATCATTCGGTTAAGGATCCGTCCGTATTGACGGAATACGCCAAACTCGCGACGCCGGTGGTGCAGGCGCATGGAGGACGATTCCTTTCTCGAGGGACGGCGGTGAAGGTCTACGAAGTGGGAATCAAGGAACGGTCGGTGATCGTGGAGTTCAACAGCGTACAGGATGCGATCGCCGCCTACGAGAGCCCCGAATACAAGAAAGCGATCGAGGTGTTAGGAGAAGCCAAAAGAGATGTGCGCATCCTGGAAGGACTCTCCTGAAGCCGAACTAACGTTAAAGGTCAATGAAGAAAAACATGCCCAAGTCGAAGAAGAAGGCGAAGAAAGCCAGCCCGCGATCCCAGCAGAAAGCGAAGAGTCCAGCGCGCCGAGCGAAGCGGCCAGCGACGGTAAATGCGGCGCTGCAGTACATCCCCTGGCATACGATTCCGCTCGAGGACCTGAATCCGCTGCTGCAGCGGCAGTTCGTGGTCGGTCAGGAAATCATGCTGGCGCGCGTGCTTCTGAAGAAAGGCTGTATCGTTCCGCTGCATAGTCACCACAACGAGCAGTTGACCTATATTGTTGAGGGCGCTCTCAAGTTCTGGATTGACGGGAAAGAGATCGTAGTTCATGCCGGCGAAGTGCTCTGCATCCCGTCGAACATGCCGCACAAGGCGGAGGCGATGGAAGATACGGTCGATCTCGACGTGTTTACGCCGCCGCGCGCCGATTGGATCAACAAGACCGACGACTACCTGCGGAAAGAGAACTAGATCGAATTCATGTCCTTGCCCTCCACTTCTTCCGCGCCGGTGCGCCAGGCGGACTTCCGATTTCGCTGCATCGCGTGTGGCGATGTGAGCGAGTCCGCTAGTCAGGATTTTCGCTGCGCGCATTGTGGAGACCTTCTCGAAATTACCTATCCGCGCTGGAACGAAGTGCGGCCAGTCGCAGCGGAGCTGAAATCGGTGTGGCGCGGTCGCCGGCTGTCATCCAGCGCGGTCGATCGCAGTGGCGTATGGCGCTTTCGCGATCTGCTGCCTGCGATCGACGATGATCAGCAACTCATCACTTTGCGGGAAGGCAATACACCGCTCTACGAGCTTCCGCAATGTGCGCGGCTCACGGGAGTGCCCCGGCTTTTCGTCAAGCACCAGGGGATGAATCCGACGGGCTCGTTCAAAGATGCCGGGATGACGGTGGCGGCGACGTTCGCGCGCCGCGCCGGATTTCGCTGGGTGGCCTGCGCTTCGACGGGCAATACTTCTGCATCGATGGCGGCTTACGCCGCGCGCGGAGGATTGCGCAGCCTGGTGCTCGTGCCCGAAGGAAAGATTTCCTGGAGCAAGCTCTCGCAAGCGCTCGACTATGGCGCGGTCACGTGCCAGCTTCGCACGGACTTTGATGGATGTCTTCAGCTGCTGCAGCAACTGGTTCTGCGAGCGCCGGTCTATCAACTGAATTCGATCAACCCGTTCCGGCTCGAAGGGCAGAAGACGCTGGCGTTCGAGCTTCTCGAGCAATTGGACTGGCAGCCGCCGGATCACATCATCGTTCCCGGCGGAAACCTGGGGAACAGCTCGGCGATTGGTAAGGCGCTGCTCGAAATGCGCGAACTGGGGCTGATTTCCCGGTTGCCGAAGTTATCGGTGATCCAGGCGGAAGGGGCGAACGCTTTAGTGCGTACGCTGCGTGAAGGTGGCGGCAAGCGCCTCATCCGTGTGCAGGCCGAAACGCGGGCCACTGCCATCCGCATTGGAAATCCGGCATCGTGGAAAAAGGCGGCGCACGTACTCGAAGCGACGGGTGGCGTGTGCGAAGAGGTCAGCGAGATCGAGATCGCCCAGGCGAAGGCAGAGATCGGCGCAGAAGGCATTGGATGTGAGCCCGCGTCGGCAGTCACGCTTGCCGGGCTGAAAAGGCTGATCAAGCAAGGGTTTGTGAAGCGCGAGGAAAGTGTGGTGCTGGTGCTGACGGGAAATCTGCTGAAAGATCCCGATTTCACGATCGAGTTTCATCGCGGGGAGTTGTTCAAGGAAGCGCCGGATGCCGCGGGAAAATCGGGGTTAAGCGGATTGCGGCATCCGCCAATTGTGCTGGACGCCTCACTGGACGCCGTGATCCGAACGCTGGAGCAAGCCGAGAAAGCCTAACCCGACCATGGCAGCCAAGAAAAAGACCACGAAAAATCCACTCCATATTTCTCTGCCCGCCACGAGTGCGAATCTGGGCCCCGCCTTTGACGCTGCCGCACTGGCGATGGATTTCTATATCGAGATTGGGGCGAAGCCGGCCAAAGAGTTCGCCATCACTGCGAGCGGGCGGGACCAGGGAATCTGCGGCAAAGTCGAAAATCATCTCATCCTGAATACGTATCGCGAAGTGCTCGCGGGCGCCGGCCGGGAAGTCACGCCGGTTTCTCTCCGGGTCGCTAACGATATTCCCATCGGCAAAGGTTGCGGATCATCGGCCGCGGCTCGTTTGGCCGGCATTGCGCTTGCCGTGCACTTCGGACGTTTGCGCTGGAGCGATGCGCAAATCATCGGAGAAGCTTCCCGCCGCGAACATCATCCGGACAATGCTTCTGCCTGCTGGATGGGCGGGCTGACGGTGGCGCGCATGTCTGGAGCGGCGGAGGCGCAGGTCGCCTGCATTCGTCCGAAAGGGAAGTGGCCACTGCTGCTCGCGGTGCCGGATCAGAGCCTCCCAACCGAGGAAGCGCGCCGCGTGTTACCGTCGCAGTACTCACGAGCCGACGCCATTACCAATGTGCAGAATTCCATGCTGCTGCTGGCCGCGTTTACGCAAGGACGCCCGGATCTTCTTGCCTCTGCTCTAGAAGATCGCATCCATCAGCCGTATCGGTCTGCGCTGTGTCCGTTGCTACCCAGTCTTCAGCAACTCAAAGGGAAACACGGCATTCTGGGTGCGGCCTTGAGTGGCGCAGGACCGTCCGTGCTTCTCTTTCTGGACCCCCGTTCCTCCCTTGTGAAAACTCGCAAGCTCGTGGCTGCTCATCTGGCGTCGCAGGGTTTGGCCGCCGAGCTCATCTCGACATCCATCTCGCTGCGTGGAGGCAGTTCCTAATCCGCCGGCCGAGTTTCGGCGAGGATCCGGCCATATGGCCCGAAAGTGCCATTTACCCCCAGATGTTTCGGCAGTACGTTCTACGTTCCCCCCTTAGAAAAAACTAATTCTCGTCTCGCGTGTTTCCTCCAACAGCAGGCAGAATTGAACGGGCCGCGCAAGCGGTGGGCTTTGATATTGGGGGTGTGCGGTGACGAAAGTCCAAGGCGCTCACCGAAGGAGTAAGAGAGTGTCCGGTAACGAACAAGTTCGGGTCGAGATCCAGACTTTCCTGCTGGCGCTGGATTCTTATCCTGCCCGCTTTGCCTCAGATCCAAACATCACTTTCGAAGAGCACTGCGTGAGCCTCCTGGAACTTGCCCCAGTGATCTTTGGACAGCGAGCGCAATCGCGTCAGATCTGAAGCCCGCCAAGTCTCACCTCAAGACAATTATTTCTTCGGCAGAGTGAAGCCGAACTTCCGGAGCATCTCGGCCACTTCGTCCGTCTGAATATAATCCAGAAATGCCGCCGCTTCCTTCTTATGCTGGGAGCGCGATACTACGACCACACCTTGCGCCAGCGGAGGATAGTATTCCGCGGGAACCTCCCAATACTTGCCCTTTCCCTGCATTGCCGGAGCGGCCGCATGAGCCAGCGCGACGAATCCCGCTTGCGCGTTCCCTGATTCCACGAACTGCGCGGCTTGCGAGATATTTTCGCCCATCACCAGTCGGTCCGCGACGCGATCGTACAGGCCTGCGCTTTTTAGCGCCGCCACCGCCGCTCGCCCATACGGAGCATGCTGCGGATTCGCGATGGCAATCTTTTTCACCGACGGATCAAGCAGGATGTTCATGCCCTTGTGCTCCACGTCGAGCGGAGAGTCTGCCGGAACCCACAGGACGAGTTTGCCCACCGCGTACTGACGGAGAGTGGCCTCATCGGCTACGCCTGCGGCGATCAGCTGGCGCGGGTAGTCCATGTCGGCGGAAAAGAAAATGTCGAAGGGCGCTCCATTCTGAATCTGCTGGGTGAGCGATCCGGAAGCTCCGAACGAGACCTTGATGCGGACGCCAGCCTTCTTTTCGTAGCGATCCCCAATATCTTTCAGAGCCGAACTCAAATCGGCTGCTGCCGCCACGATCAGCTCGGAGGATGCCGGCTTGTCTTGCGGCCAGGACAGGGTGCTTGCAAGAAGAATTGATACCAAGATGATCGAAAGAGTCTTCATGGAGGATTCTTGTTCTACTCCTGAATTGAAATGTTAAACGGTCTCGGACCGACGAAGTGGCTGCTCCAAAGAAACTTTCCCAAAGTGGGCCAACATCGTGTCGCCATGACGCTTTTGCATTGATTCGCCTGCGTCCCCTTCCGATACTGACACGTGAGCGTCATGATGCCAAGCGGTCGTTCGCTCTTCTTACGAGTGTTGGTGCTGATCCTGGTTTCTTTCGCCGTAATTTCGGTGCGCGCCCAGGGGGCAGGCCAGGTGGAGACTCGAGGTCTCTCCGGAACGACAAATCCAGACTACGTCAAACGGCGCGCGGAATGGTTCTACCGAGGCCGGGTTTTGCGCGGACAGCCTTCGGCTGAGCTTCGTCGCAGAGCCTACCAAGCTAAGCTGCGCTCGCGTGCCGAACGAGCAGCCATCGACGCTGCTCACCCCAACGCGCAGAGCGCGCTTTCGTCCGGATCGTGGACGCCGCTCGGGCCTGAGCCGCTTGCCTCGGACGCGAGCGGCAACGGGACACAAGATTATCGACAGGTTACCGGACGCGCGACTGCGATCGCTATCGATCCCGCCGACGGAACGGGAAACACGATCTACATCGGCGGCGCGCAGAGTGGAGTCTGGAAATCGACCAACGGAGCTGATCCAACCGCGAATGGCGTCTCCTGGACGCCGCTTACCGACGGGCAAGCCACGCTCTCGATCGGCGCGATCGCCATTCAGCCTGGAAATGCTAATCCCACGAAGACGTTGATTCTCGCCGCAACGGGAGAGGCCGACGATTCCGCGGACTCCTACTTCGGATTGGGCATTTTGCGTTCGTCCGACGCGGGCAATACCTGGGCGCTGATCTCTACGGCCAACGGTGGTGCCCTGAGTTTCAGCGGGCTTGGTGGAACCCGCATTGCCTTCAGCACCGCGACCGGCCAGGCGAATACCGTCGTGGCCGCGATGGCCACCACGTCGGAGGGCCTGATCGACGGCGCGGTCACAGCCAACACCACACCCGGACTTTATACTTCAGTCGATGCTGGATTGAGTTGGACTTACGATGCACTGGTTGATCCCGGCGGGGCGACGGATGCTACCTCGGCAACGTCTGTCGTATACAACGCGAGCAGTGGCTTGTTCTTTGCGGCGGTGCGGTATCACGGGTTTTACACGTCGGCGGATGGCATTCACTGGACTCGTCTTGCGAGCCAGCCCGGCGGCGCTACGCTCAGCACCGCGACTTGTCCTCCATTGTCGACGGCTAACGGCATGGCGTGCCCTATCTATCGCGGGGAGATCACGGTTGTGCCCGGCCGCAATGAAATGTATGCCTGGTATGTTTACTTTTCCGCGAGCGGCGTTGCAGTCGATGGTGGAATCTGGCAGAGCTTCAACGGAGGCGCGTCATGGACGTCGATTCCCGACGCTACGATCACGAATTGCGGCGATCCTGCGGGCTGCGGCGTACAACAGGGAGCGTACGATTTAGAAATTATGGCGCTTCCGGATGGCGCGGGCACCGATCTCTACGCCGGAGCCACCAACCTCTATAAGTGTTCGATTACCACGCTGAATCCTGCGTGCGCTTCGTTCCCGTTCCTGAACCTGACTCATGTTTACGGATGCGATCCAATTTCCGCACCAGCTCACGTGCATCCTGCAGAGCACGCGCTCGCGTATATCATCCCTGCTTCAGGCAGCGATTCGGGCAACGCGCTGCTGTACGTCGGAAACGATGGTGGAATTTACCGCGCTCTCGATTCCGTGAACGGACTGAACAGTGGCGCATGCTCGGGGACGAACCAGTTCGACGACCTCAACCAGAATCTCGGTTCGATGACGCAATTCATCAGCTTTTCGCAGCATCCCACCGATGCCAATACGTTGCTCGGAGGTGCGCAGGGCAACGGGTCTCCGGCGACAAGCCAGGCTACAACCAACACGAGCTGGGGGAATGTTCTGGGCGGCGACGGCGGCTACAATGCGATCGATCCCGACGCAACCTCGAACTGGTATGCGTCGAATCCGGACGTTCCACCGGGAGGGCTCGGAGTTCAGGAGTGTTCGGAGGGAGTGAACTGCACGAACAGCGGGTTTGACTTTGTCGTAACCAGCAGCACGGTCGGTGGCGACGACGGCGCTTTTTATTTTCCGTACATTCTCGATCTGCAGTCCAATTCGGCGATGCTCGTCGGCACTTGCCGCGTGTGGCGCGGAGACCGTAGCAGCGGAGCATTCACGGCGCTGAGCCCGAATTTCGATACGCTCGGCTCCGGCACATGCTCTGGCGCGGAGGTCAATCAAGTGCGCGCGCTGGCGGCGGCAGGTTTGACCGACAACAACGGTTCGAGCGTGATCTACGCGACCACCGCCGGGCTGGGCCCGATCGATGGCGCATCCTCTACCCCGTCGGGTGGGCACGTTTGGGTGACGACGAGCGCGTCAGACGGCGCTTCCGCGTTCGCGGACACGACGAACAATGGTCCGCAAGGGAGCATCAATCCGAATCAGTACCCGATATCCAGTGTCGCGACTGACTCATCCGATCCGACCGGGAATACTGCATACGTCACGATCATGGGCTTCACCGGCGGTACTGGCCACATCTGGAAGACGACCAATGCGGGCGCGAGTTGGACGGACTTCACCGGTAATCTGCCTGACTCGCCGGTGAATGCGGTGGTCGTGTATCCGCCGCTGTCTCAGGTTTACGTTGGCACCGACGTGGGCGTTTTCGGCAGTTCGACTTCCGCTTCGAGTTGGACCGAACTCGGACCGGCCCCGGGTTCCAGCGTGCCCGGTTTCCTGCCGAATGTTGCCGTCACAGCGCTCGCAGTTTTCAGTTCCGGCGGCCAGCAGTTGCTGCGAGCATCTACTTACGGGCGGGGAATCTGGCAATTCGACCTGGTGATCACGCCCGACTTTCAGCTGTCCATCGCGAACTCCCCACAGACTGTGTTTTCCGGACAGACCGCAACCTTCAACGGCGCCGTCACCACGCTCAATGGATATGCAAATTCGATCGCCCTCAGTTGCGTCGCAGGGTCGACAGCTCCACCAGCTACCTGCGCTGCATCGCCAGCGACGCTGAGTCCGGTGAACAATGCCGCGTTCAGCGTGACCGCTGGCGACGCTGCCGGGGATTACGAATTCAATGTGCAAGCGACCGGATCCGATAGCAATCATCTGACCCATAGCGTCCCGGTAACTCTTCACGTAGTGGACTTCGGGCTGACGACGCCATCGCCTGCGAGCGTTGCCGTGGGGGAAGGCGACAACCTCTTTGCCGGTGAGTTTCCAGGTCACGGCGGCTGGATCGTTCAACCAGAGCGTGACGGTTTCATGCATCACTGGAATTGCAAACGCGACTTGCAGCTGGACGCCTGGCGCAACCGTCAGCCCGACCTCCTCCGCGCCTGTGAACCTGACGGCTGCTGTTGCCGTCCCCGCTGGGACCTCCGCCGGCACCTACCCTGTGACGATCGAGGCCACAACCGCCGGAGCACCATCCGCGTTGACGACTTCGTTTAGGCTGGTGGTGACTTCGAACCCGGATTTCATTCTGACTGAGCCCAGTACGTTTCCGGAGTTGATCGCGGGTGGTGGCGGCGCCAGCAGCCCGATATCGATTAGCTCGCAAGACGGCTTCAGCGGAACCGTCGTGCTCGCTTGTCCCGCGACCTTTGGCGCGGGCAGTTGCAGCGTCAGCCCCTCATCCGTGAGTTCGTACCCAGCCACGGCAACGCTCACGATCAATGGGACGAGCCTAATGGCCGGAACGTATTCGCTCTCGATTAGCGGCACCTCCGGTACGGTAGTGCATACACTGGCCGTTCCGTTCAACGTGGGTGATTACTCCCTCGCCGGGACGCAGAGTTTGTCGGGGGTACCGGGTGGACAGGTGACCGCCAATTTCAAGCTGACCTCCAACTATTCTTACGGAGGAAGGGTCAATGCCACTTGCGATGCCAGCGCGCTGGCTGGCGCGATGTGCGTGCTTACTCCGGCGAATCCCATCAATGTCGTTAGCGGAGGCACGAGCGTCCTCACCGCAACTATTAATATTCCCAACAACGCAGTGCCGGGAACGTTCGGCATCAAAATCAACACGCAGGATACGACGGGCATTCTCAGCCAGTCGGCGAGCGTGATACTCACGTTGGCGCAGGATTTTCTGCTTACCTCTTCCACTTCAAGCCAGACCGTGACCGCCGGCCAGACGACCGGCCCTTACAACTTGACGGTGTTGCCTGTCGGTTCCTCGTTCACCGGGGCGGTGACGCTAGCGTGCGCCTCGGGACTGCCTGCACAGGCGCAGTGCATCTTCAGCCCATCGACCCCAGTGACGCCCGGAAACTCCGCCGTCGACGTGGTCATGAGTATTTCCACGGCAGCCAGCAAGCTGCGGAGGGTCGCAGCTTGGCAGTCTGGCTCCAAACCGAGGCTCTCTGCCGCGTTTTACGCGGCATGGCTGCTGTTGCCCGGACTCCTGCTGGTTGGTCGAAATAGATCCTGGCGACGGAAGCCTTGGCGACGGAAGCTACGCCGGGCGCTGATCACCGCTCTGCTGCTTTCATTTTGTCTGGCGTTGCTTTCGTGTGCAGGAGTCAGCAGCAGCGGGAATACCGTTCCCCCGGTCAATCCCGTAACTTACCAGGTCACGGTCACAGGTACCTCCGCGGGAACGCCAGCCGACGCGGGGCAGAGCGTAGTGGTGACGCTCGTTGTAGACTAATGGGTCGCGTGCTGTCCCTAGCCTCCAAGGCGCTTTTTCTTCAATGCCGCCCGCATGAGTGACTTTCGGTATGACGTAATTATCATCGGCGGTGGCGTCGTCGGACTCGGCGTCGCTCTCGAAATCACGCGGCGCTTTCCGCGCCGAAGCCTGCTGGTCGTCGAAAAAGAGAACCGCGTTGCCCGCCACCAGAGTGGACACAACAGCGGCGTCATCCACTCCGGCGTTTATTACAAACCGGGTTCGATGAAGGCTCGCCTGTGCGTGAGCGGCGCGGCAGCCATGATCGACTTCTGCCGCGAGCACGAAATTCCGCACAACGTTTGCGGCAAAGTGATTGTGGCCACGCATGAGGACGAACTTCCGCGTCTGGAAGAACTACGCCGACGCGGAGAGTCGAATGGCCTGACCAA
>CAVXVD010000059.1:0-4465 GCA_963765015.1 uncultured Acidobacteriota bacterium | reverse complement strand
GGCTTGGACGGGGATGGCGGGAATATTCACTTGCTGGTCAAACTCGAGCTCCGCATCTGCATAAAGGCCGGGAACCAGGAGTGCTTTGGGATTGGGAACATCCACTTCGGTATGCATGGTGCGCGTATCCGATCGCACGTCCACTGAGAATCGCGCCACCTTCCCGGGAAAAGTCCGGTCCAGCGAAGGCACGTGGACATTGACCGGATCTCCGATCCGGATGAAGTGCACATACGATTCTGGAACAGGAATCACCAGCCGAAACAAGTCATCCTGCGAAAGCTTCACCAGCGGGATCGCCTGCGTGCTCGAGCCAGTTCCGGCCTGCACCAAGGTTCCAAGATTGGCGTAGCGTTCGGTGACCACACCGGAAAATGGCGCCGTAATCCTGGAATAGTCGAACAGGGACTGATCGTGAGAAAGCTTCGCTCGGGCGACACCCAGCTGGCTCTGAGCCGCTTCGAGAGCGGATTGGCCAGCGTCCACCTGCGAGGAAGCCGCCAGATCTTTTCCCTGCGCATCATCCACCTCTTGCTGTGCGACGATGCCGGGCTGGCTCTGAAAAACTTCGTTCAACCGTGTGTATTGCAGATGCAGCGCGTTGTACTGGGCCCGGTAGCGCTCCAGTTCATGCTGCGCTCGCGTGACCTGGTTCAACGCGTTCTTGATCTCAGCCTGGTCTTCCTGCAGCTGCGCCTCTAGTTCCGGAATCTCCAAAACCGCCATCACCTGCCCAGTCTTGACGTGGGTTCCGTAATCGACGAGCAGTTTTTTCACGAATCCCGATTCCTTGGCATACACATCGATCTCCTGAAACGGGACCAACTCTGAAGACACGGTAATTTTTCGTCCCAGAGATTTCTTCATCACCCTGGTGACGCCGACCGTGATCGATGGCCCATTTGCCTCGACTCGCTTGTCATTCCCTGATGAACAGGAAGAAAGACTAGCCGCGATGAAGGAGGTGAGGGCCGCGAGCGCAACCAAGGTCATGCTCCTGAAGGTCCGGTTTCGTTGCTTTCAGTCCAATGTCCCCGTTCGTCATCGCTTTCTGTGACCGTCTTTCTCTGGCTTTGTGCCAGCAATCTGCAAGAAGTTGCCCGCGCACTTATCCGAGCGACTTAATGACGTCGGCAAGTTTTCTAACGGAGAAGGAACTCGACCGGCAAAAGTCAATGACCTTTTGCTCTTCCTTCCGTAGCACCAGGGCAGTTCGTGGGACCGCGGTCGCGACCTCAATCGGTACGGTGACAATTCCGTGACGATCCCCGTGCAGCAAGGCTCCAGGATGAACTTCCATCCCGCCAATCGTGATAGGAGACCCGATCTCGAAAATGTGGGCGTAGGCGTGGGAAACCACAACGCTGCCGGCAAACAGCTGAATTCCCATCGAACGGACCGCGGGCAACTCTCGAACCGCCCCGTTTGTCACATATCCGATACAACCCAGGGCCTTCAGAATGGAGGCGTGTACGTCGCCCACAAATGCTCCCCGGCCCGATGGATGATCCATGTCTTGCAACACGAGGATGCGGGGGGCGGGAATTTCCAGGATGCTGTTCCAGAAGTCAGAGCGGTCGTGAAACGTTCCGCCCTTCATCGGCGGTTCGCCGCCGCGCATCCGCGCTGTCACCGCGTAACCCACCATCGGAGGCGCATCGTCGAACATGCAGTGGACGGTAGAGTCGGTAAAGCCGGTGTTGCGCAGCCTGAGGTTGAAGGTCTCGACCGCGTTTGCCACGATGCAGCTGTCGAGTCGTCGAAGGGCGTCCAACTCCTCTTCGGTTAACTGCAGATCAACTTTCATGTCTCGTCCTTCAGGATTTCGATGCGCGTTGAAGTGGCGTTTTTCGCTCAGCAAGAGCCCTCATCGATGGGCGTAACTCAGGGCTCACGCTGCGCATCGTAGGAAACCCGACTGATTAGACGAAAAAACAGCTCAGGATGAAGCTAGGAAACAGAAGGAGGCGGGGGCGGACGGTTGTAAAGATTACTCTCAAAGGAAAGCCTGGGGATTGGAGGTCCGGCGGGTGCAATGCGCGGATAAGCAGACGGAGCTTGCAGCACGGATGAGTGGAACACCGGCATCCAGTTCGCCGCGATCTTCGTCAGCCGTTGGCGACCAGGTTCCTGTTGAGTGTGCTTTCGCAGTGACTTAACGGCGGAAGGAGACGAAATGGTGGAGGAGTTGTAGCGAGTAGCTACGCTGATAGTCAGCGAACAGATAGCGAGCAGGATGACCAGCACGCACCACCGCGCACAGCGCCCGGTTTCGTGATTGGTGAGGCTTACCATGCTCTGCCGGTGAGGCTTAGTCGCTTTTAACATTATCGATTTACAAGCGGGTAAGCAAGCACTCACACGAGCACCCGGTACCGACCACATTACTTTGGATAGGTTTCGGGCTCTATGGGTTGTATAACTTCAGGCCAGATTCGGTCACCTCAATGGGTACACCGGTCGTGTTTTACCTGCCAGCGTGAGCCGCCATGGATTTGGATGTTCCTGCAGTGGCGGCGTGACTGGCGGACCGAGCCGTCGAATCTGCAAGCTGAAACTGTTCCACCAGTTCCTGAAGTCGCGCCGCCATTTGCGCCAGATCGTTGGCCGCCTTTTGCGACTCCTGCGCGCTCGACGACATGCCGCGTGCCGCGTCCGCCACCCCCTCGATGTTTTGCGCGATCTCCCCCGATCCCTTGGCCGCGTCCGTCACGTTGCGAGTCATTTCGTTCGTTGTCGCGCTCTGCTCCTCTACCGCCGCCGCAATGGTTGAAGAGATATCGTTCACATGGTGAATAACCTTGGCGATCGCGCCGATGGCTTGCACCGCCGCTTTGCTGTCGGTTTGTATGGCCATGATCTTGCGGCTAATGTCTTCCGTCGACTCCCCGGTTTGCTTGGCCAGTTCCTTGACCTCGTTCGCCACCACGGCAAAGCCCTTCCCGGCCTCGCCGGCCCGCGCCGCTTCGATCGTGGCATTGAGCGCCAACAGATTCGTCTGCTCGGCAATCGAAGTAATGACTTTGACCACCTCTCCGATTTCGGCGCTGGATTCTCCCAGTTTGGCGACGGCGGCGTTGGCCGCCTCCGAGGTTTGCACCGCATTTGCGGCAACGGTTGCCGCTTCGTGCGCGTTGGAGGCGATCGACTGAATGGTTGCGGTCATTTCTTCCGAGCCGGTCGAAACGCCCTGCAGGTTTTCATTGACCTGCTGTGTGGCCTTCGCCACCACCCCTGCCTGCGATGACGTCTCCTCCGAATGGGCGGAAATCTGGTGGCTCGTCGCTGACAGTTCCTCGCTCGCACTCGCTACATATCCGGACGTGTCGGCGATGGAGCGCACTACCTCATGCAGGTTGTTTTTCATGGTGTTCATGGCCATCATTGCCTCGGCGATTTCGTCCCCGGAATTAATCTCAAGGTCAACCAGCGTCAGATTCTTGCCGGCGATGGTTGAGGCAAATTCGGCGAACCTCTTCACTGGGCGAACGACGTACTTGCCCAGCACGAAATAAAGGATCGCGATCGATGCGCAGATGGTCAGGAAACTGATGAGAAAGGTGACCATCATATTGGACCGCGATTGCTTGATCAGGGCATCGGTCTTGGCTTCGACCACGAACGCTGCCCGAAGTTCGCCGACCTTCATGCCTTCCTTGGGGAAACCGAAAGGATCCTTTTGCCCCACCGGATCTCCATGGCACTGCAGGCAATCTTCGGCGACGCGGACGGGCTGGGCGTACCGCATGACGTCCTGGCCATCGACCGTGGCGCGTTCCGCGAATTCCTGCAGGGATGGGTCTTTCTCGAAAGCCAACAGGGCTCTCTGCTCGAATTCCGTCGCCTGATCCTTGGGATCGCGTGGATGGAGAGAGGGTGTTCGGAACTTCATCCCTTTATCCCCGGCATATCGTTCCGCGCTGCGCAGCGCCACCACTACCGGAACCTGTTCCAGGTGTTTGTAATTGCGATTGGGAACCATGACTTCCAGGTTGCTGGAAAACCAACTGCGGATCGCCGATGCCATGCCGGTGATCTCGCTCAACTTATCGCGAAAGGCGGCTTCTGCCTGCCGGTTGATGCGGTCCTGGACAATCCAAAAGCTAATTCCGGAGGTGATCGACAGAATAAGTGCGATGATTCCCAGAACTTTCGTGGACAGCTTGAATTGGTGAAACATAGGTTTTCTCCCTAACTGCCGGAATGGCTAACTGGCGGGGCGAACTGCCAGGCATTTGAATTTTCTTCTCCACTCATATCCCGATCTTTTCCATATCTGCGATCCCTTGGCCACTCTGCGAGCTCAGCTGCGACAGGGCGGAGATGGCAGGGAACGACTCCTCGATAATTGCGGGAACATCCAGCACGTCCGTCATCTTGCGATCAATCATGCAGGTACCCATCACCCCGCGTCGTTGGTCGACAGACTCTAGTTTTGCCGTCTGATCAACGATGTCGACGATGC
>CAVXVD010000058.1:0-82397 GCA_963765015.1 uncultured Acidobacteriota bacterium | reverse complement strand
AGGCGGCGCGGATCTATCGGCACATCGGGCGTGACTCAGACCGGTGAGCCGAGCTTTCTTTTCGGAGCCGCCGAGGGCGCACGCGGCTGCCCGCACGCGCGCCACAGGGCCAGACGCCGTCGCGGCAAATCGCGCTGGCCAAGGTTGCGCCGCCTCATCATCGAGACGTACGCCGGCGCCTGCGGCGGTGCTGATCAACCGCAAGCTGGACAGTGGCTTTATTCCCTGGGACCGACGGAGCGCTATCTGCGCGTGCCGCAAGGCCATCCGAGCTACGATCTGCTCGCGATGGTGGGTCCCCCTCCTGCGGATCAAACTCAGGGGCGCAATCCACCGGGTCATGCTGGAGAAGGCCCGCATTGTCATCCCGGGCGGCCGGACGAACTACGAGGGTAAGCCTGGTTCGTTCAAGATCGCGGTGCAGCCGGCCCTGATTGAGGGTGAAGACCTGCTTCTGGTCTGCTTCTAGACGACCCAGCGCCGGTCCAAAAGCGCAGCCGGGCGCCTACACCGTCCTACGGCGAACATGTCACCGAGCTCGAGCAGCAATTGGAAGCGACGCAAACGGAACTTCAAGCTGCGATCCATAGCCTCGAAACATCAAACGAAGAGCAGAGAGCGATCACCGAAGAAGCCCTGTCCGCCAACGAAGAATATCAATCGACCAACGAGGAGCTGTTGACGTCGAAGGCGTCCGCCAGCTTGGGATTCGATTTGAGCAATTGCTGCCATGCACTGACCGCGCCACTCGAGTCTTTTTTCGCCTGCCAGCGGATGACGCCGAGGTTGAACAGCGTGTTGGCGTCCTTCGGGTCGTACTGCAGCGACTCTTTCAACAGGCCGAGCGCTCCATCGATGTTCCCCTGATAGTAGAGGCAGGTCGCAAGGTCGGTTCGTGCCGCAACATTCCTAGGATCGGCCTTCACAGCCTTCCGGTAGTAATCCTCTGCTTGGGTAAATTGATGCGTCTCTTTGTAGAGCGTTCCAAGCTGGTTGAGCAGGGAAGAATTATTGGGATCGGTCTTGAGTTTTGCGAGCAACGGTTCGGCCTGCTTGTCCGCCATGCGCTTCATGTCATCGAGCGAAGGCATCTGCTGCGGAGTCGCTGAAGCGGCCGGGGTAGCGCTCACGGCCGGCGGTTGCGCTGTCACGCTGGAGGCCTGCACTGGGCGGGATGCCGAGCCGCGGAACAGATAACCGAGAGCACCGCCCAAGACCAAGCAAATCACCGCCATTGCGTAAGCCTGTGCCGGCTTCCACCCTGCGGTTTCAGTGACAGCTCCATCCGGTTCATTCGCCATTTCGTTCGCCTTTCCCCGGTCGCTGCGGCTTTTATTTCGTTACTATGCGCAAGCGTCAAGCCAGTAAAGAGCACACCGATTGCCAACTCCAATGGCTTCCGTGCTGTCATTAACTCCATCTTTTCAGCAGCTTAAGCCGGCAACTCAGGACGAGAGAGCACCGGCCGCAGAGGTGTGAGTCTTTCTTCGCAACTTGTGCGCCTTATCCCCCGAGGCGCCTGATTCGTGGGCGTCCCGTAAAACGGAGCAAAATCAGGCAGCGCTGAAAGGTTTGGTTTGATTTCACGACTTTGCCGACGTGGTGTGTTTCAATCAGCTGGGCTAAGATTCTTTCGTGAAAGATTTCTTTCGCTTCTCTTCTCGCTTAGGGCTGTGGGCTGATCGCGCGTGGGAAGTGAAGCCCGATTTCTTGGCCTCGTCAACCATTGCCCTCAAATAGTCGACTTGTTCCCGGAGAGCGTTGCGCAGTTCCGAGGCAACTCGTTGAAATTCCTCGTAATTGTCGGTTTCGATAACCCTGGCGGAGAGCTCATGAATACGCTTTTGTAGGGGGGAAAAGGCCACGGAATATCGACTCTCGCCGCCTAGCCTATGCCCCCTTAGCTAGGGAGTCAATACAGCGCAGCCATCATCTGAGGGGAGGGGGGCCGGCGACCTTGCTCTTAAGGGAGGTGGTGGACTTTCTTTCCCGTTTGGGAGGCAGGCTGAACTTTTCCGAGGATAGAAGGCCGATTTCGAGCGCGTAACGGACGAGATCGGCTCGCGATGTCAGACCTAGTTTCTCGGCAAATCTCCCGCGATAGGTTTCGACCGTCTTCGGTGCCACCAGGATCTGTTCCGCGATCTCGCGGCTGCTGAATCCTTCCGCGACCAGCTTTAAGACCTGGAGTTCGCGGTCGCTCAAGACGTCGGTGGTGTCGCGGGGCTCATCGGATCGATTGGGCAGGGCGTGCTCGAGCAGGCTGCTGGCCAACTCGGAATCCACATAGGTTCGGCCCCGATTCACAGCGCGGATCGCGGAAAGCAGGTCGGCATCGACGCTCTTTTTCAGCACGTATCCCGAGGCCCCAGCCGCGAGCGCGGTGCGTAGATATGCCGGCTCTTCATGCATGGTAAGCAGCAGAATTCGGATGGAACTACTGATCTTCAGAAGTTCCGCAATGGCGTGCATGCCGCCGCGTCCGGGCATGGTGATATCGAGGATTACCACATCAGGTTTGATCTTGCGCGCCGATTGAATCGCCTCGTCGCCATCTTGTGCCTCGGCCACAACGTTCATGTCGGGTTGAGCATCGATGAGCATGCGCAGTCCGGAGCGCAGAATCGCGTGATCGTCGGCAATGAGGACTTTGATTTTGCCAGTCTTTGTCATGGGCGAAGTCAGGGGCTAGGGCGTGGCTTCGAGCAAGCCGTTTTTCGGCGGGACGAACAAATTCACGGTCACGCCACCGTGCGCTTGCGGGGTCACATTTAAGGTTCCACCGATCATGGTGGCGCGCTGCCGCATACCCTCGATCCCGAGATGCGAAGGATCCGTGGCCGCGCCGGGGGAGAAACCGCGGCCGTCATCCTGGATCGTGACGCGCAATCCCGACTTATCGGTATCAAAGCTGATGCTGACTTTCCTGGCGTGAGCGTGTCGGGCGACGTTGGTAAGCGCCTCCTGCACGATGCGGTACAGATTGAGCTGTTCCTGATTGGCAAAGGCGGAGAGTTGGACATCCCCGAACTCGAGGTTCACGCTGATTCCGTGGGCCTGGGAAAACTCGTCACTATACCGGCGGATGGCGGTCTCCAGTCCGAGGTCATCGAGGATGGTGGAATGGAGGCCGCGAGCGAGCCTGCCAATTTCGCTGATGGCATTGGAAGCGATCTCACGAAGCCTTTTAGCCTGAGTCTTGGCGTCGGCCAGGCGTCGTGCGTCGCTCAGGCTTCGCAGGCCAACCAGCAGCGAGGTCATCAGCTGTCCGGCCTCATCATGCAGTTCGCGCGCGATGCGCTGGCGCTCTGACTCCTGGATTTGCAGGACGCGCTCCAGAAGAAGGCGACGCAACTCCTCCTTTTGCTCGACGGCCTGAAGTTCGAGTTTGAGAGTCATATCGCGGACGATGGCCAGTCCAGCATCCCGCCCGTTGAGTTTAAGAGGAGCGACAATCATCTCGACCTGGATCAGGTTCCCGCCCCGGGTGCGGTGCTTCCAGATTCGAGAAGGTGCGCTGGGAATAGCGTTTTTCGACAGCAATTCCAGAAGAGATGGTAGTTCTTCGGGCGCGGGAATGTCGCGTAATGTGAGGTTCATGAACTCTTCCCGCGAGTAGCCGTATTGTTCGACCGCGGTGCCATTGACCGCGAGAATGCTGAGATCGGAAGCGTCGAATACCCAGCAAGCCAGGGGATTCGATTCAAAGAACAGACGGTATTGTTGTTGCGATTCCCACAACTGTTCTTCTGCTCTCCGGACGCGCAGAAGAGCGCGAATGGTCGCAACCAGTTCTTCGGGCGCGATGGGCTGGACCAGGTAGGCATCGGCTCCGCCTTCGAGCCCCGCCACTCGAGCCTCGGTGTTCACAAAGGTCGCCGACACTTGCAGTACGGGAGTCCGCGCCGTAGCTTCGGTTGACTTGATTCGCCGGCATACCTCAAGCCCGCTGATATCGGGAAGATTGACGTCAAGCACCACCAGATCGGGACTAGTGGACATCAACTGCAACGCCTGCAGGCCGGTCGCAGCTTCGACGACTTCGAAACCGGCACGGCGTAACACGCGCGATACGGCGTATCTTTGCGCCTCCGTATCGTCCGCATAAAGAATGATCGCTTCGGGCTTTGCGGTGGCCTCTGCCATGGCTGCTCCCGATTATGCCACTGTCTGCGGTCCAAAGGGTCCTTGCTGTAGGGTTTTTCCTTACAGCGGGGCGAATTATTGGGAGAACTCCCGCTTCCGCCGATCGGCCGTCCGTGAAAAATTGGATGCTCACAATACAAGCGTTTTGGGATTATGGATCAGGAGAAAAAGGATCGATGGATTCAGCTCTGCGAATTGGCCAGCAGAGAACAGGACCCAGAGAAGCTGTTGCGGTTGGTGATGGAGATTAACCGCTTGCTCGATGAGAGGGACCAAAGTCTCAAGATGGGGAAAGACGGGCCCCATGATCTGGGGAAGGACGGATCGCACGAGTAATCGAGAAAGCCGGTCCCACGGTGGCATTCGCCTCAGCTTGACGGGATTGGGTGATACGTCGGTTATAATTCAGGAACACCGCTCATCCTCCGTATCCAGGGGGGATCTAATCGCCGTAAATCCAATCAAGATAGGAGAAAACCATGGCAACAACTCTCAACCGACAGACCAGCAGTTTGGGGGTAATCATCGCCAAACATAAGACTGAGATTCTCAATGAGTGGCTTCGAGAAATGGTTGGAAGCACGCGACGTAGCGATCTTATTAAGGAGTCGGAACTGCAGGCGCAGTGCAGCGCTCTGCTGGAGTTGCTGGGCGCGGCCGCGGCTACGGGCGGCAGTGCGGAGTCGGGTGCTTACGATGCAGTTCGTGAGCGGTTGACCGAGATCTCGCGCAGCCGGGCAAACCAAGGTTTCAGCGCACGAGAGACAGCCACCTTCATTTTTTCCATTAAGCGTCCGCTGTTCACCCAAATTAGCGAAGAGTTCTCCAAAGACCCGTCGGCCATGGCAGCGGAACTGTGGGCTACCACGGAGTTGGTGGATGGGCTTGGGCTCTACACCACAGATGCCTACATCACATCCCGCGAAGAAACCATTCGCCGCCAGCAAGAGGAGATGCTGGAGCTCTCGACCCCGGTAGTAAAGCTGTTCGAGGGGATTCTGGCGCTGCCGCTCATCGGCACTCTCGACAGTGCACGGACGCAGGTGGTGATGGAATCGCTTCTGGAAAGCATTGTGCAGACAAACTCCCAGGTGGCGATCATCGACATCACGGGGGTGCCGACGGTCGACACGGTCGTGGCGCAGCATCTTTTGAAGACAGTCACGGCAGCGCGCCTGATGGGAGCGGATTGCATCATCAGCGGGGTGCGGCCGCAGATCGCCCAGACCATCGTGCATTTAGGAATCAACCTTCTCGACGTGACAACCAAGGCGACGCTGTCGGACGCGTTTGCGTTGGCTTTGAAAAGGACGGGATTCACTTTCGTTCGTCAGCAGAAAAAAGAAGAAGCCAAGAGCGAAAACTAGGGGGTTAGGGTGGAAAAGATTCCTATTTTGAGGATGGGGGAGTTTTTACTCGTGACCATCCAGGTCGACATGCATGACCGATTGGCCATGACGCTTCAGGACGACCTTACGAACCGGATCAGCCAAACCGGGGCGAAGGGCGTGCTCATCGACATATCCAGCCTTGAAATCGTGGACTCGTTCATCGGGAGGATGCTGGGCAATATCGCGTCCATGTCGCGCGTGCTTGATGCGGACACGGTGGTGGTAGGAATGCAGCCGGCCGTAGCCATCACGCTGGTCGAATTGGGAATGTCTCTGGCGGGCGTGAGGACAGCGCTCAACGTGGATGCGGGCATGGCCCTGCTTCGCAAGTCGGTGAATGGCCACGAGGAAGCCCAGTATGGTAGTCGTTACTAGCGAGTCGCTGCCGTTAGTTTCGGAACCCGACATCGTAAGCGCGCGGCGGCGCGTGCGCGAGATTGCGGCTCAGCTGGGCTTTAGCCTGGTCGATCAGACCAAGGTGGTCACGGCCGCCAGTGAGTTGGCGCGAAATACGCTCATCCACGGTAAGGGGGGAGCGATGGAATTGGCTACCCTGAATGGCCCCCGTGTTGGTCTTCGCCTTACATTTCAAGACAAAGGTCCCGGCATCCCTGACATCCAACTGGCTCTGCGGGATGGTTTCACGACCGGCTCGGGATTGGGGCTTGGATTGGGAGGCGCCAAGAGATTGGTAAACGAATTCGAAGTGGTTTCAAAAAGCGGTGAAGGCACAAAGATCACCGCGACCCGATGGAAATAGAAATGAAAGCGGCCCGTTCACAATTCGTTATAGAGGTGAGTGATTCCTCGCACGTCGGCGAGGCTCGACGCACGGCCGTCGAGTCTGCCGAAGCGATCGGGATGGTTGAAAGTGAAGCCGGGGCTGTGGCGATTGCGGTCACCGAGTTGGGAACGAACATAATCAAACACGGGAAATCCGGCAAAATGGTGTTTGAGACTGTGGGCAACGGGGTGAAAGGCCTGCGGGTTTTGTCGCTGGATAAGGGGTCTGGCATACAGAACATCACGGCGGCTCTGGAAGACGGTTACTCTACCTCGGGGACGGCGGGCAATGGCCTGGGTGCGGTCAGGAGACTATCGACCCACTTTGATATTTACTCGCTTCGCGACCGAGGCACGTGTGTTCTTGCCGAGTTCTGGCCGAAGAAGAAAGCAACGGTTGCAGTTCCGTCCTTGAATCTGGGTGTAATTTCGCTCCCCCTCCGCGGGGAGGAGGTTTGCGGCGATGGATGGGCGAGCAGAACGAGCGCGGACAGCAACTACTTGTTGGTGGTCGATGGGCTAGGACATGGCATCTTTGCCGCGGAGGCGGCACGGGAGGCCGAGAAGAAGTTTGCGGAAACGGAGTCTACTTCTCCGGCGGACATCTTGCGCGATTGTCACGACGCGCTCAAGAAAACGCGGGGCGCTGCCGCGGCAATCGCCGCGATCAACAAGGAAAAACGGGTTCTGACATTTGCCGGGTTGGGCAACATCTCAGCGACCTTGATTACCGGGCAAGGGCGGCGCGGCTTGGCTTCGCATAACGGAACGCTCGGCCATCAGATGCACAAAATTCAGGAATTCGCCTTACCGTGGAATGAAGACAGCGTCCTGATCATGTATTCCGACGGTTTGATTTCGCGATGGGACCTGGATACCTATCCGGGGATTATCAGCAAACATCCGAGCATCGTTGCCGCGGCTCTCTACCGGGACTTCGAACGCGAGCGCGATGATGTGACCGTGCTGGTGGCCAAGAATTCAGAGTAGGAAAAGTCGGTATGCCTTTAAGCCTTTTGCGAATGGATATTCGCTACGAGCACGACGTTGTGCTGGCTCGCCAGCGGGCGCGGCGAGTCGCTGCCGCTCTGAAATTCGATTCGCAGGATCAGACACGAATCGCCACTGCGGTCTCGGAAGTGGCTCGCAATGCCTTCCAGTACGCGGGAAACGGAATTGTCGAATTCCGGGTCGAAAGAGAACCGGAGCCCGCTTTGCAGATCTCGGTGAGCGACAAGGGCCGAGGCATCTCGAACATCCGGGAAATCCTGGACGGGAAATATGTTTCAAGAACCGGGATGGGTCTGGGATTACTCGGCGCGAAGCGATTGATGGACTCGTTCCGGATTGACACGACGCCGGGGGCCGGGACCACAGTCGTTCTAAGCAAGAACATCCCCAGCCGGGTCGCCGTTCTCGAGAAGAAGGATCTGGATGCGCTTCTGACTTCCATGGAAGTTCGAAGCGCCCAGAATCCCTATGAGGAATTGCAGCAGCAGAACAAAGAACTGCTGGCGGCGTTAGACGAGCTGCGGGCTCGACAACTTGAACTCGCGCAACTTAACCGGGAACTGGACGAGACGAACCGTGGCGTTGTCGCCCTCTATGCCGAATTGGACGATCGAGCTGATTTCTTGCAGCGTGCCTCGGAGCTCAAGAGTCATTTTCTCTCCAACATGAGTCATGAGTTTCGAACTCCGCTGAATTCAATCGCGGCTCTGAGCCAGATTCTTTTGGATCGTTTGGATGGGGAGTTGTCGTCGGAGCAGGAGAAGCAGGTTCGGTTCATTAAGGGTTCGGCGCAAGATCTGATGGACCTGGTCAACGATCTGCTGGATCTCGCGAAAGTGGAGGCCGGCAAGGTCACGATTCGCCCCACGATGTTCGATGCGAATACCATCTTCTCTGCACTACGCGGCATGCTTCGCCCGTTGCTCTCGCAAAATTCCGCGGTGAAGCTGGTGTTTGACGATCCGGAAGTGGACTTCCAGATATATAGCGATGAGGCCAAGGTTTCCCAAATCCTGCGGAATTTCATTTCCAACGCGTTGAAGTTCACCGAGAGCGGCGAGGTCAGGGTCTCGGTTTCGCGCGGCCACGATGACACCGTTTCGTTTTCCGTCTCCGATACTGGGATCGGGATAGCCGCAGAGGATCAAGAGCGCATTTTCCAGGAGTGGGCCCAGGTTGACGGTAAGCTGCAGAAGACTGCCAAAGGCTCAGGCCTCGGGTTGCCATTGTCCCGCAAGTTGGCGCAGTTGCTCGGAGGAAATGTATATGTGAAAAGCGAGGTGGGAATGGGGTCAACCTTCGTCGCTGTCATTCCAGTTTCCTTCCAGGGCGAAACCGAGGTGGTTTACGTTCCAGAAGTGAGGCGAGATTTGGACTCCTCCAAGCTTCCGGTGCTGGTGGTGGAGGATAATCGCGAAGCACTTTTCGTTTACGAGAAATACCTCAAGGGCAGCCAGTTTCAGGTGGTACCCGCGAACAATATCAAGGAAGCGCGCGATGCGGTTGCGACGTTCCGGCCGCTAGCGATCGTGCTGGATGTGCTGCTACAAGGGGAACACTCGTGGGATTTCCTGCGCGATCTCAAGAAGAATCCAGCGACCCAGGACATTCCCGTGTATGTCATCACGGTGGTGGATAACCGTGAGAAGGCGCTCAGTCTGGGCGCAGACGGCTTTCATGCAAAACCTGTGGATCGTTTGTGGCTTCTGAAAGAACTGCAGGCCCGGGCGACCGCAAGGCCCCAAACTCAAGTCTTGGTGATCGACGACGACGAAACCTCCCGTTACCTGCTCGAGAGTTTACTCTCCAACAGCGGTTGCTCGGTCCTGCAAGCCCGCGGTGGAATCGAAGGGCTGCGTATGGCGCGGCAGAGTGGGCCTGGACTGATCGTCCTGGATCTGGGGATGGAAGACCTGGGTGGATTTGACGTTCTCGAGGAACTGAAAGCAGACGCACGAACCACGAACATACCAGTCATCATTCATACGTCGAAAGTGCTCGATGAGGAAGACTATGAGCGCATGCAGGCCGCAGTCGACGTGATTCCGAAAAGCATCATGAGTTCCCGTGAAATAGCAGCCGCCCGATTCCATGAGGCCTTCAAGAAAGCGGGTTTGGCTTATGTCACTCGCAACAGTGATCAACCTGTAACGGCAGAATAGGAATTGAATGCCAAACGATGGTTCCCCCACGGTATTGGCCGTCGACGATAACGACGCCATTCGATATTCTCTGACACGCTATCTGCGCGAAGCGGGTTATGCAGTCATCGAGGCGCGAACGGGAAAGGAAGCGCTCGAGCTTGCCCGTCGCGAACCAGCCCTCATTACCCTCGACATAAACTTGCCTGACATGGATGGTTTTGAGGTTTGCCGCCGGCTGAAAGGCGACCCTGCCACCAGCGAGATACCCATCCTTCATATCTCCGCTTCTTGCGTCGAGCCGGTACACAAGGCGCGTGGGCTCGATGGCGGAGCAGACGCCTACCTTGCCGAGCCCATCGACAGAGAGGAACTGCTGGCGACGGTGAACGCCTTGCTGAGGATGAGGCAGGCGCAAAGGGAGGCTCGGCGACAGGCGGGCGAAGCGGAGAAGGCGAAGGAAGAACTGAGAGCCATCAACGAGAACCTGGAACACAGAGTCCGCCAGCGGACGGCAGAACTCGAACACCGAAGTCTTGAAGTACAAGAGCTTTCTAGTCGCTTGTTGCAGGCTCAGGATGAGGAACGGCGCCGGATTTCACGGGAATTGCACGACAGTACGGGACAGCTTCTAGCTGCCTTGAACATGAACCTCAGCCGTCTGAAAGTCAAAATGGGGCCAGCAGCTTCGGAAGCGGAACTGATTCTCGACGATACCGTTTCCGTAGTGGAGGAAATGAGCCGCCAGCTTCGAACCATGTCCTACCTTCTGCATCCCCCGCTGCTGGACGAGGCTGGCTTGGCATCGGCGGTGAAGTGGTACGTGGAAGGGTTCGCGAACCGCAGCACAATCGAGGTACGTTTGGAATTGCCCGCCGATATGGGTCGGCTGCCGCAGGATCTGGAAACAACCATCTTCCGGCTCATTCAAGAGTCACTCACGAATATTCACCGGCATTCGGGCAGCAAGACGGCTGTGATCCGCGTTGCCCGGGGAGATCAGGACGTGCGAGTGGAGATCTCAGATGAAGGACGAGGGATCAAGTCATCGAGTGCTGACAGTCATAATCCGAGACCAGGGGTAGGTATTCTGGGAATGAAAGAGCGTGTGCGCCGTTTCGGAGGCACCCTCGAGATCTCGTCGGGCAAGGCAGGAACCTGCGTTCAGGCTAAATTACCTGTCTCGCCCGCTCCACCTCAGTGACTCGAAACTCTCGCCATCGTTCAATCCTCCCGAGCACCAACTGATTGCGAGGTCGGTCCTGATCGCCGGCGCAGCCGCCGAACTCTTAAGGGGATTGGATAGTATTCTCGAGTTCCCGCCAGAATCGAACGTGATCGATCTCGCCTGAACGCAGCAGTGCTTCCACATAAGAAAGCCAGTCTGATTTTGACAATGTCTGCTGCTTGATGGTGCGCACAGCTCGGGTTGCAATCGTTGCATGGTCTGTTCCCAGACTCTGGGGGTCTTGCGTTTCCAGGAAATGCATCAGTTTGGCGACGTGCCTTCGCAAGGGACCGCTGCTCACGGAATTGCCTTCTGCCAGCAAGAACAAAAGCACCGCCAGTGAATTCGTGATCCGCAGGGCTGGCGTTTTTCCCGGCAACCCGCCGTCCGGCTCAAGCAGCCCGGCGACGGCGACTAGAACGTCTTGGCGGGAGATTTGTGGTTCGGAGGCCAGACTCATCGAACATAGCGATTCATCCAAACTCGGTGCACGCGAAGAAAATAATGAGGTGAATGACCTTCGCAGCGACTTTCGAGGAGACGCCGACGCGCAAGGAACCGGCACCGCGGAGGCACCGGCGAATACTGCGGTGAAACCGGTATCCTCGTTCATTCCGACTGGAACAACCACAACTTTGGGCAGTTCTCCCGCAACATCTCCGGCACGCTTGACCACGGCAACCAGAGACATTTGGGAGCTGGCCAGACCGTACTCTTCGCTCAAGCGGACCAGGGTCTCCTGGATACGCTTGTCTTCGCGGCGTTCAACGGCTCCGGATTGCGGACTGTGATTGAGTCGGCTCTCGTAATCGCTGATGATTCTTGCGCCCTGGAATAGCTTTAATGTGTCCGAAACTGGGTCCGCTGTCAGCGAGATCGCCACATCCATCTGCCGATCCGTCTTCTGGTTGTTCCACTCCACATGCAAAGTCACATTTCCCGACGATGGGGTCTCCCCACTACAGAGAAGTGGTGTTCCGGAAAATACGAACCTCGGGATTTCCGAAACCATCTGAGCTCCCTCGACCCCGGTGATGGATGCGCGCACGCCTTCAGCAACCGGAAGTCCAATGGCGGAGAAGAGCTCGAGCGCTGCCAGGTCGACTCGCTCGCGTGGCGTCAGAAAACGGCTTATCCCTCCCGTGTGCGTAGCCAAGTGCGCCAGGAAACGATCCTGGCTTGCGCTGCCAATGCCGAGACAGTGAACCCTGGCCTTCGTGGCGCGAACTCGTTCCAGGATCGCTTCCGTGCCGAAGACCTGCCCGTCGGTGAGGATTGCGACGTCTCCGGATTCTGGTTCGCCGGGATTTGGCCTGCGATCGAGATTCAGCAATTTCGCGGCGGCTTCCACGCCTTTAGCCAGCTCAGTGCCTCCGCGGGCATTGACCTTGTCGAGGAACTCTCTGGCTCGTTGCCGATTTGTTTTGCTGGCTTCTTCCAGACGGCTGCTGAAACTTTCTACTTCATTGTCAAAAGCGACTAGCCCGAACAAATCGGACTCGTCTAAAGACGCGAGACATGCCTCGATCGCCTTCTGGGCGCGAGCGAGGGGTGTGCCACTCATCGATCCGGAACGGTCCAGCAGAATCACCAATCGCCGCCTAGACTGAGTGGGCTTCTCGCCAAATTCGGTCGAGGGCACGACGACTGCAAAGCGCCCTTTTCCCTGGCGGTCCACACCCGAAAAGACTGAGGTCCCGGTTCCTTTCTTCCGAATGTCGAGAATCAGATCTCGATCCGGGACATCGCTCTCACGGGCCAGCGAGACCCGGGTGCAAGATTCGCCGGTCTCTACCTTTAATGTATGGGATGGAGAGGCAACCTCCTGAATGTCTTCTCCCATACGCACTTCCAGAGAAAACCCGGCCGAATGCAGGCTGCCTACATCCTTCACGAAGTTCGGCAAGATCAAATCATCGAACTCATCCCCGGGCAACTCCATTTCTCCGCGGCCCGGCTCAAGTTCCAGTGCGTGGGCCTGGGCGTGATACGAAGGAGCCAAGGTGAAGGGGAAACGCAGCCGGAGACCGTCGTCATGCAATTCCACGCCCGCGATCAATTCCAGCAGGACCACGACTTTTTCCTGGGGACGCAGATTTCCCAGGGAAAGGTTGACCAGGCCGTCGCCATATTCGCGGGCCAAGGTGGAGAGGGAACCAGCCTGAATACCTTGCTCGTAGGCCTTGCGGGCTTCCTCAGTCGGACGCAGCTCGGATGCGACGGAAAACCCGTCGCCTTGGACGCGGAAGCGTCGCAGAGTTGCATCCCGGGGCAAGACGAAGCCGTACACGACCTCGACCGGTTTGGACTCCTGAGACTGGAATTCGTGGCGCACCCACAGGCGAGCACCTATGGGCAGCACGCGCCCGGTAAGCCATAGGCTTTGCATCGCCAACGACAGCGGTTCTTTGCGGCCCTGTACATGGGGAATAAATCCGACCCCGCTCATCGTGCTCATTGTTTCTCTCCTTCTGATTGCTCGCCATCTTCGGTCTGCAGGGAAGCCGATAGTTTCGCTAGCGCCGATTTCACCTGGCGTGTTCGCCAGGGGCTCAACCCGCCGCGTACATGAACCGAAACATCGGGCGCCACGTGGTATACCCAAATGCCTTCGGGCTGCGGCAGCTGTGGGCTCGCGCGGTCTCCTGCTTCTCGTTCCATCTCGCCGAGTGTGAGGCCGGCTGCCTGTTTCTTCCGGATCTCTTCGAGCCGCTTCCGGTGTGCGCTGGTGTAGAAAGCGCCGCGTCCGCCGCGAGCAGGCCCGTCGAGAATGCCCCTTGAAATGTAGAAGCGGATTGTTCGCTCCGGAACGCCTGATTCCGCGGCCAATTCCGCAAGGCTCATCTCAGAGGTCGTTTCGTTGGACTGTTTACGGGCGATCACGACGAACTAAGGCTACTCTTAGAAGTAGACACTGTCAAGTAATGTCTAGTTAGAAGATCCGTAACGGAATGGCATTCGATTGCTCCGCAGTCGTCAAAGAGTGGCGATGAACAAGGGGTGGTGAGAACTACTGAAGCCGTCAATCCGCGCGTTTTCTGAGGTGACGCTCCACGAAGGGGAAAAGTTCTGCTAGCCTGCCGTCATTGGCAGCGGTGCGGGTCCTGATTCTTGTCCGCAGCTCATCGTGGCGTTTGTTGACACGACTTATGGATAAGAGCAGCATTATGGGTCGATGAGCAATCAGACTCGCCGATCCTTCTTGAACACGTGCTCGGCTGCCGGGCTCGTGGCAGCTTTCCCCTCGAGGTTCTTTGCGCAGTCCTCTGACAAATCTGGCTCTCGACCTCCGGTATTGGGCTCCGCAGAGCACACTTATGAGTGTGTCCACGATTGGCTGGTGCCGCCCGAGGGACTGGTGTGGGGCGATACGCACGGCCTTTGCCAGGATGCGCAGGGCGATATTTATGTCGGGCACACGGTCAACCAATCCAGCATGCGCGGAGAGGCGATTGTCGTCTACGACGAAAAAGGAACGTTCATCCGGGCTTTTGGCGAAGGCTTTCGCGGAGGTTCGCACGGACTGAAACTGCGAAGGGAAGGGAAGTCGGAGTTTCTCTACCATTGCGACATCAATCGCTGCCGGGTGGTGAAGACTACTCTCACTGGAGAGGAAATTTGGGTGCACGGCTATCCGCGGGAGGATTCCAGTTATGGCGAGCGGCCGATCAACTTTGTTCCCACCAACGTGGCGTTTGCTCCCAACGGAGATTTCTATGTAGGGGATGGCTACGGGTCGAGCCACGTGCTGTACTATTCGCTCGATGGAAAGTTTCTCGGCGAAGTCGGCAAGCCCGGGCACGGTGACGGTGAGTTCGAGACGCCGCACGGTTTGTGGATTGATCCGCGCGGGAGTACGCCGATTCTCGCGGTCGCCGATCGCGGCAACCGGCGCATTCAGACCTTCTCGCTCGATGGCGCCCGGTTAAAGGTCATCAAGGACGAAGCGCACCTACGAATGCCCTGTAACTTCCATACGCAGGGAGAGTGGATGGTGTGTCCCGATCTGGATAGTCAGGTGTGTATTCTCGATCGTAATTATCATGTTGTGGCGCAACTGGGAGACGGCAAGGCGGAAAATGGGGACGTGGGATCGCGCCGAAGCCAATCGCGGACGCAATTCACGGCAGGGAAGTTCATCACGCCACACGACGCAATTTTCCTTCACAATGGCGACATTCTGGTAGCCGAGTGGTTGCCCATCGGACGGCTTACGCTTTTGCGCAAGGTGTAGCGAACTCCGCACATGCGGCCAACATTCCTGCATCTGCATCAGAACACGAGCTTGCCGAGCAGATTTTGGGGAATGGGCCCTTGAGGTGGAATCGCCGTCTGCCCTGCGTAGAAGTGCGCCAGCTTGGGTAGCTTCGCGATAACGGGCAATATTGCGGGGGAAGCGTGCGTGCCGAAAACATTCAAGGATTCGAGTTGCTCCATCGCGCCCAGCCGCGACAGTGTGGCGTCGGTAAGGCTGGTATTCGCGAGCCGCAGGACTCGCAAGTGTTTCATCGCGGCGATCACGGCCGCAGAGTGATCGGTGATCGCCGTGCGGGACAGATCGGCCAAGGAAATGTGTTCAGCGACGGGTGCAAATGCCTTCACATCTTTATCGCCAAAATTGCCGGCGAGGAGTGAGGCGTTCAGATGTAGGTCCGCCGAGCCGCGTGACTCATAATCCAAAATGTTGGGATATTGTTTTTGCAGTAGCGCCACCTCCGGCGCGATGGCGGAGCGCAATTTCACCACAACGGCGGGATCGATCTCCTCGAAACTTACTTCGGCCACAGGTGTCGCGAGCGCGGTCGGAAGGTTCTTAATGGCATCCGCGGCGAGCGTCGCTGAGGCGCCGGCCCCGATCCACAACTCGATTACCTTCACCTGATCTGCCGATAAAGGAGCTTTTCCTTTCGGCATGAAATCGTCATGAGTAGTGGGCAGGGTGATTCTGCGAAAAAGATCACTGCCCGATAGACTTCCCGCGAGGACAACCGGGCCATGCTTACCGCCATGTGCCAATCCCCGGTAACCATCGAGACGAAGATCTCCTTTGTGCTTCTCTGCGTTGTGGCAACTGATGCAACGGGACGCGAGAATGGGTTGAATCCGCGCGCCATAAAAGGTATTCGGATCGGATTGTTCAGCGACCGGTGGGGTGACATTCTCGAGCCGCAGTACGTGACGTAACCCGGACGGCATGTGCTCAGTCAGATGATTCTTACCCAACGACAATTGGCCGCCGCGATATCCGGTGAAGGAGACGAGGCCAACTCCCAGGGCGAGCGCGATTGCGTAGGTTAGCCCGGGACCTCGCGTTTGCGTGTGAAGGAGCCAACACAACCAGCAGATGAAGGTCAGCAGGATCCCGCTCCACATGTGCTGCGTGATCAAGGGCCCGGTATAGCCGCCCGTACGCCCCAGGCACCATCCAAGCAAAGAGGCCGTGATTGCGGCGGCCGTTGCGAGCCCAAGAACGAACGACGTCGAAGCGCGGAGATAGGAAAAACGTGCTGTGCGGCCCACCAATTCCAGAATCGGTACGAGCAGAAATAGCGCGATCGGGAAGTGGATCACCAGCGGGTGAAAACGTCCGATGAATTGGGCCCACTCGGCGCGTTCGTTTCCGTCAGGGGGAAGGAATTCCAGTAGCGCAGTGACAACCAGAATCGGCGCAAGCGCGACCAAGCCGGTACGAAATTGACGGAAGAAGCCGCCGCCCTTCGTGCTCGCAGATGAGTAGCCTGCCGCGGGGGCGCTGGGGTGAGAACTTCCGCTGAGCAGACTCATGCCAGAATTTGGGCGACCACGCGCGCTGGTTTCACGCTGGTTAACTTCTGTTCCAGGCCCTGAAAGGAGTAATTGAGCTTGTGATGATCGAAGCCCAGCAAATACAACATAGTCGCGTGCAGATCACGAATTTCCACCGGGTCTTTTACGATTTCATATCCCATCTCGTCGGTTTGGCCGTGAGTGACACCGGGCCTAATACCTCCGCCCGCGAGCCAGATCGTAAACGCACCGGGGTTGTGGTCTCTGCCAATGTACTTCATTTGCTGACCATCTCTATTTTCGCGCATCGGGGTTCGGCCGAATTCACCTCCCCAAACCACGAGCGTGTCTTCCAGCATGCCACGCTCTTTCAAATCGGCCAGCAGTGCCGCAGTTGGCTGGTCAACTTCACGGCAGCGATCGGCGAACCCGAGGTTCAGCGCTTCTTTGGCGTCCGCGCCGTGAGAATCCCATCCCCAGTGATAGAGCTGGACGAATCGCACGCCGCGCTCGGCCAGCCTGCGCGCGACCAGGCAATTGTTGGCGAAACTGGACTCGCCCCGTTTCACTCCATACCGCGCGCGAACGGACTCAGGCTCTTTCTGGATGTCCATGGCATCGGTGGCATCCATTTGCATGCGGAACGCCATCTCGTATTGCGCGATTCGCGTGACTGTTTCTGGATTGCCGAACGTGGAATACGTCTGCTGATTGATTTGATCCATCGCATCGAGCATGTTGCGGCGCAAGGAACGGCTCACTCCCTCGGGATTATCAAGGTAGAGCACGGGTTCACCGTGCGAGCGGCATTGCACTCCCTGGTAGACGCTCGGCAGAAACCCGGAACTCCAAAGTTGCTTGCCGCCATCTGGAGATTTGCCTCCAGAAAGCAGCACGATGAATCCCGGCAGATTCTGATTTTCGGTGCCGAGCCCGTAGAGTGTCCAGGAGCCAAACGATGGATATCCGAGACGCGCATTGCCGGTTTGCACCAGTAACTGCGCGGGGGCGTGATTGAACTGGTCGGTGCGCATCGATTTGATGAAGCAGATCTCGTCCAGATGCTGCTCCAGGTGAGGGAGGCGGTCAGAGATCCAGTGACCGCTCTGGCCAACCTGGTGAAACGGGTATTGGGATCCAAGGAGTTTGGGAACCCCGCTGATGAATGCGAAGCGCTTGCCTGCGAGAAACGAAGCGGGACAATCCTGCCCGTCGAGCCGCCTGAGATCAGGCTTGTACTCGAACAACTCTAGTTGGCTGGGCGCTCCCGCCATGTGCAGATAAATCACACGGCTCACCTTGGCCGGAAACTGCGGAGGCAACGGAGAGAGCGGACTGGAAGGATCGCGCGTGAAGTCGAGAGCGGACTCAGCGCGCGCGCCGAGTTTGGGTGCATCGGCATACTGCGCCAGCGACGTTCCGACGAATAACGTTCCCAGGCCACTGCCCAAGGTCCGAAGGAAATGACGGCGAGTTTGCGCCTGCAGCGAAGCGTTTCGAATTTCGCGATTCGTGGCGGCGTTCAATGCGATCGCTTCTGCTTCAATCGGTCGAGTTTTCTTATTCGCCATAAGGATTACCTGGTTAAAGCCGCATCGAGATTGAACAGAACACCGGCAACGGCCGTTAGAGCGGGCAGTTCTCTGTCGGATCGTGCCTTCACCGTTGCGGCGACCGTCCGAAGATTAGCGTCGCGTGGGTCTTCCAACGCCTTCTGGTACAACGTATGCAAAGCGGATAACTCGAAGTCTGTCGGATCTCGCGACAGAACCAAGCGCGCGCCGCACCGGATGCGTTCTTCCAGAGTGTCGCCGGACTTCATCATGCGCCGGGCAAGCGCTTCTGAAGCTTCTTGGTAGACCGGATCATTCATCGTAACGAGCGCCTGTAAGGGCGTGTTGGTCGGCGTGCGCCGCGCCAGACTTACGTCGTGATCGGAGGCATCGAAGATGAGGAAACTCGGGTAACCGCTGGTGCGCTTGATGTAAGTATAGATCGCCCGGCGATATCGGTTTGGACCCGTCGCGTTCACCCACTTTGTGTCGTTATAAACCGAGTTCCAGACGCCTTCCGGTTGAGGCGGCATCACCGGAGGACCACCGATCTTATCGGTCAACAATCCGCTCGCAACCAGAGCCTGATCGCGCACCATTTCCGCCGTGAGCCGTTGCTGGGGGCCGTGAGCCAGCAGGCGATTGCGGGGATCTTGTTCATTCAACGCGGCGGATGATTTTGCACTCTGGCGATAGGTCGAACTTGTGACCAGTTCGCGTAACAAGGCTTTCGTGTCCCAATGCAGATCGTTCTGAAAATGCAGGGCCAGCCAGTCGAGTAATTCCGGATGGCTCGGGCGCTCGCCGACGCTTCCGAAATTTTCCAGCGTCTCCACAATTCCGGTGCCAAACAGCTGTTCCCAGTAGCGGTTGACCGCGACCCGTGCAGTCAATGGTTGTTCCGGTCGGAAGAACCACTGGGCAAGAGTCAGGCGGTTGCGCGCTGCACCTTCCGGAAGGTGTGGAAACAGTGCGGGCACATCCGGCGTCAGGGGAGGTCCGATCTTGGTAAGGAAATTTCCGCGATCGAATTCCAGCGTCTCACGTCGTTCGTAGTCGGGTTGCTCGGCCATCACCGGAGTGTCAACGCTGGGAATCTTCCGTAGCCGCCGGGTGAGCTCGAGAATTTGGGCGAGGCCGGCATGGTATTCGGGATCCGTGACTAAATCGGACCAGCATGAGTCCGAACTGGCGGACAAGCGCGCGCGCCGCACCAGGCCCGGCTTGTCGTTGACATTCTCCGTTTGCGTCAGGTGCAGCTTGATTCGGGTGCCCGGCGCCAGATGGAGCGGAGTTTCCGGGATACCGATGATCCAACTGGGATAAAACAGATTCGGATTTTCGGCGAAGCCACCGGTTTCATCCACGGCAGCTTCGTACTTGAGAGCGCGGCTCACCGCGTTTTGCAGATCGCTTTCCGAATCAGGAACGAAGAAATGAAAGTGGATTTTCTCCTGATGTCCTCCCGGCTGAATTACCCAACCGTCGATCTGGTTCACAACAAAACCTGCTTCGGGATTATGGCGGGCGGCGTCGCCGCTCATCGGCAGCACTTCAAGGCGCAACGCGGTGAGGACCGGCATATTCGCGCTGGCCGTCAACTCGTAGACGGACCTACCCGGGGTGTTGGCGGCGGCACGCATTTCTCCGTCCGGAGTTTGAAATGCGATCGGACGCCCGGTAGCCTTCGCCCTCGAATTTTTTCCGGCGTCAGCAATCGCTTTCACCATGTATCTGCGAACTTCCTCTCGGTCTTTGATCTGTTTCCTGGTACGAGGCTGGGCAGGCGGTTTTTCGTGATCGAAGGCCACGAGTTGAAGCTGCAGGTCGTCGGCGATCCATTGCAAAGCAAGCGCCTCGCTGGCCGATGCCGCCGAAATCGGAAGCGGCGTCCATTTCGCTTGTTCCTCCAACTGACGTCCGCGATCCGTCAGGGAACGACTGCCTTGCGCAATTTCCTCCTGAATCTGCGAGGCTTCCGCATATCTGGCTTCGTCCTTGGGAACCTGCAAGACGGGCGTGTCTTCCGGCAGGTCGGCATCCCGCGAGGTGTTGAAGAAGGCAAGTGATTTGTAGTACTCCACGTGCCGAATGGGATCGTATGGATGGGAGTGGCACTGGACGCAGTTCATGGTCAGTCCATTGAGCACGGACCAGGTGGTGGCGGAACGATCCATGGCGGCAAGCAAGCGATATTCCTCATCATCGGTGCCGCCTTCATCATTGTTGGGAGTCTGCCGGTGGAAAGAACTTGCAATGCGATCCTCGAAGGTCGAGTTCGGAAGCAGGTCGCCTGCCAGTTGCTTGATCACGAACTGGTCATACGGGAGATTGCGGTTGAATGCCCGAATGACCCAATCGCGGTAAGGCCACATACCGGGGCGGTCGCGATCCGCTTCATAGCCTTTGCTGTCGGCGTAGCGGGCTAAATCCAGCCAAAGCGCTGCCCAACGTTCGCCGTAGTGCGGCGATGCGAGCAGGCGATCGACCTGCTTCTCGTAGGCATCGGGCGAGGAGTCTGCGAGGAAGGCCGCGAGTTCCTCGGCGGTGGGAGGGACGCCTGTGAGATCGAAAGACACTCGGCGCAACAGTGCGGCTTTGTCGGCTTCGGGCGAAGGTATTAATCCTTCCTTCTCAAGGCGCGCCAGTATGAACCGGTCCAGCGGCCGCCGAATCCAATTCGTCTGCTTGACGGCGGGCAACGGTTGGGGCTTCGGTGCCACGTAGGCCCAGTGATCTTCCCACTTGGCGCCTTGTTTGATCCAACGGCGAAGCAAGTCGATCTGCTGTGGGGGAAGCGGGGGCGAGTGGTAGGGCATCCGCGCTTCCTGGTCAGAAGAGGTGAGCCGCGCGATTAGTTCCGATTCCTCAGGATGCCCGGGGACGATCGTCCGGCGTCCGGACTTGCCGGTTCCCAGCGCCTCCTGCCGATAGACGAACGAAACGCCATTTTTCTGGCGGACCCCGCCGTGACACTGCACACAGTTCTGGTTGAGGATGGGTTGAATATCGCGCGTAAAGCTTACCTGATCACCAGATCTGCGGAGAACGATCCAAATGGCGAAGGCACAGATCGGCACTATGATCACCAGTGCCAGCATGCGAAGCCGTTTTGTAGACCAAGCTTTCGCCATAGTTCCCAGGAGAGGTTAACTGAAGGCTCTTACAAAATACTCCCAAAAGCAACATAACCCGCTGGGCCGGTTCAGTAAAATCGATGCCTGAGCCCCCGAAATTGCGAAGTGCCAGGTGATCGGCCGCAAAACTTCCGGCAATGCGAGTATAGGCAGAGTGGGTGTATACTCTGCGGTCATTTTGATCACAAAGAAGGGATTCGTCATGATCCGAAGATGGAGTGTAGTTGGCTGGCGGCGTTTTGCTATATACGGCCTTCGCGCGGCTCTTGTTGCCGTTGTCCTTTCCTTTACATCGCCGGCCCGTGCGCAGTCGGATAAGGAAGTTGCACGCATTTCCGCCAAGCTCTCCAAACCATCCCAGGATGTCATTCAGCGGTTATCGGCGCTTGATGTCCTGTCGGTGAAAGGATGGAAAACGCATGCGGGGGATCTCGCGCACGGGGAGGCGGTTGACCTCGACGACTCGAGCTGGCCGACTGTGGATGCTGGCGCGGCCGCTGGGACGGATGCGGTTTGGTATCGCCGCTCCATCACCGTGCCTCCTACGCTGAACGGATATGATCTCACCGGCGCACGGATCTGGTTCAGCTTTCGCGCTGAGTCGCATGGACCGATTCCAGAGATCATCTATCTCAACGGGCGCCGCGTCGCGATGGGCGAAGATCTTGAGCCTATCGTTTTGTTTGATCACGCGAAATCTGGCGAAACCGTGCTCGTTGCGGTCAAGCAGTTGCCGACGGTCGACCGAAAAACTTTTCGAGGGACCGAGCAGAAGGTCGATTTCGCGGAGAATCGTCCCAATCCCGACGATATGCGCGTCGAATTCCTGACCTCGGCAATCCTGCTTCCGAGTTTGTCCTCGAATGTAACTTCCGATTGGGCCACCCTTGAAAAGGCGATTGGAACGGTCGATTTAAAGGCGCTGGACGCGGCAAACCAGGAGGCATTTGACTCTTCGCTGCGGCATGCACAGGAACAACTAGAGGCGCTCAAGCCCACAATTTCGCAGGCCAGTTTGCATCTTACGGGCAATGCGCATATCGACGCTGCATGGTTGTGGCCTGTCAGCGAAACGGTCGACGTGGTCAAGCGGACATTCGGCACCGCCCTCCAATTGATGAACGAGTATCCCGATTACACCTATACGCAATCGGCTGCGGCGTACAACGAGTGGATGGCCGAAAAATATCCGGAGATGAACGCCGAGATTAAACGGCGGATCAAAGAAGGCCGCTGGGAAATTGTCGGCGGGATGTGGGTTGAGCCCGACTTGAACATCCCGGATGGGGAGTCGACAGCTCGATCGTTGCTGATTGGAAAGCGGTGGTTCCAGAAAGAATACGGGGTTGATGTACACATTGGCTGGAATCCTGACTCTTTCGGGTATAACTGGCAGCTACCGCAGATCTATAAAAAATCCGGCGTAGATTATTTCGTCACGCAGAAAATGGCTTGGAATGACACCAATCAGCTGCCCTTCAAGCTGTTCTGGTGGGAATCGCCGGACGGCAGCAAAGTTCTTACTTACCTCCCGCATGACTACGTGCATACCGATCTGAATCCCGTGCGCCTGGCGGAAGACCTGGCCATCGCTCGAAAGCAAGCGCCGGGAATGAGCGAAATGATGGATCTCTACGGCGTGGGAGATCATGGTGGCGGACCTACACGCGCCATCCTTGATGAGGGCGTGCACTGGATGCAACCCGGGAAGATTGTGCCTCCGATGAAGTTTGGCACGGCCTCCTCCTATTTCAACGACATTGCCGGCAAAGTCGCTGGGCCGTCGCCAGAGTGGGACTATGCATCCATTGCCAAAGGCTATACTCCACCACCTGCTCCGGACGCCGGAAAGATCAGCATTCCCACTTGGAGGAGCGAGCTCTATTTCGAATACCATCGCGGCGTAATGACGACGCAAGCCAACCAAAAACGCAATATGCGACAGAGTTCGGCCTGGACACTGAATGCGGAAAAATTCGCATCGCTGGCATGGTTGGACGGAAAGCCATACCCCACCGATCGATTGACCGAGGCATGGAAGAAGGTCGTGTTTAACGATTTCCATGATCTCGGCGCGGGATCGGGTATCGGCATCATCTACAAAGATGCGCAACGCGACTATGACCAGGTGCGTTGGGCGACGAACGAAATCTCCAGCAACGCATTGTCTACCATTGCCGCACATGTAAATACTGTTGCTGCGAGCGGGACTGCCCTATTCGTCTTTAACCCACTGGCATGGCAACGCTCTGGCCTGATCATGATTGACGCTCAGATGCCGGCCGCGACCGAGGGCGCTGTTTCCGTGCTCGATCCGCAGGGACACGTCGTTCCCTCCGAAGTTCTTGCCAGCGATGCGACCACCAATACGTATCGACTGCTGGTCTATGCGAAGAATGTGCCATCGATGGGCTACACAATCCTTCGCGTGGTTCCCGGTGCAAAGCCTGCGGCGACCGATCTGAAGGTGAGCGGGTTGACCCTGGAGAATGCGAATTTGCGGGTCACGGTCGATCCGAAATCGGGTTGCATTACGAGCCTCTTCGATCAACGTTCCAATTTCGAATCACTGGCCAGTGGCGCCTGCGGCAATCAGTTGCAGACTTTCAAGGACACTCCCAAAGATTACGATGCGTGGAACATTGATCCCGGCACGCTGGACCACATGACGCCGATCGATAACGTAGATTCCGTGGAGTTGATCGAGAAAGGCCCGCTACGCGCGGTGATTCGAGTGTCGCGCACCTGGCAGAATTCAAAGTTCGTACAGGACATTACACTCTATGCCGGCGCCGATCAGGTCGATGTGGTGAACGATATCGACTGGCATGAGACCCATGTTCTGCTGAAGACCGCGTTCCCGCTCGCAGCAACCAGCGGGCACGCCACCTACGAAATTCCGTTCGGCAGCATTGAGCGGGCTACGACGCGGAACAACAGCTGGGAAAAAGCGCAGTTCGAGGTGCCTGCACAACGCTGGGCCGATCTGGGCGACGGGAAGCACGGTTTCAGCCTCATCAACGATTCCAAGTTCGGATATGACGATGAGAACAATGTGCTGCGTCTCACGCTGTTGCGTTCACCGACCTGGCCGGATCCGGAAGCCGACCGTGGACATCATCACTTCAGTTATGCGCTCTATCCGCACGCGGGCGACTGGAGACAAGCCATGACAATTCGCCATGGCTATGAGTACAACTACGCGTTGCAGGGCATGCAGGTGGCCGCCCATGCCGGCGCGTTGCGGCTGGAGCATTCTTTTGCCGCGGTTCAGCCAGAAAACGTTGTGCTGACGGCGATGAAGAAGGCTGAGGATAGCGATGGCCTGATCCTGCATGCATATGAATGGGCTGGAAAGTCGGGCAATGTCACGTTTACGGTTCCGAAAGGAGCCAAGAGCGCCGTTTTGACCAATCTTCTCGAACAGCCGCAGGGATCGCCGCTCGCCGTTACCGGCGATCAAGTGACTGTGCCCATTCATCCTTTTGAGATTGTTACGATTCGCATCGATTATCCGAAAGACAAACGCAGGATGCAGTGACGGAATAGTATCGGCTCGATGTCGGACTTCTTTCTCTCTTTGTGAGCCTCGTCACAGTCTGTTGCGCGGAATGTTCGTAAAATCCGCTCAGTACGTTTGCTCAAAGGCTCGCCGGGATTCGGGTATCCCACTTACTCGGATCCTGAGGAGAAAGGGTCCGATATGGCTGCACAATATTTCTGCTGTCTTCGATGTCATAAAAAATATCCTACGCACCAGAAGCTCTTCGAAACCCTCTACGATTTCCAGAAGATGGCCGCTGAGAACTGCCCGGCTTGCGGAGGAGCGAGGGAATTGCACGTAACGCTTGACTTCCAATTGGGCGGCGGGGATGGAGACTTCAAAGTTATTTCGGCGTTTCTTCCCGAGAAATTGGAGTCGTGGCTGGGCGAGGAGGCGGAAGAAGTGACGCTTTATCCCTTCCTCGTCGTGTTGCAGCGGGCCGGAGATACGAAGCAATTTTGCTGGATGCCTTATTGGCATGTCACCGGCAAAGAAGCACGATACGGGCAGCACGCGATCTGCCTCGATCAGACACAATTTAAGAGCCTGATTGAGCAGGCCCAGCAGAAGCACAGTGAGGAACGAGTTCTGGAGTTCGCGTAGCAGACGCTAGCCCGGTTCGCGACACCGGCGCTGCAGTTGTCATCTCACGGTATCTGCCAGACGGTGTCGAGCACGGTTCCGTCGATCCATTTAACGATGGCGACTGGCCGATTGCCGCGTTTTGCTCGCTGCGGCTTGCCACCGCAGGTGCGCTCAACTTCGTTCTTAATGTCGGCCAGCGGGCGAATGGGTAGCTTCGAGCCTCGAACCGCATCGATCAGATCCTGACGGCGCGGGTTGATCGCGATTCCCCGTTCGGTAACGACCACGTCGATTAATTCCCCAGGACCGCAGAGCGTGGTGACCTCGTCGACGATTACAGGGATACGATCGCGGAACGAGGGAACAGCGAGGATTGTGCAACCGGCATCCAGACAGTTCTGCCACCCGCCAATCCCGTGGAGCAGGCGACCGTCCGAGTGAGTGACAACGTTGGCGTTGAAGTTGGTATCGACTTCGGTCGCTCCGAGAACTACCGCGTCGACCATGGACGCGAAATTTCCCTTGCCGTGATAGTTGTAGGAAGTGAACGGTGACGTGGCCACGTGGCGGGGATTATTGGCCATCGACTGCACTCCGTCGAGATCGAAAGTTTGACCGTCGAGAATGTAGTCGGTCAGGCCTTCTTCCAGCAATTCCACCAGATATTTGGTTGAGCCACCGCGCACGAACCGCGCTTTAATACCAGCCTGCTTCATCATCTGCTTCAGGTAATTGACGAAGGCAAGTGCGATTCCACCGGCGCCCGCTTGGAACGAGAATCCATTGCGCATGATGCCCGCATCACGGAGAAAGCCGGCAACGAACTCGGCAATGCGTAAGCGATCGGGCGAGCGCGTGATTTGGGTTGTGCCAGAGACGATCTTTGAAGGATCGCCGATGGAGTCGACCTCGACCACGTAATCGACGTTGTTTCCCTGGATCTGCCAGGGGATGCAAGGGAAGGGAACCAGGTTATCGGTGACTACGATGACGTGGTCGGCATACTGGGAGTCGGCGAGTGCAAACCCGAGAGATCCGCAAGCCGACTTTCCATGGGATCCGTCGCTGTTGCCGAAAAAATCCGCGGTGGGCGCCGCGATCACCGCGATGTCGATGTGAACCTCGCCATCCTGAATCGACTGCCACCGGCCGCCATGCGAACGGAGAACACCCATGCCGCGCATTTTGCCTTGCGTGCAATAGTCGCCGAGCGGACCGTTCATGCTGCCTTCAATGTGATCGATGACGCCGGCTTGCATTAGTTCGATGGCGCTCTTTTGCGAAGGAAACGAGGCGCTGGGAAACCAAGTGAGATTTGTGGCGCCGATTTTGCACGCGGCTTCCAGCGCCATGAGGGCGACCCGGTCTCCGTCCCGAAGATGATGATGGGACGAGATGACCATGCCATCGCGCAAACCGCACTTTCGGAGGGCGGTGCCGAGATCAGAGACGCGCTTATCTCCGTTCGAGGGATAGTCGGCGGCGGTGCGAATTGGCGGCGACGCTTTGCCATCGAGCGGCCGGTATTTACCCACACCCATAAAGGGAGTTTGAGCGCGGCCGTTCACCTTTCCGGGCACCAGGCGCCCCGCTACGTTGGCAATCAAATCGGTCTTGTCGAGGACTGGCATCAACACTCCAATGCTACTCGGTGACTAGTCCCATAGCCTGTGCGCGGCGCATCAACTTCACAGCGCGCTCCACGACTGGGGGATCGATCATCTTTGAGCCCAGGCTCACCACTCCCAAGCCTTTTTCCTGAGCTTCGTGAAAGGCGGCGACGATCTTCCGCGCTTTCTCGATCTCCGCAGCCGTGGGAGCGAACGCTTCATGGATGATGGGAATCTGCGAAGGATGGACGCATCCCATGCCCTCAAAGCCAAGAGCCCGCGAATTCTGGCCCCAGACGCGCAGGCCGTCCATATCGCCGACGTCGCCAAAGACAGAGTCGATGGCCTGGACCCGCAGCGGCGTGAGCTGCGTTCACCACGCGTTGGCGGGCATAAACGGATTCCGTTCCAGTTGCGGTCTTTACCACGCCGAGGTCCGCGGTGTAGTCCTCGAGTCCAATGGTCAGCGCGACAATCTGCTCGCTGGAGGTGGCGATGGCAAATGCGTTCTCGATGCCAAGGGCTGACTCGAGAATCGGCATCAGCCAGATCGACCGAGTGATGCCATAGTCGGCTTTGATTTCTTCGATGCGCCGGACGGATTCGATTACCTGTTCCGCACTTTCGACTTTGGGAATCAAAATCAGATCTGGCGATTCGGGGACAACCTCGGCCAGGTCGGCAAGGCCGAGCGGCAGTTGGTTGATCCTCACCATGCGCTCGCATTGCAGGAAATCGACGGCGCGCAAGGCATTTCGCACGAGCAGGCGGGCAGCATCCTTTTCGCTGGCGTGCACCGAATCCTCGAGATCGAGGATGATGGCATCGGCGCCGTGCAGAGCCGCGTTGACGAAATATTTGGGTTCGCTGCCGGGGAGGTAGAGTCGGGAACGCCGCATCCGATCCCGTCCCGAAGAATTCGGGAGAGTGATGCGACCCGGCAGCACGCGAGTGCCCTCGCCCAATCCGGCCCGCCGCACCGCCGCTTCGATCCGCGCGGCAATCGTGAACGGAAGTGCTCCTTCATCGCGGATCTGCACCTGGGCATGCCGCACGCCCAGCGCCTCTAGCACTTCTTCCGCCTGCCTGAGGATGGAATCGCCGTAGTACGGTTTCACCCGCGACTCGAGGTCGATGGCAATCTCGCCTCGCTCGCGAGGCTCAATCCGCACATGAAGATCCGAGCGGATCTCTTTGCCCCAGTGTCCGGCTTCACCGATACGAGTTTCCATTGCAACCGTCATGAAGGTCCGCCGCTATTTGTGATTCCCCGCCATCGTGAGCTCTCCGTGGGCCGGAACCGCATGCGGCCGCTGACTTAGTTTTGCCAGCACCGCATCCGTCATCTGTATGGTACTCGCAGCGCCTTGCCGAATGGCGTTTGTGCCGCCCGGAAGGCGCATCATATCGTACGTCCGGACTTTGCCTTCCTGAATCACCGCCGCGATGGCGGCACGGATGCGGCTGGCCTTCTCCACTTCGCCGACGTGCTCGAGCATCATCACCGCCGACAGGAACATTGCCACTGGATTCACGATCGGCGGATCAAGCTCCGCATACTTTGGAGCCGAACCGTGCGTAGGCTCGAAGACGGCCACTTCGTCTCCAATATTACCGGATGCGGCGAATCCCAAACCCCCGATCAGCCCGGCAAAGGCGTCAGAGATCACGTCGCCGAACAGATTCGAAGCCACAATCACGCCGTAGTCTTCCGGATTCTTGGTCAGCCACATGGTCTGGGCATCGATATTCGTGGACCCCAAGGCGATGCCTGGGTATTCCTTGGCTACGGTCCTGGCTTCTTCTTCCATCATCCCAGAAGTCTCGCGCAGCACGTTCGGCTTTTCACAAATGGTCACCGACTTGTAACCGTATTTTTTCGCCCACTCGAAAGCAGCTTTGCAGATTTTGTGCGCGGCGCTGCGGGTGATGATGCGCACTGAGATGGCGAGGTCAGGTCCGGGGACTGGGGCGAACGTCTTGAATTTCGAGTGCGTGGCGAGGGCGATGCGAACGGCTTCCGGGGGATTGGTCCACTCGACGCCGGCATAGAGGCCTTCCGTATTTTGCCGGAAGACGACGACGTTGACTAGCGGTTCCTCGAAGCTGCCGTCGACTTTCTGACGAATAAAATTCAGCGGATTACCTGGGAACGAAATGCACGGGCGGATGCAAGTGTCGAGATGGAAGCGCTGCCGCATGGTCACGATCGGGCTGAAGTACGAATAGCCTTTGCCCCTGAGTTGCGGCGCCAACTCCGCTTCCGCTTGTTTCTTGGGTTTCGATGTGATGGCACCAAACAGACCCAACTTATGCTTCGCCAGCAGTTCGACGGTTCGTTCGGGCAATGCGTTGCCTTCGCGGCACCAGCAATCCCAGCCGATGTCGGCATGGATGTATTCGGCGTCAAATCCGACGGCGTTTAGAAGACGCAGCGCTTCGGGAAGAACTTGATTGCCGATTCCGTCTCCCGGCATCGTGACCACAGTGTGTTTTGCCATGTTCTTGAGTCTCCTTAGACGACAACCGCCTCCTTGGCCGTGGGGCGCAATCCGAGTTTCTGGGCAACGACGTTTTCTGCTCCACCGGCGATGACCAATGATTGCGGAACATTGCCCAGCGGCGGGAAAGCGAAATTCTCTCCATGCCACGTGGCTGTACCGGTGGTGAAGTCGATATTCACGCTCTCGCCCGGGATGATTGTTTTTTCGTTACCCTCGATCTCGCTGGCGAACTGCTCGCGCAAACGCTTCACCAGGCCCGGCACCTCGATGCACAAGAAACCATTGTTATAGGCATTGCGCAGGTAGGTTTGAGAAAAACTGGCCGCAATGACCAGAGGAATTCCCTTGGCTTTGAGGCAGGTGACGGCCTGTTCGCGGCTCGATCCAGTGCCGAAGTTGAATCCTCCGATAATCACGTCGCCGGAGCGCGCGCGGAGTGCAAACTGCGCATCGTAGTTTTCCATGACCACGCGCGCCATCATTTCCGGGGTCAAGTCGTCGCGGTAGGTGTAGTCCTTGCCATAGATCGCGTCGGTGTTGACGTTGTCCTGCGGCAGGAAGACCATCCGGCCGGTCACGCGCACGGGGAAGCCATGGAGGATATCGACACGTTCGGCGGTGTGACCGGTGGCGAACTCTTCATATCGGCGTGGCAGGATGCGATCCGCAGATTGCCGTGGGCCCGTGATGTAGCCTGCGAGGGCCGACGCCGCGACCACTTCTGGGCTCGCTAAATAACATTGAGCGTCGCGGGACCCCATGCGGCCTCTAAAGTTTCGGTTCGTGGACGAGATGCCGACTTCTCCTTTTTCAAGAAGTCCAGTACCGAGTCCGATGCAGGGACCGCAACTTGGCGGCAAGGGGATCGCCCCGGCATCGAGCAGCGATTGCCACGCGCCGCTGTTTTCAGCCCTCTTCTGCACCCACGCACTGGCTGCCCCGACGTATAGCTTCACGCCGCTCGCTACTTTCCTGCCGCGCAAGACGCTGGCCGCGGCTTCGAGGTCTTCGCTCCGGGAGTTTACGCAGGACACCAGGTAGGCTTTCTGAATCGCGATCTTCCTCGGTTCCAATGCCGCGACCGACTGCATCGTCTGAACTGTGTCTGGTCCCGCGACATGCGGCGTAACCTGGCTGAGATCCAGTTCGATCCGCGCGGCATACGTCGCACCGGGATCGGGATGAATTGGATTCCGGCTCCATCGATCAATGTCGTTTTCGGTGAAGCGCTCAATCCCCTGCACCTTCAGATTCTCGTAAACGCCGCGCAGATATCGAATGGTGACTTCGTCCACCGGGAAGCACCCGACAATAGGCCCCCACTCCGTGCTCATGTTCGCAATGGAGAAACGTGCGTCCATGGACAGGCTGGCGGCGCCCGGTCCGGAGAACTCGACCGCGGCATTGAGAGCCTCGTCATGGTTATAGAGCCCGCAGAGGGTGATAATCACGTCTTTGCCGCTGACGCCTTCCGCCAATCTGCCTTCGAGAATCACTTGAATGGTACGAGGAATCTGCCACCAGAATTCTCCGGTGGCCCAGGCCGCGGCCGCATCCGTGCGGACGATGGGCGTTCCAATTGCGCCGAGCGCGCCATACATGTTCGAATGCGAGTCGGACGCAACGACGAAAGTTCCCGGAAGAACATAGCCCCGCTCGACCATGATCTGGTGACCGATGCCGGAACCGGCCGGGTAGAAGTCGATTCCATGCTCTTTCGCGAAGGCTTCGATGGAACGATATTTCTTGCGGTTCGCTTCGTCGTGATTCTGAATGTCATGATCGAGGGCGAAGACGAGCTGCTTCGCATCGTAGACTTTCCTGGCCCCGATTGCCTTGAACTTGCTCATCACCGCCGAAGAGTTGTCGTGGGTCATCACGTGAAACGGCCGGATCGAAAGGAAATCGCCCGCTTGCAATGGTCGCTTGGGACCGTCCGCGAGGTGGGCTTGCGCGATTTTCTCGACAATCGTCTGGGACATGCGAATTCCTCCGCCTGGAGAGATCGATTTGTGCGGCGGCCGCGCCGGCTTATGCGAGCACGGGCTTACGATTTTTCTTGCCCTTGGTGCGAGGGCTCTTTCCCCTACGGCTGGAGGACCTCGCCGTGCGAACGTCAGCTTCCATCAATGCCATCAGTTCGCTCACGGAGCCGACGCGCTCCAGATTCCAGATCGCGTCCTTTACGCGTTGCTGAGCGCCCTTGCTGAGCACTCCGTCGGCCAGCGCGGCAAATTTTTCTTCAACTTCCTGATCGGTCAACGGGTTGCGCGGGTCGCCTTTGGGATAGTCCAGTTGTTTGTGGAAGGAGCGTCCGTCGGTGGTATCGATATTCACAATCACCCTCTGTAGTGCTGGAAATACTTTCTCAATCTCAGGGTCCGCGACCACCTCGATTTTCTTGAGTTGGGCGCGTATCTTCGCGTCCATGATTTTCTCCATGGTGAATTGCGCGGGAGTGACCTGCCGCACCACCAGGGCAGCGGCGATCACATACGGAAGGGAGTGATCCGCAGTCTCTTTGGTTCGCGGATCGTACTTGCTCGGATCGGAAAGGATGTCGGCGGCGCGTGCCAGGGAACGAATCTGGATCTTCGCGACTTGTTCGGGATGCAGATCGTTGCGTTTTACCAGATCGAGTACGGCGGAGATCGGAGTGTGAGTGAGGGCCTCCGTCGGAAAGGCCTTCATGCCGCACTGCGTGATGCGCCATGAGTCTCCCAAGCCTTCGGTCAGCAATTCGAGCTTCCAATCTGGCTTGAAGACGTGGGTCAGCCCTTCTTTGCCGTCGATGACGTGCTCCGGTCCCGAGTAGCCTCGTGCCGCCAGCAGCGCGGCGAGGACTCCACTCTGGGTCGCCATCGGGTCGACGGTGTTCTTCATCATGGTCAGCTTGCCGGCGGTGACGGCGCCCAGCGTGCAGTGGCGGCTGGCCGAGATGCCGATGGCGTGCTGAATTTGTTCGTAGGGCAGGCGCAGGGCGCGCCCGGCGACGATGGGTGAGACGAAGGCGGTCAGAGTAGCGTGGTGCCATCCGCGTTCGCGAATTCCGGGGAAAGCTGCTTCGCACAGGCGCATCTCGAACTCATGGCCGAGCACTAATCCTACGATCAGCTCCTTGCCGTCACTGCCTTGCCGCTCGCAGCACGAGAGGGCCGCCGGGAAAATATCTGACGGATGAGAAGGATCCTGCTTCCAGTAAATGTCGTTATAGTCCATACAGCGAATCATGAGCGCATTGGCCAGTGAGGCCGAGACGGGATCGACGCGCTCGCCTGTGCCGATGACGGTGGATGCTCCCGGCCCGGCGATCTCGTCGAGGACCTCGAGGGCGATCTTGACGTCATGCTGCTGGTAGCCGCCTAACGCGCATCCGAAGGAGTCGAGCAGGAAGCGCTTGGACTGGTAGACCGCCTCCGGCGAGAGGTCTTTGAACTCGAGACCGGCGGCCCAGCGTGACATCCTGGCGGTGATGGTTTCTTTCGGAACGGAATTCGAGTTGGGCGATGACAAGGGCCTTCTCCTTACGGTTTCACCTTGATGTTTTTCGGATTCTTGAAGGGCAGGAACGCCATGAAGTCGGCGTGATGCACGATGAACGCTTCGGTCGTTCGTTTGACGAGATCGCCTTCGGCGGCGTGGGCGGCAATGATGTGGCAAACGGCGTCGGGGACACCGCATTCCAGCGCCAAGGCAACTCCGGTAAACGGGTGCCGCAACGCCTCGCCGCGTTCGCTCTGACGGCTTTTCCCGTCGGGACCGAGTTCGTATTCCAGCAACTTACCAACGTCGGCCAGAATCGCCCCGGCGATCACCGTGTCCAGGTCAACGGGGAGGGCCCGTCCCATGAAATTCCGCATAGCCCGGGCGCTGTCGCGGGCGATGTGCACCACGCAGCGTTTGTGCTCCATAAACGTGATTGGGCAGTTGGGGACGAGGAGTGTGAAAGGGATCCGGTTCAGGTCCTCCGCGCACAGCGGACTGCGCTCGAGCGCCGTGACCCAGGTCTCGGTAACTTGTTCACGCAACTGGAGATCGCTGATCCAGTCGATCTCCGGCCACAACTGTTTTACGGTCTCACGCATGTTGCCCGCACTAGTTGGAAACCTATTAGGCTAGCCGGGCGAGGGCGTGACGACCGCGATTAGGATCACAGCGGGCTGTGATTTCAGCTGGACGCATTTTAAGCAAGCCAGATCGTATAAACGGTTAATGGACCAGTTCGTTTTCGGCCAACTTAGCTGACTGCGAATGCTTTCAGCTGCGCAATTTTGCGCGCGATTTGCACCGTGTTTCGGCAGGCTGCGCCGCACGATTCGCACGTGCCGCAAGCATCGAGTCCCCGGCCCGGCGCAGCGGACGCCAGGATTTCGCGTGCCATTGCATGCTTGCGGTATTGCACAGCATACATGTGGGAGCGCATCAACACGGGGATGTTCACGCGCTGGGGACAGTCGCCGATGCATTCTCCGCACTGCTGGCAGAACTCTGCCTGGGCTACGAAGCTCTTCTCCGCCAGGAACTTTTCCTCTTCAGGCGTATAGGCGAGGTTTGTGGCTACGGAAAAATCCTGTTCGAGATGTTCGTAGGTGCTGAAGCCTGGGATGGCGGTGGTGACAAACTCGTGGTTCAGCGCCCACTTCAGGAGAGCGGTCTGGCTGGCTGCCGGCAACTCCTTCGGGAGTTTGGCGTCCGGCCGCACCGTCCCACCGGCCTGCGTCTTCATCGCGACGATCCCGATCCCGCTTTTCGCGGCGCGTTCGATTGTGCTGAGGGTCGCCGCGTCGTACGCCATCGTGTAATTCAGCATGACGAGGGCGACATCGAATACATTCAGGCGAATTGCCTCGCTTAGCACCTCCGCCGTTTTGTGAGTCGAGAGGCCAATGAACCGGGTCTTGCCGTCCTTCTTAAGGTTCTGCAGCGCTTCTAGTTGACCCTCGGCTTGAGCATCCTCCACGGAATCGACGGAATGATGGTAAAGAATGTCGACATGGTCCATCTGCAGCCTTTTCAAGCTGCTTTCGACGGCCTCGATGAAGTGTTGCTTGGCCTCGCTCGTGCTTTGCGAACGGTTGGAGGAGGGCTGCTTGGTCGAGATGACGACCTTATCCCGCACGCCCAGTTCTTTGATCACGGTGCCCACCATCTCTTCGTTGCGCCCTCTCTGGTAGACGGCCGCTGTGTCGAAATGGCGTATCCCGAGTTCGTAGGCTCGCCGCAGAAGTCCGGGGATGTCCGCGTTCATCACACCCATGCTCACCACAGGCAGGGTGATCCCTGTTTTTCCCAGGGTGCGTTGCAGGATGCGAGTGCTCGCCGGTTCGGTCATGGTACTTGCCAGGAGCGAGTCCGCTTTTCCCAGTACACTCGCGGCTCCCGCGAACAGGATCGGCTTCACGATGAATTCCCGGCGATTCCACTCGTTTTGCTTTTTCATGATTCCATCTCCTGAACTGGCGTTTTCGAAGTGCGTTTGTGCTGAAACTCTGCTACGGAAGACTTTGGGCTGTGCTCTTCAGAACCTCAGCCCCGTCTGCTCCGGGATTCATCAACACGATGAGGTACCGGCTGCGAGTTCGCGCGATCACGCGGCCCTCAAAGCTGTTCTTGGCTCGCATTCCACCCTCGCCCAGTTCGGGAGCCGGGGTAAGCTCGCCGCTCTGCTTGAAGTGCCTGGCGAGTTGGTCCGCGCGAGATTTGGCGCCTCCGGCATCCTTGGCCACGGAGACCACGAGCTTCGTCTCCTGCTTGCCTTGCGCGTAGGTTACGACATACGCCGGCGCCAGGAACGAATGCCCGAGCGGATCTTTCTTCACGTATTGTTCGGAATGAAGCACGCGATGTTCCCGCGGAAATTTTCCGAGCAGAGGCGGCAGGGTTCGTGATCCTCCGATCCTGCCGGCGAGCAGCCGCGCAAACTGATCGAGCAGAGGATCCGCATTGGCGCCGGAGCCGGACAACTTTATGTAATAGCGGTCTGCGAAGAAATTGAGGATCCCTTTGTCCCGGTAGCCCTCGCCGCCCATTGCGATGAACTTGTAGTTGGCAGAACGTTCCGAGGCGTAGATGCCGAACGCGTCTTCAGGAGCACTCATCTCATAAATGTCGGCGGTCAGTTCGGTCGCGCCGCTTTTGAAGTCTTGATGCAGCAGCGCTCTGAAGTCATAGAGGAGATAAATATCTGCGCCGCCGTCGATGTACTGGTAAAGACTGTCTGAGTTGTAGATCTTGGCTGTATCTTTAGCCACGGCCTTGCCCGGAAGAGGCTCTCGCAGAAGGTCTGGCAGCGTGCCTGGCGCACTCTGGGCCTGCAGGGGGACGGCTACTAGCACACCAAGGATCAGGGCCGCTGCGATTGTGATCCCAACATTCATTTTCACTTCTGCTCTCCGATCTCCTGCGTCACAGGGCCCTGATCTTTGTTCGCACCTTCTCAAAGTCATAAGTACCGAGCCCGCGCGTTGCCGCCATTTTGAGATACGGTAAGTCGGCAACCTCGAGATTCCAGAATGCCTTGGCCACGTACGCATCCAGTGCGACCGGGTCCGTTCCGGCAACCATGGTTTTCTTGAGCAGCACGTCTTGCAGATTGCCTCCAGTCGGGCCGTTTCGAATGAGGATGCGATAGCAATCCACCATGGTCAGCGTGGGCCGCACGAAGTCGGCAAGATCCACCAGGCTCTCGTGGATCTTCTGATGCAGTTGGTGCCGAGGGCCACCGAGCATGCCGTACCAGTTCTTCATGCCCAAAGTTGTGCCGGTAAGGCTGTGATGCTTGGCGATGGGAACGTTGATGACCTTGTCCACATTCAGGAATGGGCTGAGGACCGGCCATGCGCGCAGCACTTCGCCCTGAAGGTCGACGTCCTTGAACATTGCAGGATCGGGCAGGATGACTTCGGCCCCCGCACGCTGCGCCGCATCGGCGATTCCCGAACGTTGGAAACAGCGTCGAGGATCGTTGCAGCTCGTATCGGTGACGATTACCTTCTTTGCCCCGGCGTTCACGCACTGGCGGACGATTTCGGCGACGACGTCTGGATTGGTGTTCGCGGCCTGCTCGGGAGTGCGATCCCATCCAATGTTCGGCTTCACGAGCACGATGTCTCCGCGCGAAATGAAACGGCGCATCCCCCCCAATTCCTCGATTGCCTGGAATGCCAGCTGCGCCGGATCGTCGCCCGTAATGACCGCCATCTCTGGAAGCTGCGGGTCCGGTGCGATGGTATGGCCATGCTTCGCCGCCATTGCCAGCGCTGGAACTGGACGCCAGCTATGCTCACTCAGCCAGATCCCCATGCCTGCTGCACCCGCGCCCGCTCCAGCGACTCGAAGCAGCTTGAGCATCGCCTGGCGACGGCTTAGAGGTAGATTGTCGGATGTCACGTTAACTCTTTCTCCGATTCAACAGAATCTGGTTAGTGCGCGATCGGCTTTCACCCACGCTTGTGACGTATATCGCTGGGCGATCTTGTACCGGGCAAGCGTGTTCGCAAGCACCGCATCCGACGCAGCGGGACGGCTCGACATAAGGCTGCTTCACTTCTTTGGTGTTGCCCGCAGCGTCAATGACTTCTGTTTGCCGAAAATAGATTGCCTTCGGTGAAGTCGGACACCATTCTTCGCAGACGATGCACTCTGTTGCCATGGCCCAAGGCAGGCAGTGGCCGCGATCGTAAAATGCCGTACCGAGACGCACCGGCTTGTCCGCGTGGCCAACGTCGACCGACCAGCCTTTATCTTTGGCAGTGATCTCCCAAATGGCGCCCGTCGGACAAACCTGCGAACACAGCACGCAACTGGTCTCGCAATAGCCAAGTCGTGGCACCAGGATGGGGGTCCAGAGACCTTCGAGGCCAGCTTCCGAAAAAGCGGGATGCAAGGCGTTGTTCGGACATACCTTCATGCATTCGCCGCACCGAATGCAGCGCGACAGGAAGTACTCCTCCTCGAGAGCTCCCGGAGGTCGAAGCAGACGTTCGTGATGTTCGGCGGCAAATCCGGGAGTACTGCGTGCCAGCGGAACGATGACGGCGCCAGCCGCCAGGCCGGTGAGAACCTTCCGTCTCTGCAGGTTCGCGCCCACGCTCTTTTGCGCAGGAAACCATTCGAATCGCAAACCGTGTTCCGGACATTCATCCACGCAATTGAGACACAGATGGCATTCGGGTTGGCGCCAGGGCACTCCGCCGACTGGATCGTCTCCGCCCTGGCAGCGCAGAAGGCAACGATTGCAATCGTGACAATGCTCGGGATTCTTGACCAGTCCGAGCACCGACCAGCGGGATACCAGTCCAAGCAAGGCGCCCAGGGGACAGATCGCGCGGCACCAGAAGCGCGTAATGCGAAAATTCAAGGCGATCAGAAAGATGAAGAGAACGCCAAGCCATATTCCCAAACGAAAGTAAGGCTGCCGGAAGCTGAGAAGAAGCGCACCCAGAATGAAATGCAGCACGCTGCCCAGCGTTTGAACCGATGCATGCGGACTGTGTTCGAGCACGCTCAGGGATGAGCGCAATCCATAGTTGGTTGCGGGCAGGATCGACAGGCCGACAGAGCGGACCAGCAACGAAAATGGATCGAGCCATCCCACCAGGCCCGTGCCGAACACCGCCGCAACCAGGGACGCGATCAGCAGGTAATACTTCGTCGTTTGCCAGCGTTTGTAGCGGTTCGATTCAATCAGTTGCTTGCCCCGCTTGCGCTCGGATTTCAGGCTGCTGAAGAAATGATGGATGGATCCGAGAGGGCAGATCCATCCACAAAAGAATCTTCCCAGAAACATCGTAGGAATCAAGATCACCAGACTCCACAGCAAACCACGGTAGAGCGCATGGCTGGCGAGAGCGTTCGAGATGGCGACCAGCGGGTCCAGTTGGAATAACAGCGAAACCGGGTAGGGCAGGCGGATTTCGCTGTTCGACGTCGTCAGCGAACCGCGGAACTCAGTGCGAAGCAAAAGGAAGAGAAAGAGCAGGAAGAAAACGATCTGCGAAAACAATCTCAGCTTCGTCGGCTTGGGAAAACGCACCCGGTCCACCTGTGATGCAGAGCCCGAACTCCGAGGCCGAGGGTTGAGACTGGTTCCTGAGGAAGTCGGCTCGTGTCTGACGCTGCAAATCTATTATTCGGTCCATGTGCGTAAAGTTTCCGTGATTGGAATCACGTCGGAGGGAAGGACAGCGTCGCCGGATATCCGGTCAATCTTTCGCGTCTGAGAGAGTGGGTTCAGGCCACAGTTTTCTCGCGAAGTTGTCGCAGGAAGGCCTCTTGATCGAGTTCCATCCCGTCGATTGGAAAGTTCGCAGCCAGGCGAAATACCGCGTCATCGAGTTCGGAACCGTGTTGCCAATTCGCAAGCAGCCCCTGCCGGAATAGCGCTCTCAGTTGAGTATGGCGCAGCCATACGGCGGGGAGATTGGCAGCGGGGTTACAAGCGCGGCTCATCAATTCGAGACTCACAGCCCCATCTTTGCCGACATATCGCTTTGCCCGTTGCACGCATAACTCGTGAAGGCATTTGAGATCGTGCTCATCCACGGGAGGGATGACGGCTCCTTCTTCCGCCGCCTTCAAGAAGGCCCTGAAGGATTCCAGTCGCTCGCGCTCCTCGTCTACCATGGGTCACCGATCGAATGAAGTTTCATTCGAGAATGATCATACATCGGTATTCCACATGCGATCTGTGTGCGAATCCCTGTTTGAGTGCTTGAAGTTATTGCGGTTCTCGCATGCTCGTGGGATCTAAATGGCGATTGATCATGGCATTGGCCGCGGCTTCCTCGAGCATTTGATTGCGATCCCATTCCGGCTTCAGCACCATGGCCTTAATGCGGAAATGAGATTCCTTGTTGGCATCGTCGATTCGAATCAGCATTTCGGTCTTCTGAATTCGAAAGCGCGTGACCTCGGCGAGTGGGATGAGTAACTCGGCGCTCCTGCCACTAATGACGTAGACCACCCGGTCCGCGACCAGGACGTATTCAGGGCACTGTTCCGCAGACTCCGCCTTCGCGCCGCCAGACATGGTGGCCATAAACCCGTGTTGCGGAGCAAGGCAATCCGTCATGCGCATGCGGACGATCGTACCCTGTTGATGAATGTGGGTTTGCGCGGAAAGAACGACGGGGAAAAGAAGCGCGACGAGGCAGCACAGCTTGCATTTCATAGATCCTCACTGCCGAGATTGGTTGGGATAGTAATATCCGCTTCGGCTGCGGAACTGCAGGTTGCGGTTTTGAGTGGGAAGAATCCGGACTTCATGAAAGCCGGGACTGTGTCCGGGCATTCGGTAGCTAACGGTGTAACTTGCCTTGAATCCTTCGAGCAATGCATTCATGGCTGAAGGGGCTCCGTCTCGGGCCGGAAAATAGCGGCCGCCGGTTTTGTCAGCAAGTTGGCGGAGAACCGCGGTACCCGGCGAGGACGCCGGGGAAGGGTTGAGATCAATCGCATAGATCTGGACCTCGCCCATGTTGGCGACATCGAGCGCATCGCTGAGTGAACTCCGGCTGATCGTGTCCATGCCGTCCGAGAACAGGATGAGAACTTTCTCAGCGTCGGCCTCGCCGTGTCGTGCCAGGAAATCGGAGGAGAACACCACGGTGTCAAACAAGGGGGTCAGGCTGCTGGATGGTTGTGCCGGAAGCCGTTCCGCCGCGTGCGAGACGCGGCAGTCTCCCGAGCAGAGCAACGCCGGATTTTGAGCGTGAAACGAAAACATTGAAAGATTCTCATCCGGAATGCCTGAAGCTTGCTTCGTAATGTTGAGAATTCCGCTAACCTCCTGGTTGAAATGAGGAGCGATGGATTGGCTGGAATCGAGCAGGAGTGCGAGATCAATTTTCGTCCAGTCAGAACGGTTAAAGCTCTCGAAACTGCGGACGATAAAACCATTGTCGACGACTGCGAAATCGGCGGGCTGCAAGGTAGCCACGCCATGATCATTCTGGTCGGTGGCAGAAAAGGTCAGGCGAACCTCAGTAGAACTGGCGCGGAACGTGAATTCCGGCCGATCACCCGCTACCCCTGGGGAAATCCCCGTACAAAATACCAAGAGCATCAGCAGCGGCCAGCAGCGGCGGCGGGAAGATAGAAGTGTGGCCATACCCTCTAGATCGGCTTTTTGGAGGAAACTTTAGGACGCAGGCGATTACGCTCGTCATGGTGGGCGTTGCGTGGCACTTGACAGGGCAGCGAAGTGCGGCAGAAAACGCGGAGGGCGTCTCGCGAACTTCTGTGAAAGTGATGAGAGAGATCTAAGTGATGCTCACTTCCGTGTAGGTGCCGTATACCTGGCGCAGAGCTTCGCAGATTTCACCCACAGTGGCATAGGCGCGAACCGCGTCTACGATGTAAGGCATGGTGTTGGCGGAGGAGATGCTGCCGCCCATCCCGCTCTGAGGTTCCTGCGCGGCCGCTCTTTTCAACGCTTCCAGGGCACGGTTCACCTCGTCGTTCGAGCGTCGAGCGCGCAGAGTCTTCAGCTTGGCTGTTTGCTGCTGTGCTACCGACTCGTCGATGTAGAGGATGTGCGGTGACTCCTCCTCGATCACGAATTCGTTGGCCCCCACGATTACTTTCTCGCGCGCTTCGACCGCACGCTGGTACTGATAAGAAGCTTCGGCAATTTCCTTCTGCGGATAGCCGCGTTCGATGGCTTTCACCATGCCTCCCATCGCGTCGAGCTTGCCGAAATAGTCGAAGGCGCCCTGTTCCATTTGCAGCGTCTGGTTTTCGACGAAGTAAGATCCGCCCAGCGGATCAACCGTCTGCGTGACCCCCGACTCATAGGCGATGATCTGCTGCGTGCGCAGCGCGATGCGAGCGGCTTCCTCGGTAGGCAGGGCGAGAGCCTCGTCGTAAGAATCCGTGTGCAGCGACTGCGTTCCGCCCAACACGGCGGCCAGTGCCTGGACCGCGACCCGCGCGATGTTGTTCATCGGTTGCTGCGCCGGAAGGGAAACGCCGGCAGTCTGTGTGTGGAAGCGCATCAGCCAGGTACGCTGGTTCTTCGCGCCGAAGCGGTCTTTCATGGTGCGATACCAGATCTTGCGGGCCGCCCGGTACTTCGCGATTTCTTCGAAGAAATCGTTATGCGCGTTGAAGAAGAAACTGAGCTGCGGCCCGAATTCGTCAACATCGAGTCCGCGCCGGCGCGCCCACTCGACATACTCGACGCCGTCATAGAGAGTGAATGCCAGCTCTTGTAAGGCGGTCGATCCCGCCTCACGTATGTGATATCCGCTAATCGAAATCGTGTTGAAGCGCGGGGTGAACTTCGAGCCGAACTCGAAGGTGTCGATGACCAATCGCATCGAAGGCGCGGGAGGATAAATGTATTCCTTCTGCGCGATGTATTCCTTCAAGATGTCGTTCTGGATGGTACCGGAAATCTTCTTCCAGTCGGCGCCCTGTTTCTCGGCGACGACCAAGTACATCGCCCACAGCACCGATGCCGGGGAATTGATGGTCATCGAGACCGTAGTCTTTTCCAAGTCGATGCCACCGAAGAGAATCTCCATGTCTTCGAGCGAATCGATAGCGACGCCGCACTTGCCGACTTCGCCTTCGCTGGCAGGATGGTCGGAGTCGTAACCCATCAGGGTCGGGAGATCGAAGGCGACCGAGAGCCCACTGCCGCCATGTTCGAGCAGATACTTGTAGCGCTGGTTGGTCTCTTCCGGCGAGGCGAAGCCGGAAAACTGGCGCATCGTATACAGCTTGCCGCGATATCCGGTGGCGTGAATGCCGCGCGTGAAGGGCGGTTCGCCAGGAAAGCCAAGATAGTTTTCTTCGTTCCAATCTTCGGGAAGATCCGCTGGAGTGTAAAGTCGTCGAATCGGCACGCCGGAAATCGTGGTAAAGCGCGCATTTCCTCGCTCATCGAGATTCACGCCGGTGGGCGAGCCGATGGGACGCTCGGGAGCTTTCTCGAGCGTGGGAGCCAGTGTCTTTTCCGCCCAGTTCTTTTCCGCGTCCGACAGATGGCGGTTTTCGAAAACATCGGCAATGGGATTTTCGGCGACTTGCGGCTTTTTTGACTGCTTGTTTTCCATGCATTCCCCAGTGTTCTATCTCGATGATAGGCAAGTGAGCGTGCGGCAGCAAGATGGCGCGGGCCGCTCAAAACGACCGGTCGGTATGTGGTTCAAACGCGTCCACAGCGATGTAATCCTCAGGATGGCGGTAGCCATCCAAGGACCGTTCGGAAGATGCTCCCGAGATGCAGTCCACAGGGTCTGCCATGCGGCGCGCATCAGCAACTGTATTCCCGTCCACCACATCAACAGCGCGCATCGGCGTAAGGTCCCTTGCGCCGGCTTTGCCGACGCTCAGGATGAGCAGTTTGCTTTGTTGCGCGAGAGTTCCCAAGCCTTCGCATACTTCCATGAAACGTACGCGGCATGGTACAGGTGCAGCAGCAGGCCTTCGCGGCCATCGAGAAATCCGAGTCGGAAGAAATAGTTGTAAATAAATGTGAACAGCGGCCGAGTACGATGTTGATGAAACTGAAGCGAACGTTGCCGCTACTCTTCGCCACAACCATCTCAGCGCCCGAAGACGAGTAGCGGTTCATGTGCTCGATGTAGTCGGAGAGCGTGGGGTAGGAGTGGTGAAGGAGGGCACCGCGCTGCATGGAACTGGTATTGCCTTCGACCTGCACAGTTTCATGCACCAGCCGATCCTGAAATCTCCCGGTGCCTCTTCGAAAGAGCCGCAGTTTTGAGTCCGGCCAAAAGCCACCGTGACGAATCGATCGCCCGAGGAAAAAGTTTTTGCGGCGGACAAGGAAGCCGTTTAAACGGTCTTCATCAAGTCCGTACTCCGTGCCTCGATCGCGCAGTTCTCGTGACTGTGCATCATCATCGACCGGAAATCCGTGCTTCTGCCACTCAGTGATGGCGGCCAGCAACCAGCGAATCTCTTCCGACAACTTCGATTCCAATTCCTCGTCTGCATCCAAACTCAGAATCCAATCGCTCGCGGCCTTATCGATCGCCGAGTTCTTCTGCGCAGCGAAGCCCTTCCATCCCTCGATGAAGACTTTCGCCCCGAACGACTTCGCGATTTCCACCGTGCGGTCGGTTGAGCCCGAATCGACCACGATGATTTCTCCCTGGCCGTCGGTCACCAGAGGCTGCACGCTCGCGAGCGTGCGAGCGATGTTCGCCTCCTCGTTAAAGGTGATGATGACGACGGAAAGGTTCATAGGTGCAAAGCAGTTTGCGGACTCGAAATTCTCTCACACACTGGGGCTAAAGCCCGACGGTGTTTAGGTGTCTTGACACGGCCCTGAAGGGCCGCTCTGCCACTTACCGCTTTTCGGCCGCCGAGTCTTCTACCGATCGCTCTTCATTAGCCGCTGTCCCACCCGTTGCGGATGGCCGCCGCGCTTCCGATAGCAGGTACACGATCAGGATTAGCAATTCTGGCTCGATGGGATGGCGGTAGCGGGCGTGCGGGAACACGAAGTAATAAACCGTGGGATAGGTCAACACCAGTCCCGCGAAAAGCCAGGCTGCTGGCCGCTTCTGCCGCACTGCGCGGCCAAGACCCCAGAGCGCCAGCACCGACGTCGCCAGAAATCCCGAGGTGCGAAAGTCTACTGGAGCGAGGCTGTCCGTCGGTCTGGGCACACCGTTCCAGTAATAGAAAAATCGCTTCAGGCTGATGACTGCGAAGCGTCCGGGGTTCGAGCGGATCCAGTTATAGGCTTGCCGCTTGCACGATTCGGCATACGCGAGCTCGCCCATGCTCTGAAATTTGTCGAGTTCCAGTTTGTTCATGTTGGGCTGCTGGTACGCCATCAACATGCCGTCCGCGTAGGGACCATTGCCGAGCCGGACCTGCAGCCCGAAGTCGTCGCGAAGGAAGACAAAGTGCCCGAACACTTCGTGATTGCGAATCACCCAAGGAGAAAGAACCAGAAAGAAAACGACGGAAGACAGAACTACGCCGCCCAGGGAAGGCAGCCGGCGGCGATATCGCTGCCGCCAGATCCAAAGACCACAGAAGGGAAGAAAGAGCAGCATCGTGGGGTTCGCCAGCGCCCCAATTCCATAGAGCGCGCCGAACAGGATCCAGCCGCGAATGCCTGTCCAATCCTGCAGTTCCAGGGCAAGCAGGAATATGCAGGTGAGAACCAGCGGGGTGAAGGTCGTGTCCCATATCCAGTGAATCGACCAGTACCAGACGTAGGGGCACAATGCCCACGTATAGGCAGACCAGACGGCGACGCGTTCCCCGAACGTCTTGCGCGCAATCAGAAAAATAGGAAGGGTGGTCAGCGTCGCGAAAAGGCTGTTGATACTGAGCAGCACCCACGCCGAAGTGCGGGTGTAGACGCCAAAGACTTTGAACACTCCGGCCATCAGATATGGGTAAAGGGGCGGTTCCCAAGCGGTGGGGCCGGTGTTGCCGTCGTACGGACTGCTGAAGCCGTGTCCGAGAGCGATGGAACGGGCGACGCGGCCCATTTCCCATCCGAATTCGAAGTTATCGTAGCCTGGCCGGACGCGAGTTTGGTGGAAGACGCCGATCGCCGCGATTTGCAGAACGAACGAGAGAGGCAAGAGCCAGAGAAAGAACGCAGGCAATGCGGGCCAATGAAGTCTCGCCATCGCGCGTAGTTTATCAGGCGGCCAGAGACAGAGGTGGTCTTACGCAAATGACGGGTTGATCTGAACCGCACGTGGCCGATCGGCCACTCCAGCTACATTTGGCCCCCTGGCGGCGTGCTTGGGGCAGCCGGCGCTGAAGTGGGCGAGCCTGCGGGCGCCGCATCGGGACGGGGTGCAACGAACTGCACGCTGGGCAAGTGCGTAACTTGTCCGCGTGTCGCGTCGGCAACGTCGATTCCGGCGTGATCCAGCAGCAGGCCGGTGGCGCGATCGAGTTCGATTCGCGACTTCTCGTACGCGGCCTTCGCGGATACCAGATTCGACTCGCCGGTAGTTAAGGTTGCCGCGTCCTGAAGAATAGCCGTCTGCGTGGTTAATCCGACCTTTAGCTTTTGCTGGTCAGCGTCGAGAGTCTGGCGCGCCAGATCGACTGCCGATTGTGCGGCCTGCACGGCAACGCTGTTCTGCTTCACATCAAACTGGGCATTGCGGACCTCGATCCGAACCTGATTCTCCAGCTGATGTTGACGTACCTGGGCCTGCCGATATTCGAGTTCAGCGCGGACTTGGTTCGATTGTGCTAAGCGGTTGCGAATCGGGATGGTCAGAGACAGTCCGATACCCTTGTCCGGTGCCGTGGAGTTGATCAGTTGATTGAGCGTAGTGCCATATCCAACCGAGTTGCTGCTCCGAAACGGGGGTGGCGCCGTGGCAGGGTTGAAGCAGAAACTGCTGGTTGTGGTCGAGCAGTTCGGGACGAGAGCGTTCACATCGCCTCCGACGCCCGACCCGCCGTAATAGGCAAAGGCGTCGAGCGTGGGCAGCATGGCATTGCGAACGGCTTTGTTGCTGATGTCTCGCGAGTTCAGGTCAATGCGTGTTTCCACCAGTTCCGCACGATTCTGAAGCGCATCGTTGATCAGATCCTGGATCGGCGTGACTGGCTCTTGCTGGGGCACCTGCATGACGGAGGTGGGAATTACGTCAGCCTCGGCCAGCACAGGATCCTCAATACTCCGGCTGAGTGCATTCTTGATGAGCAACTGCTGCAGTTGCAGGTTATTCTGCGCCACAATCAGATTCTGCTGGCCGGTGGCGACCGTGCTCTGCGCGCTCACCACCTGGATCGGCGGCACGGTACCCACCTGTGCCTGTCGCTGGGCATCGTTGAGCGCCTTCTGCATATAGGTCAGCGATTCTTGCTGCACGCGTACGTTTTCGTATGCGTAGACCAAATCCCAGTACATGTTCTCAATCTGATCGACCGTGGTAATGATCTGCAGACGGAAAGCCACGTCGGAAATCTCGCGGTTATTCTTGGCGATACGAATGAAGCGGGTGTTCGGGAGAAATCCGAAGCCCTGCAGCAGGTTTTGGGTAAAACGAAACTGGAAGCTCGATCCGAGTTGCGGGGTGAGCAGGCTGGTGGGATTGTTGGTTGTGAGATGGGTATTGTTAAACGCACCGGTAAGCGCGCCGCCCCATTCAAACCCCTGGGTATAGGCAAAGTTAGCGGTATAGGTATTCTGCGCGATGATCGGAACCGGACTGAAAACGCTGACCGATTCCGCGTCGCTTTTGTCGAATTGCAGCGTGCCTGTGAGTTGGGGGTCAAAGCTGGTGATCGTCGAGCCGATGCCCAGTGTCGAACTCACGAGACCGTTGGTGCCCGAGCCGGCGCCGCCGGCCGCCACCGTCGTTCCGCCGGTGCCGGAACCGACCGTGCCTCCGAGTCCCCCAACACCACCGCCGGGCGTGTTCTGCACAATACCGGTGTTCACACCCAGAATGCTGGCCCCTGACTTGGCGCGGAGATAGTCGGCGTCTGCGATGTTCAGGTTGTAGCGGGCGATTTCTAGATCGAGGTTATTTTCGAGCGCAAGGGCGACCGCGTCATCAATCGAGAGATAGACTTTGCCATCGCGCATGAGCGAGTCGATGCGCGGCGAGTTCCCCAGTACTGGCTCCGCCAGCTGGCGCGGCATATACGGCTGCAAGACATGGGGAAAGCTCGACCGCGGAGCCGCATAATCCTGCAAATGGATCCGTTCCGCTTGGGCGGGCTGCGGAGCAGGCGGAGGCGCCGGTTGAGCGAGCGCAGGCGCCGCTTGTTGAGCCGAACCAAGCTGTAGGGTCCCCAGCATGGTAACGGTGAGATATAGAGGCAGACGCCGGGCAATCGAAATCAGACGCGACACGAACATGAGCTATCTCCTTGCAGAAAGGCGGCGGAGAGCATTTGAAGCTAAGGGTTCCGATACAGCCGATCTTGGATGCACGCCGCCAAAACCAGGTCACTTCATCTTAAAGGGAGAAGTTTCGCGGACGCAGGTCGGATTGTAAAGAATTGTGAGTACACGAAAAGAGATGGCGCCGCAGCTTCCAAGCAGCGACGCCACAAAGGACGGAAATATAACTATTGTTGAGGTGGTTGGCCCGCGGGCGTCATCGGTGTCAGTTCTTTACGCGGTGCAACGTGTGGAACGTTGGGCAAGCGGTTGACCTGGCCCCTGGCAGCGTCGTCGATGCTGATTCCCGCCTGATCGAGGGTGATGCCCACCGCGCGATCCAGCTCGATGCGCGATTTTTCATAGGCGGCCATGGCCGACATCAGGGTGGACTCGGCAGTCGCCAGCGCGCTCTGCGTCTGCAGAACCAGCGTTGTGGTCGAGGTACCGAACTGATATTTCTTCTGTTCGGCGTCAAGCGACTGTTTTGCATAGTCGACCGCGGCCTGCGCCGAAGCGACGCTGGCACGGTTCTGTTCGACACCGAACTGGGCGTTGCGCACCTCGATACTGATTCGGTTCTCGGTTTGCTGCAGCGCCATCTGAGCCTGCTGGTACTCCAATTCCGAACGGATCTGAACCGCCTGGGCGGCGCGGTTACGGATTGGGATATTGAGCTGCAGGCCCACACCTTTGTCAGGGCTGCTGGAGTTGATGAGTTGGTTGACCGTGCTGCCGTAACTCGTAGTTGGAAATATTTGATCAGGGTTATTGGCAGCTGAGCTGGCGCAGCCGAATGCCGGGAAGGGGCTTTGGGCGCAGGTGTTGAGCGGGTTCTGCGAGCCTCCCAAGCCTGCTCCGCCATAGTAGGCAAACAGGTCGAGAGTGGGCAGAAGGGCGCTGCGCACTGCCTTATTGCTCAGTTCTTGGCTGTTTAACTGGATGCGGGACTCCACCAACTCGGCCCGATGGTGGATCGCATCGCTCACGAGATCTTCGGTGGGGCGAGTCTGTTCCGTTTGCGGCAGTTCCATCGTGGAAGTGGGGATCACTTCTGCGGTGGCCAGATGAGGATCGCGCAACGTACGGCTGAGAGCGTTCTTCATGAGCAACTGCTCCAATTGCAGGTTGGTCTGGGCTATGGTAAGTGCTTGCTGATCCTGCGCGACGGTGCTTTGAGCGCGGACCGTCTCGATCGGCGCCAAACTGCCGATCTCGACTTGCTTCTTGGTATCGGAAAGCGTTTTCTGGGCGAAGGTCAGCGACTCCTGCTGTACACGCACATTCTCGTAGGCATAAACCAGATCCCAGTACATCGACTGAATCTGGTTGACAGTAGTAATGACCTGCAGGCGGAAAGCCACATCGGACAGTTCGCGATTGTTTTTCGCAATGCGAATGAATCGCGTGTTGGGAGCAAACCCGAATCCTTGGAGCAAGTGCTGAGTCAACGTTGCTTTGAAGTTAGAGATCAGCTGCGGGCTAACGCCGGAAAAGAAGCTGTTGGTCGTGGATCGTGTGTTGTTAAAACCAATGTTCAAGTTCGTCCCCCAGCTGAATGCCTGCTGGTAGGCAAAGTTGACGGTGCCGGTATTTTGCACCAGCTGTTTTCCGGGAAGCACGCCCGAGAAAATGGATGGAGCCAGCTGACTGAAATGATCTTCCTGCAGAGTGCCGGTCAAGATCGGGTCGTAACTGTTGACGAGAGGCCCAAGTCCGAGGGTGGAACTTACCAGGCCGCCTGCACCAGCGCCGGCACCGGCCGCACCCAGACTCGTGCCACCGGTTCCGGAGCCGACCTGTGCTCCGAGCCCGCCGACGCCGCCGCCCGGGGTATTCTGAACAATGCCGGTATTGACGCCGAGGGTGCTAGCGCCGGCTCTGGCGCGTAGGATATCGGTGTCGGCAATGTTGAGGTTGTAGCGCGCGATGGCGATGTCGAGATTGTTTTCGAGCGCGAGCGCAATCGCGTCATTCAGCGACAGGTAGAGCTTGCCGTCGCGCATCAGCTGATCAATGCGAGCCGTATTGGCGAGATTCGGCGGAGCCAAAGTCCTAGCCTTGTATGGCCCAATCGGATTCGGGAAGTGCGATACGGGCTGGCCGTAGTTCATCACGGGCAGCGGTTGTGCCGGTGCCGTAGTCTGCGGAGCCGGGGCTGCAGGTTGATCCTGGGCCCAGCACCCGAACGTCAACGTTGCAAACAGGCTGGCAGTCGCGGCGAGCCGGATAGTCGAGGCTAAACGTGCGAATGGCATCTACTCATCTCCGATCGTTAAAACCGTATTGATTAAGACCTGCAACGAAAATGCTATTGGCTTTCGACTGAACTGCTCCAAAATGCGCTTCGACTCAGGTATTGGTACGCAAAGAAGCGGCGGAAGGTTCCTTAAAACCAGGACAAAATCAATGTTCCGGCGCCCCCTAGTTTCTGGCCTCCGACGCCGGTTTTCCAGACGCAGTCCCGACCAGACCTTTCTTCTTGAGACCTCAGTTCCGTGGAAACCGTCCAGTATATCTGACCAAAGCACTGCGCGGCTCTTACCCCTCCATGCGTCGACCTGATAGATTGCTCGAAGCCTGAAATCGCTTCGATGATTCGAACTCGACTTAGGACTCGAAAGATCGCCGCATGCGCAAGCTCAAACTGATCCTCTCCTATGACGGAGCGGACTTTTCCGGGTGGCAAGTGCAGCCCGACGCTCCCACGGTACAGAGCGCACTCGCCTCAGCCATTGGACGCATCACCGGTGAAAAGGTTTTGCCCCAAGGGTCGGGTCGCACGGATGCGGGGGTGCATGCCCTGGGTCAGGTTGCGAGCTTTGTGACCGAGTCTTCGGTCCCCAGCGAAAATTTCATGAAGGCATTGAATGATATTCTCCCGGCCTCCATACGCGTGCTAGAGGTCAGTGAGATGCCGCCGGAGTTTCATGCCCGTCATTCGGCAAGGGCTAAGACTTACCGCTATCGGATTTACCGGGAGTCGATTTGCCCTCCATTTTTGGCGCGCTATGTGTGGCATTATCCGTACCGGCTCGACGAGGAGGCGATGGTCTCCGCTGCGGCACGCGTGGTAGGTGAGAAAGATTTCACTTCCTTCGCGGCAGTCGATCCGGAACGAGGGCGGCCCGGAGCGCCCGCGTCGAACGTGCGCACCATCTTCTCGTCCATGTGGCATCGATCGGGAGCGGAACTGATTTACACCGTCCGCGGCTCAGGATTTCTCCACCATATGGTCCGTAATCTTCTGGGTACTTTCATTCTCGTGGGGCGAGGAACTTTGAAGGTGGAAGACATGACGCGCATCCTCGAAGCGCGGGACCGTTCCGCGGCGGGAGCGACTGCACCTGCAAGTGGGCTATACCTCGTTGACGTTGAGTATTAGGAAGGGGACTTCGTGGACGTACACACATTTCAGCATCGTGCACGGAACAGCATGTGGTTGGTATTGACCGAATTCGCCGTCGTCGCCGGCCTGTTTGTCGCGGACGTCTACCATCACATATTTCTCAGCAAGACTCCCTACCTGTTCCTGCTGGGATGGGCATCGCTCCGCCTGCGCGGGCTGCGTTGGAAGGACGTAGGATTTACCAGTCCGAAAAATTGGGGCAGAGCAATCCTCTGGGGAGTTGCGGTCGGGATCGGCATGGAACTGCTTGAGCTGTTTGTTACCCAGCCGCTCCTGGCCCGGACGTTGGGGAAGATGCCCGACCTCTCCGACTTCGCCGACATGGTTGGGAATCTGAAGATCTTTTTGATTTACCTTGTACTCGTGTGGACCCTGGGCGTATTGGGCGAGGAAATTGTCTATCGCGGCTACCTGATGAACCGGGTCGCTGGAGTCCTTCGCGAATCGAAGGCGGCGTGGATCTCGAGCCTGATTGTTGTGAGCGTTGTGTTTGGCTGCGGCCATCTCGACCAGGGCGCCACGGGCATGATTGAGAATATTCTCAACGGATTGATGTTGGGCGGCCTCTATCTGGCCTGCGGCCGCAATCTGGCTGTGCCGGTCATTGCCCATGCATTTACCGATACCGCCGATTTCGTACTGATCTACCTTGGAAAATATCCCGGGATGCACTAAGGCTTTTATGGCAAGCGAACTACAAGTTGCCGCGGGACCGATTTCGTCGGTGAACCCCGCGACGGGCGAAGTTCTGCGCGAATTCGAGTCGGCCAGCGAAGCCTACGCTTTTGCGGCTGTGATTCGGGCGCGTGCGGCGCAAGCGGGATGGGCGGAAGTGGGACTGCGCCAGAGGCTTGCCATCCTGCGGAATTTCCAGGGCAAGGTATTGGAGAAAAAAACAGAGATCGCGGCTTTGATCACCCGTGAAGTCGGGAAGCCGCTGGCCGAGGCACTCCTCACCGAAGTGCTCGTTGTTCTCGATGCGGCACGGTTTTTGATCGACCATGCCTGGAGTTTGCTACGCGACGAACCGGTACCGCACGGGAATCTGGCAACCAAACTCAAGCGCGGACGGTTGGTTCGCGAGCCGCACGGAGTCATCGGAATTATCGCACCCTGGAATTATCCGTTTTCGATTCCGGCGACTGAAACTCTTGCGGCGCTCGTTGCGGGCAATGCAGTCGTGCTCAAGCCTTCGGAACTGACATCGCTGGTCGCGCTGGAACTGGCTTCGCTGCTCTATGCGGCTGGAGTGCCTAGAGAAGTGTTTCAAGTTGTAGTCGGAGATAGTTCGACCGGCGCCGCGCTCTTGCGTTCTTCGATCGACAAAGTCGTTTTTACCGGCAGCGTCGCAACCGGGAAGCGGATTGCAGCTGCGGCGGCGGATCGTCTCCTTCCGGTGGTGCTGGAATTGGGAGGAAAAGATGCCATGCTGGTGCTCGACGATGCCAACGTCGATGTAGCCTCGAGCGCGGCGGTATGGGGAGCATTCGTCAACGCCGGGCAGACTTGCTTGTCGGTAGAGCGGTGTTACGTCGATCGAAGCCTGTTCGAATCGTTTTCCCGACAGTGTGCCGAGAAGGCGAAACAGTTGCGCGTCGGCAATGGCATGGACGATGGGACCGATGTAGGTCCGCTGATTCGCGAGCGTCAGCTGCGAATTGTCGAATCGCATGTGGAAGACGCCAAGGCCCATGGCGCAAGGGTTCTGACTGGCGGCACAAGCCTGCCCGATCTGGGCTCGAACTTCTACGCGCCGACCGTGCTGGTCGGCGTGACGCAGGAAATGCGCATCATGCGGGAGGAAACTTTCGGGCCCGTGCTCCCCATCATGGCGTTTCACGACGACGAGGACGCTGTGCGCCTGGCAAATGATTCTGAGTATGGCTTGGCCGCGAGTGTCTGGACGCGTGACGCGCGGCGTGGCGAGCGGTTGGCACGGCGCATTCACGCGGGCACCGTCATGGTGAACGACGTGGTTTCCTGCTTCGGCATCAGCGAGGCTCCGCACGGCGGAGTCAAAGCTAGCGGCTTAGGCCGCACTCACGGGCGCTTCGGGCTCGAGGAGATGGTGCGTTTGAAGTATCTGGATGTGGATCTAATGCCGAGAATGAAGAAAGTCTGGTGGCACGGCTATGGCGTGGGGTTCCGCCGGCACATGGAAGGATTTCTCGATATGCAGTTTGCGCGGAATTTGGGGATCCGGCTGCGCGGAGCCTTGCGCGCTGCTGGAGTAGTGGCCAGGAAGAAGTTGTAGCCGCCCGCTGTTGTCTTAACCTATTCATCGATTCGGTCTCCGTGGCTTGGCGGCTCGGAGATGACCAGAAAACGCACCGCCGCCGAAGAGGGATTGCGAATCTGATGGCGCGTCCCAGGCAGGATTCGAATGCCGCTTCCGGCGGGCACGAGTGAATTCTCCCCATTAATTTCCATCAGGACCTCCCCGGTGAGAATGTAAAAGAACTGCTGCGAGCGCTCATGATAATGCCGAACTTCGGCCGCACCCGGAGGCATGAACTCTTCAATCACGCTCAGCCGCTTGTCTTGAACGAGATGCCAGCCATCGCATTCGTGTCCCCAGCGGTAATGCTCGGCATTTTCGCGGCTGACGATGCTTGGCTGGCCCGAGTTCGGCGCATCTGAGCTTGTTTTGGTGTTGGCACCCTTTTTTTCACTCGCCATGCTTTTCTGGCCTCCATGGATCCGTGCAGTCGTCCAGTGTAATCTTGTTCGTCAGGAGCGACCTCATGCCCACTGAGCTGAATGCTGATCCCAGTCGTCAACTGTTCCGGCATACCTTGGCTACGCTTGCGTATCGGGGCGGAAAGGTTTTGCGAAATGCGCCCGCCGGATTCGGCGAATTTCACGCCGGGGAAGGCCTTCGAACGCCTGGGCAGATTCTGGCACATCTCGGAGATCTGCTCGACTGGGCACTATCGATGGCTGTGGGAGAGAAGAAGTGGCAGGATTCAACGCCACTGCCCTGGGACGAAGGCTGCGCCCGTTTTATTGCCGCTCTGAGCAAACTCGACGCTTTTCTGGCCTCGAGCGATCCCGTCCATGTTCCGTTTGAAAAACTATTTCAAGGGCCCATCGCCGATGCCCTCACCCACGTGGGGCAAATCGCGATCCTGCGCCGCATGGCAGGCGCAGCCGTGAAGGGCGAAAATTATTACGTCGCCGCGATCGAAATTGGTCGCGTCGGAACCGACCAACCCGTGCCCAAACGCGAGTTCTAAACAAGGGGATCCGCGCGTTGCCTTTTCCGCGGACTAGGTGCAGCCGGTACCGAATGTCCCGCGCATGGCGTTTCGGTTACAATGAGCGCGTAAGGCCGAATCCGGCGGCGTTTCAGGCCGCTCGAACGAGGGGTACGTCCTTTGGCAACCACCGCAGTGAATGCTTCCGGCTCCGAAAACACTCCGCAGCTTCCTAATCACAAAGTCAAGGTCAAGAAGGCTGGGCAACGTGCCTGCAACGAAAAAGACGCCAAGGGAAAGTTCTGTGGTGGCCACTTGAAGCTCTGGTCCTACATGACCGACGCGGTTGAGCGCGAGTGTGGCGACATCGAGAAAGCCTGGGGGCCGAAGGCCGAAGTCTATCGCTGCGAGAACTGCAAAGCGCTCTATTTGCCGACTCCGGGCGAGACCAAGATTAACGTGGCCGGGCAGGGAATGATTTCCGTCTTCGGGCTGACGCTGCCGCCGAAGGAAGAGAAGAAGTAGTCGCGAGCGAACTGGGCGAGCGTGGGGCTCGTCCTCAATGTGATTTAGGACAACGCTGGTTCTTAGGACCTGAATCTTAAGAAATCAGGATTTCGAAGCCTGTCCATGAACACCTCCGAACTCATCTACGACTGGAACAAGAACCATCCTCCGGGATTGAAGCCTCCGGGGCCTGTGTTGCTGAACGATGAGACTTTGCGTGACGGGCTGCAATCTCCTTCGGTTCGCGATCCTTCGATCGCCGAGAAGATTGAGATCCTTCATCTGATGGAAGCGCTGGGGATTGACTCGCTTGCCCTCGGACTGCCTGGAGCGGGGCAGCGCGCGATTGATGCCGTGACCGCGCTGGCCCGCGAGATCGCCACTCAAAAGATGAAGATTCGCGCCAACTGCGCGGCACGGACTCACGAGAACGACATCCGTCCGATCGCCGACATCGTGCAGAAGACGGGGCTGCGGATCGAAGCCGCGACCTTCATTGGGTCCAGTCCGATTCGCAGATTCACCGAAGGATGGACCGACGATTTTCTTCTGCACACAACCGAGAAAGCGGTGAAATACGCGGTCTCACTCGGGCTCGATGTTATGTACGTCACCGAGGACACGAGCCGCTGCGATCCCGGGACCGTGAAGCGGTTGTATGCGACCGCCATCTCTTGCGGCGCGCGTGCGATCTGCATTTGCGATACCGCCGGGCACGCTACTCCTATGGGAGCTTTGGCGCTGGTGCGCTTTGTGATCGAAGAGGTCGTAAAACCCTCGGGGGAGAAAATCCGCGTGGACTGGCACGGCCACAGCGACCGCGGGCTTGCGATCGCGAATTCCATGGCGGCCATTATCGCGGGTGCGAACTGTGTGCACGGATGTGCGATCGGCCTGGGCGAGCGCGTGGGCAACACACAAATTGACCAAATGCTGGTAAACCTGAAACTCATGGGCATTCCACCATGGGACCAGCAAGATTTGACCAAGTTGAAGCAGTACTGCCAGGCGGTATCGCGAGCGACGGGCGTGCCGATTCCCAAGAATTATCCGGTGGTGGGCGATGATGCATTTCGCACTGCAACCGGCGTTCACGCCTCGGCGATCATCAAGGCGTATCACAAGGACGACATCGTGCTGGCTAACACGGTATATTCCGGCGTTCCGTCCCACGAATTCGGGCTCGACCAGATCATTGACGTCGGGCCGATGAGCGGGAAGTCGAATGTTCTGTTCTGGCTGGAGCGGCACGGGATTCCGGTGGCCGAAGAGGTGGTCGACCGGATTTACCAGCGCGCCAAGCAAAGCGATCACACGTTAAGCGAAGCGGAGATTCTGGAGTGCGTCCCCGCCGCGGGAAGCAAGAAATAATCCCATGCGACATGCGATTCTTGGTGTGGGCGGAGTTGGGGGCCTGATCGGGGCATGTTTGGCCCGCAGCGGCGAGCAGGTTACTGTTGTCGTTAGGCCGGAATCGTTTGCCAATTATCCCGACGAGCTCCATCTGGAAAGCCCGTTCGGAAATTTCAGCGTGCCGGTTGCCCACGTCGCGGAAGTTCCACCGGCCGGTGTGCTCTGGATTGCAGTAAAGGCGACGCAGCTCGAGCCGGCCCTCAAAGCAATTATCCAGCCTGAATCGGTAAAGGCGATTGTTCCCCTGTTGAACGGCATTGATCATGTCGCGTTGCTGAGGTCCAGGTACGGCGCTGAACGGGTGATTCCGGCGACCATCGCGGTGGAGACCGAGCGGGTTGCTCCAGGACATATCGTCCATCGCTCTCCTTTTGCTCATCTGAATGTATCTTCGAAGGAGGGGAATTGCTGGCCGGGACGCTCGAGCAGTTTCAGCGGATAGGTTTCGAATGTCGGTTCGTGGACGATGAACCAACACTCCTGTGGAGCAAACTCGTCTTTCTGGCTGCCTTTGCGCTGACTACTACTGCTTCGGAAAAGACCACGGGTGAAATTCTGAGCGATCCCGAATGGAGCCGGCTGGGACTGGCCTGCATCCGGGAAGCGAGTGCGGTCGCGGTTGCGGAGGGCGCGAAAATTGATGCCGATGCCGTGATAACGAGGGTGATGAAGATGCCCGGCAATATGAGAAGCTCGATGCAGAAAGACGTCGAACAAGCCCGTCCGCCGGAGCTCGATGCCATTGCGGGACCTATCCTGCGCGGCGCTAGCCGCCATGGAATCGCAGTTCCTGCCACGCAGAAACTTGTAGCTGCGGTAGAGCAGAGAGTTTTAGTCTCGCACCGGTAACCAATCTTAGCGATTTGGGGAACGTGTCTGGCGGACCTGCTGCGGGCGCTAAACCGCTGCCGCTTTGCCTTTTTCCGTGTATTGCGCCATCTTTGGCATAGCCGCCATCAATCGCTGGGTGTACTCGTGTTGGGGATGCGTGAGCACGTTCGCGGGCGAGCCCGTCTCCACAATCTGCCCCTCGTGAAGAATCGCGATCCGGTCACAGATACCTGCCACGGACGGCAGGTCATGCGAGATGTAAAGAATGGCCATGCCCGACGTGCGGTTGAGTTCGCGAAATAGCGTCAGGATTTCCGATTGGGTGATCACGTCGAGTGCACTGGTGGCTTCATCGGCGATCAGCAGCGCGGGACGGTGCATGACAGCCATCGCAATCAGGACGCGCTGCGCCTGACCGACACTCATCTGGGAAGGGACTTTGCGCAGGAATGCGTCGGTCGAGGGCAAACTCACACTCTCGAGGGCCGCGCCGATCGCGCGATCACAATCGCCGTCCGGGCCGGAGGTGTGCGCCCGCCAGGCTTCCTTCAGTTGCGTGCGAATCTTCAGTGCAGGATTCAGTGAGGACAGCGGGCTCTGCAAGACGAGTGCGATCTTGCGTCCGCGGAGGCCACGCAACTCCCGCTCGCGGAGTTTTAACAGATCCGCGCCTTCGAACTCGATCACGCCCTGAGCCTGGACTGTCTTGCGATCGAGCAATCCCAGAATCGTCATAGCCAGCGTGCTTTTTCCCGACCCACTCTGTCCAATGAGTCCTAGTACTTCGCCACGCCGGATTTCCAATTCGATCCCACGCAAGACAGCTGGCTTGTTCCCGTACTGCACGGAAAGGCGCGCAGTCAGTAAGACGTCGTTTTGTGAGCTGCCAGCCATGTGTCTTTGCATTCTTTATTTTCAGACTTCAATCCGTGTGGATCCGTTTGATCCGAGGCGAAAGGCGTCCTACTTCACTGAAAGCCGTTCCACGTTCCAGTAAGTTTGCGGCACGAGATTCACCGGGTTCGCTCCCTGTACACGGGTGGAAACCGCGGAGAGGGAGTTGCGATTCACAAGATAAATAAACGGCGCTTGCTCCACCACAATCTCCTGCACGCGGTCAAAACTCTCTTTCCGCTTGTTCGGATCGGCCGACGAAGCCTGGGCCATCATCAGACGGTCGATCTCCGCTTCCCACGGGGTTTCTGGAGCTTTTTCCTGCGGGTTCCACTGGTGATTCTCCGACGAACTCAGCCAGACATTCATCTGCTCGCTTGGATCGAGCCCGACATTGGTAAGCCCGAGCAGGATTGCCTCGTAATCGAAGGTCTGCGTCATTCGCTCGATCAGGGAAGGGAAGTCGAGCGTCACGATGTTTACCTGGATGCCGATCTTCTGCAAATCCTCCTGCATCATGGTAGCCATTCGCTCGCGAACCTTGTTGCCCGAGTTGGTAATGATGGAGAAGATGACGGCATTGCCATCGTGGTCTTTCAAGGTTCCGTTCTCGAGGCGGAAGCCGGCGGCTTGCAGCGCCTTGAGAGAAGCGTCGGGTGCATAGGTGGCCGGTTTCAACCTGCTGTTGAACCAGAACTTATTTGCGGGAGACACTGGGCCCATCGCCGCTTGCGCGTGTCCGCGATAAACGACTCGCGCCAGATCATCGCGATTGATGGCGCCGGAAATCGCCCGGCGGAAGTCTGCCGACCGGAACCAGTTCTTCTTGTATTCGGGGAGCGGCGCCTTGGCTACTTCGTTGAACCACATCTGCTCGCTATCGAGGGACGGCCCGGCATCATGCACCACTTGCGGAGAACTTGCGGCCAGCTTGTCGAAATAATCGGTGTCGATGGTGTTGATCAGGTCCACTTCTCCGCGCTTAAAGCGCAGCATTTCGACATCCCGGTTAGGCTGAATGTCCAATTGGATGGAGTCGAGATAAGGCAGCTTGTGTCCCTGCGCATCGGTCTTCCAGTAGTTTGGATTTCGCGCCAGCACGACCTTCGAGCCTGGTTTATAGTCAGCGACCACGAACGGCCCTAGCACAGCCATTTCCTTCTTCGGCGAGTGCGCCGAAAGCATTGCGACCTGATCGAATTGGCGGTCGAGTCCAGCGACGGGCGCTGGGAAAGTTATTGAAATCTGGGTTGGGGAGAGGATCCTGGTTTCCACATTCCCGGGTCCGGACCGGAACGCATCGCCAGTTGGAGAATGAAGATTTGGGTCCATCAGTTGACGCACGGTATAGGCAACGTCTTCCGCGGAGAATGGAGTGCCATCGGAGAAGGAAACTCCACCGCGCAAGCGGAACGTGATCTCTTTTCCGTCTTTCGAAACCTTCCAGGACTGGGCCAGTTCGGGCTCCAGTGCCTGAGTCTGCCGGTTCAGGCGCACCAGCACGCCCCCGGTCAGGTAGCGGATCGCCACCGACGCGTCATCCTCCACTTTCAGCGGATCAAATGTCTTGGGCTCGGAATGCAAGCAGAATCGTAGTTCGCCCTGTGCGACCGCAGAGCCCACTAAACTTCCCGCGCAAACCACTGCCAGACAAACCACTTTTCTGCAGATCGTGTTCATCCCAGCTAACCTTCCCCGGCGGACGCTCATGCGGCGGCCTCTTCCTGTTTCGAAAGCACAAACTGAAACGACGTCACAACCAGCACCAGCAAAGCGAGAGGCACAAGCTTCCAAGGTTCCTCCCCCACCGAAACCAGTCCTTCCAACTCTTTCAGCAGGCTTCCCCACGACGGCATCGGTTCAGCCACTCCCAGGCCCAGGATCCCGAGATTGGCCTCGCTCAAGATGAAGGCCGGAATCGAGATCCAGAACTGGGCATACAAAACCGGCTTCAGATTGGGCAGCACGTGGATCCAGAACAAACGAGTTCCGGAAAGTCCAGAAGCCCGCGCTTGCCGCACAAAATCGGCATTCCGCAAAGACCCGGCGGTTGCGCACAATACCCGTGCTGCGCTCGTCCAACCGAGTAGCCCTAACATCAAGAACGTCACCAACACCGAAACCAGTGGAGAGACGTTCAACGGCATCACGGCTCGCACCGTAATCAGCAAGAAGAGCCAGGGCAGCGACAGAAATAGATCGGTCACGGCCATGGCGGCGCGCGCCCAGGCGCCCCCAAGATATCCCGCCAGTCCGCCCACCAGGGCCGCCATCAAGGTCGAAAGCAGAGCGGCCGCCGGCGCCAGCAACAGAGAAATCCGTGTTCCATATAGCACTCGGGCAAACCGGTCGCGGCCAATCTCATCAGTGCCGAGCCAGTGCAAACGGGACGGAGCCGCGTCAGTGGCCTCGCGATATTGTTTCGCGTAGCCGGCCGGAGCCAGCCAATTTGCCGCCAGCGACACTCCGACGACGAGGAGCAGAACAGCACACGCGATCCTGCGCCAAGTTGTCATGCTTCCTGGCCTCGCAGGATATGTCCGATTACATCGGCCCCCGAATTGGCCAGCAAGGTTACCAATGTAACCAGGATGGTGATGTTCACGAGCAGAGGCAGATCGCGAGCCAATGCAGCCTGCCAGGCAAGCTGTCCAACTCCTGCCAATCCACATAGTGCTTCCACGGGGATCGCTGCGCCTACGGCAAGACTCACAGAGATACCCGCCACAGCCAGCAACTGGGGCCCGGCCATCGGGACCACGTGCCAGAACAGAATCCGCAGTTCTCCCAGCCCCTTTGCGCGCGCCATGATGATGTGTGGAAGCGAGTAGGCCTTGGCAAGCAGGTTGCGCGAGTACCGGTAAATGCGAGGGAAGACGATCAATCCAATGGCTAGTGCGCCCGGGACATTCCACAGCACCGACAAGAGTGCCAGGACCGCGGCGGGGATGCATAACAGCATGCCGCTGATGGCGGTGCTGAAAAATTCATAGGCCGATCTCCGGAGCAATGCCGCCGAGAGTGCCAGCGCCATGGCAGCGGCCCAACTCATTAACAGACCCAGCCCAACCAGGCGCAGCGTCAGCGGTGCACGTTCGCGCAATAGAGTGCTGACCGGCTGTCCCAGAGAAATGGATGTGCCCAGGTCCCCGTGAACGGCGCGTTGCAGGGAGTGAAAGTAGAAGCGGACGATGTTGCGTTGCTCGAGCCGTGACTGGCGAAGGGCTAGAACACTTTCTGGAGTGAGATGGGGATCGAGTTGCGCTTCGTCCGAGTCAAAACCGGGCGCAAAACGCACCAGAGTCGCGGAGAGAAATCCGCCGAGCAATGCAGTGGCAGCAATCGCAACTGCATGCCGCACTATTTTCCGCCCCAGCATCTCAGAAACCTCCTATGGGGCGGATGCCCCAAGTGTTTTGGGCCCGTGTTCGCGGGTGACAGCCTCGGCGTGGTGAACTTGCTTCATCGAGTACATACGCCGGTCGGCTTCGGCCAGGAGACGCTCCACGTCGGTGCCGTCCTCAGGACAAAACGCCATTCCCACGCTCAGAGTGATGACGTCGCGTCCGCATACGTGTCGTCCGGATTCGATCGCAGCTTGGTTTAGCCGGTCTGCCTTTTCTTTAGCCGCTTCGGCAGTCAGGCCGGGAGCCGTAATCACAAATTCATCGCCGCCCATCCGGGCAACATAGTCGTAGCCGCGGCATACGTCTTTCAATCGAGTCGTAAATTCGCGCAGCAGCTTGTCGCCCTCAAGGTGTCCGAAGGAATCATTGATCTGCTTGAATCCGTCGATGTCGCACACCAGCACCGCCAACGAGGTTTTCATACGGCGGCACCGTGCCACTTCCTGGGCCAGATGCACAAACAGCGAGCGTGCGTTTGGCAGGCCCGTCAGATAGTCCGTAGTCGCGGAACTTTCAGCCTGCTGATACTTCAGAGCATTTTCCACGGAGAGAGCGACCTTGGAGGCGACGGCCAGTAAAATTCGTAAGTGATCGGGCGTGAAAGCATCGCGATTGGCCTGATACATGGCCAGCACGCCAACCACGCCATTCAGCCCCTCGAGAGGCACCACCAGAGCCGATTGAAGCGTCGACTGCTTTCCCGGATCCACGACGTAGCCGGCCTCTACCTGCGGATTCCCGTTCATGATGGGCTTGCAGTTTTCCGCCACCCAACCGCACAATCCATCGCCCACCCGAATCTTCAGTGAAGATAAAGTCCTAAAATTTTCTCCGCTTACGAGCTCCGGCAGCAGCCAGCCGTTACGGTTGACGAATACTGCGATCGAGTCGTAGGGAATCATCCGGCGCAGGCGCATCGAGAGGACCGAGAGGGTTTCGCTCAAACTCAGCGATACGCCCAGATCCTGGCTCAACTCGAACATGGTCTGAGCTTCCTGTCGCGCCGACGCGATGGAGGTCAGGAAGTCCGCGCTGTCGACGGGGCCGTGAGTGGGGTCGGTTTGTTCAAATCCGGCCGCTGGCGCCAGGCCACGCTCGACCTTCACGCTCTTCGAGAGCCCGTTCGGAATCACGATGTCTTCGCTGGTCAACGCCAGGCGTTCCAATTCCACGTAGCGGCGTTCGAGAATCTCGACGACTTGGGGATCAAACCATGTGCCTGCGCGCTCCTTCACTTTCGTCATCGACTCTCCCAGGGGCAGGGCCGGGCGGTATTGACGATGCGAAGCCAGGGCATCCAGGCAATCGACGGCAGCCAGAATGCGCGCTCCGATGGGGATCGCCTCTCCCGCCAGACCTTCGGGATACCCTGTTCCGTCCCAGCGCTCGTGGTGCGATCGCACAATCGGGGCGACGGGATAAGGAAATGCCACGCGTTCAAGAATCTCGGCCCCTACCAGCGGGTGCACTTTCATCTTTTCGAATTCTTCGCGCGTCAGCCTTCCCGGCTTATTAATGATCTGTTCCGGCACCGCCAGCTTTCCGATGTCGTGCAGCAGCGCTGCTGCTCGCAGCGCTTCAATCTGCTCCGGAGTCAGATTCATCTCTTTCGCGACTTCGATGGCGTAGGTGCGAACGCGCTGGAGATGGGTGTGAGTAGTATGGTCCTTTGCCTCGATGGCGAGGGCCAACGCCTCGATCGTGCGCATGTTGAGCGAGGCGATCTGTTCCACGTGCCGCTTTTCGACCTCAACGCGTTCTTTCTCGGCCTCCAGTCGCCCGAGATAGAGTCGGTAAGAGCGGTAGACCCAGTAAATCAGCGGGAGAACGAGCAATGACGTTTCCCAGCCCGCCGAGCGGTTCACAATTCCCACCAGTCCCACTGCGGCTGCGCCCACCAGGTAATACGGAAACGACCAGAAGTAGCACTCGGACCAAACCTTCCGGCTGGATTTTCCCTCCGTGAGAGCAATCACGATCGAGATCGGCAAGGTGTTGGCAAAGAAAAACACGAGTGCGGCCAACATCAGCAGGATGGGCTTGTTGGATCCGAATCTTGCGGCGAGCCAGTAGTAGGTGAGATAGGTAAGGGCACTCGCATTGGCCATCATGCCGGCCACATTGAACAGGACCTTCACTGGGTCCAGACGTTTGCGCGCCTGCCAAACGCTCTGCACAAGACTCGCGGTGCAGCCAATCACCAGGGTTTCGGGAAGGCTCAACTCGAGTACGCCCAGCAGGATGAACAGGAAGTTCACGGACATCGTGCCGTCGATGCCCGGCAGTTGTACCTTCAATCCCGACGCAAGGACGGCTACTGCCAGATAGCAGGCGAATCGCATGGGATCCTGCGAATGCCAGTGCAGCAGCGAGGAACCCAACATCACCACGCCAAGAGACACGGTGATGCCGACGAATGCCTTCGTCTGAAGCGACAGAGCTTCTGCGTCTGGTTTCATCGAGCGATCAACTTTTGTTTAGCAAACCTGCTGATTTGGGCCCGGCAAAGTGCGCGCCCGATTTCGCAGGCACACGTGTCGATAGTCGGGTCCCGCCCGAATCCTATTGCAAGGATTAGATCTTCAGAAGCTTACTGAGGTAACTACCGGGTGCCCGGATTCTCTTGCGCGAGTACTTTGCGGCTGGAGGAAAAATCGGCGTGCTTCATCGAACTACACACCAAGGTTGGTTACCTTCGTTATGTTCTTCAGTGCGCCCTTATGGGCGAAGACTCCCTCGTGTGTCAAGATCATCCCCAAACGCTGGAACATGCCGACCTCGCGCTACAACTCGGATCAGTACGAACCCCCTGCCGTTTTCAGAACCAATGGTTCGGCCAAGGAAGAATCCTCGGCGCCCCAAGCCGTTTTTTATGCCGACCTGCAAGGAGAAGTGGGTGCGTGCAATGCTGCTTTTACCTCTCTGATGGGCTATGCGCCCGAGGAGTTGGTGGGCCGTGATTTCTCCGCACTATTCAGCGAGGCGGCAAGAAGAAATGGGAATGGGCAAGATCAACTGCGCCGAACCATCCTTACAGCGACGTCGGCGCAAGGAGATTATCGCGGAAACCTGATCGCTCAGCCGAAGACGGGGGATTGTTTCGCCGTGCAGTTCTCCGCCACTGTTCTTCGTGATGCTGCCTCCAGGCCGTCGGCAATCGTTGCGGTAATTGTGCCGCAGGCTGGCGCCAACCTCAACTCGGCGACTGTCAACGAACCGTTGGACCCCCCGATTGTTAAGGGCATTCTTTCGCGCAAAATTGACGATACCGAGTTCATTCTGGCCAGTCCGGTGATGCACCGCTTCATGTCCCTGGTGGATCGCGTAGCTGGACACACCGAGACGGTGCTGATTACGGGCGAGACGGGCACGGGGAAAGAACTGATCGCCCGAACGATTCATGAATCGTCCCAGCGCCGCAGTCGTCCGTGGATCGATATCAACTGCGCGGCGCTTCCTGAAAACCTGGTGGAGAGCGAACTCTTCGGTTACGAGAAAGGCGCCTTCAGCGGAGCCGATTCCTCAAAACCCGGTCTGTTCGAGATGGCAGACAAAGGGACGCTATTCCTGGATGAAATCGGCGAACTGCAGCTGCAGACGCAAGTCAAACTGCTGCGCGTGCTCGATGGCCAGCCTTTCTATCGGCTTGGCGGACATCGCAAAATCAAAGTCGACGTGCGCATCGTGGCCGCCACCAATCAGGACCTCGAGGCCGCAGTCAACAACGGCCGCTTTCGCCAGGATCTTTTTCATAGGCTGGGGCAATTCCAGCTTCGCGTGCCCCCTCTGCGCGAGCGGCCGGAGGATATTGTGGCCCTCGCCGAGCACTTCCTGCGGCTGAAAGCGGCGACAAAGAACTTTTCCGAGCAGGCCATCTCCGCGCTTCTTTCGCATTCCTGGCCGGGCAACATTCGCGAATTGAGGAATCTCGTGGCCAAGATGGCGATGGAATCCTCGACGCCGGAAATCAATTTTGCCAGGATCACAGCTGCGCTTACTGGAGAGCTGACGGCCCTTCGCCAAACCGCATCCATGCCGGTCAGCAACCTAGACAGCATGGAAGAGCAGATGATCATCAAGGCACTGGAGCGCACCGGGGGACAGCGCACCCTGGCCGCGGAACAACTCGGCATTTCGCGCCGTACGCTTAGCCGAAAGCTAAAAGAATACAACATCAATTTCGCTCCGGGTGAGACTGCCGCATCGATTGGCTTCATCAGTAACGAGCAGCAGAAATTTTTCCGCGCTCGCGTGCAGATGCCGGTTACAATCCGGAATTCTCAGGGAGAAGAGATCCAGGTGGAGGGAATCAACCTCAGTACAGGTGGCATGGGACTCGACGGTCTGCAAGAGCCGCTGCGTTTTACCGGCTTGGTCGACGTGAGCTTTACTTTGCCCGATAGTGAAATCTGCTTTCAGGCGAAAGCGCGCCTCATGTGGGTGGGAGACGAGGGCCGGGTCGGCGTCCGCTTTGCCGTGATTGAGCCGGCACTATTTGAACAACTCCAGCACTGGACCAATCGCAAAATGAAAGAAGAAGGCTGGGATTTCCCAGCCTAGAGAGCCGTTCGCAGCCGGTTTGGTCGAGAAAGTTACTTTGCAGTTCCCGCCAGTTCCCGCAGTCGTTCCGCCGCAATCTCAGGCGTAATATCCCGCTGCGGCGACCCCAGCATCTCGAATCCGACCATGAATTTTCGAACGCTTGCAGACCGCAATAGTGGCGGATAGAAATGCGCATGGAAGTGCCACTCCGGATGACCCGGTCCGTCGGTGGGCGATTGGTGAAGGCCCATCGAGTAGGGAAAAGGAATGGCGAACACCTTGTCATAGGTGGAAGTGACACGGTGAAGTATGTCGGCCAGAAAGATGTCGTCATTGGCGGTGAAAGCGCTCAGGCTTGCGAGGTGGTGGCGGCTGCAAATCAAAATCTCGAATGGCCAGATCGCCCAAAAGGGAACGAGCGCGACGAACCCTTCGTTTTGACAGACAACGCGCGTTGATTGCCTTAGCTCAAGGCTAATGTAGTCACACAAGAGACAACTTTGGTGTGACTTCCAATAAATTCGTTGAGTCCCAAGTTCTTTTGCGGCAGCCTCGGGAATCGAGGATGTGGCCCAGATCTGGCAGTGCGGATGGGGATTGCTGGCGCCCATCATCGCGCCACGGTTCTCGAAGATCTGCACGTGGTTGATCGCATCCAATCCGCCTAGTTCTCGAAACTGTTCCGCCCAAGTGTGAATGACCGGCTGGATCTCCTCCGGTGCCATGGTGGCGAGAGTAAGGTCATGGCGCGGCGAAAAACAGATCACACGGCAAATCCCCGGCTCTCCTTCTGCCACAAGCAGCCCGCGAGCTTCGACGTCGATGCGGTCCTTCGTAGTTTCCGGCTTCAATGCGGCGAAGTCGTTGTCAAAAACGAAAGTCGTGGAATATACCGGATTGCGAATGCCCCCGGCTCGGGTGTTTCCGGGGCAGAGATAGCAGGAGGGATCGTATTGCGGCGCGGGCGCGCTTGGCGTTTTTTCGATTTCGCCCTGCCAGGGACGGGTTGCGCGATGGGGCGAGACCAGCACCCATTCGTTGGTCAGCGGATTCAGCCTGCGGTGGGGATCTTCGGTCAGTCTCAATTCGGCCACGCAGCATTTTACGCTCAAGGACCGGTTTCCGACCTTCAAACTGCCAAGAGGGCGATAGCCAGGATGGGAACCTGATGGTCTGCGGCGCACATTCGCTTGTGACCGGAGACACATTCAGCGTTTTCTGCAAACTCTAGAATTTTTTCAGAACCTGTAAAAGGAGGTGCCATGCCATCTTCGGAAAGAGTTCGCTTAGCGGTATTCTGCCTCTTCTTCTGCATTCTTGTTTGTTTTGCTGTCTTGTACCGCCCCATGAACGCAATGAGTAATCCTGCAGATCAAAGCAACTCCAGTCCGATGCCCGTGGGTAAGCCGCTGCTGATCAAAGCGCCTCTAGGATTGCCTCCCGTTCCCATTCCGGCGGACAATCCGCCAACCGCCGAGACCGTGGCTCTGGGGCGTCGTCTTTATTACGATCCGATCTTGTCTTCCGATAACACAATTTCCTGTGCCTCGTGCCATGGACCGCAGATGGGATTCACCGACACGCACCCCGTCTCGCTCGGAGTCGGAGGCAAGAAGGGAAGTCGCCACTCCCCGACGGTGATCAATTCCGCCTATAACGCTTTGCAATTCTGGGATGGACGCGCCCCGAGCCTGGAGGAGCAATCGAAGGGGCCCATCATGAACCCGGTGGAAATGGCGTCGACCCATCCGGACGTTGTTAAGCGCCTGCAGGCGAATGCAAACTACGTTGCCTTATTCAAACAGGGGTGGGGCACGGAGCACATCACGATTGATCTGGTGGCGAAGTCGATTGCGTCGTTTGAGCGCACCATCCTGTGCGGCAATTCCGCGTTCGATCGTTTTTACTACGGCCACGAGAAGAATGCGCTCTCGGCCTCTGCGCAGCGAGGATTGAAGTTGTTCGTGAGTCCCAAGAAGGGAAATTGTGTAGTCTGCCACACGATCGGAAAACAATATGCGCTGTTTACCGACAACAAATTCCACAACCTCGGCATCGGCGCAGACATCAGGGGGAGTATGGCCGACCTCGGACGCTTCGAGCAGACGAAAAATGAGGCGGACTGGGGAGCGTTCAAAACTCCAACCTTGCGCAACATCGCGCGTCGCGCACCTTACATGCACGACGGATCGTTCCCCACGCTGAAGGACGCACTGGGGCACTATATCGGCGGTGGGAATCTGAATCCGCATCTGGACAAGGAGATCCATGCTCTGGATTTTCTGAGCTTCGATGAACGCGACGACATCCTGGCGTTTCTGGATTCTTTGACGTCGACATTGCCCGATAGCCTGGGTCCGCCACCGGATCTTACGATCAGGCCGACGGCAAAAGGCCAATAGCTCCAAGCTACTGGTCCAGTGACCGCGAAGTGTTCTTGAATTAGGCGATTACCGCACGGAATTGCCCATCATCAGAGCGAACAATAGTGGCAAGTAGATAACTGTTGCCTGCAGTACCTGGCGCGCGCGCTTCTTCGATGGAGCGCTGACCAGCGGCATATCCAGAAAGGCGAGCCGGATTCCAAAATATAAAAGCGCCAATCCAAGAACCACCGCTCCGACCAGGTAGATTTTTCCAGCCATTCCCATGAAGCTGGGCAGAAGACTGGTGGGGATAAGAACGAGGGAATAAATCAGAATGCGGCGTGCGGTCGAGCGACCGTCTTCTTCTACCACGGGCAGCATCTTCACTCCGCCCTTGGCATAGTCCTCTCGATACAACCATGCGATCGAGAAGAAGTGTGGAAACTGCCAGATAAAGAGGATGGCAAACAACACCAGAGTGCCCCATTCCAACTGGCCGCGAGCTGCGGTCCAGCCTAAGACTCCGGGCATCGCCCCGGGAAACGCACCGACAAATGTGCAGATCGGAGAAACGCGCTTTAACGGGGTGTAGGCAGCGAGGTAAACCACCGAGGTGAGGAAAGTCAGCAGTCCAGTCAACGGGTTGGTGAAGATTGCCAGATAAATCGAGCCTCCGATGGAGGCCAAGAGGCCGACGGCCGTGGCATGAAACAAGCTCATTCGGCCGGCAGGAAGAGGACGGAGAGCGGTGCGGCGCATGAATGCGTCGACATCGTGCTCCATGACTTCATTCAGGGCAGCGGTGCCGCTCGACACTAAGCCAATTCCCACGAGCGCGTGTAATAGCCCAAAGCTAAACCACGAAACGCCGGCCTTATGCGCGCCAAAGAAATAGCCGCACCACGCAGTCATGACGATCAGAGTCGTAACCCGGAGCTTGGTCAATTCGGCATAGTCGCGCAAAAGAGAGGTCGCCCGCGTGCGGAATCCAGAGAGAGGCAGTGTCATCGTGCTCATTGTTTGGCCGTGTAAAGCGTCCGGAACCTGGTTGTTGGGTTGTTACCAAAAAAGCGCGCACGGACCCCACTCCGTTACGAGCTCAAGGATTGCATAGGTACTCTGATCGAAAACGAAAGTCAAGCGAAAATCTATGGCGCGAGACTCAACTCAGGCTATCACATCAGCTCGACGCAACTCGCGAATCGCGTTACTGAGTGCCCGAAGGGGCTGCGGAATCAAATGTTTCCGGCGGATCGAAGAAGCATTTGTGCCACAGCGCAGCATCCGATAGAGTGCCCGCCTTCCATTGCTGCAAAGCGGCCACGGTCGCGGCGATCATGCCACCATCGGCAGAATCAAAAATTACGACGACCCCTTGCGTTTCTTTCTTCGTGGCCAGCTCTGTGTAACTTTTGTCAAAGAGGAATTTCGCGTACTCAAGGCGCTCCTTCGGGCTGGCGTCTTTTGCGCCCTCTTCGACTTTCTGCACGGAAATGATCTTCACGCTCTTGCTGCGCAGCGGTTCCCAGTCTCCAGGGAAGGGCGCGGTTTCTTCGCGGATCACGTGAAATAAGTCTGCCGCCGGAGCCAACGCGGAAGCTGCCGGCGCGTCGGTGTCGGGGATGCCATCGGGCATTTCGACGCTGTTCCGCCAGATCCAACCGCGCGAGAGACCGGAAATTCGCACATGAACCCAATCAGCGTTGAAATCGAGCAACTCGAATTCGTCGTGCATGCTGGCGAGAAATTGCGGCTTCGCGGTGAGGCTTGCGGTTGCGACTACCGGCGTGCCGGATTTCTTGACGGCGACCAGATTCTTGGGATGCGCGGTATTTCTTAGAACTTCTTCGAGGTTGTCCGCTTCCGCTCGCAGCGAGTTGTCAGATTTTTCCGGCGCCAGGGACCCAGGAGTGATATCCGTGGCAGCCTTTGCAAGGCCCTGGCTGAGCGAAGTAGAAAAAGTGCCGCCTGTCTCCGGAAATTTGGGTGAGGGCGCTGAGATTGCAGGTTCGGCGTTGCCCGGTTCTACATTCTTCACCGAGGCGCTCCGTCCTTTGGAAGCCGACGAAGCTGGAGCCGAAGACGAAGCCGAAACAACTCCGCCACCAGATTCAGGCGCGAGCTTCGCCAGCTGATCTTCCAGTTGGTCAAGCAGATCGGCTTCCAGCCGGCCATTCGACACCAGCAGTTTGTATCCCGAACCCGAAGCTGCTGCATCGGAATACCATGCCGTGACCTTCATGCTGACACGCACGATGGAGCCGCCCTTCGGCGCGGGTCGAACGTCCACAGTAGCCTGGTAAAAGCCCTTCTGGTAGCGGTCGAACGGATGTTCGCCAGCTTTGGCGAATCCATCCAGGACCGGAAGCCGCCCCGACAGATTGGCCTGCATCGTGTTAAGTGCTTTTTCGATGGTGGCCTTGGATTGCGGGAACGATCGTTCCGAGCCAGCGGTCTGCGCCTGCGCGAATGTCGCGAACAGGAAGCCAAGAGCACACAAGGCAACCGCGCACCGAGCTTGGCTTGCGAGATTCTGAAGGCACTTCATGGCAACAGCTCCAGGTCGTCGCGCAGAATCCATCCGTGCTGCCCCTCGTGAGTTTCCACCCCAAGCCAGTAGGGAGTGGAGACGACAATCAGAACTTCTGTACCCGTCGCCAGGGTCTGCAGCGTGCTCGCAGTGTGGAAAGGCGCGGACTTGAGAGGCGCGCCCGGAGCTTTGACCAGCCGCTGTACCTGGTGGCGAAGATCCTTTACGTGATCTTCCAGGCTCTGTACAGGCACGGTTTGTGCCGGAACGGCCGCTGCGTTAGGAGTGCTTGTGGAGTCCGTGGCCGTTGAGTTTCCAGCACCAGTCGCGGAGGTCGACGACGACGACGACATTTCCTCCGGCGCTGAAACTGACTGTCCTTTGGCCAATTGCGCCTGCTTGTCCTTCAGGGCTTCTGCAGTTTGGGCCTTCATGACCTCGATGGAGTCGAGGTGATCGTGAATGTCCTTGTACTCGGCGCTTTCGACGGATCCGTTGGATGCATGCGAGGTACGGCGAAAATCTTCCACAAAACGGGCGTCGATACGAAGCACGGTGTGTTTGTCGTCCTGACCTTGAACAACGTAGCGTACGGCCAAAGTTCCGACATCGCCGCTGTCTTTGAAATTCCGGGGGTCAATCGCCTTCAACCGGAGCTTGTAGAAGACCTTGCCGCCTTCGTTCCACGGAGCAAACGCGCGGGTGGTATTAGAGGCCTCCGCGCCGGAAACGTATTCGTCTTTGTTGTATTCCTTGGTACCCCGAATGATCCCGTTTTGAACGATGTCTTGCACCACTTGGGTGACTTCGGCTTCAGGAAACGGGAGGTTGACGATGAGGCCCACCCCGTACTGAGTTGCGTCCTTCTCGTGAGAGGGAAGCGCGAACGATGAAATCGAAAGGATTACAACAAACCCTACTTTCCACAGGGCGTGAGTGGAAAAGCGACCGATTCGGCCCCTGTTTTCGTGAAAGCGCTGCCAGATTTTTCCCATCCGCGTACCCCGCTGGGCAAAGGTTCTCAACTAAGGGCGGACCCTGTCAACTGAGATCGTCCAGAGCTTTTGATTGCCAAACGATCCCGTGTCGCATTTTACTTTGTCAAAAGATTGTAAGAAATAATTTACGTAGACCCCTTGCAAGTTGCCGCGGAGATTTAGTAGGATTCCGCCCCGGTACGGTGGTAGGACCTTTGCCGAGGAAAATCGGTTTAGATCTTGCCGTCCAAACAGACGCCAATGGAGGGGTCCGTGGGCGTCTGCGAAGTGTAATGGCCTCGCATTTTGTGGGAATGCATTCGAAAAAAACGAATTTTGCCTGAGGAGTGCGGCATGCATATGGGGACGCAATCTCGCCAGTGTGCAACATCGTCGTGGGGAAAGAACCTCCTCCTAGGGGCTCTTGTCCTGGTATTCCTGGTCCTGAGTGGCAGCCAAAACGCAAATGCATTACCCGCGTTTGCCCGCAAATATGGACTCCGCTGTTCTGCCTGCCATGAATCCTGGCCGATGCTCAACTATTTCGGCCAGAAGTTCAAAGATAACGGCTACCAGCTGATGAACGACCGGGACGCTCCGATCTGGCAGAACCCCGGATATTGGCCAGTCACGTTCCGCATCACCCCCATTTGGCATCGGTTGAGTACTGGGAAAGTACCCGTGGACACTTATGGCGGCGGGGTACCGGTCGGAACCACCCTGCAGCGAGTGACTACTTCCGGGTTCGACTTGAGCGGCCTGGACTTTCACACCGGCGGCACGCTGGAAAAGAACTTCTCGTTTTACGTCCTGCCCTCGTCTGACCCCACGGCTTCCTTTCACTTTGAAACTGTGATGGCTCGATTGGACAATGTTTTCGGCAGCCCCTGGCTCAACATTAAGTTGGGAAAGTTCGAACTCGATAACCTGCTGTCAGAAAAGCGAATTCTGACCCTCACCGGGAACGGTGGAATCTACCAGCTTTATCACTTTGTGCCGCAAGGTGACGGAAACATCTTCGGTCAGATGGGTGACAACCAGCTCGGAGCCGAGTTGATGGGCCATTCCTTCGACGATCGCACCCGTTATTCTGCCGCGTTGCTGAGTTCCACCGACGGCAACGTCGGTTTGCCATATGGCAACGCCTACACCGGATTCTTCACCTTCAGTCAGGCGTTCGATACCGGAAAGCTCGGAGTTGATCGAATTGGCGCTTACGCCATGGTTGGGCAAGCCCCCACTTATTACCTGACGCAGAGCACGGTGGGGATCAATGGGCCTCTGGCCGGCTCTGGCACTCAGAACAAGTCGTTCCATCGCGAGGGCTTCGTAGGCCAGTTCTATTTCGGTCAACACTTCGATCTGCAAGTCGTCACGCAGCATGGCTGGGACAACGCATGGTTCGGGCAGGGCTATGGCGACCTGATCGGCGGGACTGCGCCGAACAACAATACTCCCGGATCGACTCTTCCTACAGGTTCACAAGCTCCGACGTGGAATGGCGTTCTGTTCGAGCCCCACTACGTTTACAGTCCGCAGTTGATCTTTCTCGGTCGATACGAGACCATGCGCATGTCAAGGCAGGCCAATGGACCTGGATACGCGGCCGGCGAGTCTGCCTCTGATTTCGGCAACCTGTCTACCTACACGGTGGGCTTCCGCTACAACCCGTTCATGACCAGTCGGGCTGGATTTGCCTGGCACAACGAATACAACTGGCTGCACTCGGTCGGCACTGGGCAGTTGGCAGGCCTGCCAACCTACAATGTGAACACGGGTGAACTGCTGACGGGGTTTGACTTCGATTTCTAACGAGAATGGGACCGCGGGATTGATTCGCCCGCGAATTCATTTTGAGGATGCCGAACATGAAGAACTTCTCGCGAGTGCATAGCTTTAGCGTGATTCTCAGCTTCATTCTCGCCGTCGGATTTACGGCGGCCATGGCGCAGGACGCGCCGGATGTAGGGCCGCATCCCCCGGAACCAGTGAAGCCAATGGAAAGCCATATCGGCAACATCACCGGCCACTCGGTGGATGCCAAGGGCGATTATCGCCGCTACTGTGCTGGATGCCACGGCGAGGCTGGCGACGGTAACGGCGAGAATGCAGTGTGGCTTGATCCCAAGCCCCGCAACTTCACGCTGGCTACGTTCAAGTGCCGTTCGACTCCGACGGGTACGCTTCCGCTGGATTCAGATCTGTTTAATTCCATCTACCGCGGCTTCACCAATTCCAACATGCCCCCTTGGAACACGTTTACCAAGCAGGAGCGCGCTGACCTGGTGGCGTTTATCAAGACGTTCTCTCCGCGCTGGGAGAAGGAAAAAGCGGGCGATCCGATCAAGATCCCAGCGGAGCCGCCGGTAACGATTGAGAGCATTTCGCACGGCAAGGCACTGTTCACCAAGCTGGAATGCTGGAAATGCCACGGGCCGCAAGGCAAGGGCGATGGCCCGTCGGCTGCGACACTCACTGACAGTCAGGACAATCCTATCCGCCCTTACAACTTCGCCGCCGGGACCAATGATTCACGCTTCAAGTGCGGCTCGACCAACGATGACATCTACAAGATTTTCATGACGGGTGTCGACGGGACGCCCATGCCATCATTCGCAGATACGATCCAGCCGAATGATGCGTGGGATCTCGTCCACTTCCTGCGCACGCTGCAGATTCATCGCAAGAGCAAAGAAAACGATGTGCTGAAAGCAGCCGGGGGAAGGATTCCGCCGTATGTCGAAAAGCAGGCAGAGGCTCCAGCCAGCCAGTCTGTGGAACATGCCGTAGGCGGTGGAAACTAGGCTGATTTGTCCGATCAACAGGTAGCAACGGCAAGGTAATTCGAGCAGTTTCGGATTTTTCAGGAGGCAAGTAAATGCGCGCGAGTAAGTACGGTTTTGCAATGCTCATTGCGGCCCTTTGTCCCGCCCTGATGTTCGGGGGCACGATCAGCGGCAAAGTGACCTACACCGGTACGCCGGTGAAACAGAAACCGATTGATATGTCGAAGGAACCGTCCTGCGCCAAGCAGCACAATCCTCCGGTAACTACCGAGACCGTTGTGACGGGTGCCAACAACACTCTGGAGAACGTAGTCGTTTACATCTCGGCTGGCGCCGACGATGCGAACGCGCCCGCGCAGGCTGTTACGTTCACTCAGAAGGGTTGCCAGTACCTTCCGCACGTGATCGCGATGCATACCAACCAGGAGCTTCAGGTCATGAATGATGACCAGACCTCGCACAACATCCATCCCCTGGCCAAAGTGAATCGCGAGTGGAACAAGTCGCAGCCCCCCGGAGCGCCGCCGATCGATGCGAAGTTCGACCAGCCCGAATTTATCTCGGTAAAGTGCAACATTCATCCTTGGATGCATGGTTGGTTCGCTGTTCTCAAAACGAATCACTATTCCATTAGCAAGGGAGATGGTGCATTCACGCTTCCGAATCTGCCTCCCGGAAAATACACCGTTACGGCTTGGCACGAGGATTACGGGACCCAGACCCAAGACGTGACCATCACCGGAAACGAGACGAAGTCGATCGACTTCAGCTTTAAGGCTAAAGCGTACTAAGCATTGTGAGTGGCGGCTGGGTTGAAGACCAGCCGCCTTTCCACATCATGAGCCCGGTCAATCCGGGCAGATGCGAGGAAGCATGGGCGGCAAGCTATTCGCAGTGATAGTGATTTTGATTGCGTTGGCCTCGGCAGTTCCCATCGTAACCCACACGTTCCTGGGCGCCACCGTGGCTCCTCCGGAAGACATCTCGACCCACGGCGCCGATATCGACAAGCAGCTCGACGAAACGATGATCGAGGCGGGGTTGTCGTTCCTCGCGGCTCAAATTGTGCTCGGCTTCTTCGTGTGGCGGTTCGGGGGCCGCAAAGACGGTCAGCTGAAGAATTTTCCGGGCGGGGCTAAGTATTTGATCCTGGCAGCTCTATTGCTGGTCGGAGCCGAAGCGATCGCGCTTGGCGCCATCGGCAGCAAGGCCTGGGCTAAGGTCTATTTCCAGCCGGCCTCGGCGGATGCGTTGCCCATCCAGGTGCAAGCCGGGCAGTTCGCTTTCTACTTCCGTTATGCGGGACCGGATGGGAAGTTTGGCGTGATCCACCCGGAGAAAATCGACGAAGGAAATTCGAATTTCTTCGGGCTGGATCCGGAGAATGACATCCCCGCGCGCGACGACATTCAGTCCGGCGAATTGGTGGTTCCGGTCAACAAGGAAATTCACCTGATGATGCATGCGAAAGACGTCGGGCACTCTTTCTATGTGCGCGAGCTCCGCATTCAGCAGGACTTTGTGCCCGGGCTTGATCTGTCGTTACATTTCACCGCAACGAAGATTGGCAAGTACGAGATCGTCTGCACTCAGCTTTGCGGCCTTGGCCACTACAACATGAAGGGCTACCTGAACGTGATGTCCCAGCAGGATTTTGATAATTGGTTGAAGTCACAGTCGAACTGATGAGCGGTCTGAGCCGCCCGAGCAAATGCCGGGACGGTAGGCGCCAACTCACTCGAGAGGGGAACGGAAATGTCTGAGGCATCCGCACACGCGGCAGTACATCACGGTCCGCCGACCAGTTTTATCCGGAAGCACATCTTCAGTCTTGACCACAAAGTGATCGGCAAGCAGTACTACGCTCTCGCGTTGCTCGCTGTTTTCATGGGCATGATTCTTTCCTGGATCATGCGGATTCACTTGGTGTGGCCGAACGCACCAGTGCCGTTGTTGGGGATTCTGTCTAAGGTGGGTGCGCCGGGCGGAATGGTGACGCCGGAGTATTACCTCTCGCTGATGACGATGCACGGGACGCTGATGGTGTTCTTCGTTCTGACGAATGCGCCGTTTGCCGCTTTTGGGAACTACTTCCTCCCCATCCAAATTGGTGCGGAAGACATGGCGTTCCCGCGCTTCAACATGATGTCGTTCTGGACGACGTTCATCGCCTTCTGCATTCTGGTGACGGCGTTCTTCGTCCCCGACGGTCCCCCACTGTCCGGCTGGACCGCTTATGCTCCGCTGAGCGCGGTGGGTAAGGATTCTGGTCCTGGCCAGGGACTTGGACAAACACTTTGGGGTCTGTCGATCTTTGTCTTCTGTATTGCTTCGTTGCTGGGCTCGCTGAACTTCATTGCCACAACCCTCGATTTGCGGACGAAGGGAATGACTTTGGCACGCATGCCCATCGTCAGCTGGGCGTGGTTCATCACTTCCTGCATCTCGCTGCTGGCTTTCGCCGTTCTCATGCCCGCCTGCCTGCTTCTGATTCTGGATCGGGTGGCCGGTACGAGCTTCTTCATTCCGTCGGGGTTGAACATCAGCGACCACCTGCAACCGCATCAGGGAGGATCCCCTCTTTTGTGGCAGCATCTGTTCTGGTTCTTCGGCCATCCTGAGGTTTACATCGCGATTCTTCCGGCGATCGGCATCGTCAGCCACATCCTGATCTGCAACATGCGCAAGCCCATGTTGAGCTCGAAGACGATCATCTACTGCATGATGTCCATCGGCTTCCTCAGCTACATGGTTTGGGGACATCACATGTTCCTGAGCGGTATGAATCCATTCTCGGCGCTGGTTTTTTCGTTCCCGACGCTGATGATCACGATTCCTGCCACGATCATGACGCTGATCTGGCTGGGCAGTCTGTACGGTTCAAATTTGAGGATCAACTCTGCGTCACTGTTCTGCCTCGGATTCATCTCGATGTTTGTGAGCGGCGGCGTCAGCGGATTCTTTCTGGCCCAGCCCTCGATCGACATTTACCTGCATGCCACCTACTTCGTGGTAGGCCACTTCCACATGGTGATGGGCGTGGCGGCCATCTTCGCAGTCTTCGCCGGGACCTATTTCTGGTTCCCCAAGATGACCGGGCGCATGATGAATGAAACGCTGGGTCGGCTGCATTTCTGGGGTTCCTTCATCGGTACCTACTGCATCTTCATGCCATTCCACTATCTGGGACTGGCCGGCAATGTGCGCCGCTATTCAGCATTCACCGACGACTTCCTGGTGCCGCTGATGCCAGTCCACCGGTTTATCACGTATTCGGCGCTGTTTACCGGAGCGGTACAACTGATCTTTCTCTTCAATTTGATCTACAGCCACTACAAGGGAGCAATAGCGCCAGACAACCCGTGGGAGTGCACGTCCCTGGAATGGTCGACGCCATCCTCACCGCCGCCATTTGACAACTTTGGCGGACAACATCTGGTCGTCCACCACGATCCTTATCAGTATGGAGTGAAGAGTTCCGCGGGCGACTACTTGATGCAAACCTCACCCGAAAAAGCGGGCGAGACACCGTAAACAGTTGTTTCGTACCGGAGTAGCAGTTCGGGCCGAATCAGGGGAGGGAATGGAGTAGTCATGGCAACCACGCTGCAACCGCCGCAAACCGTCGTCGAGCAGGAACCGCGGCCGGATCACGGAAACGGCTCAGGCGGAGGGATCCGCGGGATAGCGCCGGAAGGCGGCGCACTGCGGTCGGTGAAGGATCCCGCGGGAGAACCGACCCGCACCGGGATCTGGGTTGCGTTGTCGGCGATTGCCATGATGTTTGCTGCCCTGACCAGCGCCCTCTATGTTCGTGAAGGATCGGCAACTGACTGGCATCACATTGTCCTTCCCCCAATTCTCTATTTCAATACGCTCGCGCTGATTGCCAGCAGCATTACGCTGGAGCTAGCGCGACGCAGCGTGGGTGCTTACATGCGCGGGCAGCAGAGCAGTCGATCCGGGCCAACTCTGTTGCTGAACCTGACGATGTTGCTGGGGCTGGTCTTCGTCGTGGGGCAATATATCGCGTGGCTGCAGTTGAGGTCGCAAGGCCTCTACCTGCCGACGAACCCGAATAGTTCGTTCTTTTACGTGTTTACCGGCGTTCACGTCGTCCACGTGGTTGGCGGGTTGGGTGGTCTGAGCCGGGTGATGTTGAAATTTCGTAGCACGACGCATCCTCTGCGCCGGAGCACCATGGACGCCACGTCATATTACTGGCACTTCATGGGCTTGTTGTGGATTTACCTGCTGTGCGTCTTGTGGGTAAAGCTTTAGGACCAATTCAAACGGAGGCAGCATGAGTGAGGCCGATCTGACGATGGGGCATGGCGCGGGAGTAATGGAGGAGTCCCCGTTTTCCATTCCTTCCAGCAAGCTCGTGATGTGGCTGTTCATTATTTCTGACGCATGCACCTTCGGTGCAATGCTGTTTGCCTACGGCTATATCCGGAATGCCGCGGCGGACTGGCCTCTGGTTTTCGAAAAGGCGAGTATCTGGAACGCGCTGCTCATGACGTTCATCCTCGTCACCAGCAGTTTGACGGTACTGTTTGCCGTGCGCGCTTCCAAGGCGGATGACCGCGCCGGAGCTTTCCGCTGGACCATGATCACAGCCGCCGGAGGCTTGCTCTTTGCGCTGCTGCATTTGCGCGAGTGGATGAGCCTGATTGGCGAAGGTCTCCGCCTATTCCAGAATCCTTGGGGCGCTCCGATGTTCGGCGCGGCATTCTTCTCGATCACCGGCCTGCACATGGCGCACGTCGTGGGCGGCGTGATCGCTTTGGTCGTAGTCGGCTTCGGTTACAAATCAGGCCGCTATGCCTCGAAGCACATCGAGATCTGGGCGCTGTACTGGCACTTTGTCGATCTGGTCTGGATGTTTGTCGTGCCACTGATGTACCTGTTGAACATGAAGCGCTAGATTCATTGACCGCGGATGAGAAAAGGAGCGAACGATGAGCCAAACACAAAAATCCGAAAGCATGGGCGCGACATTTGTTGTGTATGGTCTGATCCTGGCGATCGCCGTTGTTCAGGTTGTGGTCGCTCTGACGATGGGACCTTCCTTGGGACGCATGTTGATTCTGGCGGCGATTCAGGCCTATCTGGCGGTGATGTTTTTTATGCATCTGCGCGATGAAAAGCCGAATTTGCGTCTGGCCTTGATCCCTGGCACCCTGTTCGTGCTAGTAATGATGAACATGATCTGGGCCGACAGTTTCCGGTTGATGGTCCTGAAGCCGTTTGCGAAATAGAGGAGGCCGCGTGCCTTATTTGTCGGGATTCCGTTTTACCCGCCGCATGAAAGTGGCCTTTACGGCTGCCATGGTCGCGGCGACGAGCTTGGCCGGCCACGCCCAGAGTTGCGCCCTCTGTTACACCCAGGCCGCTGGAGCAGGCCACAAGCTGATTCAGGGGCTGCGCACAGGCATTCTTGTGTTGATTGTCCCTCCGATGTTCATGTCGGCCGGAATCACGATCCTTGCCTACCGGAAGCGCAATCGGACGAATGAAAAGCAGGAGTCGGAAAAGTCCAACAACGACTGGTAAATCGTCGTTCTGGCCCTCAAGCCAAACATCTCTGCTGTTTTTCCCTCTCGCGTGGCATAATCTTCGGAAACAATCTTCCCTCAGGTGGTTCAAGGATGCGTCGAGTCCTTCTTGCTCTTGTTTCCGCGTCTGTTTTCGTAGCCATCCAGCCATGCTTTGCAGCCGCTCCCACCCTGAAACCCCTCCAGATTTATTTCATTGACGTCGAGGGCGGCCAGGCGACGTTAGTCGTCAGCCCGTCAGGACAATCGCTGCTCATCGACACAGGGTGGTCCGGATATGAGGGCCGCGACGCCGATCGCATTGTTGCCACCGCTCACCAGGCGGGAGTTAAGCAACTCGATTACGTTCTGATTACGCACTACCACCGCGATCATGTCGGGGGAGTGCCGCAACTGGCGGACGGGATCAAGATTGGAACATTTGTGGATCACGGCCCGAACCAGGAGGATTCCGAGGTCACGCGCACTGATTATGCTGCCTATGAGAAGGCCATCGCGGGCCATGCCCATGTCGTTGTCAAACCCGGATGGGGGCTTCCGATGAAGGGCATTGAAGTGCGCGTTCTTTCCGCGGCGGGAGAACTCATCACAAGCCCGCTGGCTGGAGCGGGAGAGGCGAACCCGTATTGTGGTGCCGAGCCTTCTGCGTCCGTCGATAACACGGAGAACGCCCGCTCCGTGGGCGTATTGATCACATACGGCCATTTCCGTTTCCTGGATCTCGGAGACCTGACTAAGAAGAAGGAACTAGAGTTGGCTTGTCCCAACAATCTGATCGGCAATGTCGATCTTTTCCTCGTGACCCATCATGGGATGGACCTTTCCAATTCCAAGGCTCTGGTGTGGGCTCTGCACCCGCAAGTTGCGGTTTTCGACAACGGGCCGCGCAAAGGCTCAAGTCCAGCCGCATGGCAGATCGTGCATGATTCTCCGGGGATCGAGGATCTGTGGCAGCTGCATTATGCTGCCGAATCGGACAAGGACCACAACATTGCGGAAGAGCGCATCGCGAATGTGAAGGAAAACTGCGAAGGGAAGTCCATCAAGGTTTCCGCGGAGAGCGACGGCACCTTCACCGTCACGAACGCACGCAACGGCGTGCAAAAGACCTACTCCAGGAAGTAACGGATCAGCAATCCAGCGATGATCGTGATCGTGATGGGAGTTGTCGGCGCCGGCAAGACGACGGTTGGGAAAACGATCGCCCAGGAACTCGGCTGGGAATTTGCCGATGCCGACGATTTTCATCCCGCGTCCAACGTCGAAAAGATACGCCATGGCATTGGCCTCACCGACCAAGATCGCCAACCTTGGCTCGACCGCATGCGCACGTCCATCATTCAATGGATTGCGGCCCGTCGCAACGTAGTGCTGGCTTGTTCGGCCCTGAAAGAGAGCTACCGGCAAACGCTCCGGGTTGGTCCGGACGTTCGTTTTGTCTACCTGAAAGGGGATACCGAACTGATTGCCGAACGGCTGCGCTCCCGTCATGGTCATTTCGCCGGCGAGCAGATATTGGGTAGTCAATTGGCTGACCTGGAAGAGCCGGTGGGCGCCCTGACCGTGGACATCTCCGATACACCACGAGTGATCGCCGATAAGGTTCGAAAGGGCCTCGGCTTGGAGTAGAATCCTCGCACCGCAGGCGGGACCTCGCCGTCACGACTTCGACGATCCCAGCCACGCCACCGGAAACTCACTCTTGCAAACCACCCCCGACCGACTCGAATCCGCGGTGATTTCCCGACTGATGTGGCGGCTGATGCCGTTTCTCTTCCTGCTCTATATCGTCGCCTATCTTGACCGAATCAACGTGAGCTTCGCCGTCCTTCAGATGCGTGGGCAACTTGGCTTGAGCGAGCGAGTCATCGGCCGCGCCAGTGGCATGTTTTTTGTCGGCTACTTCTTCTTTCAATTGCCCAGCAATCTGGTGCTGGAGAAGTTCGGGGTTCGGCGGTGGATTTCCGGCCTGATGCTGGTTTGGGGAATCATCTCCTGCACGATGATCTTCATCCGCGGTCCGATCAGTTTTTATGCCATGCGTTTCCTGCTGGGAGCGGCCGAGGCAGGTTTTTTCCCCGGCATGATTCTTTATATGAAGCGCTGGTTCCCCGCCAACGCACGGGCGCGGGCGGTCGATCAGCTCCGCCATAATCGAAATCGCAATCTCCTCCGGCGTCAGCGCTCCAATATCGAGCCCAATCGGCGCATGTACCCGCTCAAACAACTCCGCCGCCAGCCCCTCCGCCCGCAGTTCTTTGAATATCGTCGCCGTCTTCCGTTTCGACCCGATCATCCCCACATACCGCGCCGGAGTCTGCACCGCCCACCGTAACACCCGCATATCGTCGCGATGCCCGCGCGTTGCGATCACAATGTAAGACGCCTCGCCCGGTTCGATCTGCGCCATGGCGGTGTCAAAGTCCTCGGCCAGCACCTGCTGCGCCTCCGGAAAGCGCTCGCGATTCGCATAATTCTCGCGATCGTCAACGATCGTCACGTCAAATCCAACAATCCGCGCCACCCGGTAAACACTCGTCGCCACGTGCCCCGCGCCAAAAATGTAGAGCTCCGCCGGAGGCAGGATCGGCTCAATAAAAATCTCCAGCGTCCCGCCGCACACCAGCCCAGTATCGTTCTTCGGATCCTTATTCAAATCGAAGTTCAAACTCCGCGGCCGCTCCGTCTCCATCACCTCGCGCGCCGCCTGCCAAACCTCGGCCTCCA
>CAVXVD010000057.1:0-73628 GCA_963765015.1 uncultured Acidobacteriota bacterium | reverse complement strand
TTTTTTTGTATTTCGTTCAGTTGGTGTTTGCTATTCGCGCAGGCTGCAGACGATCCTAGCTACCTTGAAGCGCCCGCCGCCAGCGTAGTTGTCGCGGCGGCCGAGGTGATTGCCGCTCTGAACAGCTTCCCTGCAGGAGAAGTGCCGGCAGAGATTGTCAAATGGGTGGAGAATCGACAGGCTGCCACCGCAGAACTCAAGGCTCTGACACTCCGAGCCTTGGACCGCGTGCGGAAAAACTCTGAACTGAAAGACCTATGGCTCGAAGCCGACGGGCTGAACGACTGGACTGCGGCAATGCAGGATCTGCAGGTCCGGGTCGGGAGGTAGAGTCTTGCGAGCCAATGAGTGAAATCGCCTGTTTTCGACACTTATCAGAAATACCAACTGTCGAAATTGCGGTCGTTCACGTAAGTAAACGTGCTGCCGTTCTTCTCGAACCACTCTCGCCATTTCGCGATGATGGCTGTTTGTGCATCCAGAGGGGCGACCCATACCCTATCTCGGGACATCCAAGTCCCAAAAAAGTGAACTTCTCCCTTGGCGTTGCGGTCGAGGAAATGTGCTTCCTCGTCGTCTAGTTTACTTTTTGTTGTTGCTCTGAAATCTAAACCTGTGAGGGATCGGAGCGCACGTATGTCCCAGACTACTTGCGGATGTTTGCCGGACAGGAATTGACCATGTCGCACTGGCTCCAATGACGAGATGAGAAGTTCGGCTGCCCTGCGCGGGTTTTTGTAGAGGATTTCAAAATGAGCAAATCCATTTTCCCCTGTGCCCTCGCCTAATTTCGCTATCGCCGCTTTGAGCTCTGCATCAGAGGTGTTTTGTTGTGCGTATGCTGCTATCGGCAGCAGGCAGAGAATGACAGTGGCAAGGCCGACCCAACACTGGCGCATAGCTTAAATTCTAGACTGCAGCGCCGATAGTTGGCGAAATATCCCCATAGCACTCAAAATCCCACTTTGCGGCTCAAAGCGTGTAATCGCCTGCTTACAACACCTACCCTCATGGTATTGTCGTCTCGTCTGGGTACCCGTACATGAAAGCCAAATCAACCTCAGAAGCGAGCGCCTTGCGCCCGTGGTCTGGCCATCCGCTGGTGGGAACTTGGGAACAGGTAGACAACCCGTTCCACAAGACTTCAGTCGTGTACACAATCACGGTTGTGGGCGGGGACTTTGCTGTCAGCGGGCGTGATGAAGCTGATGGCAAACCGCTCAAGGTTTCTAAAATCAAGTGGGACGGTGAATCACTGCATTTCACGACATTCTTCCCGCCAACAAGATACAGCGCACGCCACGTGATGCGATTGGTCGCACGCGGACGTGCGAACCATCAAGTTGACGGTGACCGCGAGGTCTGGAAGAGAAGGCGGCAAGGAAGAGGAACGGCCCGTCAGCAACACAATCCAGCAGATAGTTGTTGAAACAATCGCCATATCACTCAGAATCGACTTTGCGGCTCAAAGCGTGAAATGGCCTGTTAGCAACAGTTTGCATCTTTACTGCCCATCAGGGCTGGCACAAACTCTATGACGGTCCTACTGAGCCGTGACTGAAAGCGTGTATTGCGCAGTCGGGTGAGCGACCACACAAATGTAGTAATCTCGTGTCTCACGAATCTTGGCAGTCCATCGCTTCTCCCGTTCTTGCGTTTGTCCAAATGAGACGCGATCGCCGCAGCAACACGACTTACTGATCCAGAACTCAGCGCGATTGTTTATCGTTGTGTCTTCATCCTGCTCTCGACGCCAAGAGATTCGCACCGTCATCGTTTGACCCTTACGTACTTGAACTACGTAGGTGTCGTGTGATTCGCCACCGACAAACCCGTTGATCGTCGATGGACTCCGTAACCGCTGCGCAGGTTCCTGCGCCCAAGCAACATTAAAGAGCACCGCGAAGGCAGCGAATACGACGAAAAAGGCAAGAAGTTTCAGGAGCGCCTCACCGCCAGACATTGTAACGGGTTCGGAACCCAGATTGTTGGCGTAACCACGATAGCACTCATTGACGGCTCGGCAAATTCCGTTAGCCAGTCTTGCGTATCAGGAGCAAACTTATATCGGATGGACCTTGGCCGTGTAATCCGGTCAGCTCAACGACACAAGAGTCGACAGAACCTACACACCCTCGTCTTGCTAGCCACAAAAGCCACACACGGTTTTTTGCCTTGCTTCGGCCCCCAAGTCACATTTCTTGCCCGGAGGCCGGACAGCCCCTCCCCGCGTGAAACATCTATCTCCTTGCGAATGAATCAAATAGCAACGGGCGACTGCGAAACATAAATCCAACATAAATCCAATGAGATCGGTTGTCTCCCCCTTTGGCACTTCTGATCTTTTGCTTGTTTTGGTGCTGAGCCGACGGAGTGTTACGATGTCCTTGATAAACCTTCGCCGCCAGGCGGAGGAACCAGCCTCCGTTTCGAGGCCACGAGCCGCCTGCTCGTGATAAGCCGACGCCCCGGTCGGCACAAGCCTGCTCCCGGCAGGGACGAGTTAAGAAACTCCGTGAGCTGAAACTACTTTTCCGTCCAGACCACGGGATTCCATGCCGATCTCAGCAAGAAAGGAAAAATTCTAATGCATCATTCTTTCGGGAGTGCGCAGCCCAGTTTTTATCGTCCTTTCCACCGTCGACCTTAGGGGATTCGGCTTCGTGCCGACATCCCCTGAGGCTAGACCTCCTAAAGGAAAAAACGCTATGTCTTCACGGATTCAATCAAAACGACGTTCTAAAAGTCATCCCGTTGCCAGCTCGACCGCCGCCAATTTCGACTCTGGCTTGGTCTCCGCCGTGCCACTCTCGCCCGCGACCTCGTTCGTCTCTGGCTACGCAGGCGGCACAAGCGGCATACCTCTCAAATCCAACGAATCCGAGTCGCATACCTCGAGCCGGTGCGATCCAGCGTCATGCGCCCCCTCCCTGTCGGGTGCTGTTGACGCCATCCTCGAGATCGGGAGCCAGCGCCACGTCTTATTGACTCAATTGCGTGCTGCCTTAGAATCAAACCGGAAGAACGAGGCCTTAAGCCTCTCAAGGCGCTTGTGTGGACTAGATTATGAAAAAGGCAATCGGACTCATTCGCGTATCAACTGAAGGACAAGCTGCCGACGACCGGGCCTCGATTCCTGGCCAGCGTGCGAGCAATCGGCGCACAGCTGCCCAGTATGGCCTGGAAATCGTCCGATCCATCGAGATTTCAGACGTATCCGGTGCGTCAGTTCTGAAAGCGCCTGAGATCCAAGATCTTATGCAGCTGATGGAGTCACCAGATATTCACGGCGTAGTGACCCGCGAGTTTTCCCGCCTGATGCGCCCCGAAAACTTCGGCGATTACGCTCTACTCCAGACATTTGTGGAAACAAATACCATTCTCTACCTTCCGGACGGGCCGATTGACTTCGGCAGTAAGGTGGGCCGATTGATGGGCCCGCTGCGTGCGGCGATGGCCGGGATGGAGAGAACGGAAATTCTCGAGAGGATTTGGACCGCAAAGGAGGAAAAACGCCGGCGCGGCGAGTTGGCGCAGAGCAGAATCGTACTTCCGCGCTATGTGGGGTATCAAGAGGGAAAGGGCTTCTTCTATGAGCCCGGCGCCGAGCGCGTGCGTGAAGCCTTTCGGCAGTTCCTGGCCGGTAATCAGAGCTACTCTAAGTTAGCAAAGCTGGTCGGTGTGACGCCCAGGGGAATGCACGTAATTCTTCGCAATCCTATCTGGACAGGTATGCGCGTGATCGACAAGAAGCGGGATACGTCTGCCGCAGGGCGGTACTCTGGCAAGAACGGCCGTCAGGCAGACCGCAGGAAGATTGCTCGTTCTTCGGATGAAGTAATTCGTGTGCGAGTGATTGAAGAGCCGCTGGTGTCCGAATCCGATTTTCGGACAGTTCAAGAGATCATGGATCTGAAGCAGAAAAAACACTGGCGGAGCCGCGCCGACTACGAGCACAGGTTTACTTATAACGGTTTTGTGACCTGCTCGGAGTGCGGAGAGCCAATTCAGACGGCACTTGCACGCAGTGATTACTATACGTGTAAGGGTCGTCGCCAGTTACATACCTGCGACACCCGGTACATGTCAAGAGAGAAGCTAGAGGACATCCTCGATAATCTTTTCTACGATCGCCTGACAAGCGAAGCATTCTTGCAGAGATGCATTGGCGATTTGAAAAGGCGTTCTGAAACCAACGATTCGGCCATGCGGGTGCAGCGTCTGACCTCCGAAATTGAAAAATTACGCCAGAAACGCAGTCGCATCCTCGAAACCTTCTACGACGGCATCCTCCCCCGTGAGGAAAGAGATCAGCGGCTGGCAGCAATCGACCGAGATATTGAAACAGATCAGAGAATGCTCATCCAGGAAACGCCGTCGGCCTGCGTCGACCTGGACAGATTAATCGAAGCCTTCGCCCCACTGGCTGAGTGGGAGTTCTGGGACAGAGATCAGAAGAGAACCCTACTTGCGACACTGGTGCCCGAGATCCGGGTAGCAAACTACAAAGTCGAATCACTTGGGCTTAGCCCGACGATCTTCAGCAACGAAGTTACCCGCACGGGCAGGGATTCATCGCTGCCGCGAGCATAAAGCGCGCAGGAAAAGTCAGCGACATGGACGCCCGGGCAATGCTGACTGTGCCATCTTCCAGAGGCTGCCGTAGCACTTCCAGCACGTTCCGTGGGAATTCGGGGAGTTCGTCGAGAAAGAGCAAGCCGTTGTGGGCGAGAGAAACTTCGCCCGGTCGCGGGATGACACCACCTCCGATCAGGCCAGCATCGGAGATGGTGTGGTGCGGTGAGCGATAAGGGCGCGTTCCGACCAATCCCTTGCCTTGATCGAGAACTCCGGCGACGCTGTGGATCTTGGTAGTCTCCAGAGCCTCCTCGAAGGTGAAGGGCGGCAGGATGGTAGGCATGCGCTTTGCCAGCATGGTCTTGCCGGAACCGGGCGGCCCGATCATGAGGATGTTGTGGCCTCCGGCGCAGGCGATCTCGATAGCGCGCTTGGCGGTTTGCTGGCCGCGGACGTCTTTGAAGTCCACGAAAAACTGCTGCGAGTCGCGCAGGAGAGAATCGCTGTCGGCTTTGATGGGAGCAATCCCGTTGCCGGTGTTCACGAATTGAATCACATCCAGCAGCGATCGCACGGGATAAACGTCGACCCCGCCGACCATGGCCGCCTCTTTAGCGTTCGCCTCAGGAACGACCATACGCGAAATTTTCCGTCCGCGGGCTTCGATCGCGATCGGTAAGGCGCCGCGGACGCCGCGCACTCCGCCATCAAGAGAGAGCTCGCCCACAAACAGGCAATCGGCGATCTCCTTCTTGATCAGGCCACCGTAGGCCCCTACGATCCCCAAGGCCATGGGCAAATCAAAGCCGGATCCCTCCTTTTTGATGTCAGCGGGAGCCAGGTTGATGGTGATCTGAGTCGGGGGGATGTCGTAGCCGCAGTTCTTGAGGGCCGCGCGGACGCGGTCCCGGCTCTCGCGTACCGCGGCATCGGGCAGTCCTACAGTGTGGAAGTGATCCTGGTCGCACTTGATGCCCGAGCAGTCCACCTCGACCTGAATAATATTGGCATCGATGCCATAGACGGCGGCGCTGAGGGTTTTGTAAAGCATGAAGTACGAACACACTGGAAGCGGACGATTGGCTCACGAGGTCCTGATCTTCCAGCTACTCACCTTAAGGATTGTCCCCCGAGATGGCTGTGACGGATGTCACTGGAGCCTGTGGAAAAGCAAGATTGCGTTGCCGAAAGCCGACAGGAGCCGTTATCCGCCTTTCGTAACCAAGATATCCAACACCTGATTGTTCCGCTGGAGGCTATAGAATGGGGATGACTTACAGTTCCATCGGTTCCTCATGACTTCCAACTCCAACGACGCCTCGCCCTCCCCACGCGCACCTGGGAACCTTGAGAAGGAAGAGTCTCAACTCTGGCGCTGGGCGCTCGGCTTCATGCTTCTGCTGGCAGTCGCACTGACTGCGCTGCTCTGGGAGCGTCTGGAAGCGATTCCCTATCAACTGCGCGCCATTCCAATCGGAATATTGGCCCTCTCCGTTCTGTTCGCGGTGTACGCGTATGGAAGAAAACGAGAGGTGAACGAACTGAAAGACGTGCTGCGCGGATTGCAGGAGCACGTGGGCGCAGCCCCTTCCGAAGAGCAACTCGATCAACTCAGCCAGGTCATCATGCGCTCGCAACGCAACTTCAAGGAACTGATCGACTCGATTGATGAACCGGCCTGCGCCTTCGCCCTGGACGGCACGCTTCGTACGGTAAACCGGCGCGTCACGGAATTGATTGGGCTGCCTTACTCCGAGTTGGTGGGAAAAAAGATCTACGACCTGGTCGAAGAACCAACGCAGGACGAGGTGGAGCACAGCCTGGGACGCTTCCTGGAAAAGAAGCGATGGTCGGGCATGGCCCGTCTACGGCTGAAGAACAGCACTCGGCCAATTTATCTCGACTGTGTGCTGAACGGGATCGTCAAAGGCGATAACGTCGTAGGCGCCAGCATGCTCGGACGCGACGTCACCGAGCAGCGCGAGAAGGAACTACGCTTCACGGAATTGTTCGAGACCCTGCAGGAAGGGGTGTATTTCAGCACGCCGGAAGGCCAGTTGCTGGACGCGAATCCGGCGCTGGTCAGTATGCTGGGATTCGGGGAGAAACGGGACCTTCTGCTGGCGGAGCCATCGGCGTTGAATGTCGATCCCGGGCAGCCAGTGCTGGGGCGTGCGGTGGATGATCGCGGAGGAGTGCGAACCCGGCAGATCAAGGTACGGAGAAAGGACGGGAAGGTCGCCTACTTTCTCGATTCTTCCCGTGCCGTGTGGGATGCGGCGGGAAATATTATTCGCTACCAGGGAACTCTGGTCGACGTCACGGAAAAGCGAAACATGGAGCAGCAACTGGCGCAGCAGGAAGAGTTCCGGCGCCGCCTGCTCGAGAGTTTCCCGGATCTCATTCTGGTGGTGGACCGGGAGGAGCGCTATACCTTTGCCAGTTCGCGCTCCCGCGACCTGCTCGGCTATGAACCGCGAGACCTGATCGGGAAGAAGATCAGCGATCTGGACGATCATTCGCCGGAATTGGCGTCCTTGTACCACGGAGTGGTTTCGGGACAAGAGGCACTCGCGTCGGCAGAATACAGCGCACGGCACAGCGATGGAAGCTGGCGCACCATGCGCGCTTCCGGCGGCCAGCTAGTCGACGCGGAGGGCAACGTAAGCGGGGTAATTATTTCTGTCCGCGACATCACCATCGAACGGAAGTTGGAACAGCAGGTGGTGCAGAGCGAACGCCTGGCGGCCATGGGAGCCATGATTGGTGGCGTGGCCCACGAATTAAACAATCCCCTGACCAGCATCCTTGGAGTGAGCGAGTTGCTGCAGGACACTGAAACCAACGAGACTTCGCGCAAGCAGCTGGCTATGTTGCAACAGCAGGCACGCCGGGCTGCGGAAATCGTACAAAACCTAACGTACTTCTCTCGTCCTCCGGCGCCTGGTAAGAGCCGCATCAATCTCGTCGAGGTGGTCGAGCGGACCTTGAATCTGCACGCCTACTCGCTGCGCAAGAACAACATCACCGTAGACTTCCTCAAAGAGGCCGGGATGCCTTACGCGCTGGGAGATCCGCACCAGCTGATGCAAGTTTTCCTGAACCTCATCCTGAACGCAGAGCAGGCGATCCGCGACGGTCGGGATAAAGGCACGCTGCGGATTCGGCTGGGCCGAGAAGCGAATTCTGTGTGGGTGAGCTTTCACGATGACGGGCCTGGCATTCCGAAGGAAAATCTGCCGAGCATCTTCGATCCGTTTTATACGACGAAGCGGCCGGGGCGCGGCACAGGGCTGGGCCTGAGCATTTGCAAGTCTGTGATGAAGGAACACAACGGCAGCGTGGAAGCGGCGAACGCTCCGGACGGCGGGGCCGTGTTTACAGTGTCGCTGCCGGTGGGGGGAGCGGGATAGGGGGACACAGACTCTCGCTCTCACCCTGAAGGCCGAGGCGGTCCGTCACCTCATGAAATATCTCCACCTGAATTGTCTCCGCCTGGATCTGCTCAGCGCTCAACCGCCATCGCAACCGCGTTTCCTCCTCCCAGGCAAAGTGCAGCGATTCCCCGCTTAACATCACGGCGGATCATCTCATAAATCAAGGTCACGAGGACACGAGCACCGCTGGCACCGATAGGGTGTCCGATCGCGACCGCCCCTCCGTTCACGTTGACTTTGTCGGGATTGAGGCCTAATTCGCGCATCACGCCCAAAGCCTGCACAGAAAAGGCTTCGTTGAGTTCGTAGAGGTCGACGTCTTCGTTCTTCCAGCCAGTCTTTTCCCAGATGCTACGGACCGCGCCCACCGGGGCCATCATCACCCATTTAGGCTCGACGCCGCTGGTTGACTGCGCCACGATGCGGACCATTGGCGTTGTGCCGAGTTCTTTCGCACGCTGCGCGCTGGTTACGACGAAAGCGGCGGCTCCGTCATTAACGCCGGGAGCGTTGCCGGCCGTTACCGTACCATCTTTCTTGAATGCCGGCTTCAAGGCCCGGAGCACTTCGATGGTTGTGTCTTCGCGTGGGCTCTCGTCTTTGTCGAACATCGTGGGCGGTGCGCCTTTTTTCTTTGCCGGGATCTCGACCGGTACGATTTGCGACTTGAAGCGGCACTCCTTGATCGCGTCGATGGCCTTGCGATGAGAGTTCACGGCGAACTCATCCTGCTCTTCGCGCGTGATGCCATATTTTTCGGCAACGTTCTCCCCGGTGATGCCCATGTGGTAGTCGTTGTATATGTCCCACAAGCCATCGTGCACCATGGAATCGACGACCTGTGCATTGCCGAGGCGATATCCTTTGCGCGCTTGCGGCAGAAGATAGGGGGCGTTGGTCATCGACTCCATTCCGCCGGCGACGACGATGGAACTGTTTCCCGTCTGCACCGCTTGCGCTGCAAGTGCGACGGATTTCAATCCCGAGCCGCAAACTTTGTTTATTGTCATGGCACCTGTCGCCGGAGAGAGTCCACCGTAAATCGCGGCTTGACGCGCGGGATTCTGCCCGAGTCCGGCGGAGACGACGTTACCCATAATGCACTCGTCCACGAGCGCCGGATCCAGTCCGGAGCGCTTGACCGCTTCGCGCACAACCAGCGCGCCAAGTTGCGGAGCCGTGAAATCGGAGAGACTGCCCTGAAATTTTCCAACGGGTGTGCGGCAGCCGGAGAGAATGACGACATCGTCTAAAGAGGCCATGAATCAAGGCTCCTGCGAATATTTCGCTCAATTGATTATAGATGCAACCAAGCATAATCGCCCGCGCGATCGTCGCACGCGATAAATGCCGCGCTGCTCCGATGAGGACGGGCGCATTCAGATCGCGGCGAGGAGTACAAACCCAAATTTATGACGACTGCAATCAAGAATCTCGAATGTGCCGATGCAATTTCGAAAAATCTGGTTGACATTTCGCATCGAAGTTCACTCTGCGTGACTTTAGTATCGCGACCTTGCAGCGTTCGATCATCATTTTTTTCTTGACTTCATTTTTCAATAACTCTATACATCAACTAGTTGCAGTAGAAGACCGCTGCACATTTTCCATGAAAAATGGAAGGGAGAACAGGAACCATGGCAACCAAGAAAAAGGCAAAGAAGAAAAAGAAGCACTAAGCAAGTTCAGTGCGAAGTAAAAAAGGGGACGCGAATGCGTCCCCTAAGTTTTTGGGTACGTACTTCTCCGGGTTCTAGTTGGATTGCTTCGCGCCGACTTCTTCTCGATGCGGAATGCGCTTTTCCTTCTCTGGGCAAAGGCTGCGATAGGCGCAAAAGTTGCAGTGGATCCCAGTCTTTGGCTTGAATATCCCGTCTGAAATCCCCTGAGCGGCGGCGGTGACGCGACTGCGAGCTTCGATCAGATCGATTTCTGCCCGGGTGGTGATGACGGGAACATTCTCTTCCAGGTTGTGGAAGATGAGGGCCCCTACTTTGTATCCCCACTTTTCCTCGGCGGCGATCGCGTAAAGGGAAAGCTGCAGGCTTTCGTCGGCATCTTCCTGATCGCGGGCCTTCCCCGTTTTGTAATCGACGACCGCGACCGTTCCGTCGGGACGGCGGTCGATCCGGTCGATGCGTCCGACGACAGAAGTCTCCCCGACGTGGATTTCAAACGATTCCTCGGTGTGCAGCACGTCCGGAGGTGCAATTCGTCGAGCGGCAGCTAGAAAATCGCGCAACTGGGCGATGCCCTGCTTCTCGTAGAGCTCGTGCTGGTAGCGTTCCTGAATTTTGGCGTCGGCAAGGTCCTGGCGGAAGAGGTCGATCAGTTCTTCGTCGGTCTTGGGGCGGCCGGCGCGCGCCGCGTCGAAATACGTCTTGAGCACGCGATGAATCGCGGCCCCGTACTGCATGGCCGCGGCGGGCTTGGCCGCGATGTGCCAGTCGCGCTCGAGTTTGAAGCGCAGTCCGCAGCGCTCGTAGGTATCGACAGCAGAGGCGCTCAGCCGCTTGTGCATGCCTTCGAGAACAGGCAACTCGAGCCACTGGTTCGTCCGCGACTCCGTCGGGTACACCGCAGTTGCCGAAGCGAAGATGTCCGTCTGTGCGCCGCGAGCCGGGATCGCAGTCAGCCAGCGGCTAAGGCTCCGATTCTCGATGAGATCTCGCATAAAGCCGGGCGGAGTCTTGTTGACCTTGCCAGCGCCTTCCTTGGCATAAATATGCAGCGAATCGCGGGCGCGCGTCATCGCTACATAGAACAGCCGGCGTTCTTCCTGGCCATGGAGCGTCTTGTCATCGGCCTCCGTTATGGAATCGGCGTCACGCAGCTCTCTAGGAAAAGCGACGAGGGTTTCTTTGTAGGAACACGGAAATGCCGAGGAATTTGCCCGCAGGACGAATACATGGGGAAATTCCAGGCCCTTGGCGCCATGCACCGTCATCAGGCGGACCGCGTTGGCGGTCTCGCTCACGGGCAACGGGATGACGCCTCCAGCCTCTCGGAAGTATCCGAGGTATTCCACCAGTTCTTCCAACTCGGTGGTGCGGTTGACGCTCTTCTTCTCCCAACCTTCGACAAAACTCAAGGCAGCTTGAAGTTTGGGCGAACCGACATCGAGGTCGAAGTGGCGGACGATGATGCTCAGGGCTTCGCGCGCCTTCGCCTCCTTGCGACGGATTTCTTCGCGAGCGCTCCGGATCGCAGCTAGGACTTCCACCCCACCCGCGACGCGGTCGAGAGCAGACGAAAGAGGAACAACCTGGGCCTCGCGATTGTCGCGCGCAATGGCCCGCATGACTTGCCGTAACTGCTCGGGATCGACACTGGAACGCGGCAACGCTGAGACCCGGAACAGGCTGACATCGTCACCCGCCGATACGATCGCGTTGAGGCAGGCAAACAGGTCACGCACTTCCGGAGTGTCGGAAACATCCATATTCTCGATGACAAATGGAACATCCGCTTCCGCCAACTGGTGGACAACATCGTCGCGGTGGGCGTGCGAGCGATATAGGACGCCGAAATCGGACCATTTACATTTCGACTTTCTTTGCGCATCGCGCAGGGAGCTAACCAGATCAGGCCCTTCGGCGTCCTTCGACGTGAGAACAACGACGGAAACTGGAGGGCTGGTAAGTTGCTCGCCCCCCTTCGCGGCTTCCTCTTCGCGGGCAGACCGCAGAGGCTCGCGGTGGTAGGCCAGAGCACCATCCGCACCGCTGGCAAATACTGGGGGATTCTCTTTAATCAGAGCGAAAGCGCTTTGCAGAATCGGAGTCGTCGATCGCCGGTTCTTCTGAAGTACCACCAGACTGGCGGCGGGGAAGTTGCGATGAAACAGCCCGAACGCCGCGCTGGATGCACCGCGGAAACGATAGATCGCCTGGTCGGGATCACCCACAGCGAAGATATTTCCAGCGGGGCCGGCGAGGCGAGCGAGAATCTTGATTTGCGCGAAATTCGCGTCCTGAAACTCATCGGCCAGGATGAAACGGGCACGCGAACGTGCTTCCGCCAATATCGATTCATCGGTATCCAGGAGGGCGTGGGCGCGCGTGATCATATGGCTGAAGCTTCCGAGGTTATCTTCCAGCAGCCAACCCTCCATTGTCGTGAACACCCGCGCGATCTCCCGACAGCGGCCCAGAATTTCGGCGTCGTCGAGGGCATTCTTCGATCTGGCGACGCGCTGCATGGGGACTTCGCCACGCTCCAGCCGCTCCACGTAGTGCGCATATTTCTCGGGCGTAACCAGTTCATCGTGGCAGCGGCTGACGAAATCCAGCAGATCATTCAGAAATTGGGCAACGTTGGCGGCCCGGACATAATGCTCGAGATGCAGCTCGCGGATACGGCGGCGGAGGTAGATCCAGAGGTCTTTCTCGTCGAGAACCCCGAAGTCTTTGTGCTGACGCTTGAGCAGGTCCAGGCAATAGTCGTGGAAGGTGGTGGCGTGGACTTGTTTTCCGCCGCCCAACAGGTGGCGCAGACGCTCCTTCATTTCGAAGGCAGCGTTGTTCGTATACGTGAGAGCGAGGATTTCGTCCGGTTGCGCGTGCCCTTCCCGGACCAGGTGCTCAATGCGATGCGTCAGTACCGACGTTTTGCCCGTTCCAGCGCCGGCCACGACCAGCATTGGACCGTGGAAATGCTCAATCGCTTCGCGCTGACGGTCGTCTGGAGTGAAGGGAGTGGGACGAGAATTGGACTTCGAAGACCGCATTTGATGCTCAGGATATCACTTGGTGGCTGTTGAACGGACGAACCAGAGAAAGCTGCGCAATCACGCGCCGAGCGCTGAAACGATGATTGCAGTCGCTGCGATGGCAGAGGTTTCAGCCCGTAAGATCGTTCGACCGAGAGATGCGGAGATCCAGCCTTCTTTGCGGAAAAGCTGGAGTTCATCATCCACCCATCCACCTTCCGGGCCAATCGCGAGGAGGACTTCACTGTCGCCCTCGGATTGGGCGAGAAGATCGCGGAGCATCACCTTGTTTTCCGATTCGGCCAATAGAATCCGCAGCCTGCCCGGCAGACCCGCAGCCTCGGGCAGTTTGATTGGCTCGGAGATTTCCGGCGGCGTGGCGCCGCGCGATTGCTCCGCCGCTTGCAGGGCAATTCTGCGCCACCGCTCGGCCCGTTTTTCGGACGCCGCGGCGAGATGCTTCTCTGTACGGCGTGCGATGACCGGAATGATCCGTGCGACTCCCAATTCCGTGCACTTCTCGATCGCCCATTCCATCCGGTCGAACTTGAAGATAGCCATCAGGAGAATGATATTGACAGGGACAGCGGCTGGGATTTCCTCGCCCAGTTCGAATTCCACCCGGCCATCGGCAATGCTTGAGACTCGCCCCCGGCGAACCGTTGAGCCGGTCGCAATGTCGAATTCCTGGCCGACGCGGGCACGGAGCACGCGGATCAAATGATCGGCATGAGCACCGGTAAGCGCAGCGTGATTGGCTGATACTTCATCGGCAATCCATCGGCGGCGGGTCATGGCGGGCGGATCGAATTATCGACCTTTACGACGATCCGAACATGTCTTTCATCTTGTCCAGCAGCGAGCGCAGCATGGGCTGGTTGTCGACCTTAGAAAGTGCATCCAGTTCCTGCAGCAATTCTTTTTGGCGCTTGTTGAGCTTGGTGGGAACTTGTACCCGGATCTCGACATATAGATCGCCCTTGCCGTGCCCATTCAGGACCGGAACGCCTTTGCCGCGCACGCGAAACATCGCGCCGGGCTGCGTGCCGTCGGGAATCTTGAGGTTGTGTTCGCCTTCCATCGTGGGCACTTTGATTTCTGCGCCCATTGCTGCCTGTGCCACGGAAATCGGGACCACGCAGTGCAGATCATTGCCCTCGCGCGCGAAGAAGGGATGATCTTTCACGTGCAACACAACATACAAATCGCCAGCCGGACCGCCGAACTGGCCAACTTCTCCTGCACCCGCGAAGCGGATTCGCGTGCCATCCTCCACCCCGGCGGGAACCTTGGCCTCTACCGTTCGCTGGCGCAGGATACGGCCATCGCCTTTACACTTCGCGCACGGATCGGTAATGACGTTGCCGCTGCCTTGGCACGAGGGGCAGGTACGGGCAATGCTGAAGAATCCCTGCTGGTAGCGGACTTGCCCGCGGCCATTGCAGGAGCGGCACGTGGTCGGACCTTTGCCGGGAGCGGCGCCGGAGCCACGACACTCTTCACAAGCTTCATGCCGCCGAACCGTCACGCTGGACTCAGTACCGAAAAACGCTTCTTCGAACTCCAATGTCAAATCTTCGCGGAGATCGGCGCCCCGCTGTACACGGTTGCGGCGACGGCCTCCGCTTCCGCCGAACATGTCGCCGAAACCAAAGAACTCGCCAAAGATGTCGCTGAAATCCTGGAACACGGTGGGGTCGAAGCCCGCAGCCTGTGCGCCACCGCCCAAACCGGCGTGTCCGAAACGATCGTAAGCCGCACGCTTGTCCGTGTCGGCGAGGATCGCATAGGCTTCGCTGACCTCCTTGAATTTCTCTTCCGCGTCCGGGTTATTGGGATTGCGGTCAGGATGATATTGCAGAGCGAGCTTGCGGTAGGCGCTCTTGAGCTCCACCTCGGTTACGGTGCGAGTGACACCCAGAACCTCGTAGTAATCGCGTTTTGCGTTCGTCGTCAAAGCAACCTTTCTTCACTGGTACTACGCAGTCAATCGTTCTCTCGAATGGACTCAGGACGAAACGTGCCGAAGGCCCAGAAATGCCCTTCCGGGTCGCGCGCGTGATATTCGCGCGCACCAAAATCAGTGTCTGCTGGGGGAACTACGATTTCGGCGCCCGCGGCTTGCGCCCGATGGAAATGCGCATCCGGATCCTCGACGTAAACGGAAAGTGCCTGCGTGGATGCCCCCAGCACCTTTGGAGTTTCGATCCCGTCGTCCGGCCGCACCGACCCCATCATGATGATGTTGGTGCCAAGCATCAACTGCGCATGCCGCACGTACTCCCCGGATTCCGGAACAGAGAACACCTCGACGAAGCCAAAAGCCGCACCCAGCCAGCGAATGGCGCCGCGCGCGTCGTGATAGCGAAGGATCGGGAAAATCGTCTGCATGCTTTAATTGCGATTGCGTCGAGCGCACCAGGCCGCGAGCTAGTTCCCAGGATTTTTTGCGACCTTCACCATGGCAGGACGCAGCAGGCGATCTTTGAACTTGTAACCACGCTGCCATTCCTCGAGCACTTCATGATCGGCGGCGTCTGGCGTTTCCACCATTTCGATCGCTTCGTGAACATGAGGATCAAATTGCTCCCCCTTGGCCGAGATAGGCCGCACCCCGAGCTTGGCCAGCACGTCTTGCAACTGCTTGTAGATCAGTTCGACGCCGGCTCGGAAATCGGCCGGATCGGACTTCGCCTGCAACGCCCGCTCAAAGCTGTCCACCACCGGAAGCAGTGACTTGATCGCCTCTACTGTGGCAAAGTCGCGGAAGTCCTGCTGCTCTTTGGCGGCACGGCGGCGGGCATTGTCGAATTCCGCCTGCGCGCGCGCCAGCCGGTCATAAAGCGAGTCCCGCTCGGCTTTCAGTTTTAGTAATTCGACATCGGCAGATTCTCCGGTCGAGGCGGCACTTGGGTCCGCTCCCGACGGCGTATCTTCGCCATCGCCGGCCGGAAGCTCGTGCTCCAGGTCGAATCCTGCTTCAGATTGAGTCTTTCCGTTTGATTTCCCCATAACTGCTACTCCGATTCATTCAAGATCTTGTCAAACAAGCGTGCGATGTACGAGACCGCGGTAATCGTGTGCTGATAATCCATGCGTGTCGGGCCGATGACGGCTAGCGATCCCATGACTTCGTTGCCGGCGTGAGCCGGAGCGCCAATCAGAACGAAATTCTGCATCGACGGCAGCGTCTGGTCGAGCCCGATTACCACGCGGACGGCCTCCTGCTTCACGTCAAGGTAGGCGCCGAGAAGTTGGACAACTTTTTCTTTCTCCTCGAGCGTCTTGAGCATCTCCTGCAAGCGCTGGCGGTCCTGATCGCCGGTGACCAGGTTCGACGTACCTTCCACGAAGACGACTTGCGAACCTTGCTCAGCCGCCAGGGCTCCCTGCTTGTAGAGCTGTTCGATGGAATTCATCAGCCGGTCGTATTCGCTGCGTTCCTGCTCCAGGCGGCGCGAAAGCTCGGTGCGCATGGATTCCATGGTCCAGCCGCGGAAATTCTCATTGATGTAACGCGCAGCAAGGTCGAGGTCGGACTGCGAAAGATCGAGGCGTAGCACCCGGTCGCGCACCAACCCCGAGCGCGTGACCAGCACCGCCAACACTTTTTGCTCGCCCAGCCGCGAGAAGTAGACGTGCTCCAGCGCATTCTTCGGACCGCTGGTCGCCACGGTGACACCCACGTTCCGCGAAATCAGCGAGAGCACATGCGAGGTGCGCTCCATGAACTCCTGCACGTCGGTGATCCCGGCGAGCGAGTCGGAGATCATCGTCTCTTCCTGTGGCGCCAGCCGCGCGGTACCGGAGATCTGCTCGACGTAGTAGCGGTAGGCCTCGGTCGTGGGCACGCGTCCGGCGGAGGCATGCGGCTGCTCCAGAAATCCTGCGTCGGATAAATCCGCCATGACGTTGCGGATGGAGGCCGGACTCAGGCCTTCGCGGTTGTAACGCGCGAGCGTGCGCGATCCGACGGGCTCGCCGGTCGAGATGAACGTCTCGACGATGGCGGTCAGAATTTCGCGTTCGCGGTTCCCGATATTAGGGTCAGCAGGCATACTCGTTGTCAGTTATCTCGATCCGAACGGCACCGGCCGGGAGGAGAATCGACGTCCCTATCCATTTTACCTAACTATCTTAGATGCAGAAGGATAGGTTTTGGACCAAAGTTGAGGTGTTGGGGTTATTGCAGGTTCGGGGGCCATCGATGCACAGGGGGTTGCCCCAGACAGGTCCGGGGCGCAGTGAATGTATTTGGGGTTTTTCGCCAACCATGCCCGAAGCGTAAGATCGCAGGGCACGTTAGTTCGGGTCCGGTGTCAATACAGACATGCGACGCATCGGATTTCGTCGAGTACTGCCTGTTCTCCTCACGCTAATACATATTTGTTTCGTTTGGCCCGCACGGTCTGTCCAGTCGTGTGCGCTGCGCGGCTTTCATATAGTCTCTCAGTACCAAGCTGTGAAGTATCAGGAAGGGGATAGCATTCCGATGCAAAGGCGAGAGCCGCCGCTGCTCAAACCCACTCAGAGGATGGCCTTAGTCCTTGAGCTTCCTGCAATGTTTCTCGCGATCTTGGTTGGGGCTGTCGTGCTTCATCAGAACGAAAACGCATGGATGTACCTCTCCATAGCATTTGTGCCATTTCTTTGGTACTTCATCGGAAGGTGGTTGGATGGTCTTTTGGGATATGTCGGCCATCTGCATGTTCCAAGGATTCTGAGGGGATTGCTGAGCGTCGTGGCGACTTTCATACTCGGCATCAGCATTGCGGGACTTACACCTCTGTACCACCACCGCACGGCAGATACCTATTGGGTGTTCACTTGCCTCGCGCTCTGGTCTGGCCTTTGCCTCGCCATGATGTTCTCTTGTGTCACCCAACCTAGCGTCGATTGATGAAACCCGGCCATAGCACTCATTGTGAATCTTCAGACCTAAGACTTTGAAACCTGAAGCTCTGCTCTGTACTATTCCTTTCGTGCCACACCCACCACACATTGCCGTGATCGGAGCCGGAGCGTTCGGCGGATGGACTGCCCTGCATCTTCTGGAGCGCGGCGCACGGGTTACGCTGCTGGACGCCTGGGGACCGGGAAATTCGCGGGCGTCTTCGGGCGGAGAAACCCGCGTCATGCGCGGAACGTACGGGCCGGATCAGCCTTATACCGAGATGGCTGCGCGGGCGCTCAAGCTCTGGGCGAAATACGAGAAGCGGTGGAACACACAGTTTCTTCATCGGACCGGCGTGCTCTGGATGGCTTCGGGCAACGAAGACTCGTTCGAGCGCGGGTCGGTCAAGGCTATGCGGGCGGCAAAGATCAAGTTCCAAGAACTTTCGACGTCGCAGATGCAGAAGCGCTGGCCGCAGATCAACTTTGACGGAATCGAATGGGGAATCTTTGAACCCGAGTGCGGATACCTAGAAGCCCGCGCCAGTTGCCAGGCGGTAGTCGAGGCTTTCCAAGCCGCAGGCGGCACCTACCGCCGCCTTGCGGTGGTGCCCGAAGGCCTCGAAACCGGACTTCTGGGGATTCTCCGTGCTGAACTTTCCGTGCTGGGCTTCTCCGTGCTGGGCTCCGTGGAAGAGCGGCCCTTCAGGGCCGCGTAAACCCCGTGAGATCCGAGCGGGCTTTAGCCCCGGTGGTTGCTCCTTCGGAAGACTCCCCTTCCCCGCAACCTCTGAAAGCGGATCTCTATGTCTTCGCCTGCGGACCCTGGCTCGGCCAATTATTCCCACAAGCCGTTGGCAATCTAGTGCAGGCCACCAAGCAGGATATTTTTTTCTTCGGCACCCCTGCCGGAGACGATCGTTTCAGCGACGCGCATCTCCCGGTCTGGGCCGATCACCGCGGACGCTTTCGCTACGGCATCCCCGGCAGCGATCATCGCGGATTCAAGATCGCCGACGATACGCGCGGGCCGGTCTTCGATCCGACGGACGGGGAGCGCGTCGTCAGTCCCGATACCTTGAAAGACATTCGCGAATACGTCGGCTTCCGTTTCCCTGCCTTGAAAGATGCCCCGCTGATCGAAACCCGCGTCTGCCAGTACGAGCAAACGCCGGATGCCCATTTCCTCATCGACCGGCATCCCGACATGGAAAACGTGTGGCTGCTGGGTGGAGGGTCCGGGCACGGGTTCAAGCACGGACCCGCCATCGGAGAGATGATGGCGGAGTTAATTCTGAAAGATCGCGAGCCGCGCCCGATCTGGCGCCTGGGTCGATTCAAAAAGCCTTAACCACAGAGGGCACAGAGTTCCACAGAGGATTTAACCTGTGAACCCCTGTGCCTCTGTGGTGAAGGCTCTTACTGAATCTGAATTACGCTGGCGGGTGCGTTGGCCCGAATTTCCGTCACCCGCGCGATCACATTGCGCGCAAATTCGTAGATCGACTTGGCGTGCGGCGAGTTCTCCCCTTCGAGGACCACCGGCTTGCCGCCGTCGCCCGACTTGCGGACTTCGGGATCGAGCGCAATGTTTCCCAGGAATGAAACGCCGAACTGTTTCGCCATGTTCTCGGCGCCGCCGCGCGAGAAGATGTCGATCTCGTGCTGGCAGTGCGGACAGGTGAAGTAGCTCATGTTTTCGACCACGCCCACGACATCCACCTTCATCTGGCGGAACATCTCGATGGCCTTGCGCGCATCCTGCAGCGAAACGTCAGAGGGCGTCGAGACCACAACCGCGCCGGTCAGGGGCACGGTCTGCACCAACGACAGCGCGATGTCGCCCGTACCCGGCGGCAGGTCGACGATCATATAGTCGAGGTGTCCCCACTCGACCAATCCCAGGAACTGGCGCACGATCTGGTGCAGCATCGGTCCGCGCCAGATGATGGGCTTGTCGCCGGGATTGAGGAATCCCACAGAGATAACCTTCAGGCCAAAAGCTTCGATGGGTTCAATGCGGTTCTCGCCGACCATGCGCGGTTGCGAGTTCGTGCCCAGCATCAGCGGGACGTTGGGGCCATAGACGTCGGCGTCGAGCAGGCCGACTTTGTGTCCCATCTTGGCGAGAGCGACGGCCAGGTTGACCGACAACGTGGTTTTGCCGACGCCGCCTTTGCCCGATCCCACTGCGACAATGGCATCGACTCCGGGCAGCGGTTGCGGACCCTGCGGTGCCGGGCCATGCTGGTGCGGTACGTTTGCGTTCAAAGGATCACACTCCAGAAAAGATTGCGATGAATGAGGCAGAACCCCAATAGTTGATTATACAGGCGCTATCCGGATCAAGGCTTGGGCGCGGATGGAGCACTTCCGCTACCTGCGGCGCCCCCGCCCGCGCCGAAGCTCCAACCAGCGCGCAGGCCAATTCGCAATTTTTCACGCTCCTCCGGAGTCATATTCTCGCATCGTCCTCTCATGCGATTGCGGAAATTCGAGCTACCGGGGCCGCGCCAGCCATGGTGGCCGAACAGAATGCGGCATAGCGCCAGAATTCCGAGCGCCTGCCAGAAGTGAATGACGTGCCAGCCAAACAGCGGCGGCAAGAGCCAATTCCACAGGCTCATCACTACTTCGCCGCCAATCGCGGCGAACGCGACCATTCCCAGAACCGCCAGTGGAGCGAACAAGTACCATTTCCTTTTCATATTCAGTCCCTCATGCTTTCGTAAAGTCGTCATAAACGCTCTGCAGCCGCTCCCGCAGATGCAGTACCGCATAGCGCTTGCGCGAGAGCAGCGTATTCACGCTCACGCCAGTCTCGGCGGATATTTCCTTGAAGCTGCGCCCTTCCAACTCGTGCGCGACAAATACCGCGTGCTGCTCTTCCGGCAACTCGGCCACCGCCGACATAAGTTCCTCGAGCAGCATGTTGCGGATGTACATCGCGTCCGGTCCGGCATCCGCCGACGGAAGCAGGTCTTCAAGCTGCAGCCGTTCGCCTTCGTCATCCTCACCCGAACCTGCGGCCTCGCTCAGGCTCACTGGCTTCTTCTTGCGGAAGAGATCCGTTATGCGGTTGCGCGCCACGCGAAACAGCCAGCCGGTGATGTGCTCAATCGGCATCAGCAGGCGGTTCGCTTCCACCAGTTCGTAGAAGACTTCCTGCAGAATGTCCTCGGCGTCGAGAGGGTCGGGCACGCGCCGGCGAATGAAGTTGCGCAGCCGGGACTGCTCCCGCTTGACCACCTCGGAGATCCGCTGGTCCTGTTCGAGTGCCATCCGCTCAAGGCTCGCTGCGCCCTTCATCTACTGCTGTAGACGAATGAGGCCTACGAATATTGTATGAGTCGCTAAGTTGTTGGGACGATAGAACAGCGGCCGCGGCTGCGCGGATTTACGCTAGAAGAAAGACTTATTGATCTGATACGTGGACATCCGTGGCGTCTTTCTTCAATAACCCTCCCCTTCCAGCCGCACCTTTCCCTTGAACATGCGGAACAGGAAGAAGAAGTAACAGAGGGCCAGGATCATCCCCAGAATCCACCATGTAAGGCCTACGACCAAGCCATGATGACCGGCAGCCGTATTGTAGATGGTCAGGTTACGCGCGGGGTCGGTACTAGCGGGCAGGACTACGGGATAAAGAGCGAACGCCGCGCCCACCAGCATTCCTACAATGTAAACGGCGGAACCGACGAAAGCAGTCTTGTCGCTTCCCCTGCGCATGGCGTGGATCATAAGCGCGAGCGCTCCATAGACGAGGATGGGAATCAGAAATCCAATGACGTGCTGCTTATAGTTATCGAGCAAGCCAGGGCGAATCCAGATGGTCGCCACGAGTCCCCCGACAGTCAATAACACCTGGATGGGCCAAGCCGACATCGCCGCGGCGCGAGCGCGGCGGTTCAGATCGCCCTCCGTTTTCGTCGCAATGTACAAGGATCCGTGAGCGGTCAACGTGACCAGTGCGATCACGCCGGTGAGAATGGTGTACCAGTCGAGAATCCCGTTCTGTGAACCGACGCGGAAGTTGGTCCATAGCGGTTCAAAGAAATATTCGTCCGGACCGAGAGGAACCCCGCGCACTACATTTCCGAGCGCCGCGCCGAAAAAGATAGCCAGCAGCGCGCTCGATCCGCAGAAGATGAAGTCGAAGAATCCGCGCCAGACGGGATTGTCCATGTGCGCGCGCAGCTCAATGCCGATGCCACGCAGCATGAGCAGCCACAGGACCATCATCAAGGGCAGGTAGAAGCCGCTGAAACTCGAGGCGTAGAGCAACGGGAAAGCGAAGTAGAGAGTACCTCCGGCGGCCAGCAGCCAGACTTCGTTACCATCCCAGACGGGCCCGATGGCGCGCATAATGGTCTGCCGCTCTTGCGAGGTGCGCGCTGCAAAGAGATAGATGACCCCGGCACCCAGGTCGAAGCCGTCGAGCACCACGTAGGCGGCCACCATGACTGCGACGATCATGAACCAGAGTGTTTCCATTCGTAATCCCTGCCACCTCGGGGGCTAATGCCCCACGTCCTTCCGATCCTCACGCGGCCTTAAGGGCCGCTCTTCCACGGTCACATTGCATTCACTGACGCGTGGACAACGGCGCAAATTCTAGTGCGCGGCGCCCTCTGCTTCCGGACCTTGTTCGATCTCCCGCCGCACCAGGAAAAGGAACAGGATCCCCAGCACCGTGTACATTCCCATGAATCCCAATAGCGTGAAAATTCCGTTGCCCGCCGAAACTGTTTTCGAATACCCGTCCGCGGTGCGCATCAGCGCGTACACGAGCCACGGCTGCCGTCCCAGTTCGGCGGTAATCCAGCCGGCCGTGTTCGCAATATAGGGGAACGGCAGCGCCAGAAGGAGAATCCAGAGCATCCAGCGACTCGAGAACAATTTGCCCCGCCACAGTAACAACGCCGCCACGAACGTGATGGCGATGAAGAGCGTTCCAAGTCCAACCATGATGTGATAGCTGAAATAGAGTAATGCGATACTGGTCGGCCATTCATCTTGCGGGAAGGCGTTGAGCCCTTTCACTTCCGCCTTCCATGCGCGGTAGGTGAGAAAGCTGAGCGCGTTCGGGATGACCACAGGGTTATCGATCTTTCGCTCATCGACATTCGGTTGGCCAATCAGAACGATAGGTGCCCCTGGCTGGCTTTCAAACAGCGCCTCCATGGCCGCAAGCGTTACCGGCTGATTTTCCGCGATCAGACGGCCTTGCCCATCACCAGTGGGGAATAATTGCAAGGCGCTAAAGATCAGTGCCGCAATAACTCCCACCCGGACGAAGATGCGGCCGTATTCTTCGAATTTCCCCCACAATAAATAGAATGCGCCGACTGAGGCCATGACAAACGAACCGGTGATCACAGCTCCGCTCATGTTGTGCGCGTACTGCCACCAAGCCCACGGATTCAGGACCAGATCCCAGAAGCTGGCGAGCTGCACCGAGCCATCGCCGGCCTTGAAGTACCCCACCGGATGTTGCATCCACGCATCGGTGGCGATGATGAAGAATCCTGAGAGCCACGAACCGAAGAACACCGCAACCGCGGACCACCAATGGCCGCGGGGACCGAGCCGCTTCTCGCCGTACAGAAACAGGCCGAGAAACGCCGACTCCAGGAAGAACGCGAACATTCCTTCCATGGCCAGAGTCTGGCCGATGACACCGCCGGCGAAGCGCGAAAAGTGCGACCAGTTTGTACCGAACTGGAATTCCATCGGGATTCCGGTGACGACGCCAAGGACGAAATTGATCCCGAAAATCCGCGCCCAGAACCGTGCCGCCCGGTTATACGTCTCATCATTCCTGCGAAGCCCCAGAGTCTTCAGCACCACAATCAGTGGCGCCAGCCCCATGGTGAGTTGTGGAAAGAGATAGTGGAAGGTAACGGTAAATGCAAAATGCAGGCGATGAATTAAGAGGGCACTATCCATAAAACCTCAGCGCGCCCGACGTCTTCGTTCCAACTCGGCACGGCGGATTTCGCGGCGCCGTCCAGCATCCTCGTAACGACGCTGCTGTTCCGGCGTCTCCGGAATGACCGGCGCAACCTTGAGGTGCTTACCGGCCCCATCAATCGCCACAAATGTCAGATACGCCGAGCCCACGTGCTGCGCGGTATCCGCAATATAATTTTCAACATACACCTTCACACCCACTTCCATTGAGGAATGAAAGACACGGTTGACGGACGAGCGCAGGATGACAAGGTCCCCGACACGCACGGGAACCAGAAAATCGATGTGATCGACCGAAGCCGTCACCACGTAGTTGCGGGAATGGCGGTGCGCGGCCATGGCGCCGGCGAGATCGATCCAGTGCATGAGCCGGCCGCCGAGCAGCGCTGCCAGCGGGTTGGCATCGTTGGGCAACACAATTTCAGCCATCTCGGATTGCGAATCCCGAACTGGTCGCGGGGTCAAGCTGTCGTCTGTCATGAGCTGTCTTTCTATTTCTGAATGCGACGAAAATTCCAACTTGGTTCCTACGCTTTCTTTCTCAAATACGATTCGAGAAAACACTCTGCCATCTTCTGAATGCGATCGTCGGGGTGCCGGCACAGCCAGGCAGAATGGACAGATCAAACGTCAACTCGCCATGCTCGACGGGACGGTGGTTGCGTTCGCAACTGTAGAGCAGACTGAGGATCCTCGAGGGCGCAGAAGCCGCGCTTAAGTTGCCAGTCGAATGTGCGGATGAGGCAGTCGGGGCGGAAACCGCAAAACGGATCGCGTCCCAAGGGTGTATCAGAGGCGACCAGGTGCAGCCGCTGGCATAGCCCAGATTGCAGAAGGTCTCGAGAATGCCCTGTGGGGGAATCGCGTTCTCGTGACCAGGAGCGGTGCAGCAACCGCTCCATCCGCCGCCCAGAGGAAGACGCGCGGGATGAGTCCAATTGCCGCTCTCCAATCGCTTGAGCGGCATGAAATAGGGGCAGGCCATTTTTCGAGTTCCTTAATTCTGAACAACTACGAGATTCGCTATTGTAATCAGTCGCGACGACCCTGACCAGTTCTGATCTCCGGGTCTCGGATGGCAAGCCCAGATTTTGTAGTAATCTCGTGCAAGGAGCGCGACCTCATGGACCGCATTGCCGCACTCAACGAAGTTCTGACCGAGAATCCGAAAGACGCGTTTGCCCGCTACGGACTGGCGATGGAGTACTCGAAGCAGGGTGATTTTGACCGTGCTCTGGCGGAATTCTCCATTCTTCTGGAAACTCATCCCGAATATACGGCTGGATATTTCATGGCAGCGCAAACCCTGGTGCGAGCCGAGCGCGTCGAGGAAGCGAAGAAAAAGCTGCTGGACGGTATCGCCTCAGCGCGGCGCACAGGAAACCTGCACGCGCAGTCGGAGATGGAAGCCATGCTGGGGGAACTGGGGTAGAAGGTTTCAAGGTTTCAAGGTTTCAAGGTTTCAAGGTTTCAAGGTTTCAAGTTACAGAGTCCAATCGGAGATTCCGTGGTACTCCTTCCGTTATTCCCGCTCGAAGTCGTTCTGCTTCCCGGCACTCCCCTGCCGTTGCACATTTTCGAACCACGCTACAAAGAGATGATCGGCGAGTGCCTGGCTCAGGATGTGCCTTTTGGCGTAATTCGGGCGCTCGAAGAGGACATCGCGGAAGTCGGGTGCACGGCAGAAATCGTCACGGTAACGAAGGAATATCCGGATGGCCGGCTCGACCTGATTGCCGAGGGAAAACAGCGCTTCGAAGTACTGGAACTGAATCGGGAGCGGTCGTTTCTGCGTGCGGATGTTTTGCTGGTACCGGACGAACCGGAGAGTTTAGCCGAGGATGCACGAGCGCGGGCCGTGCAGCTTCATCTGGAGATTCTGTCTCTGGCCGGCGCGGTGCAGGACCTTTCCGCCGCCGATCAGAGTGCATTGTCATTTTATCTTGCGGGATCCCTTCCGCTCGATCTCGATTTCAAGCAGAAATTGCTCGCGATGCGCTCCGAGGGCCAACGTCTCGAAGCCGTCTCGGCCTATCTGGAAGCGATCCTTCCCAAACTGCGGCGCGGGGCGCGGGCGCGTGAAAAAGCGGGCGGCAACGGACACGCGCACTGATCCGAGATTGCTCGAGGAAAACGCACCCTGCATCGCGGCGTATAATCGAGGAAAGTTTTCGATTGTGGGGGTTCCATTCATGAGTGTTCCGCGCACGCTGGGTGATCTGCGCCGCAGCAAGTTTTCCGAAGAGCGATTGCGCACACGACGGGTAAAGGACGAACTGCGCGACAATCTGGTCGCCCGCCTGCGTGAAAAGAGCGACGTGTCGGTCTTCCCGGGAATCGTCGGCTATGACGATACCGTGGTACCGCAGATCATCAACGCGCTGCTTTCGCGCCATAATTTTATTCTCCTCGGACTCCGCGGCCAGGCCAAAAGCCGTATCCTGCGGGCATTAACCACGCTGCTCGATCCGCACATGCCTTACCTCGCCGGATGCGAGATCCACGACAACCCTTATGCACCGATTTGCCGGCGCTGCCGCGACGAAGTCGCTCGCCTCGGCGACGGTGCGCCCATTGCTTATCTCTCGCCGGATGATCGCTACGTGGAAAAGCTGGCGACGCCCGATGTCACCATCGCGGATTTGATTGGTGACATCGATCCCATCAAAGCGGCGCGGGGCGGACACGAGTTGTCGAGCGAAATGACGGTTCACTACGGCTTGCTGCCGCGCGCCAATCGCGGCATCTTCGCCATCAACGAATTGCCGGATCTGGCGGGAAAGATTCAAGTCGGATTGTTCAACATCATGCAGGAAGGCGATGTGCAGATTAAGGGCTACCCCATCCGCTTGCCGCTCGATGTGGCGCTGGTATTCAGCGCGAATCCGGAAGACTACACGGCGCGTGGGAAGATCATCACGCCGCTGAAAGACCGCATCGGCTCGGAGATTCGCACGCATTACCCGGCGACCGTGGAGGAAGGCATTGCAATCACGGCGCAGGAGGCCTGGACACGCCGCAACGGATACAAGATGCATCTACCGAACTATGTGCAGGAAGTGATCGAGCGAGTGGCGTTCGCGGCGCGCGAGGACAAGAAGATCGACAAGCGCTCGGGCGTGAGCCAGCGGCTGCCGATTTCGGCGATGGAGAATGTCGTTTCCAATGCCGAACGGCGCGCCATTCGCAACGACGAACAGTTCGTCGTCCCGCGCATCAGCGACGTGTATGCGGCGCTGCCGGCGATCACCGGCAAACTCGAACTGGAATATGAGGGCGAGATGAAAGGCGCCGACCACGTGGGCCGCGAACTCATCCGCTCGGCCATTGCAAAGACTTACGACGAGTACTACACCGGGGCCAACGTGCAACAGATTGTGCAGTGGTTCGACTTAGGAGGCGAGATTCAACTGGCGGACTCGATCCCCGCGGTGGAAGCGCTGGAGAATCTGAAAAAGATTCAAGGACTGGTCGACAAACTTGGACCGCTGGGCGTCACGCAAAAGGAAAGCGCGGAGCAGCAGGTGTCGGCAGCCGAGTTCATTCTTGAGGGTCTGCACGCACATAAGCGCATCGGCCGCAGTGAGGAGCGGGTTTTCAAAGCCGGAGAGAAGAAGCAGGAGCCTGCGCGGGAGAAAGGGTTCGAGCCGGAGGAGAAGCCTTACCGACAGAGAAGGCAATTTAACTAGTTCTCGGTTCTCAGTTCCCGGTTGTGGACCAGTAGCCGATGCCGCCCGCGGGTTGCGTGTAGTTCTAAGAACTGAATACTGAGAACTGAGTACTGCTTATATGAAACGCATTCGCTATTCCAAATACGTGCCCGATCCGGCGGGCGAGATGAGCATGGAAGATCTGCTCAATGCCCTTTCCGATTACCTGCTGCAGAGCGGGTTCCAGGATTCCATGTGGTACGAGATGCCGGAGGGCGAGCAGACGCTCGACGAACTCAGGCGCGCCATCGAGCAGGCTCTGATGAATGGCGAGATGTTCGATGAGAACCTGCGCGAGCAGATCGAACAGATGCAGATGGACGGGCAGCTCGACGAACTGATCGAGCAGCTCATCGAGCGCATGCAGCAGGAAGATTACATTTCCATCGACGACCCTCACGATCCGACGCGGCGGTCGAGTGTCGGCGGGCAGACCGGCGAGGCACAGCAGGCCAAGTTTGAAATCACAGACAAGAGCCTGGACTTCCTGGGATTCAAGTCGCTGCGCAACCTGCTGGGTTCGCTCGGCAAGTCGAGCTTCGGACGGCACGATACTCGCGATCTCGCTACAGGGATTGAGGCCAGCGGGTCGTCGAAGACCTACGAGTTCGGCGACACACTGAATCTCGACATCACTGCGACGCTCTCGAATGCGATCCAGCGCGAAGGTTTGGCGCTGCCTCTCAACATCGAATACGGCGACTTGCAGGTGCACCAGTGCGAGTACCAGTCATCGTGCGCGACGGTGCTGATGCTGGACTGCTCGCACTCAATGATTCTCTACGGCGAAGACCGGTTCACTCCGGCGAAGAAAGTTGCGATGGCGTTGTCGCATCTGATCCGCACGCAGTATCCGGGGGATTCGCTTTCGCTGGTGCTGTTTCACGATTCCGCCGAGGAAGTACCGCTCTCGCAGTTGGCGCGGGTCAAAGTTGGTCCCTACTACACCAATACGCGCGAAGGGCTGCGGCTGGCGCAGAGGATCCTGCAACGTCAGCGGAAAGACATGAAGCAGATCGTGATGATCACCGACGGAAAACCTTCGGCGCTGACTCTCGAAGATGGACGGATCTACAAGAACGCGTTCGGGCTCGACCCGCTGGTGGTGAGCCAGACGCTGGAAGAGGTTTCGAAGTGCAAACGGGCCGGTGTGCTGATCAACACGTTCATGCTGGCGTCGGATTACGGGCTGGTCCAGTTTGTGCAGAAGGTCACGGAGATGTGCCGCGGGAAAGCTTATTTCACAACCCCCTACACGCTCGGGCAGTACCTGCTGATGGATTACATGTCACGCAAGACCAAGACGATTCACTGATCCCGACCGTGTAGGGGCGGACGCATTCGTCCGCCCCGCCGAGCGAAGCGACGCGTGCCGCACCTTCGGGTGCAACAGAACCTCCCTTGCTATCAGCGTTCTCCGTTGCACGCTTCGTACGCGACCCCGGACGAGTGCATCGCGGCTCCACTTCCCACAACATCGCTGACTGCTGATAGTCTTTTTCTAGACATGGCGAACTGTATTCGATGCGGGCGGCAGCTTCCTCCCCTAATGTTTGGGAAGAAGATCTGCCAGTGGTGCGTGCAGCACGAGAAGGCGCAGCGCGGCGAGGTGGTCGACGACGAAAAGCAAATCGTCCTGCCGGCGCCGTGGGTACGGCGTGATTCCAGCATTACTCTGACACACATCATCTTCGGGGCGAATGTCGCCGTGTATTTGGCGATGGCTATTGCGAGCGGTTCCCCAACTGAGTTTTCCGGCGATGTCAGTCTGCATTTTGGCGCCAACTATGGGCCGTACACACTGACGGGCGACTGGTGGCGACTGCTCACGTACATGTTTTTGCATAGCGGACCGATGCACATTTTCTTCAACATGTGGTGCCTCTGGGATCTAGGCAGACTCTGCGAGTCGCTGTACGGCCGATGGACCTTCGCCGCAATTTACCTGATTACCGGCATCGCGGGCGGACTGGCGAGCGTGGCGTGGAATCCCGGTGTATTAAGCGTCGGAGCATCGGGCGCAGTCTTCGGATTGGCGGGCGCGCTCGCCGCTTCGTATTACCTCGGTGAATTTTCCCTGCCTGGTATTGCGATTCGCGGAACACTTCGAAGCCTCGCGTTCTTTATCGGGTTCAATGTGCTATTCGGCATCGGCTACAACATTTTTGCAGGGAGTTCAGGCGGCATCGACAACGCTTGCCACGTCGGCGGCCTTCTGAGCGGTGCAGCGTTAGGCGCGTTGATCGCCAGGGCGGCGCCGCGGCCGGATGCTCCCCTTCGGCGCGCGAGCGTTGTTGGAATCGTTGCCTTGGCAGTACTGCTCGCAGGCTTGGGCGTGCGGCAGTGGCGCGGGGGACCGATGCGCATGGCTAGAGCTTTCCATGAATTGTCGGAGTCTAACGGAGGCGATTCGGTGGCGCGGCTGCAGGCGATCGTAAAACAGCAGCCGAATCTTGCGGAAGCGCACTTCGCCCTCGCACAAGCCTACATCACCTGGCAGCGGTATCCGCAGGCTGAGGCCGAATTCAAGCGAGTGATCGAATTGCGGCCGCAAAGCTCAGTCGCCCACTTTGATCTTGGGCTGGTCTATTTGAGTGAACACCGCCAGGACGATGCCCAGGCGACCTTCAAGCAGATGCTGGCTCAGGATGCGAACGACGGTGACGCGCACTACGGGCTGGGCCTGGTACTGATGGACCAGAAAAGCTATCAAGCGGCAATTGAGGAATTTAAAGCCGCGGCGCATGCAGGCTCTCAGATGTCGGGCATCTATTACGAAATGGGAAATGCGTACGCCAATCTCAGGATGTACGACGATGCGATTGCCGCGTACCTGAAAGAAAAAGATCGGGACGGCGATAACCCGGATATGGAGAGTGCGTTGGCGGACGCGTATCAGGCGAAGGGGATGACGCCGCAGGCGGAAGAAGCGAAAAAACGTGCGGAGTTCTTGAAAAGCGAGCACGGGCAGCCCTAGAACTCTCTGCCGAGACCGGAGTGCCGTCCCTACGGGACTCGCCTGTTCTTCCTGCCCTCCCCGGCACTTACGTGCCGAACTATCCCATGCCGCCGCTTCGCAGCTGGAGAGACTTTCAAGGCCACCCCCTTCAAGCGCTACCCCTTCGTGATTTCTCCCACGGCGCGGTAGGCCTGGTTGATGGCTTCGTCGGTGTAGGCGTAGGCTCCGGCGTCGGAGTTCGCAATGGCGATGCGGCCGTGGGGAGCGCGCGCAACTTCACAAGGAGTCTCTCCGCCTTCCAGCCAGAAAGTGTCAAAGAGCGAGTTGTACTCGTAGGCATAGCCATGAGGCCAACGATTGACGGTAATGGCAGCGATATCTCGCGCGGGATCGAAGCCGCCCGGCCCTAAAGTCCGCGCCAATTGATCGCGAATGTTGCGCTCCATGGTTTCGAACGTCGTGGTGTAGAGTTCCATGCGTCCGAAGCTGTGCTGTTGTCTGGCAGGCAGTCCGGGATGGCACGCTGCCTTCATCATGTGGACGACGATGGGCTGGTCCGGCTTGCGCGCGCACTCGTATCCGCCAATGCTGACGGGCAGATCGAGGTTAATGCCGGTGTGATACATACCCGGAGCGTACACGGCGTTGGCGCCGACTTTCTGGAAAGAAGTCCAGTTGCGGACAGCGACGTTCGTATAGAGAAGCGGAACCTTCTGCGCAGAGGCGAGCGCTTCCTTCTGCTTGTCGGGCAGTTCTTCGCAGATATAGGGGATCACCACGTGCCAGCACGCGAGGATCGAGTTCTTTGCCTTGGCGGTGTAGACCTTGCCGCCGCGCGCGTAAGCGACTTCCACTTCCTTCGCGCTCGCCGGATCTCCGAGGTGCTTCACGCGGACGGCGGTACTGTTCAGCCGGATGTGGACTGGTGAACCGGAGTCGTCGAGCTTCGCATAGTTCGCCTTGGCTAGCACCACATCCGAGAGAGAATTGCCTGGGATCGCGTCGGGTATGAGTGCGCGTACCATGAGGCGTGCGATGGTGGCGTTGCCGTCGGGGAAGTGGAAAAAATATTTTTCCGCGTCGGCATTGGGAATTGAGTCGCGGTTCATCCCTTTGCCGGGTGCGGGATCTAATTTCATCCCGGCAAAACCGGGAAGATCGAATCCCCATGCGTCCTGTGCCGCGACGGCGTCGATTCCTACGCCGAACAACGGGTGTGGTACTGCTTGGTACATCTTGACGATGTCTTCATGAACGCCCGCAACCTCTTTCAGAAATTTCGCGTAACTCATGCGCGCGAGCTTCGCCTTTTTCTCGTCAGACGTCAGCGTTGGGAAATAGTCTTTCGGCTGCTGCATCAGGCCCTGCAGGTCGCGCTTAGCCTGGTCGGCGATGGGAGCCTCAGCCAGGAACTTCTGAAACGCCTCAGCCGACTGGCTCGCCGGATCTTCACTCTCATTCCCGCCCCGGGGCGCCGGATTAATGACAACTTTGTCAGCGCCGAACGTTTCCTTGTCGAAGAAGATCTTGGGGCTCAAGCCGAGAGAGCGGTAAAGGTCTTTGTCAACAAACTTTGAATACGAGGGAACATCAATGCCGAGCTCCTCGATAACACCCTTGGCCACCACGCTGTAGGGGGCTGGGCTTTCGATGGAGAACGTTCCTCCGAAGCCGAGGCGGAACGCGCTGTTGACACGAAATTCGTTGCGCTTGGCGTGCCCGCCAAAGTCGTCGTGATTGTCGAGGATAAGGATGCGGGCTTTGCCGCCTGTGGCCTTGCGATAGAAGTGCGCGGCCGCGAGACCGCTGATGCCACCGCCCACAATGATGAGGTCGTAGCTTTCGCCAGTATCTTCGGGCTTGCCGGCGGTATCCCAGAACGTCCCGTCGCGCAGGCTGTGGGCTGTCTCGAACGAACCGGGATGGCTCCCACGCATACCGGTGAGGGCTGGGGGATAGTAGTCGGGTGACTTCTCTGGGCCTTCGTTGCTTCCCTCGGCGAGCAGATGCCATGGCATCATGGCTGCGCCCGCGGTCACCGCAACTCCGTTGAGGAAGTCACGGCGCGTGATCTTGCGATGCATTCCCAGCTCGCGGCCCCGTCGGTCGTGCACGATTCTCCTCCGCCCTTCAAGGTTTTACGAACCGCCCTCAGCCTTCTTCACTGCGAGTTCTGCACCCTGGAATCCGATCTTGCTGTGAGTTCCGTCGCAGAAGGGCTTGTTGACGGAGCCGCCGCAACGGCACAGCGAGAATGCCGTCTTGCCGGTAAGGTCGTAGGGGGTACCGTTGACGTCGACTAACTCGATTGAGCCTTCGGGGGCCTCAACCCGGAAAGGGCCATTCGGTCTGACGGTGATTTTTACTTGAGCCATAAATTCATCCTCCAACCTTACGGGTTTCTAGTAAGCCTTAAGAAGATACCATCAAGCTGGGGATAGCACCAAGCCCATGGGTACCGAAAGACTTGCGTTCCGCGTTCTCGATTTTCCTTCGTGGAACTTCGTGCCCTTCGTGGTTTCAGGTTTTGAAACGCAGAACACGCCCTGATCTGAAATCAGGCGGCTATGGATCCCGCGGCCACCAGACTGCGGTACAGCTGCAGGAACTCATCAATCATGCGCTTGGTGGTGAAGCGTTCGCGGGCTCGCGAATAGGCAAGCTCCGCGTAGGCGCGTCGCATGGGGCGGTCAGCATTAAGCAGGCGAATGTTCTCGGCCAGGCTGGCTGCATCATTCGTCTCGAAGTAAAGAGCCGCATCCCCCCAAATCTCGCGGAAGCCGGGAATATCATTGGCCACGATGGCGCAGCGGGAGAATGCAGCTTCCAGCGCGGTCATCGCCAAGGGCTCGTAGCGCGCGGTCGCGGCGTAGATGGCGGCACGGCTGTACAGAGCGCGCAGTTGCGCTTCGGTCTGTGGGCCGCGGATCGCGACAGAAGTTTGATCGGTCGCCAGCTTTACATCGGCGCGGATGGGAATGCGGGGCATCGGCACCGTTTGCTCCGCGCCCACAATGCAGACCGGAACGGAATACGGTTGCTGCGTCAACAGAAAAACTTGCTTGCCTGCGTCGACCATCCTTCCGACCGCCAGCACGCAGTCATCTTTGCTGACGTAGGGGTTGAAGAAGATCGGATTTCGTCCGGGATAGATCACCTCTCCACGCCGAGGACGTCCATAGCATGCCGTCAAGCGATCCAGCATCCACACCGAAGGTGCGACCACGACATCAGCGCCAGCCAACCCTTCGAGCACGGTGTTGCGATACCAGGTGAGGGAACGCTCCGGTCGGGGTGCACGATTGCGAACCGCATGCGTCCAGGTAATCAAATCGCCATGCGTCATCACCACGCGCGGGACATCAACCGGCAGGTTTCCATAACAAAAATGATTCAGGTGCAGAACGTCAGGACGCACTTCGCGCACCACCGCAGCGAGGAAGGCGGACGACTCGGGCAGATCCTCCTCCGCTTCGTGCATCCATTCCAGCCGGAACGCCGTGGGCCGATAGTCGAGCCCGTGCAAATGATCCATCCAGGAAGTCTGATCGGGAAGCGGAATCTCGCCGAAGCTGACCAGTGTGACTCGCACGCCGCGCGTGACTAATCCGGTCACCAGCTCGCGGGCATAAGTCCACGAACCAGTGAGGGAGTCGGCGGTGACGAGAACGTGCACAGAACCTCCCGGGATTGTCGGAACCCCTTGATGGGCACGGGTTCCGGCGGGCCCAGGCGGCTATTCTAGTGCGAACATGGCCTGCACGGGAAGGGATTTCACTCGCGGATGCACTAAATTCGCCGACGGCCACGGGCTAAACCCAGAACACCAGCTTTGCCGCCAACTGAAACGCCCGCGGCCCTCCTGAACCGAAGACTCCACCGGCTCCGCTGGCCGGCCGAAGGATGAAGAGAAATTCGGATCGGCCTGGTCGGGCACCGGCACGTTGAAGAAACCCGAGTAGTTCGCCGCCAACGACGTCGTCGTTGGCGTCCATGCCATCGATGCTGACGTTGCCCCCGCGGCCCAACTGTCCGGCGGAGGAGATCACCGCAGTGCCCTGCTTCGTCGGATCGAAGTTCGGAGCAATGGTATTGCCGGGAGTCAGCAGCGCGAGTTCGAGAAAGTTGCGATCGTTGAGTGGCAGGTTGTCGATCTGCTGGGAAGTAACGACGCCATCGACAACCGAGGAAGGCCTGTCGACCAGGGGGGCATGGCCTCGGTGTCATCGATGGTGATGACGGTTGGCTGTTGCTGCACGCTTAGCCGGACCTTCAAATTCGGGTGCTGACCTATTTCCCCCTGGACCGGGGCAATGTAGTCGGCAAAGCTTCCCGCGGACACATGCACTTCATAAATGCCCGGCGCCAGATCATTGCGGGCGAAGAAGCCCGTCGCGTTCGCCTTCCCATCAATTTACCTCCAGACGGAGGCGAAGCTCGCGCGCCAGATTGTCGATGTTGCGAATTTTTTCCGCCGCAGGGCCCGGAACATCCGGCACCGACATTGCCAACTCGCAGGAGAGAAGCATGGCGGTCAGAGTCTCGCACATCTCACTATGCATGCGGTCGGCAACCGCACGGAGGACGGCACATTCCTCCCGCTTGCGGCGATGAAGGGCCGAGCGCACCTCGCGTAGCAATCGCTCCATGTTGGTCACCGCGAAGTTGACATAGACCGGGAAAGCGGTACCCAGATGCTCGATCATCTGGTCGCTTTCCTCCGGTTCGGTCTCCAGCAGGAACTGATCAATCACCACAGAGGAGTAGGTTTGTTCGCGGAGGCGAGTGGCTGCCTCCTGCAAAGTCTGGGCCCAGTCGGTCTCCTGGCCGGTATCGCCGTATAAGGAAGAGGCACACTGCGGGCCCTTGGCTGAGGGCGTAATGAGTAAAATCATGTCCTTTCTCTAGCACTTTCGCCGCCACCATCGGAGCGCTGAAAACGCGACGTTTAGCGGTCGCGAGGAATGACTGACTTCCCATTGCGGCACGGGGAGCCGACGAACCAGTTCAGAATCGGGTGTTCAAGACGGAAATTCCTGGGAGGCATAGTCCTTCAGTTTCCGGTACAGCGTGGTCTTGCCGATACCCAACAATCTGGCCGCTTGCAACTTGTCGCCATGCAACTCGGAGATCGCGTTGAGAATGGTGCGCTTCTCCAGTTCTGCGATGGGAACGATCTTCAGCTGCCCGTTTCCATTTCCGTTCGTATGTTCCTCGGCTGGGAGGTTTGCGATCTCGCGGGGCAGATCGGTGGTGTGAATCAGAGGACCGCTGGTAAAGGCATACGCGCGTTCCAGACAATTTTCAAGCTCGCGGACGTTTCCCGGCCAGTCATACGCCAACATCGCCTTCAGAGCTTCGTCATCAAGCATTTTCTCGAGGCCGGAGGTGCGCGTCATGCGCTCCAGAAAGTATCCGATGAGAAGAGGAATATCCTGCCGGCGCTCGCGCAGCGCCGGAATCCGCAGGCTGAGCACGTTCAGCCGGAAGTACAGATCGCGCCGGAACGTGCCTTGCATGACCGCCTGTTCGAGATCGCGGTTGGTGGCTGCCAGAATTCGGACATTGATGGGCACGCGGCGTGTGCCGCCGACCGGGCGAATTTCTTTTTCCTGGATCGCCCGCAACATTTTCGCCTGCAAATCGACGGGCAGCTCTCCGACTTCATCGAGAAAGATCGTTCCCCCCTCGGCCATCGCCATGAGTCCGTCTTTCGTTTGATTGGCACCGGTGAAAGCGCCCTTTACGTAGCCGAACAGTTCACTCTCGATCAAAGTAGGAACCAGAGATCCGCAATCGACCGGGATGAACGGCTTGTCGCGGAAGGGACCGGAATAATGAATGGATCGGGCGACCAGTTCCTTGCCCGTGCCACTTTCCCCGAGGATCAAGACCGGGTGCACGCTGTTGGCGGCTTTGGCGATGATGCGGTACAGCTTCTCCATTTCCGGAGCACGACCGACGATGCCGCCGAATCCCTGTTTGGATTTCACCTTCTCGCGCAGAACGCGGTTCTCGGTCTTCAGCTTCAAGTGGTTGGCTACCCTCTCCAGCAATAGCTTGAGTTCGTCCACGCTGAACGGCTTGGTGACATAGTCATACGCGCCATTCTTCATCGCCTGCACTGCCGATTGGACAGTACCGTACCCAGTCACGACGATGACCACCGCCTCCGGACGGCGCTCCCGGATTCGGCGCAGGGCATCAAGGCCGCCTGCACCCGGCAGACGCAGATCGAGCAGGACGGCGTCGAAGCTCTGCATATCGAGCGCCCGGTAGGCCTGCTCGGCGGAGTCAGCCACGAAAGCCGTAAACCCCAGAGACTGCGCGACTTCGCGGCAGGCCTCCCGGATCGATCGCTCATCGTCAACGATCAGCAGATTGAGAAAATTGGCGGGTTCAATTTGCGGAGCAGCGTGGATCGGACTTAAAACTGCAGACGTCATGGCGTTCATTCCTCTTTTTTGGATAAAAGTACTTCCCCGTCTCTGACGGGATGAAAATCGTGGCCACAATTCGGCTGAATGACCGGTACCGGAACCAGCGGCAAAAGAACGCTGATGCGCGTGCCCTGCGCGGGCTCGCTGTCGACGTGAATGAGGCCGCCGTTGGTCGTCACAATGTCGTGCACCGTGACTAGGCCAAGGCCCGTGCCTTTGCCCGCCTTGGTTGAAAAGAAAGGCTCGAAAAGACGCGCCCGAGTGGCGGCGTCCATGCCGAGGCCGTTGTCGGCAACGGCGAAAAGCGCACACGGTAAAGACGCTTTGCTGCTCACTCCGTCAGTCAGCACTTCCACTTTGCAATTCGTCGTCTCCACCGAGATCTTTCCACCCGTGGGCATGGCGTCGCGCGCGTTGAGGACGAGGTTAAGCAGGATCTGCTGCGCCTGAGTTGGATCCATTTGGACCAGTCCCAGATGAGGGTCGAGCTGAAAGCTCAACTCGATATTTTCCCCGATCAGACGAACCAGCAGGTTGCGCATGCCTTCAGCGATTTCGTTGAGCGAGAGCGGGCGAGGCTCATGACTCGTTGGTCTAGCAATCGCAAGTAGCTGGCGCACAAGGCCGGTTGCCTGGAGTCCCGCTTTCCGGATTTCTTCGGCATATTTGCGCGACCGATGCAGCGGCTCGATCGTCGCCAGAAGCAGATCGCAGTAGAGCAATACGCCGGTTAGAAGATTGTTGAAATCGTGCGCAACTCCACCGGCCAATCGGCCCACGGCTTCCAATCTCTCGGCCTGCTTAAGGCGATCGTCGGAGGCCTCGCTGCCCGGGAGATCTTCCGCCATAGCCAACACGCCGTCGGCCGGGCCATCTATTTCCAAGAACCGCCACACGGTCCATCGCAAGCAGAGCTTACTCTCGCCAGTCCGCGAGTCGATCTGGAAGCTGTCGCGTTTTCCATCAACCAGCTCCGAGAAGAGTCGCGCACCGGCGGACCGGTCTTGAGGATCGAGGAGATCCATGAGGCGGATCCTATTGCCAGGCTGGATCCCGAGCAGTTGTTCAAGCGCGCGATTCATTATGGTGACGCGACCGCTGCATTGACATTGCGCCAGCCCGATTGGGGAGTGCTCAAATAGGAAGAATTCCGATTTTTGATCCTGCGGTGTCCAAGTAGTTGCAGCAGCAGAGCTCATAGTGATTACTGTGAGCGGAATTCGTTCCCGGAGTAACCGGAAACTCCGCAACTCCCTACCTTCGTTTTCCTAAAATGGGAATTGAGAATCTCGTCTTGCCGAGATCAACACCCATTTTGGCCACTATAGAGAGAGGAGCCTGTGCCTGCTAAGGGCAGATGTCACTAAAACGGGAAATCTTTCTGTGGAAAACTCGGGGTTTAGGTAAATTCTGACCTTTAACGAGCTGCCTCTGCTCGCTGGTTCGGAAGGTTGACGGGTTCAGTAGACCGAAAAGCGAGCCGTCGACCTTTTTCGAGAAGGAATGGGGGGATCGAAGCGTTGCTGACCGGGGCCTGCCGGGCAAAAAGGCTGGCAGTTTGAACCGGGACGTCGACTCCGGCGACGTGGACGGATTCCAGGGCAAGACGGACATAGCCTCGGCTCGGCTTCAAAGCAGAAACTCGAGCAGATTCGACGCGGCCGGCGGCTACGGCTCCTCGCGGGATCAGTGTGTTGCCTTCGATTACTACCGGTTCATCAACGATTGCGTCGAACCGGTTATCTTTCGGGGTATTTCCGGCCGATACCGAGCTTCTCAATCGCACGACGAGCAACGTACCCGCGGGCAAGTTCTGCGGATCATGAAAAGGGAGACTGTTCTGCGGTTTGGCCGCCTTCTCACGCGACCCCAAAGAATCACCCGCTCCGGCGCTGGCCTCGCTCGTTCCCTGATCATGAAATGGAGTCTGGGGCTGGTCTGCCTGAGCTACACCTTCGGTTGGCACGCCGGTGGGACTCGAACATCCCGCGCTCCATAGGAGACCGAATGTCACCGCCCCCACGAGAACCACTCGGAGTCGACGAGACCGATTCATTGCAGTCATATTCACGCAGGGCTCTATCGATCGAAAGTGGCAAGCCGAATACCACACACGCTCTCATTAAATCAATGACTTGGCGATGGCACTTTCGGGGGATTCGTGTAGATTTTTCCGCTTTTCGATTCCTTTCAGCCGCACCATTTGATCAAAAAAAACGCGGAAGGCATGTTCGCCTTCCGCGTCAGGTTTGAGCTCGCGTGCGGTTACTGCTTCTTTACCGGTTTCTTCGGAGTACGCTTCGCCGGAGCCTTCTTGGCTTCGCCTTCGCGGCCACCGATAAGGGTCAAAGCATCCGTAGCGTTGAACGGGAACTGGCGCACTGACGTTTCAGTTTGGCCAGCCGAGTTCAGGGTGATATCGACTCTGCGATTGCTTGCCATGCGGATGATGACGATCTTCGACAGGGCTCGCTTGCGCTCTTCGGTGGTCAGCTCGGTGTCTTGCGCAATCGACTGCTGCACTTCTTCCGTAGTCAGATTGTGCTCTTTTCCGAGGGCCTTGGTATCGATGTCGCCGGCAGGAACGCCCTGCTCGACCAGGAAGCTCTTCACGCGCTCGACACGACGCTCGGTGAGTGCCTGGTTAAACTCGACGGTCCCGCGGTGATCCGCGTGTCCTTCGAGAGTGATGTGGGCGTCCGGTTTGGCTTCAAGATATTTCTTGAAGTCGGTGGCGAGATTCAACAGGACCTTTCGTTGTCCCGGCAACAGACCACCACTTGGATCTTTCGGGGTGGGTTGTGCAGTCGGGAAATAAACGCTGTGCAGGGCCAGCCGGGCTTCTAGTGCCTTGTCGACCGGCGGTGGCGGCGGATTCTCAATCGTGACCTGCGTAGAGGCTTGCGCATTCAGGCCGCGCGAGTCGGTGCAAGTCGCAGTGACCGTCACCGGTCCCGCGGGCAGACCAGACGTGTTCAGAGTCGCCGAATTCCCACTGCCGGAGACCGAACCGACGGTGGATGTCCAGTTGGCAACCGACACCGGCACGCCGTCAGGACTCGTGCAGTTGGCAGACAGATTCACAGTTCCGCCAGGGACAAGGTCGGCCGGATTCGCCGATATTGACATGGTCGGAGGATTCTTCGGAGGCAACGGCTTGATGGTGTAATTCGCCGTGCAGCTGGCTTCGTTGGCTTTGCTGGCCTTCGCGTCGGTCACGTGCGCCGTGATTGCATAGCTGCCGGGCGCCGCGTTGGTGGTATCGATGGTGGCAGTCGTATCCTTGCCAGTGACTTGCCCGCCATTGCCGCTCCAACTGTAGGCTACTGTGTGTTTGGGATTGAAGTTGCTGGCTGTGACAGTGGCAGTAATGGGTTCGCCTACCATCACTTCAGTCGGCTGCACCGAGCAGGCAGCCGCCGGAGCCACCGGCTCCGCCCCGCCCCAACTGATGACAATGCCGGTTCGCAACCGGGCACCTTCGAATGAGGGACGCCGCAATGAGGGAAAACTCGCGGAAGCGAAATCTGAGAAATTGTGATGCGCCCAAACGTAGTCGGCCTGGATTAACCGCCACGCGAACACCTTCCCGAACGGAAGATCGATGCCGCCACCCAGGATTACGCCGATGCCATTATTGCCCGCGTCGCCCGCGCTGCCGGCGTTGTAGGTCACCCGATTTAAGTTACCTAATGCGTGCAAGAAATAATTCGCATTATCGGTGCGCCAAATAAAGCGCGGCCCTGCCCCAACCGTCCATTCCGACGATGGCGTATATCCCGACGAGGCCGAACCGGAATCTTTGTTATACCCGAAGTCGACTTCCAAACCCCAGTGCGGGTCGACGTTGTAGGTCACGGCTGAGCCGAGTCCCTTCGCCATCCCGGGAAGCTGGAAAGGAGTTGGGTTATTAGGATCGCCGGTAGGAACGGTGCCGCCTGGATGCAGGTATTGATAACCAGCAAACAAATCCCACTTCGGAGGAGCGGAATCGTTCTGCGCGAACGCTGAAGAAGAAATCAGAATTACTGCAATCATTGCGGACACGGCGGCAAATACCGGACGGTACGCGCGTGTCAGCCAACTCAATGTCATAAAATCCTCCAAGATGTGATCGTTCGCCGGGTGCGTTATGCAGCAGACGTACTAAGGGAGTGGAAGCAAGAACTGATTGAAAATGAGATGCACCCCGGGAACTGGAAATTCTATCTCACGGCAGCTTAAATCGAAAGCGTAGACTGCTCCTATTGCCAAATTAGGCAACCAAGCCGAGTCAGGGCGTCTCAAAATGAAATTCTATGGTTTGCCTTGGCAAGGCCTTCCGGACCCTTGCCGGTTGGGAACAGGGCCGCGTATCGTGGGATTCGACCGGAATTGAGGGTATGGGCCGAAAGACAGGCAGATGAGCCACGAAAAAGTATTGATTGTCGAAGACGAGGAAAATGAGCGCTCCGGATTGGCTGAAATCGTCACGTCCTGGGGTTTTCGAGTAGAGACAGCCCGCGATGGCGCTGAGGGACTGGAAAAGGCCGGCCAGTGGTCCCCATCGATTGTCATTACTGACCTCAAGATGCCACGCATGGGCGGCATCGAATTGCTGGGCCACTTGGCGGAACAGGCGCAGACGATTGCGGTCATCCTCGTTACCGCGCAGGGAACCATCGACAGCGCCGTGCAGGCGATGCGCATGGGCGCTTACGACTACATCACCAAACCCATCGACACCAACCGCCTGCGGACGATTCTGGGGAATGCCTCGGCTCTGCTCGGCACGCGTGCGGAACTGGAAGCCACGAGGCGGCGGTTGCGCGACACGGGATCACTGGGCCGGCTCAGCGGCGCCTCGCGCAAAATGCAGGAGATCTTCCGTCTCATTGAAATGGTCGCCCCCAGTACCGCCTCAGTGCTGATTACGGGAGCAAGCGGCACCGGGAAGGAACTGGTTGCCCGCACCATTCATGAACTCAGCCCGCGAAAGGATCGTCCTTTCGTCGCCATCAATTGCGCCGCCATTCCCGAAACGCTGATGGAGAGCGAGATATTCGGCCACGAAAAGGGCTCCTTTACAGGCGCGCTCGAACGCCGCACCGGCTGCTTTGAACTGGCCGAGGGCGGCACGCTGCTGCTGGATGAAATCGGCGAAATGCCGATCGGGACGCAGGCCAAACTGCTCCGGGTGCTCGAAGACCGGAAGCTGCGGCGCTTGGGCAGCAAGGTCGAGACTTCGGTCGATGTCCGCGTGCTAGCAGCCACCAATAAAGTTCCCGATGAGGCGGTGTCGCGGGGTGAATTGCGCAGTGATCTTTACTACCGGCTCAACGTGTTCAACATTCACATGCCCCCGCTGCGCGAGCACAAAGAAGATATCGCCAGCCTGGTGCAGCTGTTGCTGGCTGAGATGAGCGGTAAGCACGGGCGTAAGGTCACCGCCGTCAGCGAAGCGGTGCTCAATCAGTTCAACAACTACTCGTGGCCCGGAAACGTCCGGGAATTGCGCAACACGATCGAGCGGGCGGTGATCGTCTGCGACACAGGCATGGTGGAGACCAAACATCTGCCTCCGGGATTTGGACAGGCACCACTGCGTACGGCCGCAAACGATCCCGATGCGGTTCGGCTGGGCGTAGGAACCACCGTGGAAGAGGCGGAGAAGATGCTCATCTTGAAAACGCTGGAGGCGACCAGCAACAACAAGACGCGAGCCGCGGAGATCCTTGGCATCAGCCTGAAGACCCTTCACAATAAGCTGAAGGAGTATGGAAGCGCCGCGGCGGAGGCGATCTCGGGCAAGGAAGAAGTGTCCAGCGGCTAAAGCTTCGCGGATTCCTCAAGCTGGCCAGTTCGATTTCCGATCATGTTACGACGCAAAGCCATCATCGTGCTGGTCATCACTCTCATGGTGACAGCCATGGTATCCGCATTCTCGTACTTATACATTTCGCAGATCCTTCGGCTGCGCATCGCCAGTGCCTATGAAACGGCCAGCAGCCTTACCCACCAGTTGGCATACGCGGCCGGCAACGCTGTTCCGGACTTTAGCAGTACCTCGATTGACACCAGCAATCCCGCAGCGGTGAGCCGGGCGCTCGCCGACTTCGTGCAGACCGATGTCGACCTCAACAATCTGCTGCAATCCGATCCGGGTGACTGGCGATACATCTATGACGTCGCTATCACCGACACTAACGGCAAGGCACTGCTGCACACGAACGCCAATATGGTCGGCAAAATCGTGCCTCCGCGTCCCGACTTCCAGCAGGTCGTAGGCGCGCGCTTCCAGGATCAAATTCGCCTGGTATTCAGCCCGGCTGCGGTTTACGACGTGACCTACCCTCTCGAACTCAACGGAGCACCGTTTGGAACAATCCGCATCGGCGTGCAAACCGTTTTTCTCAAGAGCGAAGTGTCGGCGCGGCTGATGAAGTCCGTCTATATATCCGTCACACTGATCTTCGTTTCGCTAATCCTTGCGGCTGGCATCTCGAACCTCGCGCTGGGCCCGCTGAAAGAGATCAGCCGCAATCTCGATAGCGTAAGCGCGGGAGAAGCCGATCTTTACGCCTCCGAGTCGGAACACGACGAATACGGACTGGTCTCTCTGAAGATTGCCAACCTGGGACGGCAGATTCGAGACAGCAAGGAAATCTTCTCGGCGCTGAAAGACAATGTAGATCAGCTCATGGCGAAGCTCCAGGATGGACTGATGCTCTTCGCCCGCGATTCGCGAGTAGTGCTGGTGAGTGCGCCGGTGGAAGCCTTTCTGGGCAGGCCTCGCGGTGAACTACTGGGACGCACCGTTCAGGAAGTATTTGATCGCCAGTCTGCGTTCGGAGCCGCGCTGCTCGACGCATTCGAGCGGAGGCGACCGATGTCTCAGCGCGAATTTGAGGCGGCCGGTGGGAAGCGCGTCCAGGTATCGCTCGACTTCGTGCAGGAAAAAACCTCGCAGATCGGAGCTCTGCTGATCATGCGCGACACCGAATCGGTGCGGCGCATTGGCGACGAGATCGAGATGTCCCGCCGTCTCTCAGCCAGCGGACGCCTCACGCGCGGCGTAGCCCACGAAGTGAAGAATCCCATCAATGCGATCGTGCTTCATCTGCAACTGCTGCAGAACAAACTCGCGCATCAGGAACCCGATACGCGGCGGCATATGGATATCATCGACAGCGAAATTCGCCGCCTGGACCGCGTCGTGCAAACGCTGGTCGACTTCACGCGGCCGCGCGATCTTCATCTGGAAGAAGTGGACCTTCGCCGGCTGATGGAAGATGTGGCACAACTCGCCGCGCCCGACGCCGAGCAGCATGGCGTCACCATCGAGCGTCATGTGCCCGAGCAGCGACTGCCCGTGAAGGTCGACGTCGATCTGATGAAGCAAGCGTTTCTCAACGTTGTGATCAACGGTGTTCAGGCTATGCCCAATGGTGGACTGCTGACGATTTCAATCCGGCGCGAAAATCATGTAGCGGTCGCGGAGATTCAAGACCAGGGCTCGGGAATCCCGAAAGAGATGCACGACAAGGTCTTCGAACTTTATTTCACCACCAAGAAAGAAGGCAGTGGCATCGGCCTCGCGCAGACCTTTCAGATCTTGGAGTGGCATTATGGCTCGGTGGATTTTGAATCCGCGGAGACGACGGGGACCATTTTCCGCTTTCAGATCCCGATCGCCGGAATCGCAACTGAGGCCACGGATGATTACGCCCCCGATGAAGCTACTTCCCAGCGCGGAGATTGAGCCGTGTGGAGATTGAAGCGAGCGTAGGCCTGTGGCGGCGATTGAATGGCTGGCCGCCGCATAGAAAGCGTAATATTTAGGAAGCTTTGGGCAATTTGAACCACTCGGGACCCGGTATGACTCTGGCCGCAATTCTCCTTTTGGGTGTTTTCTCGACGGGATCGCTTTCGTCCTGGGCGATATCGCCCCAGTCGGCACAGGTTTCCGCTGCACCGGAGAAACCAGCGCAGCAGGACGCCACTCCGCCCGCGGACACTAAGACTTCCGCGCAAACCAATACTCCAGGTCAGGCCACCGGCGGCCAACAGAAGCCCTCGACCGCGAAGCGGTCCCGTCGCAAGAAGAAAACCGACTCGGCAGGCTGCCCGGTTACGCCCGCACCTGCGACTTCGGGAACTTCGAACCCGTCCGGCGCGCAGCCAGCCGACACGACGACCGCAGGAAGCGCTCCGGCACAAAATTCGGGAACCTCGACTATGCCGAAGCCCTGTACTCCACCAAAGACCATTGTGCGGCACGGCGGCACGGCCGAGCCCAGCATCCAGTTAGCGGGAGGGCCGGCCGGCAATCAAAACTCTCCGCAGCGTGACGCCGCCCATCAGCTATTGGAATCCACGGAAGCGAACTTGAAGAAGATCTCTGGACAACAACTCAGCGCCAGCCAGCAGGATACGGTGACACAAATCCGCCAGTTCATGGCGCAATCAAAGGCTGCCGTGGTTGATGGCGATATGGAACGCGCCCGCACTCTGGCATGGAAGGCCGAGACACTTTCCGAAGATCTGGTCAATCCGCAGAAATAACGTCTGCCGATCAGCCCGGAAGCGCAATCAAAATCCATTCACGCGCAGCCAGGACTTTACTTTACTTTCCTTTCGCGCGCGCGCTGTTCACCTTTGTCAGAAGATCCTGCGACATTGCCTGAAGCGGGCCCTGAATCTTCACCGCCTCGGTCAGTACTTCCCTCGCCTCAGTCAATTTGTTCAATTTTCCATACGCAAAACCCAAACCGTAGAGGGCGCGGGCATACTGCTGCTCGTCCTGCCCTTTGAGAAGAGCTGCGGCAGACTTGAGTTCTGGAATGGCGCTGGCCACTTTTTCCTGCTTCAAATATGCCCATCCGATCGTGTTGTGCGCGGCCCCTGCCGAGAGCTTGTGCATCTTGTCCGCATCGGGAGCGTCACCCTTGGCTACTTCGACGGCCTTCTGTGCATACGTGATCGCCTTCGCGGAACTGTTCGCTTCCGCATAATAGTTCGCCAGCAACAACAAGGCAGGCAGCGAGTTGGGATCCGCCGCCAGAACTTTTTCTCCGAAAGCCAGCAGCCGCGCCTGATCGTTCAACTGTCCCGGGCCGAGCGTATACATCGCATAGTTCGACACCTGATCGGCAAACTTTGAATCCGGATAGGCGAGAGTAAACCTTTCGATTTCCGCCATGCGGCTCTTGGGATCCGTTTCCGTCGTGATGACATTGAACCCAGTCGTCTCGAGAAAATCGCAATTGTTTTGCGATCCGGATTTTTCGTCGTTTACCTTCTGGGCAAAATCAGCGTCGCTCATCCCCTCGGGTTTCGGCTGCTTGGCAATCGAATGGCACACCTCGCCGCCTCTCGCGGCGTAATCCATGAGCTTCGTATTGTTCTTGGCCTGCTGCGCGATGCTGGCCTGCGAGACCAAAATGTCGAGATTGTGCGGCGAGCCGCTCAGCGCTTTGTCACCGTAGTCGAGAGCTTTGTCGAAGTCACCGGTCGCTTGGTACGCCTGCGAGATCTGCCAGTTCCCGTAAGCTTCCGCGGGCGCGTTAGAAGCGAATTTCTGCACGAACTCCTGATACATGGCAAGCTTCTTCTGCGCGTCCTGTTCGCTGGAAATGGCCTGCAGGGCGTGATCTTCGTCAGTCCCGGCAGCGATCACGATGTGGTCGACTTGTGCTCCGGCGTAGGAAATCAAAACCGACAAAAGAACCAGCAACAGCCACAGGTTGCAGCGCTTCATAGCCCGCCTCCGGCATGCGAAACATAACTTGATTTTCGAACAGCGAATCCTAGCGCCGAACGTAGCTGCGTGCAAGGGCTACCGTCACTCCGTGGTGAAATCGCACTCCGTCGGCTAAAGTAGACGGATGCGTGACATTCTGGGGCGGCGTCCGTTGCGCTTCGTCTTCGCGGCCAACCTGATTTCCATGGTGGGCAGCGGGATGAACTCGGCCGCCGTGGCCTGGTACATCCTCAAAGCCACGCATTCCGAAATGGCCCTGGGAACGTTCGCCGTTCTGCAAACCATCCCCGCCATGATCATGCTGCCCTTCACCGGTGTGGTCATTGATCGCGAGGACCGCCGGCGCCTGGTTATGTGGCTCGACGCTGTCCGCGCCCTGATTATCGTCAGCGTCGCCATCCTTGCCTTTAGACACCGCGTGCAAGTCTGGCAGCTATATCTGATGAACACGCTCGTCGCCGCCGGCTTCTGGATGTTCTGGCCGACGATCACCGCGCTGATTCAGGAACTCACGCCCGAAGGCCAGTTCGTGCAATCGAATACGTTCCTGCTCGCCGGAGTACAGGGCGGATTTCTGATTGCCGGCGCGATTGTCGGCTTCATCTACGATCACATCGGCCTGGGCGGCGTTCTGACGCTCGACGTGTCGACCTATGTGATTTCGTTTCTCTGCTACTTTGCCGTGCGCAAGGGACGGCACATTGTGCTGAGTCCGCAGGAGTTGCGCGCTGATATTGTTGCGGCCGAGAGCCAGTTCGAGCGCTTCTGGCGCGAGATGCGGGAGGGCCTGCATTTTCTGCGCGATCATCGCGCCGTGGTCATGCTCGGCATCAGTTGGGCGCTCTTTCTCGGCGCCATGGTTACTGGCGTTGTAGTGACGCCGTCCCTGAGCGACCGCGTATTTCATGAAGGCGCCAAGGGATATGGCTGGCTCAATGCCGGATGGGGTACGGGCGCCTTCGTCAGCGTGCTGTATGCTCCGCAGATGATCGCGCGCTTCGGTGGCCGGCGCGCGGTCGCGTTCTCGATGGCGACCCTCTCAGTCTGCGTAGCGTTCGCTCCGATCTCCGGATTCTTCCTGTTGGCCGTTACCACTTATTTTGTGATGGGCTCGGCTCGCGGCGTCGGCGGCGTGGCGATGAACACCAGCCTGATGGAAATGGTGCCCAAGCACCTGATGGGGAGAGTGCAGAATTCCTTTTATTTCGCGGGAACATTCCTGCAACTCGTCCTCGCCCTGTGCGTGGGAGCAGTGGCGCACAAGGTCAGTCTGGTAGTGGCGTTCGCCATTCTCGCTTGCGTGTATGCATTGTCATTCGTAGCAGCAAGCTGGCCCGTGCCCAGTGTGATCCGCGAAGAAGTAGCGGCGGAATAGAGGTGTCTCTGTTTCCCCGTTGTGAGCGACGCTTCTGATATTCTTTCCCATTCGCGAGGAGCCATCATGTCGCATGACTTGCAGGGCCGAAATGCCGTTGTTTTCGGAGTCGCCAACAAGCGCTCGATCGCGTGGTCCATCGCCCAGGGACTGCACGCCGCCGGCATGAAACTCGCCATCACTTATCAGAACGAGCGCCTCGAGCAGGAAGCCAAGGATCTTATCCTGTCGCTGCCCGGCGCCGAAGCCTACATGTGCGACGTCTCCAAGAACGAGGAAATCGACCGCCTATTTGCCACGCTCAAAGAGCGCCACGGCAAGCTGCACACGCTGGTCCACTCCGTTGCCTACGCGCCCGCCGACGAACTGAAGGGCGACTTCGTCAATACCACCCGCGAAGGCTTCCGCGTCGCGCTCGACGTCAGCGTGTATTCGTTGATCGCTGTCGCCCGCGCCGCCGTCCCGCTCATGACCGATGGCGGCTCGATCATCACCATGACCTACTACGCATCCGAGAAAGTCGTGCCGCGCTACAACGTGATGGCCGTGGCCAAGGCGGGACTCGAATGCTCGGTGCGCTATCTCGCTTTCGAGTTGGGCAAGGAAAGAATTCGGGTCAACGCCATTTCCGCCGGACCGATCAAAACTCTTGCCGCGCGCGGCATCGCCGGCTTCGGCGACATGCTCCGAGGCCATGAAGAACGCGCCCCGCTGGGCCGCCGCGTAGAAGTTGCAGAAGTCGGCAACACCGGAGTATTCCTCGCATCCGACGCCAGCAGCGGCATAACGGGCGAGGTAATTTTCGTCGACTGCGGATTCAACATCATGGGCTTCTGAAGCCGGGTGCCCCATTTCTCGCGCGCCATTTGCGCGAGAAGTGGGGACTTCGACCAGCGGAACCCGCCGCCCAGAGTTTTCCACAGGAATAGTTTCCCACGTGTGACGAACAACCTTTACTGAGAATTTCAGTTCAAGCAATCTGGCGAACGTAGGGCCCGGATGCAGCGACGCGCAGTCCTAGGAAACTCGCGACCCCCGCAACCTCCCCATGTGAGTGAGGGAAAGCCAGGGACATCCGAAAGCCAGGGTACAGACAGCAAACCCGAATTGCTCGGGATCTGGTACCCGCTGTGGGAGTGATCACTCCTAACGTTTTTTGGCAGTCGAAAGTGAAGTCGGCAACTGGGATAACAGCCGCAAGCGGCGAAAGAATGCAGCCACGCTCTAAGGCGCTGGTAGAAAGCGGAGACGAATCAAGCCCCGCAAGAGGCCGAAAGAAACACCGGAAAGCCTTCCAAGTAACGGCGAGAAGTCGGGCGTCAACCCTCCGAGGCATCCTCTTATGCTCGCCGCGGAATAAACTGCCGTGGGATAATGGTCCCATGCGCGTTCGAAGCCTCGCCTTCGCCTTCTTCGCCGTCGCCATCCTCATTTCGATGGTGCGCGAGTGGAACGCTCCGTCCGCCTGCATTCGCCCCGTCTTGCCAGCGGTCAGGACAACGCGTTAACGTCTGGATCCTGATTCTTCGTTGGTTCTCGCCCTCGCGCTCCAGACTAATCTCCACATCGCGCTCCTGCAGCAGTCGTGGAAACTTTTCTCCCCACTCGATAAGCAGAATGCCGTTCTCCGACCGCAGGTCATCGAGGCCGAGCGTCTCCAGTTCGCGCGGAGTATCGATGCGATACAGATCAATGTGATAAAGATTGGCCTTGGACCCGCGGTACTCATGCACCAGCGTGAAGGTAGGGCTGGTGACATCTTCCTCGGCCGCCGCCTCGAAGGCAGCAGCAATTCCCTTCACTAACGTCGTCTTCCCCGCGCCGAGATCACCTCGCAGCAGCACCAGTTTGGGCGGCGCCAGCCACTTCGAAAGAGTACGCCCGAACGCAATGGTCTCCTCCGCATTATGTGTGGTGATTTCCCGCAGGAGATTTTTCGTCTCGGCTTCCACCCGACCAGTATAGGTGGAAAAACGGCCGTTCATAAGACGGAAGAGCGGGTGCGTCATAAGGTGGAAGAGCGGCCCTTTAGGGCCGCGTAAGAATGCAGGGAGACTGGGGCTTTAGCCCCAGAGGGACCCCGCCGAGACGACCGCCTCAATACGTGGAGAACGCACTCGCCTTGATGCCGAGCGAACTGCGCTCCGCCACATGATCGAGGGAGGTGCGCAAGCGGCGATGGTCGTCGTCCTCAATAGCCACGAAGCGAAACGGTTGCAGCACGCCGTCGGGCATGCTGCGCATGGGGCTCAGAACTTCCGCCATTCCGTGCACCGGCCCGGCCTGCGTTTGAAACGCGACTTCGACGAAGTCGCCCTGGGCGAGCGATTCAGCGAGGCGGAGCAGGCCCCCGGTTGCGGAAATGGTTTGGAGTTTTGCTTTGGTGCGGCGGCCGTCTTCTAAACGAATCGCAGCCAGGACGGAATCTCCTAGCTGGACCCGGGACGCTCGCCGCGAAGGATGCGGTTGGGGGAAGTGGGTCATAGGCTTAATTAGAACTATGGCACTACCCGATATTGAGTAATAGATTACTGAAGCCCCTCGTCCGGATTCCTTGCTGGGAGCGGCGCGCAGGTCGTTGAGGGCCCTTGCTATGAGCCAGTTAGAGTGTGTGTACTAATTGATTAATGTCCGACAGGACATTCTTGTCAGGGATTGATTGTGCGGAGTTCCACGGGAACTCTCACGGTTTACCATGACGTCATCGATTTTGTTGAAGGAGACTCATGCTCCGATTCGCATCGTCAGCCTTATCCTTTCTGTTATTTGTTACCGCGATCTCAACCGGCCAGGCGTCGTCCGGGCCGCCCCTCCGAGTCGGCATCGTCGGACTGGTTCATGGACACGTCCACGGATTCCTCGACCAGTCGCGGCACAGCCCGCTGATTGAAATCGTTGGCATCGCCGAGCCTGACCGCGGTCTGCTCTCACAGGCAGCAGCGAAATACGGCTTCGATCAAGCTCAACTGTTTGCTGACTTGGAGGAAATGATCGCGAAGGGCCATCCGCAAGCCGTGCTGGCCTATACCAACACTCTCGACCACAGAAAAGTGGTCGAAGTCTGTGCGCGACACGGCGTTCACGTCATGATGGAGAAGCCCCTGGCGGTCAGCCTTGAAGATGCGCTCGCGATTGAGAAAGCCGCGCATGAAGCCAAGATCCACGTGCTGGTCAACTACGAGACCTCCTGGTATCCCAGCAATCATGCGGCTTACGACCTCGTCCACGATGGCGGGATTGGAGAAATCCGCAAGGTGGTGGTCCACGACGGCCACAGAGGACCGAAGGAAATCAATGTCGAACCGGAGTTTCTTGCCTGGCTCACCGACCCCAAACTCAACGGTGGCGGGGCATTGTTCGATTTCGGATGCTACGGCGCCGACCTGATGACTTGGCTGATGGATGGGCAGCGCCCGCAAACGGTCACCGCTGTCACGCAACAGATCAAGCCCCAAATCTATTCGCGGGTGGACGACGAGGCGACCATCATCCTGACGTATCCGCGAGCGCAAGCCATTGTGCAGGCCTCGTGGAATTGGCCTTTCGATCGGAAAGATATGGAAGTGTATGGCCGGATCGGTTATGCGATCACAGTCAAGCGGGACGATATTCGGATCCGCCCTGCCGGAGATAACAGCCGCGAAGAACAAGTCACAGCCAAGCCAGTGCCTGCTCCCTACGACAATTCGCTCTCGTATTTGAGGGCTGTGATTCTTGATGGCGCAAAAGAAGACGGCCTGTCATCTCTGGATACGAACGTGACGGTAACCGAAATTCTCGATGCGGCGCGCCGTTCGGCGGCCGAGGGAAAAACGGTGCATCTACCCTCCACGCGATGACTGTCCTCCTGAGCGCAGCCCGCACTTCGCGAACGCGAAATGCGGGCGTAGTCGAAGGATCCATATAGCAGAGTGGGCTTGGGAAGGTTACCGGGAATTCAGGAGACGCCTCCCCTAACCGAGAGCACTTAAATTAGTAAGAATCCTTCGACTTCGCTCAGGATGACATCTTAGATTCAGCCATCCCAGCGCACGAACTTCTCCCGCACTGTTTGCTGCGCTCTGCGAAAGGCGCTCCGGCAATCCGCGCAGCAGATCGGTGGCGACCATGGAATGCTCGCCGACCTCGTCCAGCATCACGTCGCCTGCAAGCCCGTGCAGGTGCACCGCGGCACAAACCGCCGGCAAAACATCTTTCGGATGCTGCGCGGCCATTACCTGCGCAACCATGGCCGCGACCATGCCCGTAAGAATGTCCCCAGTGCCTCCGGTGGACATCCCGGGATTTCCGGTGGTGTTGATCCAGGCCTCGCCATCGGGCTGAACCACGAGAGTGCGATGCCCCTTGAGCACCACGATCAATTGATGCTCGCGAGCAAACTTCCGCGCCACTCCCAGGCGATCTTTTTGGACGTCAGCCGTCGAGCAGCCAGCGAGCCGCGCCATTTCTCCCGGATGCGGCGTGATCACCAGTACACGTCCTCTGCCGGATAATTCGCTCGTCTTGCCTTCGAAGGCGTTCAAGCCATCCGCATCGAGGACGAGCGGCAATTTGCTCTTCTGAACCAGCGCACGCACCAAAGCAGAGGTCTCAGGGACGCGAGAGATCCCCGGCCCAATCGCCAGCACGGTCTTTCCTTTCGCCAGCGCTTCAATCGTCTCCAGCGCGCGCATAGCAATCGTGCCTGAATCGGTTTCCGCCAGCGCCTCGGTCATGAGTTCCGGATGAAAACCGGCGACTGTGGGCAGCGCTGACTTTGCCGTAGCAACCGTTGAAAGACCGGCCCCGGCGCGTAGTGCGGACATGCCCGCCATGGCCACCGATCCAGCCTTACCGGCCGCTCCCCCAATCACGAGCACGTGGCCGTATAGCCCTTTGTTCGATTCTGGCGAACGTTTCGCGATCAGAGATGCGAAATCGTACGCCGTGATCACGTTCAAGTTGAGCGCAGAGACGATCGCCTCGTCTGGCGATCCGATTCCCGCAACATGAGTAGCGCCTTTGGTGAGCAAGCTGAAAACATGCGCTGGACGAGCCGCCGTGAAAGTAACGATCGAATTCGCCCGCGCGATCGTTCCACTCTGCGGGCTCATCGCATCGGCGTCGGCACCTGACGGAATGTCGACTGCAACCACAGGAGTCGAACTCGCATTCAGGATTTGGATCGCGTCGGCGTAGAGGCCCTTGACCGGAGGCCTGAATCCAGTGCCCAGAATCGCATCGACATACAAATCGGCAGGAAGAGTGAAGCGCACGCGGTCACTTTTCAACTCGCCGCTGGAGCGCACCACGAGCGGGGCAACGGGCAACTGCTGGAGCATGACCGTAGCATCACCGCGCAGATCGTCAGGATCGGCCAGCAAGATCACCTGAACGGTCTTCCCTGCCTCATGCAGCAGCCGCGCGGCGACAAATCCGTCCCCGCCGTTGTTGCCCCTGCCGCAGAAAACGACGATCCGCTGCGCCGTCGCGTAATTCGCAAGCACGTGCTGCGCGACGGCCGCGCCAGCATTCTCCATCAAGGTACGGGAAGGAACGCCGAAGCGCTCGCTGGTGGCCTGATCGATCGATCGCATTTCCGCCGCAGTAACAATTTTCATGACGGGACTCTGCGCGAATTCTAAAGCAAAAAAGCCCTCCGCGCCGTGCGGAGGGCCCACCCACCAACTTCAAATTCTCACTTTTCCGGCGTGCGTCCCGCAGCAAGCGCCTGCACCCGGCTGTGCTTCTGTCCGTACATAAAATACACGACGAGACCGATCACCAGCCAGATGATCAGTCGCGCCCAATTCACCCAGCCCAGCTTGATCATCATGTAGCCGTTCGAGATCACGCCCAGGATCGGCACCAGCGGCACCCACGGGGTGCGGAAAGGCCTCGGCTGATTCGGATTCGTCCGCCGCAACACCATCACGGAAACAGAAACGATTACGAAGGCCAGCAGCGTACCGATGTTCACCATCTTGCCAATGTCGTCGATCGGCGTGACGCTGCCCACGACGGCCGCCAACAATCCCACCAGGATCGTGTTCTTCCAAGGGGTGCGAAACTTCGGATGAATGTCGGCAAAAAACTTTCGCGGCAACAACCCGTCGTTCGCCATCGAATACAGAACACGCGTCTGGCCCAGAAGCATCACCAGCATCACACTGGTGAGTCCGGCAAGCGCTCCCAGCGTAATGATGTTCGCCGCCGTAGTCAGCCCACGGTCCAGAAACGCAACCGCGACCGGCGCCTCGATGTTGATCTGCTGCCAATGCACCATCCCGGTCAGCACACCGGCGACGGCAATGTACAAGACGGTACAAATCGCCAGCGAAGCAATCATGCCAATGGGCAGATCGCGTTGCGGATTCTTCGCTTCCTGTGCCGTGGTGGAAACCGCATCGAATCCGATGTATGCGAAGAAGATGTAAGCGGCCCCCTGCCAGATCCCGCCTAAACCGTGCGGCGCGTAGGAGTGCCAGTCCGTTCCCCAGTTCGCGCGATTGATGTAATGAGAACCGAGCGCGATCACAAAGAGCACAACTGAAACCTTGATCACGACGATCGTAGCGTTGAACCTCGCACTCTCCTTAATACCAACCACTAGAATGGCGGTGATTACCAGCGCGATCAGGAAAGCGGGAAGGTTAAAGCCGAATTCCATCCCAAACACGTGTGGAGCGCCCAGCAGAGTATGCGCGCGCTGCAGTAATTCCGGTGACTGAGCGGCGATAACCGCACTCACTTTGTCCATGAACGCCTGCGTGCCCGGAACCAGCGCGGCATCGGAGGCCACGGCAATCTGTTTCGCCACGATGGTCTCGGCCGTTTTCAGCGCGGTCCAGTGATCGTAGGCCAGCCACAGCGGCATCTTGATGTGGAAGATATTCAGCAGCTCAATAAAGTGATTCGACCAACCCGATGACACTGTGCTCGCGCCCATGGCGTATTCCAGTGTGAGGTCCCAGCCAATAATCCATGCAAGCAACTCGCCCAGCGTCGCGTAGGCATAGGTGTAAGCGCTACCCGCCAGCGGAATCATGGCGGCGAACTCGGCGTAGCACAGACCGGCAAACGCACATCCCAGGCCGGACAGCACGAACGACAAAGAGAGTCCGGGGCCGGCATACTGCGCGCCCAACCCCACCATGACGAAAATGCCCGCGCCGATAATTGCGCCGACACCCAGCGCGGTGAGCTGGAAAACTCCCAGCGTCCGTTTCAGGCTGTGCTCGCCCGTCTCGCGGGCTTCTTCCATGAGCAGGTTCAGCGGCTTGGTTGCCAGCAGATTTGCCATCCGTTTGGTTTCTCCTTAAGAACTACGCCGCGCGCTTGGCGCCCGCGCTCCGCGACCACGCGTAATAAACCGGAATGCCCAGCAACACCACGATCAGCCCCGGCCACGTGTACTGCGGTTTGTAGCGCAATAGTACGACATCAATGAATAAAGCCATCACAATATAAACGATCGGCAGAATCGGATATCCCACGGCCCGATAGGGCCGCGGCGCATCGGGATGCGTCCGGCGCAGCACAAACAAACCCACTATCGTCAGAATGTAGAACACCAGCACCGCAAAAATGATGTAGTCGAGAAGCTGCCCGTAGCTGCCGGAAATGCACAGCACGCACGTCCAAACCATCTGCACCATCAGCGAAACCGCAGGCGTTTTGTAGGTGGGATGCAGTTTGGCCACGTTGCGGAAAAAGAGACCGTCCTTGGCCATCGCATAGTAGACGCGGGCTCCGGAGAGGATCAGTCCATTCGCACATCCGAAACCGGAGATCATGATTGCAGCCGCCATGAGCAGTCCGCCGATCGAGCCCAGCATCTGGGTCATGACTGCCGTGCCCACGCGATCTTCCGCGGCATGGGTGATTCCCCGGGCAAGAATCGACGCTCCGCCTTCCACCCCCTCCAGCGGCAGTGCGCTCAAGTAAATGAAATTGCAGGCTATGTAGAGGGCGATCACTACGCCGGTACCCAAAGCCAGCGACAGAGGCAGATTGCGGCTGGGATTCTTGACTTCCCCGGCGGTGAAAGTCACGTTGTTCCAGGCATCAGCAGAAAAGAGCGATCCGACCTGGGCCACGGCGAGAATCGTCAAAGTTCCGACCATGACGATCGGTCCGCCAACTCCGACTTGTACGGCGTGCTGCGCGCCGAGTCCGGCGTTGTGCCAGAAGTTGGCCCCGAAATTCGCCGCCAGAGCCTGCGGATTTCGTCCGAAGGCAAAGCCGAACGCGGCCAGTCCGAGCAATGCCGAAACCTTCGCGGCGGTGAATACGTTCTGAATCGCCGCACCCGTCTTCACGCCAAAGATATTGACCACCGACAAGAAAATCACCAGCAAGATCGCCATCAGGTTCTGGGTATTGATGCCAACTTCCATGTTGCCCAGAACCATCGGGCCGACGTGAATCGGCGGAACCTTCCAGAAATGCAGCAGCCAATGAGAAGAAGAAATCGATGGAACAAAGACGCCGAGAAACTTGCCGAAGGCCACGCCCACAGCTGCGATGGTGCCGGTCTGGATCACCAGGAACAACGTCCAGCCGTAAAGGAATCCCCAGAGCGGCCCCAGGGCTTCGCGCAGGTAAACGTACTGCCCCCCGGCGCGGGGCATCATGGCGGCCAATTCGCCATAGCTGAGCGCGGCCACAATGGTCATGAATCCGGCAACGGCCCAGGCTCCAATCAAGAGCGCGGGAGAGCCTACTTCGCGGCCAATCTCGGCCGACACAATGAAGATGCCCGAGCCGATCATCGACCCCATGACCAGCATGGTCGCGCTGGTGAGGCCTAAACCCTGGACCAGTTCCTTATCCTGATGACTATGAAGTTCCCAGTCGCTGCCAGCAGGCTGCGTTGTCGGTGTACTCAGGAATTCCTCCCGTGATCCAGCTTTTACGAAGATCCAAGACCCGCGAAGGGCACGGCTTGCAGCCGAGCCGCCAACGCCTCACAAAGAAATCGGGGCTTTAGCCCCTGAGGCCGGCGCACCAACCCGATCCAAGGTCAACCGACTTTACCTCAACACGCGGAAAAATTCCTCTGCTGATTTGCGTGGCTCCCGAAGCAGGTCCGAAATCACGGCGACGGAATCGGCTCCAGCCGCAATGACCGAGGCGGCATTCCCCCGGGTAATCCCTCCAATAGCAACCAGCGGCTTTCGGGTCAGAGCCCGCGCCCGCCGCACGCCATCGAGTCCCACCACGGGATCGGGGTTCGCTTTGCTGGAAGTGGCAAAAACTGGCCCGATGGCAAGATAGTCAGCTGAAGTAAGATCGGCCTCTCGGAGTTGATCCGGATTATGGGTCGACACGCCAAGCCAACGCTCGGGCCCAAGGATCGCGCGCACCGATTCCGGCGACAAGTCGTCCTGTCCCACATGCACGCCATCAAAATCCGCGGCCAAGCATAAATCGGCGCGGTCATTCATGATCAGCCGCACGTATGGCGCGGGCACTCCTGCCCGCGATTGCTGGCGCAATTCCCGAGCCTGCTCAAGCATCATCCGCGCATTACCAGACTTATTCCGGTACTGGATGAGCGTGCAGCCGGCCACAGCGAGCTCCTTTGCCGCGGCGATCAAAGCGAAAGCATCGGCGAAACAACTGGAGTCAAGGATGGGATATAACCTGGGAAGCTGCACCATGCTTGCATTTGACTCTACTATCGCGAAAGCTCGCAAATCCAGTTAACCTCCCACGTCTTGCCGCCGTCCGGCGAGTACGACTGTTCCATGCGAGCCGATTTCGGGGAAAGATTGAGCCAGACGTAGCGCACAAGAATAGTGCGGCCTTTGAGTTGCTCCTGATGGAAAAACTCGCCACGTGTTCCGTCAAACCCGCCGACGACGGGGGGAGCGTCAAGCGTCCCATTATCGAGGTCGACGAGATAGATGCTCCACTGCCGCGTCGCTGGATTGTACATTCGAAGCGTCTGGGCCTTGATGTGGAGCTTGTTGTCGGTGCTGGTCACATCGAACTGCTCGAAGTTCGCGTTGCTGTCGAGGAGTTTGTGGTGATTCGAAATTCCTTCATACGCGACCCAGACATTGGAGTTGTTGAGACGATCCGGAAGACGGCGGACGTGCGCTTTCCAGTCACCGATGAGGAAGTCAAAGTCGTGAGAACCATCGCGCTGCGGGAGGTTAGCGGGATCGGGAGTCGTTTGCGCTTGCAATGGGACAGCCAATGCTAGTCCGAGAATGAGCGGCGCGAGGGCCCTGAGTTTGCGGGAATTCATAGCAAATCCCATCCTTTCGAGGCTATCGCAGAGGAGCAGCATTCAATCGGCGGCGATGACTCACGGATCATTCCTGTGGATGATTCCGAGAATTATTCCGATAGTCGTCCCCAACGTACCGACGCCAATGATCACGTTGATGTCTCCCGACACCAGCGACAGCAACCAGCCGACGACGAGGCCCTCAGCTACACCGACCAGCGTGAATTGCCAGAATTTCTTCACTCGGTACCCGGTATTCGCGACTCGGTACTTAGTGACCGCCGTTCTTCTTCAGAAACCGCTCAATAAATCCCGTATCAATCTTCCCTGCCCGGAAATCGGGGTCGGCCAGAATTTTCCGGTGCAGCGGGATCGTCGTGTACACGCCTTCGACGATGAACATCTCCAGCGCCCGCGACATGCGCGAAATCGCCTCGCTGCGGTCCTTGGCGCGAACGATCAGCTTGGCGATCAGCGAATCGTAGTAGGGCGGAATCACGCCTTCGGCGTAAGCTGCCGTATCCACACGTACCCCGGTCCCGCCCGGCGGGTGAAATGCCGTGATCTTTCCCGCCGATGGGGTGAATTTCTCCGGATGCTCGGCATTGATGCGGCACTCGATCGAATGCCCGCGGTGCACGATCGGTCCCAGCAGTACGTCACTCATTTTCGCCCCGGCCGCGATCATGATCTGGCTCTTCACGAGATCGACGTCGGTCACCATCTCGGTGACCGGATGCTCCACCTGAATACGGGTGTTCATCTCGATGAAGTGCAGCTTGCGATCTTGATCCATCAGGAACTCGATCGTGCCCGCGTTCCAGTACCCAATCGCGGCCAGCGACTTGCAAAGCACCGCGCCGATCTGGTCGCGCAATTCGGGCGTGACCTGGGTCGAAGGCGATTCCTCCAGCAACTTCTGATGGCGGCGCTGGATCGAGCACTCGCGTTCCCCAAGGCTTACCACGCTGCCGTGTTCATCGGCCAGCACTTGAAATTCGATATGCCGGGGATGCTCTACATACTTCTCCATGTAGAGATCGCCGTTGCCGAACGCTCCGGCGGCTTCGGCCTGCGCCGCTCGGAACAGCCCGGGCAATTCCTCCTCGTTGCGGACGATGCGCATTCCGCGTCCGCCGCCACCGGCCGAGGCCTTAACGATCACGGGGAATCCGACCTGCCGCGCCCACTCGATCGCCTCGCCGTCGGACGCGATAATCCCGTCAGAACCCGGCAGAATCGGCACGCCCGCTTGCTTCATCGCCGCGCGAGCCTTTTCCTTCTCGCCCATCAGCCGGGTCACCTCCGGTCGCGGCCCGATGAACTTGATCCCGCTCATCTCGCAGACTTCGGCAAAGTTCGCGTTTTCGGCCAGCAAGCCGTAGCCGGGATGGATGGCATCGACGTTGGCGATTTCCGCCGCGCTGATGACCGCCGGTATATTCAGGTAGCTGTGAGCCAGCTGCGGTGGGCCTATGCAAATGGCCTCATCGGCAAAACGGACGGGCAGGGAGTTGCGGTCGGCCTCGCTGTAGATGGCGACCGTACGGATTCCGAGTTCCTTGCACGCACAAATCACGCGCAGCGCAATTTCCCCGCGATTCGCAATCAGAATCTTGTTAAACATGGTTTGAACAGTAGCGCCGGCGTCTCGCCGGATGTCCCGCGAATGATTCGCCCCCGGTTGGCGCGTTCGGAAGGCGGCCTCGCCCTCCAGACGCAAAAAGGCGCGCACAGAGCACGCCCGGTTTTATTTCGGAATCACTTCTTCGGCCTTATCACGAACAGTTCCTGGCCATACTCGATCGGCTGTCCGTTGGTGGAGAGTTTCTTGAGAATCTCCCCTGCAACGTCCGATTCAATCTCGTTCAGCAGCTTCATCGCCTCAACGATGCAGAGGACCTGCCCCACTTCCACCATATCGCCTGGCTTCACAAACGGCGGAGCACCGGGCGACGGTGCCTCGTAGAACGTCCCTACGATGGGAGATTTGACGGTGTGCAGTCCTTCTTCGGGAACCGGAGCAGCGGCCGCCGCAGACGGAGCCCCCGTCCCTGGCACCGGAACGGCTCCAATCTCAGGCGCCGGACCCGGAGCAGCCGGCACTGCGAAAAAGCGTGGATCGGGGTGAGCATGCACGACCGTCTGCTCACCAGCACGCTTGATCCGGATTTTCACATCGCCGCGTTCCAGCTCGAACTCGGCGATATCCTTTTCGATGAGGAACTCAATGAGTTCTTTTAGCTCTTTTTGATTCATTTCGTATATGGCGGGAAACCGCTCGCCTATCCCTGCCGCGCCCAGTGGGGCGCGAAGAAGCCGGGCGCAGATCCTGCCCGGCTTGAAATTAACTAACTGTAGCTAAGAAGACTAAACTGCCAAAAATTTCTTACCGGTCGGCGTCAGCACCTCACAACCGCCAGCCGTGACCGCGACCATGTCCTCGATCCTCACGCCCCATTTGCCGGGGAAGTATACTCCTGGCTCGATCGTAATGACCATACCGGGTTGCAGAATCTCGAGCTGCCCGCTTGCAACGCGCGGGCTTTCATGAATTTCCAACCCCACGCCGTGCCCGGTCGAATGCGTAAAATAGCGTCCTAACCCAGCCTTCCGCAATACCTTACGAGCTGCCTCATCCACTGCACCTACAGCCATGCCAGGCCGCACGGCTTCGATGCCTGCCAGTTGCGCTTCCAGCACCGCTTCGTAGGCTCGGCGGACATCTTTTGCCACGGAGCCCACCCACACAGTGCGAGTCTGATCGGAACAATAACCTGAAAGTATAACACCGAAGTCGCAGACCACGAACCCACCCGCCCGGATCGCCTGCTCCGAAGCACGCCCATGCGGCAGCGCCGATCGCGGTCCGGAGGCGATGATCGTCGGGAATGACATCTCGTCGGCTCCGCCCCGCCGTGCCGCCAACTCCATCTCGGCCGCAACTTCCACTTCTTTGATTCCTGGCCGCAGCACTTCGACCGCCCGATCGAATATTCTTGCCCCTAAATCAACAGCTGCACGGATCTGCTGGAGTTCGTCTTCATCCTTGACCATGCGCGCCCGTTCGACGATCGAAGGCGAGTCCTTGAGGGTTAGGCCCGAGGGCAGTAACTGGTTTAGGCGCTTCTTTTCGGTGACGGTGAGATGGTCGGCCTCAATGCCGATCGACCATCCTCTGCCGCGCCGGCGCCGCTGGCCCAGCAAACCGGCGAGAGCTTGTAGCGGCGATTTGCGGGCGATGACCACCTTCGCGCCTTTCACCTCGTCATGCGCCTGGATGTCGTAACGGACGTCGGTGAGGAAGACGCTCCCGGCCTCTTCGACGAGCAGCAGCCCAGCGCTGCCGGTGAAGCCGCAAAGATATCGAATATTGGGAAGATGGCTGATCAGGAGAGCATCAAACCGGGTAGTGGCAAGATGCTCCCGCAGCCTCTGCTGTCGAGCGGCGTAGTTCATTGGGCTGAGTTTAACAAGGAACAGGCTTGATGGGGTGAGATGTCGCCGCACGAAATCGAATAATTTCTACTTCGCCAGGGGAATCGTCTCACCATTCTCGATGTATTCTTGAACTTCCCGACTCCCCTCTGAACCTATGTAATGGCCAAAATAACTTGCCAGAAAATCGTCGGTCAGTATTAATTCTTTCCGCTTAGCCAGTTGGGAAAGACTGAGCATCGCCGTATCCAGGGACTCTTTGCCACTACTTCGCTGCCGAATCGTCTGATCCCAGTGCAAAGCCAGAAAGTCGCCCCGCAGATATGCAAGCCTCTGGAGATTGGCGTCCGCGAAAAACAGATCCCGCGCCCGTTTGCCGGTGACGTGGAGCACGGGAGAATCGAGGTACTCGCGATACTGAGAGTCGATGTCGCGCTCGTATTCTTCCTGATTAATCAGACCCGAACGCAACAGCAACAATCGGGCATAGTAGTCACTAAAGCCTTCGGTGAACCAGTAGGGTACCTCCCCCTTTATTTCGCCGAGTTTCCCTGCATTCCAAGAATGAAACATTTCGTGAGCCAGCAAGAACTTAGTATTGAAATCTAAAATTGCGCTCCGCGACAGGAACAAAGCGAATGAGTCTTCCATCGCGGTGCCACCATAGTTGCCCGGCGTGTCGTCACTGGGAAGCAGTGTGATCAAGTACGATGGGATCGCGGTGTCGTGCCAGAAGGCACGTTCCGAGGCTAGTATCTTGCGTGCCAGATCCGAGAAGGCCGCGTCCGGAAACTCCCAGCTGCCCCGGGTTGCGAAATAAACCACCTGATCCCCGACTCTCAATTTGGTGGTACGCAATTCGCCTCCCACGAAAAGACCGTTCGTCAGCTTAATGAGCTTCGCGGTCGCCGCCTGACAGATTCCATCTCCTCCAAAGCTGTCTACGACGTTCCACTTCGCTGGCAGCTCTTTCCATTCCAGCGACAGAGGCAATTCTTCGTCCTCTGGCAGGTCCGGATAGATAAGGAAATTGCGCCCAGACACCTGGAAATAGGAATGGTCGAGTATCACTCTGAAATACGACGATGAATCGATCTTGCCGTCCCAATCCTTGGTCACCCGATAACGCAGCATTACTACTTCTCCGAGAGGAAACGTAACTCGCCGTGAACGTAGATTTTCGCTTTTCTGCAGAACGGTTCCTCGCGAGACCGCTTCCAGATCGTGGACCGCTTTATATAACTCCTTTTGTCCCTGCCATTGCGAGGGCAAGACCAGCGTCGCCGCTTTCGCCCCAGGCAGGCGGAAGCTGACCGTAACGTTCAGAGATAGCAAGCCGTTCTCAATGACTGGCTCAATTGCGTAAGAGAGGAACCGGCCTGCACCTGGCTCAGGCCGACAGCCGGCCATCGCAGGAGCAGCCAGAACTACGGAGACAATCAGGGATAAGCAGAGGTGCTTCAAGTTGGTAGGTTCTAGAAATCTGCCACCGTAGAGTACCAGTTCGATCCTGAAAGCGGCCAGCCTCCCAAACGCAAAACCGCCGGTCTGGCAGTTTCTCCAGACCGGCGGCGTTTTTGGTAGGACTCAGGACTCGGTTACGTCTGAATGATGCGCGGAGTGATGAAGAAAATCAGCTCCTGGTTTGAGGTGTTGACCTGCGTGTGCTTGAACAGGTTGCCGAGGTACGGGATGTTGCCGAGCAGCGGAACCTGCGTAATGTTGATCGAGTTCTGCGTCTGAATGACGCCGCCGATCACCACCGTGCCGCCATCGGTCACCAGCACTTGGGTGGTGGCCTGCTGCGTGATCAGTTCCGGGTTGCCCTGCACTTCCTGACCAAAGTTCGGCGTGGTGTTTTCCACGTCCACGTTCAGGAAGATGGTGTTTTCCGACGTGATCTGCGGAGTCACCGTCAACCGCAGGAACGCGTCGACGTAGGTGACGGTCGGAGGACCGCCCAACTGCGCCTGCGTCACGATCGGCACGCGCACACCCTGCCTAACCAACGCCTGAATGTTGTTCTGGGTTACGACTCGGGGACGCGACAGCACTTTCAACAGGCCGCGCGACTCCGCCATCGAAAGAATCATGTCAATGCGCACCGTGTTGCTGGCATTGACGAAAGTCAGACCGCTTGAGGGCGACGTGACTCCCAGGTTTGAGAATAGAGGAATCGTCGATCCGGAGCCCGAACCCGTGCTGGTGGTCGTGATGTAACCGGGTGTCAGGCCGTTCGCCGTCGTCGGCGAGCTGCCCGCTCCGGCGTTTCCGCCCACTGCGCTATGACCATCACCCCAACCGAAACCAAACTGGGTGCCGATGTCGCGGGCAAACTGCCGGGTCGCGGCCACCACGCGGGCTTCGATTTCGACTTCCTGCGTCTTGCGGTCCAGCTGCGTCAGCAGGCGGTCGATGGTAGGAATCGTCTTCGGAATGTCGTTGATGATTACGGCGTTGGTGCGATCGTCAGCCACCACGTCGCCGCGCTGCGACAGGAACTTCTTTACGGTGACAATGACGTCTTTCGCCTTGGCGTAGCTCAGGAAGCGGGTCACCGAAACTTTGTCCACGGCGAGCGCTTCGGATTCGACCTGCGCGCGGCGCGAGTCCGCTTCGTGCTTCAGGGTGTCAACCGTAGCGATGCGCAGGACGTTGCCTTCCAGTTCACGCGCCAGGTCGTTGTTCTTGAGCACGATGTCGAGCGCCTGATCCCACGGCACGTCATCGAGCACGATCGTCAGCGTGCCATGCACGTTCGGATCGAGCACTACGTTCAGGCCGCTGATTTCATGAATCAGACGGAAGAAATCCTTCAGGTCAACATCTTTCAGGTTGACCGAGATGGGCTCGCCCGTATACTTCGGGCCAGTCGCGGTGGGCTGTTGGCCAGCCTGAGCCTTCTGCTCCGCCGCCAGATTCACCGCCGGCTGAATCGCCGGAGTGGAGCTCTGAGCCTGGGTCGCATGCGCGCTCACCGGAATCAGTTCGGCAGCGGTCTTGTCCGAGAACCGCGCCGCCGCTTCCTGTGCCCGAACCGTGGGCTCGTCGGCATCATGCTTCACTTCGTTCTTCGCCTGGTACGAGGGCTCGACGAAGACGAAGTCGGTCGGCGCCGCGTCCTTCGCCACCGGCTTGCTGGCCGAAACGGTTTCGGGCGTCGCAGCAGCGGGAGCGCTGGCGGCTACGGTCTTCAGTTCCGAAAGCTTCGCTTCTGAGGTCTTGGCTTCCGCCGCGACCTGGGCAACGGCGTTGGCATGCAATGTCAACACCAGTTTGCCAGCCGGGCCGGGTGTCAGCTCGTAGGCGCATGCTTTGTCGAGGTCAACCACGATGCGCGTGGTCGGATGCTTCTGGCCATCCATCCCAATGCGCACGCCTTTGACTCCCGCCGCGCCCACTGCGATATGGGTCTGCCCGGTGGCCATGACGGTCTCCGGCAGATCCACCACAACGCGGGCGGGCGAGTCCAGAGTGCTGAGCTTCGGCGCGACCGCGCCGGTGGAGCTCATCTCGACTCGGATATTGTCCGTGTCCCGGACTACGTTGACTCGATCGAGCTGGCTGGGCGTCTGGGCGGCCGCAGCCCCCACCACCAACAACAGCGTCGATACGAACATTGTCAGTTGTTGCTTTCGCATTTCGCCTCTCCCCACCCGCGGGCCTGGCCCGCGTGTCCTTCGCAAACTGATTTCGGAGCTTCCGGAAAGCCGGAATTCACCGCCCTGCCTAAACTGCCGGAGTCGTAATTCGCTTCACCACTTCCCGCGTGAAGGTCTTGCCTAACTTGTCCTGAATCGTTTCCTGGAACACCACCGAATCGCCCGTGATCTTGACCACGTATCCGTTGAACACGGGGTCGTTTTCGCGCAAGAAATAAGCCTTGTTGAGGTTGTTGGTGACGACCGCGATGAAGCCGGTATCCGACTTCACGACACCGCGCACATTAATCGCACCAATCTCCAGGCACTTCTTTCCCGTCGAGCATCCCGAACCGTTCTGCTGCACGACCGGACTGAAGAAGGGATCGCGCTTGCCGCTCATCGCCCACTTCTTCTCTTCGGCTTTCGGCTTGGGAGCTTCTTCTGCCGCCTTGACCGGGGCCGGAGCTGCAATAGCCTTCACCGCAACCGGAGCCGGGTTCGACGCAACAACTGTTTTCGTCGGCGCTTTGGCATCCGATTTCGCTGTCTGCGTAACTGGTTTCGCAGCCGCCGGAGCCTTCACCACCGCAACCGCCGGGGCCGCTGGTTTCGTCGCTGCTGGAGCCGATTTCACGACGGGAGCAGGAACGCTCTTCGTCGCGGGAGCCGGAGTATTTTTCGCTACGGCCACGGGAGCAGGCTTGGTGCTGGCTTTTGCCGCGCTCACCGCCGTGTCCTGTGTGTGCAGGATCAGAATGACCTTGCCGGCCGGCCCAGGAGCCACTTCATAGGCCAACGCCTTCTCCAGATCCACCACCACGCTGGTCGTCGGAGGAGTCTTGCCGTCCATGCCGATGCGGACACCTTTGACTCCGCCGCTGCCCACAGGAATCTTGTTCTGCGCGCTGGCGACGACGGTGTCGGGGAGTGCCACCACGACCCGCGCGGGCGAACTCAGCTTGGTCAGCTCAGGCGTGACCGCCTGGCTGGAGCTGATCTCGATCTGAATATTGTCCGTACCGGGGACAACGTTCACGCGCTGCAGCTGATTGTGCTGTGCCGAAGCGGATACGGGCTTCGCCGCGGCGGGCGCCTTTTGCCCCGGAATCGCCGCCGGCTTCACAGCCGGAGCCGGAGCTCCAGGAGCCGGTTTCGCTGGCGCCGCTTTGCTATTGTTGGCCTGCGTCTGCTGCAGCGATTTTGCTACGCTGCGCGCGTTGTCGATGGCGTCCGGGTTCTGCGCCCCAGCCTTCAGGGCGAAGCTCCCGCTCACCATCACTGCCATTGCCAGAATGCCTGTCGTCAGCTTCATAGCCATCCCTACTTCTTCGCCGCAGGCGCTGCGGATTTTGCTCCGGCGCCGGCCGCGGAAGGTGTCAAGTCATGACTGAAATAAGTGGTCGCGGTAAACGTCGCGACGATGCTCTCGTCGGGCGTGTACTGATACGTGCGCTTGGCCTTGGCTCCGCCCGGATTCTTAGTCGTCGAAACCAGCAATCCGCTGATGTTCACGATCCGTTCCAGCTTGCTGACCCGGTCAAAGAACTTCAGCGCCGAGTAGTACGGGCCATCCAGTTCCATATCGAACGGGACTTCGGTGTAGTACTGCTGCGACTTCAGGTCCTTGGCCGAGTAGCGGCGCAGTTCCACGCCCGCCTTCTGGGCCTCCCCGTCCATCATGGTGATGAAGCCGTCCACCGATTTTTCGTCGGGAACGATGCGCTGCTCGATTTCGAGCTGCTGTTTGAGCTCGGCCAGTTGTTGCTCGATCTGCTTCAGTTTCGGCCGGTAGGACTCGAGCTCGTTGTTTTCCCGAATTTTGTCTTCGAGGGCATGCTGCGCGGCCGTGTTCTTATCGGTCACGCTCTTGAATACTGTGAAGTACAGGGCGGCCGTGACTACGGCTCCCCCCAAGATCACAGCTCCCCACTGCTTAATGCCCGAAAGTTCGCTAAAGTTCGCCATAGGTCCGCCTTTACGACTTTCCCTTCTCGCAGGTCAAAGTGAACTGGAATGCCTGCATGTCCTTGATCTGCTCGTCCTGAAAGGTTTCCTTGATTTCCACCGTCTTGAAAAATCCCGTCTTCTGCAGGTTGGCAATCAGGTTTGCGACCGCATCGGTACTCAGCGCGGTCCCTTCCAGGTTGATGCTCGCGCCCTGATCGTCCATCTTGCTGAGCCACACCGCTTCGGTGTTGTTCACCGTCTCACCCAGCATGGCCATCAAAATCACTGGACCTGTCTGGTTCTGGCGCAATCCGTCGATGACGTCCACGCGCCGCTTGTAACTGTTGGCCTGGTTCTGCCGCTCCATGAATCGCGACTTCACATCCGCGAGCTCGCGGTTCTTTTGCTCGGCCACCTTCATCTTTGAATCCAGCTCTTTCGACAGATGGTCCAGCCGGTACCAGTAACCCAGGTTAAATAAGCCGACGATCACCATAACCACCAGGATCTTCAGCTTGGGCGATCCCATATCGCCCATTTCCATCGTGGGCATCGACGGGCCGCCGCCACCGCCGCGTTTGCTCTTCCCTTTGGCATTTTCGAGCAGGTTAATTTTGATCATAGGGATTCAAAGCTCCTCAGGGCCAAGCCCACCGCGACCGCCATCTGGCCGGGGTTCTGCTCCACCAGTTCCGCTCCGTGTCCTTCCGCCGGAGGCGTCACGCGCTGGAACGGATTCAACAATTCCACCGGCATCGAGAACTCTTGCCGCAACGCTTCCACCAGGCCCGGCACCTTCGACGATCCGCCTGCCAGGTAGATCTTTTCGATATGCTCTCCCGCCGCGCTGGCGCGGAAGAAGTCAAACGTTTTCTGAATTTCCAGCACGATGATTTCCGTCACCTGCTGCAGGATCGGCTGCTTCGCGTCTTCGCTCACTGTGCCCACCTTGTTACCCAGCTTGAGCGACTCCGCATCTTCGAAGCTCAGATCGAGCTCTTTCTGCAGCGAGTCGGTGTACTGATGTCCGCCCACGCTGACGTCGCGCGGGAACAACGGCGTCGTGCCCTTCACGATGTTGATGTTCATAACGCTGGCGCCCAGGTTCAACAGCGCCACCACCTGCCCCGGAGCCGGCTGGTAGTTGTACTCGTAGCAGTTCTGCAGAGCCAACGCATCAATGTCGACGATAGCCGGGGTCCGCCCCGCCATCGAGAGTACGTTGGTGTAGTTCAAAATCTTGTCCTTCTTCACTGCGACGAGGAGAACGTCCATCTGCGGACTGCCCACTTCGTCGGAGAGAATCTGGTAGTCGAGACTCACGTCGGCCAGATCGAAGGGAATGTGTTGCGCCGCTTCCTTCTCGATGGTCTCGGCCAGTTCCTGGTCGCTCATCGAGGGCAGCGAGATCTTTTTCACGATCACCGAGTGTCCGCTGACTGCGGTGGCCACCGCCTTGGTCTTGATCGCGTTGTCGAGGAACAGCTTGGAAATCGCGCTCGACACCGTCCCCGAATCCACGATCATGGAGTCGACCACGATGTCGGAGGACAGCGGTTCCAGACCGAGGTGTGCGACTTCAATCTGCCCACCCTTCTTTTTCAGCTCCACCGCCTTGATGCTCGAGGAGCCTACATCCAGGCCAACAATGGACTTCGATCCGATTCCAAACATGTGCCCACCTTTTTGTGTGCGCGGGCACTCTTGCCCGCGACGTTTTTTCCTAAATCTGTCCGGCAGCTTTTCCCGCTGCCTTGGGTTTGCGTTTCGCCTGCGGTTCCATCTCGCTCGACTTCTCTTCCATCCACTGGTCCAGCCTCGACTTCTTGAAGCGCCAGCGGTTGCCCAGCTTGAACGCGGGAATCTTCTGTTCGCCTACGTATTTGTAAAGCGTGTCCGGGCTCACGCCCAGGTACTGCGACGCTTGGCGAATGTTCATCACTTCTCGCGAGTCACCCATATTTCCTTTACCCGTTCCACCAGATCCGGTCCCGCCCTGCTCGCGGCTTTCTTGGGAGACTGCCCTGCCCTCTCTATCGGCTTCGAGGGCTTTCGGTGTCCAGAGCATATATCAGCCCCGAAAAACCCCGGCTCGGAGCGAATTTCCGCGTTTTACTGGGTTTTTTAGGGGTTTCCTGGAATTGGAGAAGAGGGAGCCTTAAGCAGAAATCTATATGTTGCGGTTATTGGAGCAGACACTACTATTAGCTTGATAGGCGATGCAGAACGTGCCTGGTCATGCCAAGACCGGTAACTGAAGTACTAGGCACGGTACGGAGGTACTATGTCGCTGGGCCAAACCGTTGTTTCCGCAGGGCTTTGTCCAGCCACCGAAACCCAGCTGCCAGTTACTGACCGTCGTCAACTTGGCTGGTTGGGGAACGGCACTGTCCCGTCCTTGTGGACGAAAACCTGGCTCGTGCCGGCGGGGATGCGGATCGTAACCGGCGAGGTATACAAGTTCCGAGAGCCTGAAACTCAGGCGAGTTCCAGGCTCTCTGTAATGGAATGCATCCAATTTTCGAGACCGAATCTACTGCACGTCCACAACTTTTCCGTTGAAGAAGGTCACCTTCAGATCTTTGTAGACATAGATCTGCTTCGGACCAAGATTCACGATCTTGGTAGGCTGACCGAGCGAGCTTTGCACTTGATCAGTCGTCATTCCCATTTGAATCGTCTGCGGCTCCGCCTGTTGTTGCTGCTGCTGGCCTCCCCCTTGCCCTTGCTGCTGCCCTTGGCCTTGACCCTGTCCCTGATCCTGCTGCTGGCCGCCTTGATCGGATTGCTGGGAGTCGTCGCTGATGGAGAGCAGTTGTCCGATGGTGTCTTCCACGTCGCCCGCGCTCGCTTTCGCCAGTGATCCTCTGGGAAACTGGAACACCACATTCGCCTTGTTGTAGGTCGGCGGATCCGTGTTGTTGCACTTGTCGCACGCCACGATCGCCATCGCGACCGTATCCTTCTCCAGATTCACCTCAATCTTCATCGGATAGACTTTGTCGCCCTTGGCGAACAGGTGAGTCGACTGGCCTTGCGATTGAGTCGTGGAAAAATGTCCCAGGAGCGACTTCTTTGAAGCCACCAGCAGGCCGCTGGGACCGTGCACGGTTCCACCCTCATATTTGGAAGTCAGCATCGTCTTGTCGGAATAAGGCACGGCGAGGATTCCGCCCTTTTGAATCGCCAACAGGGTTCCCTCTTCCACGACGGAATATCCGCTCGTATCTGACCCCAACTTCACTGCCTTGTATTGAGCCGTGAGTTGTTCCTGTAAAGTGACGGCCTGCGCACCGGCGCGCGCTGCCGGGAACATCGCGATGAAAGCGATCAGCACCAGTCCTGAAGATATCGTGGTAAATCTTTGCCGCTGCATGGCACGTTCTCCTGTCGGAAGCTCTGCTTCCGAGTGTTGTCGGTTTCTTAGCGGATGTGAAATCCGGAGTCAAAAAACTCATGAAGGTAAGGGAGCGCTGCTCTTGAAAGAAGAACAGCGCCCACAGCTCTGCGATCGAAACAACCGCGTGGTCGACGGGTCTACTGCGAGCCACCACCCGACGAACCGGCTTCTTGTTTTACTTCTGCTTCGGTTTGATCCGCTGCCGTCTGCTGGTCCGCCAGAGTCTTCTCCGCGCTCTTATCCGGTGGAGGAGCAGGAACGTCTCCGTTGACCGTGCTCGTGTCCGGAGCCTTGGGCAGACCGCCGGTGCCTTGTTTCTTGGCAAGTTCGCCCATGCCGTCCTTCAACGATTCACGGAAGCTGTTGTACATTTCCTGCAAATCGTCGGTTGAGATCGGCCCTTCCTTGCCGATGGCGCAATCCGTTTTCGTGCTGGCGACAACTTTCACGTTCACGTTTCCATCGCCGTCCGCCGTATCGGTGGTTCGCTGGATCACGTCCCCTTGCGACAGCGCGCATTCGTCGCCATCCGCCACCAGACTCGAGTCGGAAGCGACCAGGAATGTACGGAACTTCGGATCGAGCGCCGGAGGAGCTTCGTTCGACTGCGCCGGCTGTCCACCACCGGAAGAATTTCCGGCGCTGCCGCCGCCTTTTGCGGCTTCCGCCTTTTCGGCCGCCAAGGTAGCCTTCACTTCTTCCGAAAGCGCTTGCTTCACTTCAGGACTCAGCTTGGCAGTGTCTGCAGGAGCGGCAAACGGCATCAAGCTCGCCACCAGCATGTCTCCGTCGTGAGCATGGGGACCGAGCCATGCCGTTGCTTGCGCTTCGTACGCCGCCTGCAAACTCGCCGCGATCATGAAATCCGTCATCCACAGATAGGCTGCCGGGTACACCGGGTACGGCGCGTAGTACGCCCCGTAGTAGCCGTACCACGGCGCTCCTCCCCAGCCCCACCCGTATGCCACCGGTGCCGGCCACGGATTGTAAGCCCATCCGTAGTACCCGGGGTTGTAGTAGTAAGCGGGATAGTAACCGTAATACGGACGTCCGCCCCAATAGTAGCCGCGATAGACGCCAGCCCGGTAGACCCCGTGATAGTAGTAGGTGCGCGAATAGTAGGAGTGTCCACCGCGCGTCACATATGCACGCTGCACATATCCGCCACGCCTTCCGGTCGTCACCACACGGGCCCCGTTATGCGTGCTGACCACGGTTCGTCCACCATGCATGCCGTGCTGGATCTGCATTCCATTTCGATTGACGGAGCGAATCTGTCCGTTGGGACGAATGCTCGCCGACCCTCCGCCCTTCAGCGGAACCTGCCGCCCCGGAGCGGTGTGGGCGTTCGTTGTATGTCCGCCTGCCGCACCGCCATGGCCAGAGTTCATCGAGGTCGTATGGTTCCCTGCCGTGCCCGCGCCGGTCCTACCCGCGCCGTTGGCTCCGGTCTTTCCCATCGTGTTGGTATTCCCGTGACTGGCAGTATTCGTGTTCCCGCGGTTCATAGTGTTGGTACTGCCATGGCCGGCGGCGTTGGTATTGCCGCGGTTCGTCGTATTCGTATTTGTTCGCCCGCCCATCGTGTTGGTGTTGCTGTGGCCGGCAGTGCCGGTATTGCCATGCGCAGTGGTATTGGTATGTTGCGCCGGGGTCGAGGTGTGAGCCGGGGCACTCGCGTGCGGGGCTGGCGCGCTGGGATGCGGCGCGGGAGGTGCGCTGGTTTTCTTCTGGGCAAAGGCGAATACCGGAAACGCCGTCATCAGCCCAAGCAATACAAATTTCCGCAGGGCGCCTTCTCGGATCGCGTAATTCATCCACTTCATGGGAGACTCCTCAAACTCGAAGGTTGTACTCGATCTACTAAGTGATCAACGGTGAGCGCGAATGGATCGCGCCCGGGATCTTGCGATTTGCTCGGGGCCCCGGGGAGAAGACCGTGAGACACAATGCGGCATCGCAAATTCCGCACGCGCCCAGCGGCGGAGCAACGTTATCAAAAAGGCATCTGGCGGCGCAATCGTTTTCTGCGGGATTTGCTTCTTCCTTACGGGCCGCTGCGGTACTCTATTTCGTCGGTTCGGAGGAACCTCTGTGCGCTATCTCGATCGCCTGCAACCGCTTGCCCTGCTCGTCATGCGCCTGACTCTCGGCACTATCATGCTGGTGCATGGATTCCACAAAGTTTTTGGAGGCCTGCATCACCATGCTCAATTGGTCGCCAGCCTGGGGCTGCCGGCGTGGCTGGGCTACGTCTCCTCCTTCACGGAGTTCCTTGGGGGGCTGATGATCCTGGCGGGTTTTTTCACCCGGGCCGCCGCCTTCGCCGTATGCATCGACCTCGCGGTCGCCATCTGGAAAATTCACTGGCACAATGGGCTCACTGCGGATCACGGCTACGAATTCCCGCTCGCCGCCGCTACTCTGGCGTTTGCGCTGATCTTCTTTGGCGCCGGGTCCATCGCCCTCGATCATGTCCTCCGAGGCGGAGGCAGCGGCTCCAGGACAAAGTAACAGGGTTGCGCGACCACCTCCTGAAACTGCCGCAACTTCTGTGCTACCGCCGGGTTCACGCCGTAGTCTAACTCTCGGTGGTTCCCTCGGGCTCGCGCTGTCTCCGGCTTGCCTGCCTGGCGGATTTGAATCTGCTCCCGCCTTGGAACTATGATGAGGCTTGGTCCAGACGCTTGCATCCCCATGACTTGCCGGTTGCATCTCACTTTAGCAACGATCCTTACAGGAGGTTTCTCTTGAGAAAGCTCGCCTTCCTCGCCGCCATTTCCGCGCTTTTCCTGGTTCCTAGCCTGGCCTCGGCCCAGCAAGCCGACGCCATGTTCGGCTTTGGAACACTGCTCGCTGCCGGTTCTGGCAACACGACATCTTGCGTCACTTTTTCCAGCAGTTGCGTTGGACCGGAAAAGGGCGGCCTCTTCACGACCATCAGCGGAGATGTCATTTTCCACAAACGGATCGGCTTCAACTTCGAGGCCAACTGGCGGACAAAACAAGGCTTGGATTTGGCCAACGGTGGCCAGCTCTACCGTCCCATTCTTTTTGACTTCAACGGTGTTTATCAGCCGCGCCTGAGCAAGAAGGTGGGGGCAGATCTGATGGCGGGAATCGGCTGATACGTAACTGAACCAGTAGGTACATAAAGTACCA
>CAVXVD010000056.1:0-36245 GCA_963765015.1 uncultured Acidobacteriota bacterium | reverse complement strand
CTGTGATGGGTGATTCGATCAGGCGCAGACGGCGCGTAATCTTTCGCAGACTTCGGCGAGGGACCGCTCGACGCAAACGGTCAGCCATTGCTCCAGTGAAAGCCGCTGGTCTTCCGGAATGGGACGAAAGCGGACGCCGCAGCTCTGTGCCGAGGTCCACACGACCGTGCCGGCAACGTTCAGCATCTCTCGTTCTCCGGCAGGGCGAAGCGCAGGTCCACCGCGTCGCCGGCGCTGAGGGACGCGAGTGCGACGGAATCCTGCGCCACAAGTCCGGCCCCGCCCTCGCTCAGATTCACCACGGTAGCCTCGGCAAGAGGTTGCGTGCGAGTGCTCACCGACGCCAGAATCTCCACTTGCTCCCGATGCTGCTTGCGCCGCCTGGCTACCGTCGCGCAGTACACCGCGCGCAGGCAACGTTCGATCTGCATCGCCGATGCCGGCTTGTGAATCAGAAAATGCACACCCGCCGCAAACGCCTGGCGGAGGTCCAGCAGGTCGCGCACGATTGCCACCAGCACGCACTCCTGGTTCAGCTTCGAGCGGCGGACGGCTCCAAGGAAGTCGGCCAGATTGTCGACCTCGCGCCAGTCCACGATGATGGCGTCAAATTCGTGGCCCTGGATCAGGGCAAGCGCCGCTTCCGAGTCACCGACAATCTTCGGTGTGACTCGAAGTTCATGGAGCACCTTGCGGGTAATACCCAGGAATTGGACGTCGGCACACAGGAGCAGGGTATGCATCTCGAGCGTCGACTTGCGGATGGTTTCCATTTGCCGTCTCCCGTGCCCTACACACTCAATCGGCTGGTGCCGCCCAAGGTTGAATCCAGCAGTCGCACGGGCGCGGCAGCGCGGGTTACCGTGGTTTGGCGGAGCGCTGAAGTTCTTTTTGTAGAGACGGAGCTGGCTCCATTCCTTGCTGACAACGGCTCGGAAAGACTGCAAGAGATCGGAATGGTGTTGAGGAAGGCGTTGCGAGCAACCTCTCTAAGGAGCGAGCTTACGGCAGAGATGAAGGCATGCCCTTTCGAAACCACGGGTCGAACCTGCTTGCCAATTCCCTGCTCTGCGTTGCAAACTTGAGCATGAGGGTCTTATCCCGGTTCATGCTGGCGGCGACCGATGCCGCGCAGTTTCCGCCGCCCACCTTGCCGGAGGTCGCTTTTCTCGGGCGTTCGAACGTCGGCAAGTCGAGTGTGATCAATACCCTGCTGGGCGACAAGGTGGCGCGCACCAGCTCGACCCCGGGCCGCACCCGAAGCATCAACTTTTTCGAGATCCGCTGGCCGGGAAAGCCGCGTCCCGAGCTGATTTTCGCCGACCTTCCCGGCTATGGCTATGCCAAGATTTCCCGTTCGATCTCCGAGGAGTGGCCCAAGTTTATCGAGCCCTATCTGCACCAGCGTTCGACGCTCGCACTGTGCATCGCGCTGGTGGATGTCAATATCCCTCCGCAACCGAGCGACCGCCAACTGCTGGATTTTCTTAGCGCTCAAGGACGCGAGTTTCTGCTGATCGCCACCAAAAGCGACCGTCTGTCGAATAATCAGCTGAACGCCGCGCTTCGCACCCTGACGGCGGAGTATCCGGCGGCCCAGTTGCTGCCGTTTTCTTCCAAGACTGGCGCCGGCCGCGAGGAACTCTGGAAACGGATCCGGGAAGTCGCTGAGCGCATGCCATTCGAGGAACCAGCCTCGGGCGTGGCGCCCGATTCGGACTACTAGAGGCGCACTATTCCGAAAAGGCGCGCGTGTGCAGTTCTTCGCGAAAGCGCTAAACTTCCCTGCCTAATCTCGCATCGCCATCCTGCCGATAGAAATAGCGACGGACAGCACTCTTCCGAGGAAACCCGGCGGAGGCTTGCCGCGATGCAAGGCGGAATCTGATTCCGTGGATGGCGGTCGATGGAACAGGAACAGAACGAAGGCGTCGCGTATCTGATGGCCCTGAAGCAATCGAGAAGCCCACAAAGCTCCGACGAGGCCGCCGGGCCCGAACACTGTCCTGAGGCGACACCGGAGTCAATCCCTGCCGGTCATGACGATCGCTTCCAAGGCGCGGAAAAGCGCCGCAGTCCGCGCTACAAATGCGAAGGCAGCGCCGAGATGCGGGGCGAGGGCTGCGAGGTTCGCACCTGGGCCACCTTCACCGACGTCAGTCTGCACGGCTGTTACGTGGAAGCGCAGGCAACGTATCCCGCCGGAAGCATTCTGCACCTGAAGTTGGACGCCAACGGCATCCGAGTCGAGACCCAGGGCTCGGTACGCGTGAATTACCCCTACCTCGGCATGGGAATCGCGTTCGTGGATATGTCGGAGGAGAATCAAGCGCGCCTGAAACAGCTGCTGGCAACGATCTCCCGGCCGAGCATGATCATGGGACCGGGGATCGCGTCGTCTCTTCCCGCCACCGAACCGCTGGAGGCGGTCCCGCTGATTTCGAGCCCGCAAGCCGCGGTGCAGGCGCTGGTGGAATTTTTCGAAAGCCGGCAAATGCTGATGCGGGACGACTTTCTACGGATCCTGCGCAAGAGCCAGAGCGCGGAATCAAGACCGTGAGGCCGGGCGAACCTCCTATCACCTTCTTGATTCCCTACCGGTCGGGTTGATCCCTCCGTGACGTGCTCCGGGGCCGCGATTCGTTATGATGAGAGAGCATGGCTCTCTATCTGATTACTGGTATTGGCGGCTTTATCGGATCGTCGCTCGCCCGCGAGCTTCTGAAGCGCGGCGAACGGGTGCGCGGCGTAGACAATTTTTCCACCGGAAACCCCGACAATCTCGCGGAAATTCGCGACCGCATCGACTTTCGCGAAGCGGACATCAACGACCTCGACGCGATGCACGAGGCCTGCGCGGAGGCCGACTACGTGCTGCACCAGGCGGCGATTCCCTCGGTGCCGAAATCCGTTCTCGACCCATTGGGCAGCAACCGCGCTAACGTCGACGGCACGGTGAAGGTGCTAGTGGCCGCGCGCGACGCCAAAGTGAAGCGGTTTGTTTTCGCCGCCTCCTCGTCTGCTTACGGCGACACGCCGACGCTTCCCAAGCACGAGAGCATGAAGCCCGACCCGATCTCTCCGTACGCGGTAGCCAAATCGGCCAGCGAACAGTACTTAATCTCCTTTTACCGCTGTTACGGGCTGGAGACGGTCGCTCTACGCTACTTCAATATCTTTGGGCCGCGGCAGGACCCGTCGTCTCCGTATTCCGGCGTGCTGGCCAAATTCATCACGGCGATGCTGCGGGGCGAGCAGCCTTCGATTTTTGGCGATGGCGAGCAGAGCCGCGACTTCACGTACATCGACAACGCGGTCGAGGCGAATCTGCTGGCGTGCAAGGTGCCTGCGGCTCAGGTAGCGGGACAGGTCTTCAATGTCGCCACCGGCCGCCGGGTCACGCTTAACGAGACATTTAAAATCCTGCAAGGTTTGACCTCATATTCCGGCCAGCCCAAGTACGGGGAGGAGCGCGGCGGCGATATCAAGCATTCGCTGGCCGACATCTCGAAAGCGGAAGCCGGGCTGGGATACAAGGTCAAGGTAGATTTCGAAGAAGGATTGCGGCGCACGGTGGAGTGGTATCGAAAAGCTTAAGACCTCGGACCTCAGACTTCGGACTTCAGGCTCTCGCACTAACCTTCGGGTCGCTTTCTTCAGCGGAACGTAGACGTCCGCTCTTCAGGTAAGAAACAGAGTGAAGTTGAGGTCCGAGGTCTGAGGCCCGAGGTCCGACGTCGTCTGAGGTCCACCCTCATTACGTTGGTTATCTACGGCGGGGTTACGCGCCCGGCATAGAGTGAGTGCATGACACTTTCCTCGATGGTGGTTTCGCGCGACTGGCAGGAAGTCAGTGTTCTCGAGTGCATCCTCGGCGGTCTTCACATTGATGTTGCCGTAGAAAACGAACCGCAGCGGGTGCTGGCTCGTCTGGCCAAATCAAAAGTCGACGCGCTCATTGTCGATTGCGATCTGAACGGAAGCGCACAACTCTTGCGCGAGTTGCAGACCACCAATCAACCCAACACGGTTCCGCTGGTGATCATGGGCGGACCGCGCTGCACCGGCAACCTGGATGAAACCGGCGCACTGTTTGCCTTCGAGAAGCCGATTTCCGTGGAACAGGCGGTGCGTACGCTTTCGGCGGCGCGCAGCATGATCCTCGACGGTCGCCTGCGCTACCACCGCGCTGGAGTTGAGATTCCGGTCTCGCTGAAATGCAAAGGCGAGAAAACGTCGGATGCGCAACTGATCAACGTGAGCCAGGGGGGAATGCAGATTCGCACGGATAAGCCCATCGATGCCGCAGCAGGACTGCAGATCTCATGTGAACTTCCAGGCGCGCGCGCGGGATTAAAGGCGCGGGCGGAAGTTGTATGGCAAGACAAGCAGGGCAACCTGGGGATCCGCTTCCTGAAAGTTGCCGCGTCCCAGCAACGAACGCTGGAACTCTGGCTGGCGCAGCAATTCCTGGCAAATTAGGAAAATAGGCCTGCGGAATCAGAGGGAATCCGATTCGGCAGAACTCCACATTCTGCGAGCCGGTTTCAGCGGAAGCGGGTGCCGTGCTCTTCGTCAGCTTCGTCGCCTCCGGCCATGCGGGCTAATCTTTCGCCCAGGCTGCACCCTCCGAACATCTTAAAAAATCCCCAATACATCACGGCGACGAGGAGCGCAGCGCCTGCCGTCATGGTAAGCGGCCAAGGCGGAGCTTCGCGGGTGATCGAGAGAAAGACGAGCGTGCACAACAACAGGGCGGCTACCACCGCGAGGGTGTTGATCGTCCAGGCGAGTCCACGACCGGAAAGCGGCTGTGACAGCCAGTCCAGTGCCGCCGGCGAAGAATCGATCAGAGACGGCTCGATCGACGACCGATCGAACGGAGAGGCATCGATCAGAGATGGATCGATAAGAGAGGGATCGGCGAAATGCGGCGCGTTCCGATAGCTCAGAATCGGTTCCGGTTGTGGTTCCGGCCTCCGCATGGGAAGTTCAATGACTTTCAGCGCAGTCGCGGAAACGATCAGGCCATCGTCTTCATCGGGATGCGCATCATGCTCGCGCTCGTCCTCAGACGTGAGAAAACTGCCGTCCTCCTTGGATTCATCCGGAGGGTAAGTGCGAAGCGGCGTTGCGGCGAAGATCGATCCCGGCTGCTCCGCATGCAGCGAAATCCCTTCCAGCAGGTTGCCGAAGATCCATTCATTGATCTGGCGGGTCAGAGCAGGAGAAACATCGAGGAAGCGGATGCCGCATTGGCCCGAGGTTGTGGCCCAGACTACTTCACCGCGGGTTTCCACCCGCAGGCGGGGATAGCGCAATTCGAAGCGCACGCGCAACTGCTGCTGTGGGCGAACCGCGCCCACCACCTGCGCCGCCATGCCGTCGTGCGTCAGATTGCGAACGATGCCGCCGTTCGCCTGATCGAGGGTCACGTAGGTCAGAGTGCGGAGTTCGTGTCGATGCTTGAGCCGCGCCTGTCGCGCGGAAGATACCCCTGCGTCCATACATACACCGCCGGAAAGTCGCGGATCGGCCAGGGCCGCTTTCCAAGAATCTTATCGTTGAACGCACTGGTGCCCTTAGTAACTGCGGTGGTTCAAAGGTTGAAGGGTATCTTAGAAAGAAGTAGCTTGTTGGCTCGTCGGCCTGCTGCGCCCGTAAAGGACGGGCGCGCAAGATGCAAGTGGTATTTGGTGAGGGCGAAGAAAAGAAGAATGATCACTAAAGTACATGCCCAAAGGGTCATGCCCAGGTAATTGCAACAGGTTCAAAAGCCCGATAATTTAACGATGAGCTGTGTCTGAATGGCCACCACCACTACTAAACCGGATTTGGAGATGACGGATCCCGTGGCAGGGCTGAGTACGCGTGATTGGAGCAAGTCGCAGGGCACAGGTGCTGGCGTGGTCCCCAATCACGGAGGGCCCGACGCAGCCCAGAAGCCCTCGCAGACGGATGCGCTGCAGGCGCTACTCGCTTTCTCCGCGCTGCATGATCAGGTGCGGCGAAGGAAGGCATTGTCTGCGCGCCACAGAGGATTCGATTCCAAGACTACGACCGCTGAGTTTGAGCCCGATGAACATTTCGTGCTCGATGAGGTGCTGCAGCTGGTGGCCGAGCGCGCTGTGGCAATCACCGGGGCCGACGGGCTGGCGATTGCTCTGGCGGAAAACAACGAAATTGTATTGCGCGCCGCGGCGGGCACGATTCGCCCAGACGTGGGAGCGCGCATCGAACGCGATTCAGCATTCTCCGGGGCCGCGTTTCGCACCGCGCAAATCGTCAGTTGCGATGATACTGAAACCGATCCGCGGGTAAACGTGCAGGCTTGCCGGAAGCTTGGAGCGCGATCCATGGTAGCTGTGCCGCTCTGTGGACGGCGGCGCGTGATTGGACTGCTCGAAGCGTTTTCTGCGTGGCCGTTCGCCTTCAACGAGAGCGACGTCCGCAACCTGAGCCTGCTGGCCGAGCTTGTACTGGCCGCGCTGAAACCAGAGGATGAAGACCGGTTCGCTGAGTCGGCGCAGGTCGCTGCCACGAATCTGGAGCCAGCAAAGCCGCCAGCCCCGACAGTCACGGCCAAGGTCGCTCCGGTGGTTACGTCCGCTGCTTCTACTCCGGTCGCGAATAAGTTCGCTCCAGCTGTCACGCCGACTGCTGCGACAATCACGAGGCCCGCCGCGCCGGAGATTCCTGCTGCTCTTTCCGCAGTCGCTCCGGCGGCGATTTCCAAAGCCATCTCGGTCGCGCCTGAGATCAAACCGGTAGAAACGCCCGCCGTTCTTGCCACGGCAGCAGCGGACGTTGCCGCCGAACCAGCCGTGGAATCTGAACTCATCCTTGGGCAGCCCGCCGTGGAGGAGGCGTCGCACCGGCCATGGATGTTAATTCTTCTGGTCTGCATCGTGATCGGAACGGCATTCGCAGGGGGAGTCTGGTGGAAGCTCAAGACCGCGCAACTTGGCAGCGCGATGGTTCCCGCGCAACCGGTCCCGGTTCAGCCATTGAAGGCAGTGGAGAAGCCGGCGAACCCAAATTCCAATACAGCGAACGCGATTCCGGCAACTGAAACTGCGTCGACGGATGACGCCATCGACACGGGTGAGCCCGACTTGACTCCGGCCGCTCCGCAGGAGCTGACGAAGTTCCCGCACGTTACGGGAATTCGCCACTGGTCGTCGCCCGATTCCAGCACGGTGGTCCTGGACCTGGAAGATCAGGTGCAATACGAAGCGCACCGCCTGACCGGACCCGACCGCATATATTTCGATCTGCATGACACGCAGCTCGCGGTGGCGCTGGTGGGAAAATCGATTGAAGTGGGCGACTCACTGCTCAACCGCATTCGCGTGGCGCAGCCGGTCGCGGGCATGACGCGCATCGTGCTCGAGACCCGGGCTGACACGAATTTCTCGGTCAGTCTGGAACCGAATCCGTACCGGCTGATTGTGGAAGTGCGCAAGATCGGCGTTACGCCGAAGGGCGCAGTGAACTTGTTCCCCAGCACCCCGGAAACGGAAAAGAGCAAGCTGGCGATCGTGATTCCGCCGCCAACGAAGGAAGACTTGCAACTGCGGGCGCGCGTTCCCAAAATGCGCATCGTGGTTGACGCGGGCCATGGAGGCTGGGATCTGGGTACGGTTGGCCGCCGCGGATTGCTGGAAAAAGATCTGGTGCTAGAGATCGCGCAGCGGCTGGGCAAGCTGCTCGAAAGCCGTCTCGGAACCGAGGTCATCTATACGCGGCAGGACGACAACTACATTCCCCTCGACGAGCGCGCCGAGATCGCTAACCAGGCACAAGCGGATCTATTCGTCTCCGTCCACGCTAACTACAGCGATCTGCCATCAGCGCGCGGCGTCGAGACGTATTACACGAACTTCTTCTCGGCCCCGGGCTCGAAAGATGCTGGCTCGAAGGATGCCGACACACACGCGGTGGCGGGCACGGCCAAGAATCCGGTGACGCCGACGCTCACGCCCGCCGACTTGCATGAACGCATAGAGCAGTCGAGGCATCTTGCCTCCAGCGTGCAACGCTCGCTCTATGGAACTCTTTCAGTTCAGAATCCCGGGTTGCGCGATCGCGGCATCAAGGAAGCCGGCTTCGTTGTGCTCACCGAGAGCGCAATGCCGGGAATCCTGGCGGAGGTTTCGTTCGTCTCAAGTCCCACGGACGAGCAGAAACTTCGCAGTGATGGATACCGGGAACAGATCGCGGAGGCCCTGTATCGGGGCATCGCGCGGTATGCCGCCACTGCGAAGGGCGTCAAAATAGCTTCGAAGTAGAACTTCGATCACAGCTGCGGCCCGATACACCTGGGCCGCTGGACAGCCGAGGGCGGCTGTCCCCACATAAACCTTCTGCCTTTCTCCTCTTCAATTCTTCTTGGCCGGGCCGTTTAACAAGGTGTCTGCCAAGGACTGGCCAGCGCGAATTTGCTTCGTCGGTCATTTTCGTGCTCAATGCCTTAAGCGCCTTGTCTGCGTGCTTGTAACGGTTTCTGCTGGGCGAGCGTGTACCAGGCGTACGCAGTCACATAGTCCGGAGGTGAAGCCTGCTGCGCTTTGTGCTCACCCATCAGGAATTGGGCTTCGGGCAAACCCTGCCGGGCGGCTTTCTCCAGAAAAACCATTCCGGTATGCTCATCGTGAGGAACAGCTTTGCTCTTGAAATAGAGCTTCGCCAACTCGAGTTCGGCCTTAGGATCTCCGGCCCTGGCCCTTTGAAGCAACTGTGAAGTCTGGGAGCCGTACAGATGGAAGGCGACTTCCACCGCGATTTCAACCGCAACGGGTTCTCCGTCTTTGAGCGCGGGGTCAAACCTCCAGGTACCGACGGCCTCGATGGCCTTTTCATCAAGGCCCATCCCAATCCTGTTCACGACTCGGATGTTGCGTGGCATTCCGTCGGTTCCTACGATGACTTTCAGTATGCAAGTGCCCTCGTATCCGACGGCGCGAGCCTCCTCGGAAAACTCTGGCTCGCGCTGGTATCTGACTCTCGGCGGAGTGACGTTTCCTCCGACTTTCTCGAGCCGCTCCGTTGCAGGCGGCGTATCCGTTTGGGCGCATACGGGAATGGCTAGCGAAAGAGCGATCGCAAAACTCAAAGCAAAAACAGTACTCCGTCGCATATTGCGCGGAAGTTTAGCATAAGAATCGCTTGGGCCGGGCTGCGCGCTGCGGACAGCCGAACGGCTGTCCCCACATGGACTTCTTCTTTGACTACTTCTGTTGTGCGGCACTTTCTTTCTGATATGAGGCGCTCAGGGTGCCTTTGCTTTGGGCGATCGGTAGCAGCGTGGGATAGAACTGGACGAATGTGGTGTCGACAGCGGCATGTTGGGTGTGGCAGGTATAGCAATCCATGCCGGCGGGAACCATTTTGGCGGTTTTGGCGTCGCCGAAGATGAAGAAGGCCCACTTGCCGGGAAAGCGCGCTTCGTCCTTTCACATGGGCTTCGATACCCATGATCTCGGTACCCTGATAACTGCCTTTCTGATTGATCGAACCTTTGTCCTGACCCATGCGGCCTTCGAGGACGAGCACGGTCTTATCAGGCCAGGTCCCGGTCTCGACAAAAGCTCTGTACGACTCGGGATTGACGAAGACGTTGTCGAACATGTGGTGGCCCATCGACATGGACGGGTTGTAACTCATATCGAAACCGGTAGTCAGGTAGGTCCACTGGCGGTAGTTTTCAGGCAGCTTCATTTGGGCATCGGAGGTATATTCCGGGCCGGATGCGGGTGGCTTTGCGGCAGCGAGAAATGCCGCGGAGGATAACAGGACGAGCGCGGAGAATAGCACAGCGGATCTCTTGTTCATCAAGCTTGGCACCTCGGGACTGGTTGGTTATACGTATTACTCGGGATTTAGTTCCGTGCAATGTCGAGCTGTGCTGTCCCTTCGAAACTCATTTTCCTTTTGTTCTGACTTTGACACACAGCGGCCGGATACACCTGGGCCGCCGGACAGCCGAGGGCGGCTGTCCCCACATGGCTTTCCCACTGCATAGACATCATGCCAAGAAGCTCATCCGCTCCTCGTGATGGGCTTCTTCCAACACCGACCTAATTCCCCGCTGTGACGCCGCGTATTTTTCCAACCACTTTAGTTCTTCCCTTACCTTGATCTTTCCATGCCATGGATTCTTGCCGAGGCCGTGGCCTTCGCCGGGGAAGACCAGCAAGGCGTTTGGGATGCCGAGCGAGTAGAGGGCGTGCTCGAGCAGATAATCCTCCAACACGGCGACGCGGATGTCGGCGGCGCCGGCCACCATGTGGGTAGGCGTTTTGACTTTGTCCATCTGGAAAATGGCGGCTTCGTCGTGATAGCGCTGCGGGGCTTCCCAGGGGCGTCCGCCGAGGAAGTAGGCGTCGTCGACAGTCGTATCGTCGTTCCCCCAGTTGCCGATGTGCTCGACCGCGCCGGCGCCGGTCACCGCAGCTTTGAAGCGCGTGGTCTGGGTGATGAGCCAGTTGGTCATGTATCCACCGTAGCTGTAGCCGCCGATGGTGAGATGGTCGGGATCAGCAATGCCATCTTTCACGAGAGCATCGACGCCTTCGAGAATGTCCTTGCCGGGACGCGACACGATGACGGGAACGATTTGCAGGAGGAACTTGTCGCCGTACCCGCTGGAACCGCGGTAGTTGGGTTCGAAGACGAGCCATCCGTTGGTAGCCGCGAGCGAGGCCCACTGATACCAGTCGGCTTCGAAGTGGTTGCCATCGGCGTCGGTGGGACCTCCGTGAATGAGAGTGAACATCGGCAGATGCTTGGCCTCAAATTTCCCGGGAGGATAAATAAGCATGCCTTCGACGGTGGTGCCGTCGTCGGCCCTCCACTGATAGGGCTTCCCCTGGGGAAGATCGCGCTCCGTGAAGAGTTTGTTGAATTGCGTGATGGGCTTGGCCTGATCGAGTTTGTCGGCGCTGTCGGCAAGATAGACTTCTTCGGGCTTGCCGAGCGACGAATAGAGGAACGCGACTTTCGACGAGTGCGCTGCCGTCGAAATGTTGGCATACGTGCCCGGCCAGTTGGAGATGCGATGGAGCGAGTCGGAGGGCTTGCCAACGGAATACATTTGGACTTCGGTGCCGAGGCGGGCAGAGGTCAGGACCGTATCGCCGGTCACGGCATAGTGCTCGACGGGTCCGATGAAGTCCTTGCTCCATTGTTCGGCCGGGCGGGACTTGGCCTCGGGCTTGGATTGATCTGAATTGTTCGGGTCAGATTGGGTGTCGACCCAGTAAAGATGCGGCTGCAGATCGCGATAAGGTCCCGAAACGTCGCCGTTTTCCACGTTGAAAAAGATATGGCGGCTGTCATTGGCCCAATGCGGCTGGGTTTCGATCGCCTGATTGTTGGTGACGCGACGAGGAATGTGGCGAGTCAGGGAGCCGTCGAGATCGATGACGAAGAGCTCGACTTCCTCATTTTTTTCCTGGCGCTGGCTAACGGAGTTGGTCAGGAAGGCCAGCTTGTTGCCATCGGGCGAACACAAAAGATGATCGACCCGCAGGCCAGCGGTAGAGATGAGGTGAGCGCCGGGCGTGAACTCTTCAGTCTCGTCTTTCTCTTTGTCCTTTTCTTTGTCGGGAGTGACTGAGGCCGGGGCGGCGGCGTGGCGAGCAATCGCGGAATCAAGATTTAAGACGAAAATGGAATCTCCGCGCTCCGCAGCGCGGTATTGCACGACGTCTTTCCATTGCTTCTTGTAGTCGTCTTTTTGCGATTTGCTCCAGGGCTGGCGAGTGGCGAAAAAGATGGTTTGCGAATCGGCCGACCAGGCAAACGAGTGGACTTCTTCGTCTCCGTGGGTGATGGCAAAGGCCTCGCCGCCGCGCGGCGAAATGAGGTAGAGCTGGCTAGTCTCGTCCTCTTTCGAATCCGCGTCGGAATCGGAATCATCACTCTTCCCTCCCGAAGATTTACGCTCGGAGAGGAACGCGATCCATTTCCCATCCGGCGACCATTGGGGCTCGGAGTCGTGGCCGGACTGCGTCAACTGGATGAGATTGCCAGTAGATGAGCCGCCTTTACCGTCGTCTTGGTAAAGCCAGAGATCGCTGCGGAAGATTTGCTGGTCCCAGTCGGCGCGCTCCGCAGCGATGACGACGGAGTTTCCATCGGGCGAGATCGCAATCGACGGAAAGCTGGCGGAGTTGAAAAACTCGTCGAGCGTGAGCTTGGGCTTACTTTGGGCCAGGACGGTTAGGACAGAGCTGATCACGAGCGAGAGGGCAAGGGCAATTTTCTTGAATCGCATAGGTCCTTGAGTGGAAGATCGTTTATACGAAGATCGGTTTATACAACGATGGATTCGGTTCCGGCAAGTTCCTGGTTGGCCGTTCTAGATCGGTACACGGTCCAGAGCAGGGCGACGAAGGCGATCACAGAGAGTTGGAGATGAGTCCAGCGCGAAAGCGGGCCGAGCAGAGTCAAGGCGAATACGAGATACGCCAGAACCCGAAACGCGGGGGTGGACGGCTGAGGATCGTTCGCAAGCGTCCAATCGGTGACGAGCAATAGCGTCGGCTGCGAGCACAAGAAGGTCATAGACGAAAAGATGAGGATTGACGAGCACCGCGGCGAGAGTCAAGGCGCCGAATCGCAGGCTGAGCGGAGCTTTCGACTTCCAGATGGCTGCGGCGATCCACACAACCCAGAGCGAACTCACGAAGTAGAGCACGAATGCAATTCTGGACGATGGGATGAGGAGGATCCAAAACGAGCGCAGGGAGTGCATCTGGATGGAAGCGAAGCTGAGTTCGGCGGTATTGATCCAGCGGGCGGGGTGCCGGAGCGTGTCGAAATAGGCATGCATGAGAGACGACCCGAAATGAATGCGCGTCAGAAGTAACTGCAGACTCGCGGACAAGACCAGTCCGCCGAGCATTTTCCATGCGTGAGCCAATAGCAGGATGAGTGGAATCGCTACGAGAAACTGCGGTTTAAGAATCAGGACGCCCAGTGCGGCTCCGGCCAGCCATGGCCGGTCTCGGCGCAGGGCAAGAAACGCCAGCGTAAAGAAGGCGAGCACCACGGCGGAAATCTGACCGCGCACGAAAAAATGAAAAAGCGGCGGATAGGCGATGGCGGCGATTGCAACCGAGCGGGAATACGGCCGAAGATGGGGACAGACTTCCCAGATCGAATAGACGCAGACGAAATAAGTCAGCAGGCTGAGAGCAACCCAGATTTGTGCGGCCACGAGGAACGAAAATCGAGCCAGCGGAACGAAAAGAAGCGCTACTTGCGGGCCATAGAGATTGGGAAGGCGGACGTTGCCGGGAGCGTGGGCGGCTGGAGAAACGAAAGCTTCGTTGGCGACTTCGATCGGGCGCGCGATCGTCAGCAGTTCGGCGTGGCGCAGATGTTCGTTGTAGAGTTCGGATGCGTGGCCCCCGTCGATCAGTTTGCCGGAGATATAGAACGAGAGGAAATCCTGAAACTTGATGTTGGCGGCGCGGTCGAAGGGGCCGGGATGAAGAAAATCAACCGCACAAGCTCCCCATAGGCAAACGGCGAGCAGGATGGCATGGGCGCGGATGCGGCGCGGGGTGAGCCATGCCGCGGCGGAGACGAGCCAGGCAGGCGCCGACTGGGTATTGCTCACGGGATAGGCTCGGCGTTCTTGAGAGCATCGTCCATGGTCTGCGAAGGGCGAGGCGTGATCTGGACGATGCGCCAGCCGTCATCGTACTGACGGAATCCGACAGTGGACTGGTAGTGCACATCGCCGGAATAGAGCGCTGCGCCGACTTCATTGAGTGGAACCCACTTCCACGCGAATTCAACGTCGGCCAGGCTGCCCTGCTTGCTGATGCCGGTGACGCCGACCAGTTCTCTTTTCGCGACTGGAATGGAAAGTGCGGGCTTATTCGCGTCCTCCGAAGGAATGAGGGCGCGAACCGTGTCGACGCCGGACGGGGTAAGCAGAACGTCCCAGCAGGGCGGAGGCGCGAGTCCGGGCGTGCAGGCTGCGGTGCTCGCCGAGATCCAGCCGTGATGCTGAAGTACCAGGGATTCGGGCGAGCCGTAGTCCTTGTTGGAGACGATTCCGGTCTGCAGGACAAATTGCTGGTGAGTTTTGAAATCGTCGGAGGCAACGATCAGGTCGGTGGCGAGACGGCGAGTGAGGAAATCGCGCGGAGAACAGGAGCAGAGGGTGAAGCCCAGTACCAGGTGGAGAGCGAGGATCGATGTTTTGCGCATTAGGCCGCTTGAAGTATGGCAAATAGGGCCGGGCTCCGCCCCGGCCGACGGAGGAATGCCTCCGTCGCTACACAATCAAGTTCAACGACTTGTGATTGTAAATAAACGCGAGCGTTTGTGCGGAAGGAAAGGGTGGTCGGTAATTTGGCCGTCGAACTGGGCGGACCAGCGGCCGGGAAGTTGGTGCGCACATTTCGAGCAGCGGCCGTCGGAGGTCAGGCGGTAATCTTCGATGAGGTAGCCGTATCGACGGATCAGAGTCTCGTTGCAATGCGGGCAGCGCGTATCTTCCCAGCGGCCAACCATCCCCGGAAGGTTACCGGCGTAGATGTAGCGGAGTCCAGCTTCGCGACCGATCTCGGCAGCGCGCTGGAGATCTTCCACCGTCGTGTCGCGCTGGCCATCACCCTGCATTTTGTAGTCGGTGTGAAAAGCAGTCACATGCCAGGGTATGTCGGGCGAAACTTCGGCGACAAATGAAGTGAGGCGGCGCAGTTCATCGTCCGAATCATTGAAGCCAGGGATCAATAGCGTGACGATCTCGAGCCACAATCCCATCTGGTAAATGCGGCGGATGCTGTCGAGAATGGGGGCGATTCTGCCGCCGAGTTCGTGGTAGTGACGGTCGTCGAAGCTCTTGAGATCGACTTTATAGAGATCGATCCACGGGCGCAGGTATTCGAGGACTTGCGGCGTGCCGTTGCCGTTGGAAACAAAGCCGGTGAGCAGTCCGGCGGCTTTGGCCTCTTTGAAAACAGCGACGGCCCACTCGCTGGTGATGAGCGGCTCGTTGTAAGTGCTGACCAGGACTCTTGCGCCTTGATCGAGAGCGTCACGGACCAGCATTTCCGGGGACGCCGGCAGCGGCGGCGAGACGGCGTTGGGATCGCGCAGGGCCTGCGAAGTCACCCAATTCTGGCAGTATCCGCAGTGCAGGTCGCAGCCCAGCATGCCGAAGCTATAGGCGAGCCCGCCGGGATAGGCGTGGAAAAATGGCTTCTTCTCGATGGGATCGCACTGCATGCCGGCGGTGTATCCCCAGGGGACGTAAAGCGTACCGCCGCGGTTGTAGCGGACCTTGCAAACGCCGGGCTGGCCGGCGGGAATCGGGCAGCAGTGGCCGCAAGAGAAGCATCGAACGCGATGGTTCGGGAGCTTCTGGTAGAGAGAGCGATCAGCCTCGCGGACTCTCTGGTCGAGGATGTCACGCAGGGTGGGCACAGAAACCTCTGAAGACATTTTAGCGCGCGAGACGAACGGAACGGGCTAGAACTTGGCGCGCAACTGGCCTGCACCCGGCTTGGGAGCGGCGGTGTGGTGCTCCTGGAGCCAGCGATCGGCTTCCAGTTCGATGGTTGTGATCTGAGAGCGCGTGAGAGGTTGCCTCCACAAAGGAGCGAGCGTTTTACTGGTTTCATCGCCGCCAAAGCGGGCCACGACCATCCAAAAATAAGCGCGACTTGCATCCTGGGGCACGCCGCGACCGCTGTAGTAAAAAGAACCTAACTTGGATTGCGCGGGAACGTAGCCTTGCTCCGCGGCCTTGGTGAACCAGCGAACCGCCTCGCGTTCGTTCAGCTTCACTTCCTGACCAGCGGCGTAACGGTGTCCGAGAGCATATTCAGCGGCAGGATCTCCCTTCTCGGCCATCTGGCGGAGTTGCTCGAGAGTCGCGGTTCCAAACGCCGGAACATAAGGATTAGAGGGTGATGGTGTGTCGGACTTCGGGGGCTGAGAGGAGGCGAGAACCGTCGCGAGCTGGGTGTGCTCGCGGGCGCGAATCTTGTTCTGGATCGTGTTATGGATCCAAGGCAGAGCGCTCGACTGAATCCAGGGAGCAAGCCCCCATCCTAGGATGAACATGATGGTGGCCGCAGCGCAAAGCAGGATCACCAAATAAGAACGCGGCAAGCTGATGCTTGGAGCGTCCTTTTCGTCGCGCTTGGCTTCGGTTTTTTCTGCCTCATCGGCGGCCGCAAAGAGCACGCTGCCTGGCGACGCTGCGAAGCGGGGAGCCGGGGGCGGGCCCAGTGGTGGCAGGTTTTCGCTGCGGGCAGCACGATTAGCCGCGTCCAAAACGAGGTCCGCCAACCGTTGAAATACCGTTCCATCGGTCTCGAGGAAGGCGTTGGGCTGGGCCGAGAACGCCTCGATCAAGCCGACGGATTTTTCGCCCACGCGGACGGGAGCAGCGAGGATGGAGCGAATGCCGAGCGCGCGGCAACTCTCGCGGTCGACACGAGTGTCCAATTCGGTGTCATCGCAGCGGAGCAGGACGCCGCGCTTCACGCATTCTCCGGAAAAGCCGGAGCCGACTTGCAGGCGAGCACCGACGGGAGGAGCATCGTCGCCGGAACTGGCACGACAGACCATGAAATCCGGATCGGTGTCGGCGAGCGCGATGGCAGCACCCGACGCACGAACCAGCGACTGGGCGCGCGCTGCGATCAGTTGCAAGGCCCCGCCGAGATCAGCCCCAAGGGCTTCTACCTGGCGCCGCACGGCTGTCACGGCCGCCAGCGTGTCACTGAAGTTGGGCTGCGGCACGACCGGATCGCGGGGGAGGGCCAGTACGGAAAGGTCAACTTCGCTATTAGCAACTCCCGCCATGACATTGACGAAAAGCCATTCCCGCAGGCGCGCCAGGGATTCGGAAGAAAGCTCAGAAAAGCGAAGTCCCGCGCGGCCGGAGTCGTTCGACCAGATGACTTGGCCCGTGGTGTAGATATGGTCCGGGCAATCCGCGAGGTCGAGACACAGATTCAGGTGTTTGTCGGCTTCGAGGGGTTCATGGCATTGAATGGCAATACCTTCTTCACTGATGTCGACAATTTCATGGAGATCGAGCATCGCGCTTTTTGACTCGGACGTAAAGCTGGAATAGGCCGGCGTCTGAATCTTATGGCGGACGCGCCGACGACGGTTGGGCGCGGCATTCGGCAACTTCGAGGTTATGGCAGCCATGGGGATAAGGGCCCGAAGCCTGGTTGCCAACCATATTAGCGCGGGATGGCGGAAAAGTAAGCAAGGAAGAAAGATCCGGTAGAACCCTGTATAGGAGGAGGCTGTCCAGGCCTGATGGGCACAGTGGTGTACCATCGCGAGGACCGGGTTGGCATTTTACGGCGGGTACGGGGACACGATGATCGAAAATCTATACGAACTGATCGGCGGACACGAGACGATTCAGGCAGCCACGGAGCGTTTCTACGAGAAAGTCCTCCAGGATGAGAACCTGCGTCACTTTTTCGGAGAAACGGACATGGCGCGGCTCCGCTCGCGGCAGATTATGTTCGTCTCCATGCTGCTCGGCGGCCAGGTATATACGGGCAAAGATATTCATGGTGCGCATGCTGCGATGAGAGATCACGGCCTGAACGATGCGCACTTCGACTTGTTCCTGAAGCACTTCCGCGATGCTCTGGAAGAAGTGGGGGTCGAACCGGAAAATGCGGAGAAGGTGATGAAACCGCTAGAAGCCAAGCGGAAGGCCGTTTTGGGCACCACGGTGGCTAAATAGGCCGCTGGAGTCGCTAGCCGGCGCGGCGGAGGATCTGTGCCTGATGCAGGCTGGAGATGCGGGAGATGGCGGCGACCATCATGCTGGAAAGCAGTTGCATAGTCGCAACATCGCCTTCGTCGAAGGCACCGGGCGATGACGAAAGGACCTCAAAGACACCCAGCGTGCGGCGGTAATGCCGCAGGGGCGAGACGAGGATGGAGCGGACGCCGAGACGGCGGCAACTGGCTAGATCGACTCGTGGATTTCGTTCGGCATCGTGACAGAGCATGATCTCGCCAGAGCGGACAGCTTCAGCGGAAATACCGGCATCGGTTTGAAGGCGGACACCCAGATCGGGAGCGGTGCGCCCGGCCCGAGCGCGGCACACGATTTCGTCGCCGGCGCGCAGGGCGATGGCCGCACCGGTGGCTCCGGTCAGATGCTGGGCGCGTTCGGTGATGGCGCTGATCGCCGGCTCCAGATCAAGTTCTGCCGGATGAATTTCCACCTCATCCCCTAACGTAACCGCCCGAAAACCGGAGGCGGGATGCGCGGCATTGGCGACGCGAAGCTGGCTGCGTTGCGCGAGGGAGGGCATGCGAGTGTGATCCGCCATCGCCAAGACGTCAGGATCAGGAACCGTACGCAGCAGGTCGCGAACGAGATTGTCGAGTTCGATATCAGTGATGAGGTGCGCGGTCTGCTGGTTGCGCAGCGACCCTCCGAGCACACGCGAAAGACCGAGCAGTGCATGGCTTCCGCAGGCCAGGCAGTAGGGCTTGCTGTTGGTGCTAATCAGCTCACACTGAACACAGAATGTGGCGGACTGCAAAGGGACAAAATTGACGTCCTTAAAAGTCGTTCCGTACACAGTCTTGCCAAACATGATGGCTGATTCCTCACTTCCATAACGGTGCAGATGAAGGTAAACAGGGCGCGAATGGCGAAAAAGTAACGGCACTGGTTCCCCGTGTGGAAAAGAGGGCTTAAAACCCTCAGCGGGGATGGCTGCAAAAGCTTGCAACTCACAGCGCCGTGGCGGGGGTAAGTGTCTGATTCTGTTGGGCTGCATTTTTGATGAAATTCCTGTATTGCTTTTGGCGGAAGGGTCGCTTATTCTTTGCCAACGTTCGCGGAATCATCCGTTTGAACGATTACTGGGGGAATCACCTATGCAATGGACAACGCCTGCTTTTGAAGAAGTCTGCTTGAACTGCGAAATCAACTCCTACGCCAGCGCCAAGCTGTAATCAGAATACTCCCCCGTTTCACTCCTCAGCTCTAGCTGAAGCCCGCGCGATAATTCGTGCGCTGGGCCCCGCGGCGTGCCCATCCCAAAAGAGGCACGGTCAACTGTGAATCTCATTTGACGACGCGCCTTTCCGCGGATCTCTTCCGATCTGGCAGTGAGTTCGATAAATCCGGCATGCTGAGCCGACGCCAGCGAGATCGTCATTTCTTAGAAGAATACCGGCGGCTAGCCGGCTTGGGCGGCGATCAGAGAACTGTCCTGCTCGGGTAAGGCGATGACTTGCGCGGAGTGAGCAAGCGTGCGATCGACCGCATCGGCAAGCGCGACGGGGAACGTGGAGGTTAATAAATTGACGTCGAGTTGCAGATCCCGCGGAGAGTAGAGGCGATGGACGGTGAGAGTTCCGCGATGACGGTTGGCGGAACTCTGCAGATTGAGGGCGATTTTCCAGGCAGCAGAATCGATGACCTTCGCCACGCCCGGCTTGCTCCAGCGGAAAGAAACGGATCCTCGTCGAGTTGGCGACTCGGCCTCGAAGGGAACCATTTCTCCCGGGAGCAATTCGAGTTTCAGCTCAAAGCTGTCAAAGTCGTTGCTACCGAACGCAGCGACCAGAATCTTTCGCACTTGATCGTAATCGCGCGCAACCTTGAGCTCCTCGGTCGCCCTGCGGATCGCCAGATTATTCACGAAGATTTGCGGCTGGTTCAGGGTGCGATGTGCGACGCGGGCCAACTCCCCAAACTCGAGATAGCCGAGATGCTGGACCCCGATCCAGATGCCAACGCCGAGCACCGCGAGGACGAGGCCGAGAGAACTGCCCGTTGGCCAAAGCAGGAACAGACTCAGCATGGCAAAGCAGGCAGACACGCCATAGAGAAGAATCACGACTTGCCGGTGCGTCATGCCGTGCTGCAAAAGCTTGTGGTGAATGTGCTCGCGATCGGCAGTAAAGACGGGGCGTCCGGCGATGAGGCGGCGAGCGATCGAGAGCACGGTTTCCAGAATCGGCAAGCCGAACGAAACGATGGGGATCGCGATGGCGACGATGGTAGGCGCTTTCTGCGCGCCGTTCAGGGCGAGAGCGCTCAATAGAAATCCGATAAACAGACTCCCAGAATCACCCAGAAAAATGGTCGCCGGATTGAAGTTGAAGCGAAGGAATCCGAGGATCGCACCGGCGAGCGCGATCGTCATGATTTCGACGAGCGAGGGGCCGTTCAACAGAGCTACGACGAAGGCTACCATCGTAGAAAAGAGTGCCGAACCGGCAGCGAGACCGTCGAGGCCATCAATCAGGTTAAAGGCGTTAGTGATCGCCAGAACCCAGATCACGGTGAACGCCAGGCCGACATACCAGGGCAGCGGACGATCGCCAAACAACAACGGAATGTTCACGATGCGCAAGCCGCCGGCGTACAACATAGCGGCGGCGATTCCCTGCACCGCGAATTTGAAATATGGACCAACGCCGCGCAAGTCGTCATAGACCCCGAGCAGGAAGACGAGGGCAGCGGGCACCAGGATGGTCGTCATCGTGCGCAGGAACTGCTGGGGATGCAACTGGGGATGACGGACCACCCAGACGGCGGCGATTCCCATGCACAAGGTGAAACTGAGGAAGATCGCTACTCCGCCCAGACGCGGCAGCGGACTGGAGTGGAGGTGTCGCTCCTGGGTGGGAACTGCAACCCAGCCGCGGACGGTGGCAAAGTCGCGAACGTACCGGGTCAGTACGAAGGCCGACAGCAGGGCCGAAAAAAACAGGACTAAACAAATGACGGTCAACTACGCCACCTCGGCAGACGAATGAAGGCTAGTCATGCAGCTTACGCATTCTTCATTGCAAGTATCGCAGCGACGTCGTGCCGCTAATAGTTGGAGAAAAGATTCCTGTCCGGTTGCGGGATCTTCGAACTCTAGCAGCAGGGGAAGCGGAGTTCAATCGCCAGCAGGGAAAAAACCTGTGGAAAACTAAGGTCTCATCGCGTGAATGGCGGGGTGCAACTGCATTCTGCTGTGCTAAACTGCTGGTCAAATCTCACGCATTTGATCAGGGGTCTGTTGATGAAGTCTGGCAGCTCGGAAGTGTTTCGCCGTGGCCGCATTTTCTGCTACATAATCCTCGTTTCTCTCGTCCTTGGAAGCAGCGCGCGGGCCCAACAACCGGAGCCGGCTAGCCCACCAGAACAGACTGGCTCGCTTCCGGCGGTACCGGCATCGGAGGCGGCTGCGAGCGCTTCGGGAGCCAGCACGGGCCCGGCAAAGACTGGCGATTCAATCAAAGAAGAGCCCGATACGGCGCCCGTGGTGAAACTCGGGCTCGGCGATCTGATCGAAGTGAGCGTTTACAACGTGCCGGAATTGGCGACGAAGGTGCGCGTCAGCAACTCCGGAGACATCTACTTGCCGCTCATCGACTACGTCCATGTAGAGGGACTGACGATGGAGGAAGCGCAGGCCGTCATTGAGAAGCGGCTGACCGACGGCGGCTTCGTTCGCAATCCGCATGTGACGATCTTCGTCGATGAAGCATCGTCGCAAGGGGTCACCGTTCTAGGAGAAGTCGCCAAGCCCGGCATCTATCCGAACACAGCGGATCGCAAGCTGTATGCAGTGATCTCGGAAGCGGGAGGATTTAGCCCGTCCGCTTCGCGCAAGATTGCGATCATTCGACGAAACCAGGCGGATCCGATTCGAATCACCCTGCCGCGGAACTTGGGCGATGATATGGCTGGAAATATTGAGATCGCTCCGGGCGACACCATCACCGTGCCGCGGGCTCCGATCGTCTATGTGGTAGGGGACGTCAGCCGACCCACAGGCTTGCTGATGGATAACGGAAGCATGAGCGTGTTGCAGGCGCTGGCGCTGGTCGGCGGTACGAACCACACGGCAAAACTGAGCGCCGCGCGCATCATTCACAAAGATTCCGCGGGGACGTTGACGGAGACGAAGGTTCAGGTCAAGAAAATGCTGGAAGCCAAGGCTCCCGACGTAACCCTGCAAGCGGATGACATTCTTTTCATCCCAGTCAGCGGCGCGAAAGTAGCGGCGAGCCGATCCATTGAAACGGCCATCACTGTGGCAACAGCAGTGGGGATTTACACCATCCGCCCTTAGGCCGGGCGCACGACGCGTTCCAGCACCTTAAGGTATTTTCCCGCCGTGCGGGCGCGCGAGAAATCCCGCAGGATATATTCCCTTCCCTTAATTCCCAGTACCTGCCCCTGCTCGCGATTGGCAGACAGTTGTCGGATGGCTGCGACGAGCGCTTCCGCATTCTCCGGTTCAATCACCAGGCCGGCTTCGGCTTTTTCGATGATCTCGCGCGCCTGACCATCTACACCCAGGATCACTGGCCGAGCGCACGACATGAACTCGAGCATCTTGGTCGGAATTACGGTCTTGAAGACATCAGTCTTTTTCAGCAATACAAGGCACACGTCCGCGGCCGAAATGAAGGCTGGGATGCGCTCGCGCGACTGTTGGTCGAGAAAGCGAACGTTCGAGAGGCCGCGGGATTGGGCGAGGGCTTTGAGGCGCTCTTTTTCCGCCCCCTCGCCGATGAGGAGGAAAAGAACCTTGGGATCCAGCGGCTGTAATTTGGCAGCAGCATCGAGAAGAGTTTCGAGGCCGTGAGCATTGCCGAGAGTACCGATATAGCTGGCCAGGAATTTCCCTTCGGCACCGAGTTGCTGAAGAGTCGCATGGTTGGCCTCGCGCGACTGCGGCGCGAAGAGGTCCGTCTCCACGCCGTTTTCGACGACTTCAATCTTTTCCGAAGGCACGCGCCAATGCCGCATCAGGTGCTCTTTGAAAGCTGGAGTCACCACCACGATGGCGGTGGACCTTCGATACAGGAAGCCGGCTAAGGCAGCCAGTGTTTTGTGGAGCACGGAATCTTCATTCCCGATGCCGACGGCGGTGAGCGACTCGGGCCATAGGTCGCGGACTTCGAAGACGAACGGGATCTCGCGGGTAAAGGCGAGCCACCAGCCAGAGAGTCCGACGAGCAATTGCGGCGACGATGCGATGATCACGTCGGGACGAGGCAGGGTCAGGCCGCGCAAAGCGGCGGAGATACAGAATGACGCATAGTTCCGCATGCGCTCGTGCGCTTTGCGATTGGGTAGAGGCCACAGCCAAGTGCGGAAGACGTCGACGCGACCAACTTTTTCTTGGTAAGTGAGGCGCCGCAGGCGGCTGCTCCATTCCTCGGGGACGACCCCGGTCGGGTGATTGGGAAATCCGGTCAGCACGGAGACTTCGTGTCCCGCCTGGGACCAGTGGCGGGCGAGTTCAGAGGCACGGGCGGCTGGCGCGCCCATCTCCGGCGGGAAATATTGTGAGATGTAGAGGATCTTCACGCGATCTGGAACTCACTTGCTCGCGGCGCGCCACTCATAACGCCGCAGCAGGTAAACGGCGTCTTGGTCGACTTTATCGCCATGGTTCGGCGTCTCACCTCGAAGCACAATTCTATAAGCTTCGCTGTAGCTACCGTCTCCATAAATATCCGGGAACCGCGCGCCCGCAAAGGTGAGATGCGTGCTAAAACCAAGCGCGAGCACGCCTAGCAGGCAAAAGAATGAGCAGTAAACGACCAACAGTGGACGCAACAAGACAGGGGAAACCATGCGCTTCAGTCCGAGCAGAACGTATGCCATCAGGAACGGAAGCACCGGCAGCCATAGCCGCGCATCATTCCATGGATAGACAAGAATGATGGATGCGAAGCCTAAGAGGTAGAACAACAGCGAATCCGGCTTGTCACGTTTCACCCAAAGTCCGATGGCGCACGCGAAGATTGCGAAAGCTCCCAGGATCTGTTGCGGCAAGGCGAGCGCGGCCGGTAGTTTGGAAGCCGGGACATTCGCGGTCATCTCTCCAAATTCTGCGGTGTGGTATCCGACGTTCGCGATCACAGTGCGGATTACGCCCCTCTTTTGGAAAATGTGCGAGTTGAACCGCATATATCGAGAATCGAGCAGGACCTTGCCGGCCACCACCAGTGCGATCAACAATAACGCGCAAGTTATGAATCGATGACGTAGCAATATCGGATATATCTTTTTGGCCCCCGCCACGCCGCCGAGCGCAGCCCAGAGGAAAGCAGGAATGAAAACCACTCCAATGGTTCGCAGCTCGATGCAGAAAAACAAGAATGGGACAAGGAGCAAAAGCCACCAGACCCGACGAGATCCCGGGAGAGCTTCGGCTTTGACTAATACGAGAAGACACGGCACCGACGCGCCAAAAAAGCAGATGTCACTTAAGGGATAGGTGACATTTCTGATCATTAGGAACGAGAGCAGCGTCAGCAACGATATGAACTGTGCTACCTCACGCGAAAATCCAAAGGAATCGCGCAACACAAAGTAACTCGCCACACAGCCGGCACCCAGCAGAAGGCAATTCAGCGCAACGATCGCCCAGGATTTCCCGATACCGGCTTTTGCCAACACCCAAATCAACGCGGGATATCCGGGTGGGCGCATGGAACGCACTCCGTGAACCAGAAAACCATTTCCGTCGATGGCCGAACTGGCTTGCATCAGGTAATCCTCTCCGTCATTGATCAGCCGGAGGGGACTGGCGATTTGAACCAGGTATGCGATCGCAACTATCACCACCGCCATAGAGAGGATCAAAGGAGTTCGGTAGGGCGTTACCATTAACCTTGTCTCCGACGGCGATTGCATGAGGCTCAACAGTCTTCCTTTTTCGCTGTAAAGACAACGCGTCACGATCGTGCCGATCGCTCCACGAAACTAGTAATAACAGAGTTTGAATATGCTTTTGCAGGCAATAGCGCGGATCCGCTTGTTACGACTGCGACTGTAGCTCTCCCAGCGGTCGGCGACCTGGGCGAATTTGGCTTCGCCGGTCAGGCGATGCATCGCGCGTAGTTGAACGATGTGCAACTGGTGATAGAAGGGGCTGGCCACCATCGGGAGGCGCGTGCCGGACTGCTCGTAGAGCGACCAGAATCCGAGATCGTAACGGTCGAGATTATGCAGCATGGTGCGGACAGCGTGAGAAAACAGCTGGCTGGCGGACGGATGTTCGGTCGCAAGGAAATAGTCGTAAACGCCCCATGAAGCCCAGATGAATCCGTTCAGTATGTGCGTGGGCGGTCGGACGATGTATTCCTCGAACCACAGGTCGCCGGACTCGTCTGTGAAGGCGACACCACCGTCGTCCATGGGCTGATAAAAGCTGGCGAGGGCGCGCTGGGCGGCGTCGATATAGCGGGAGTCGAGCGACTCCTTGTGAGCGCGGACCAGCAAGGAAATTCCCTGCCCTTGCGCCAGCGCCGAGTACCATGGCGCGCGGAGCGTATCGCGATACTCCCAGTCGAAGTGGTGATTCCATACGAATAGGCCGTTCGGGTTTTGCTCGAGGTGGGAGCACAGCCAGTCGGCGGCCAGAAAGAATTTCATCTTGCGTATGGGGTCGGCGGTACGGCGCCAGAGGTTGTAATTTCCCAGTCCATATTGCGCGATGGCGATGGGGTTGTATTGGAGGCCAATTTGGCCGCGATAGTCGAGTTGGGGGATGCCGGATGAGTCGAAGGCACCTCGGTAGTCGGCCTTCTCGGCGAACAGCATGTAGTACTCCCCGAGCGTGGTCGCGGAGGCATTCGGATTCTCAGTGGGCGTCTCATGCCAGAAAGTGAGCTGGCTGCTGCCGCCGAGAAGGTAGGCGGCGAATATGCGGCGATAGTAGCTGAGAGTGGGCAAAGGTAACCGAGTTTCGCTCAGTTCATATTACGGCAATGCGAAGCGGCTGCAGCAACGGTCGAACTGCGCTCAACGGACAGCCGAGGGCGGCTATCCCCACATTCTGCCCTAGGAGACGGAGTAGAGGGATGTGACCAGATCATCGGATTCCACGCCGATCGTGGTCACGGCCAGAAACGGAGTGGTGTTCTTGCCATCTGGCAAGAAGGCATTGCCATACTGGAACAAGCCCATCGGCCAGCGGTCTTTCTTCCAGGCAAGCAGCGGCTGCCAAGAGTTAGCGATGGCTCCGCCGTAAATGCGGACATTGTTATCTCGGTTGACCTCGCTCGGTTCGACCATGGTGGAGAAGAACAAATTTCCTACACCGGCTCCCACGCGACATCCGTAGATGGAGGAACTGCTGATGGGAGCCAATTGCGAGAGCGTCCCTTGACGGTCGAGGCGGTAGATAAAATTCGATTCCAAGGGGGTATCGGAAGAAAAATAGAGTGCGTCTTCGGCGGGAATGGCGGCGACAGCTCGCGCCTGCTGATGGCCCTGGAGGACCACTTCGACATGGCTGAAGTCGCAGAGGGCGCGCAGGATGCGGCATTCGTCGCCGTGATCGCCGGTCAGAATCCACAAACAGTTTCCCCATGGATCGTGGACGATGTTGTGGACGTGGCGGATCGAGCCTTTGGGGAACGTGTAGGCAACGTGCCATCGCTCGCCGGCGTCGATGGAAGCATAGATGTGAACTTCATCCCGCGAGGCGTTGTCGAAATATTCTCCCCAAAAGATGGGCCCACCTGGCGCCGCGGTGATGTGCAGAGGGCGCGTGCCCCGGGTGATGACGTGAGTCGGGTGAAATTCGGTCTGCCCGAAAGCACAGGTCACGATGGCTCCGGGAACGGCAGCGACCAATGCGCCTGCGGATGAAGTCGCCAAGGCGTGAAAACCGTCGCGCAACAGGCGCGCGGTAAGACGGTTGAGGATGGAAAAACGGCGCCGGAGTGATGGGCGAAACTGGCCAACACTTTGCCAGTGGATGCCTTGTGAAGGATTCTGAATCCTGGCGCTGAACAGTTGGTATCCGCGCGAAGCGTAGAGAATATCGCCGGACCATAACAGCGCGCGCAGACCGGGCAGGCGCGCGACGGAGGTTAATCGCGTTGGTAGTGATTGTTCTGGCGGCGCGGAGATGTGAGATTCCGTCATTGAGTTTGAGCGCAAATCTGAGCCGCATCGTAGCCAGCTACGCTTCTACGACTGGCATTTTAGGGCAAGAACGTTTTCAGGCAGAAACAACTTCCGCCGGCTTTTTCAAACTCAGAAGTTTCGACAAGGACAGGAGTGAGTCCTTCCTGACGAAGAATCTCATCCACCTGCGGAGTCAGGTGAGGGGTAAGGTAGCGATCGTTGATGACGATGCCGTTTCCCATGAAGTGATGCGCTTCGTCGGCATCGAGCAGATGAATCCGCTCGAAGTTAAGGTGCAGCGCGGCCAGGGCCTCGGCGGAAAATGCTCCCGCAAAGATCAGCGCGGCGTCATTATTCAGAGGACACCAGGCAGGTATCGAGGTGGTAGCAGTAGGAGTCAATGAGCGGCAGGGGCACGACCGGAAGACTCATTTCGGACATCGCGGCAGCAAACTTTTCAACACCGCCGCGCGTGCTGCGAAACCCGTATCCGGCGTAGATGCGCGATCGATCGGGATGCCATAGCAGATCGCCATGGCCTTCCAGGTAATCGGGGCCAAAATCAATTTCGATGACCCGGTATCCGCGTGAGCGGTACCAGTCCGCATAAAAAGGGACCTCGCGCTGACGGGACTCGTACACCATATGACTGGGCACGACAAACTTTCCGTATCCTGCTTTCTCACCGGCAAAGACCTGATTGGCAGCGAAGACCATGTCTTCAAGACCTTCGACGGGATCGATGGTTTCGACCTCGCATCCACTCTGCTGCAAAACACTACAGAAGACATCCCACTGGCTGCGCGCTTTCACTCGGTCGACTTTGAGTTCTTTTGACATGTATGGGTTTTTCTGATCGACGACATCGAAATAATTAGGAGGACACACCAGTACCTTAGGCATACAAGAAATGTAGCCGTCGCGATGGAGGCATGCAAGGGAATGGGAAATGAGCGGTAGATCAGTTAGGCTTTTTTTCGTTTCGCTATTGGCAACCGGTTTTGGGGAACGCCCAAGCTGAGTCACTGCTGCGATGTTGTATCGGCAGTGAGTGCCGAATGGTCGGCAACCGCCCGCGAGGACACGATCAAAAAGGAAAGAGGCTCTAACAAATACTGAGAAGCGACTCAGAAAGCTTTGTGGCAAGTGACGTGCAAATCATTTCGCAATCAGACAGCTCTTGAAGATTTGATGACAGGGCAGGAAGCAGCCAACGATATGCTGAGCCACTGCGCAAATGCACAATGCGGCAAACCGTTCTTGAAACTCCGGGAGGGACGACTTTTTCTGGTCGAAACGGATCGCCTCAGCAAGCCGGGAGAGTCCACGGCACCTCCGTTTGTACGAGCACGCCAGCAGCAACGACTCGTGGAGCACTTTTGGCTATGCGATGAATGTGCCACCCAATGGACTCTGGCTTACGACCGCGTGAACGGGGTTACCCTGGCTCCGTTGCCGCGTCCGGTGGTGAGTGTCGCGGCAGCTGCCGCGAGTGCGCCTCATAGCGGAGTTGCATAAGTCAGACAGCTAGGCGTATCTCCAAGCCTTCCAGTCCTTTCGAACTGCGTTGATCATAGCTTCGGTAGCTCGGTGGAGCCACTTCCCTTTTTGCTTCTGCAAGTGGCCCAAAATGGGTTTACGTGCGGTTCTTGTCCCGAGATGGATATTCGCGGTTTCCCATCCCATAGCGTGAAGCAGGCGCGCTTCCGCGCGAAGAGCTTTCAGAGTGGCCAGTTCGATTCGAGAGCAATGAGGGCTGAGGCGGCGGACAATCCAGCGTCCGCGCAACTGGACGAAGGGATCGGGACAACGCACCGCACCGCTGATGATCGCCTGATAGAGAATTTCCGAAGGACCGTGTTCATCGGCTGCCCAATAACAGGCTGAGGAAACGAGGGCTTTGGCCTCGCGGGCGATTCGACCTCCGTGCCAGTCGGCGAGAGCGACGTAGCGGGCATGTCCGAGGCTGCCGAGGCCGGCCACCCTGTGCGTCAACCGATACGGTAAATCGCGGGTCGGCATAAGGTGCTCGATGGCATCGACAGCGCTGACCGGCACATCTCCCTTTACTGTGGGCAAGGCATCCATCTTCGCCCAGAAGTGAATGGGGTCCCGCAGTTCGCTTTCGGCGATCTTGCGGAGCCAGTCATTCTTCTCGCCGAGGACGAAGGGTAGGCCCCCGGAGCGCAATCCTTCCCGATAGCCTTCCAGAATGGAATCGCAGATATCTTTGCGGTTGAGGGGCAGGTGATCGGCTTCGGCGGCCAGGTGCGCACTCACCGCGAGGCGAACCAGGTCGTTGGTGTAGGCCATCGGATGAGCTTCATCGAAATCGTTGACACCCCAGATCAGGCGGCCTTCGGTGTCGCGCCAGGTTCCGAAATTCTCGACATGCAAGTCACCGACAGCCAGCACGTGAGGGGACTTGGCGAGATCGCGACAGACTTCCGGCCAGACCTGCGCCCAGCGGTAGAAGGTGGCTCGCAAAAACGGAAAAACGGCCAACTTCATGTTGAGGTGCTTGAGGCGGAGATCCTTCTGCACCAGATCGGTGCGATGACCGAGCCACTCTTCAAAGTGGCGAGTCGCTTTCACAATGTTCATGGCGCCCGCAACGATAACGGGGAGCGGGATGGAAGTCAACGACGGGGGGGCGAGGCACAAACGCCGGGCATCGGAATGGGCTGGTTCACCTTGCTTCCGACGCCCGGCTTTTGCGACCCGAGCGGACCAAGTTGTTGCTGACTAATTCTTGAAGAAAGCCGCGTTTTTCTCGATGAACTCTTTTTTCTCTTCCGGCACCTCTTCGAGAGGATGGATGGAGTCCGAGCCACAGGCTGGAACGCAGGCGCCGCAGTCGATGCAGCCATCGGGATCGACATACATCTGGGTGGCGGCTTCGAAGGCCGGCTCGTCCCGCTTCGGATGGATGCAATCGGTGGGGCAGACGTCGACGCAAAGAGAATCTTTGATGCACGAATCAGTAATTACATAGGCCATGATGAATCGATCTCCACAGTGGTATGAGCTCTTCCGGCTCGCTCAAGAACGAGTCTAAGAAGAGGAGCGAAAGCGGGCCGTGATTACAGTCACAAGCAAATGTGCGCCGGACGGAAGTGGAGCAGGCACTGATGGGGTCGAGATAGCCTCAATTTTCCGGATGATGTAAATCACGCGCAACTGTGACCGGGGTCACAGAAATACGCGCCCGATCAGACTTAAATAAGCACAATTGAACTAGGCCTTCTAGTCATAGGATCGCCCGGCTCCACCCACAGAACCCCACAAGCCGTTACCCCAGACGGCGGGAGCCGGGCGCTTGAAGGCTAAGAAGAATGCTGCAGACCCTCCCCCTCTTCCCTCTCTCGTTTCCTTTGACTCACCCCTCGCTTGGATTTTGCGGCTATTACCATTTCTGTTGCCCCTTACTGCCTGATTCCTCTGTGTGTATGTCGACACAGGCGTGGCCTTCCACCCACGCTTCTTCCCTTCCCGACTCAGTCTAGCCTCATTATTTTCAATTAGATACGATCTGGGCCTCGCCCTGCCTAAGTAAATACGCTGGCTGCTTCAAAGGGGGCGGATATGAGACGAGTCATTGGACGGGCTCCAACGAATACGACTCAAAAGTACCTGCTGGGGCTGCTCGCCCTCGCGCTGGCAATTCCATCGACTGCTCAGACTCCCCGATCCGGCGATCCTGAGGCAGCACGCCGAATCGTGTTGGTCAGCATTCCCGACCGCAAGCTAGCGGTAATCGAGGGCGACAAAGTCCTGGCACAGTTCCCGATCGCGGTCGGAGCGGCCGCAAGTCCCAGCCCTACGGGCGAGTTTCAAATCGTCAACCGGATTACGAACCCCACCTACTATCACGCAGGATCGGTGATCGCCAGCGGGAAAAACAATCCGATTGGTACGCGGTGGGTGGGACTCAGTGAGAAGGGCTATGGGATTCACGGAACGAACGCTCCGCGGTCTGTGGGACACGCGGCGTCGCACGGGTGCATCCGGCTGCGCAACCGCGATATGGAACGGTTGTTCAGCATGCTCCGAGTCGGGGATGTGGTTCAGATACGCGGCGAGCGCGACGAGCAGATGGCACAAATCTTCGGCGAAGAGGCGGACGAGACGACCGTGGCCGAATCTGAGCTGACGCTGCCGGTTGTCGGCCAATAGAGATCGAGGAGTTGCGTTTCAAGGTCTAAATCCCGGGAGGATCTTATGCAGATGGCAATCACATTCATGGCGGTGGTGGGAGGCATGGTCTTCTCGCTGGCGGTGGCACTGCTGGCGGAAGAGCTGATATTCGGGCAAGTGTTCCGTCTGTTCTTTGCACCGGGCAAGCTGGCTCGGCAGACGGCAGCGGTGAAAGCAGTCGAGAAGCGCTGAGGCGCAAAGGAGAACGACGATGCTGGCGTTGAGGTATTTGCTGATTACCGGTGGCTTCGGGATGATTCTCGTAGCTGTAAGTATTCTGGGTTATGACCTGTATCGCGAGTTGCTGTACCGCAAGGCGCTGGCCATGCCAGGGGTCACGATGCCTCCACTACCTGAATGGCGGTGGCGCACGTCGGTGGCACTGGCGTTGCTCGCCTGGGGACCGATTCTGCTGGCGTTTAGCATCGTGGTGGTTCCCAGCGGGATGGCGGGGGTCCGCGTCAGCCAGGTAAGCGGAACGGTGCCGGGAACGCTCTATCCGGGCGTGCATTTCGTGACGCCGCTGGTCGAAGACGTTGCGCTGTATGACACGCGGGATCAGGTTTTCACAACTGGTATGTCGGAAGATGGGAAGAACTCGGCCGCGAATGTTTCCGCGAGATCGCAACTGCTCGACGTGCAGGCCAAGGAAGGACTGACACTCGGGCTGGCGATTACAGTGCGGTACCGGCTCGATCCCAAGCGACTGGACTACATTCAGGGCAACCTGCCGCATCCGGTGGAAAAGGAGATCGTTCCGCCGGTGGTGGCCAGCGTTTGGCGGGAGCTGGTTCCGAACTACACGGTGCGCGACGTTTTCTCCGCGAAGCGAGAGGAAGTGCGACAGCGCGCGGCCGGAATGATCACCCAAAAGCTCACGGCGGACGGAATTGTGGTGAAAGAGGTAATGCTGCGCGACATTCAGCTGCCGGAAGAGTATGCGAAAGGGCTGGAGACACTGTTGCTGAAAGAGCAGGAAAACGACCGCATGGGTGTGGAAACCGAGTTGAAGCAGAAGCAGGTGAAAATCGCAGAACTGGAAGCAGAGGCGACGAAGGTTCAGCAGATCAAGCAAGCCGAGGGCGAGGCGCAAGTACACGTGCTGCAGGCAAAGGGCGAATCCGATGCCATGCAATACACACTGCCCCTCAAAGAGAAGCAGATTCAGCAGAGCAAGCTGGAAGCGGAGGCCCGCAAGGAAGCGACCATTCAGAACGCCGAGGCAGCGGCGCAGGCCAAGGTCATCGACAGCAAGGCTGAGACGGAGCGGCGGAAGATGCTAGCGGAGGCGGAGGCCGATCGCATTCGCGTAACGGCGGTTGCCGACGCGGAGCGGATGCAGAGCGAGGCGAACATATTGAAGCAGAATCCGCTGCTCATCAACAAGATTGTGGCTGAACGGCTGTCGGACAAGTTGCAGATCATGATGGTTCCGGCGGACGGGAAGTTTTTCATGAATGATGTATTGCGCAGTATGAACATGGGAAACCCCACCACCCCCGCAACGGAACAACCGGAAGAGCAGCAACGGTGATAGGGATCCTTCGACTACGTTGTCGCCGGCGAAGCCGGCGGACAACTTCGCTCAAGATGACAGCATTTTCCAGAATCATCTCTGCGCGGTGTCCAAACAGTACAGGGGTAGAGGACGATCACGTGCGCATCGCGGTTTATAATTCGGGCATTCCCGAGGCTAATCTGAAACCGGTGAACCGCGCGCTGCGCTTCGCGTCCATTCTTTGTTCGATTCTTCGTTCCAACTGTTTGCTCATTCTGATCGCCCTGCTGGGAACGGTGGTGAACACCTGGGCGACGGATTGGAGCGGGCCGGAACAGGAATTGGCGCGAAAAATCGCCGCTGTCACCGGGCCAGGCGCGGTTGCGGTCACCATTGAGAATCGATCGTCGCTCGCGAGGCGGGACGCCGAAGTTATCCAGAACGGCTTGCGGGGAGCGCTGGAATCGGCGGGAATCCGCTTCGTGAAGAGCGAGCAGGCGGCCGCGACGGTCGCGATTGTGCTTTCCGAGAATCCGACCTCTTATGTCTGGGTAGCCGAGGTTCGTCAGGGATCGGCGGAGATGGAAGTGGTTCTAGTGTCGGTTGCCCGCTCGGGCGGGACGACCGCTGCGCACGACTCGATGCCGCTCGCTCTGCGCAAGATTCCGCTTTGGACGCAGGAGGATCCCATTCTCGACGTTGCGGTGCTGGACGAAAGTGCGGCACCCACTCACATCGCGGTACTCGGGCCGAGAAAACTCTCCCTATACCGGTTGCAGGGCGGAAAGTGGATGGAAGAACAGGCCATGGAGATCGCTCACTCCAAGTCGTGGCCGCGCGACCTGCGGGGCAGGTTGATGACCGCGAAGGATCATCTCCTCGATGTGCATTTGCCCGGCGTTCTTTGCCACACGACAACGGTATTATCGCTCGCACTGAGTTGCACGGAGAGCGACGATCCGTGGCCGCTGGTGGCGCCCGCCTTGAACGGCATGACCGCTTCCGTTTTTCCCAGTGCGGGATCGGGGAACGGCCCCCCGTTGGTGATTTCGCCAACCAGGGCATTCTTCGCGCCGTCGAGGAATTTCTTCACAGGGGCGCTCACTCCGGCGGTCGGTAAGTTCACCACCGTTCCCAAGTTCTTTTCTGCGGCGGCGGTGCCGCGAGAGAAATACACGCTCTGGCTTTTTTCGGGGACCGATGGTCGAGTCCATATGATCGACGGAGTGAGCGACCAGACGGCGATCCTCGGCTGGGGAAGCGATTTGGCGAATATCCGAAGTGCGTGCGGAGCGGGATGGCAAGTTCTTGCCACGACTTCTGGAACCGAGGGGCGTGATTCGATTCGGGCTTATGAATTCCCCGATCGCGATCCAGTCGCGGTCAGTGGAGGCATCGATTTTTCCGGCGAGATTACGGCGTTGTGGACGGAGCCGAAGGGCGACACGGCAGTGGCAGTCATCAAGAATCAAGAAATAGGGAGCTATGAAGCCTTTCAGTTGGCAGTGGCTTGCGGTCAGTAGCCGGCTGATCGCCGGTCTGATGATCGTGAGTCTGATGACCGAGGCTTTGGCGACGCAGGCGGAAACCCGGCCGCGGTATGGAGGCACGCTGCGGGCTGCGATGCGCGCGACACCAGCGTCGCTGGATCCCGCGGACGGCTCCGTGCCCGATTCGTTCGCACGTCGCACTGTGACGTCATTGCTCTTCGACACGCTGGTTACGAGCGACGAGAATGGACGCATCAAAGCGGGGCTGGCGGAATCGTGGCAGGCACGGGGCAATCAACGCTGGCAGTTTCGGCTGCGGCACGGGGTGAAATTTCATGATGGAACGCCGCTTACGGCCGAAATTGCAGCTGCTTCCCTGCGGGCCGCAAATCCCTCGTGGAATGTTACTACCGAGAAAGACGCTGTCATCCTTGAGCGCGAATGCACTGAAACCGAGATCCTGGCGGAACTCGAACTGCCACGAAATGCGATCGTGAAAAGAGATGCCGGGCAAGTGAACGGCACTGGACCGTTCCACATCGTGGAATGGCAACCTGGCAAGAAACTGATTCTGGCAGCAGAGGAGGACCAGTGGCGCGGACGTCCATTTCTCGACGGTATCGAAATTGAGATGGGAAAAAGCTTTCGCGATCAGATGACCGCGCTCGAACTGGGCAAGGCCGATCTGATCGAGGTTGCGCCCGAGCAGTCACATCGAGTTTCGCAGGGACAATTTCACCTTGCCAACTCGGCTCCGTTGGAACTGGTGGCTGTGCTGTTCACTCGCGACGCTTCCTCGCCAGAAGAGAGAACGCTGCGCCAGGCTTTCGCGTTGAGCGTGGAGCGCGGTTCGATCCGCAGCGTGCTGCTGCAGGGGGCAGGACAGGCCACCGCCGCTATTCTTCCCACGTGGATGAACGGTTATGGATTTGTATTCCCGTCAGAAGCGGACCTCGGGAAGGCGCGGCAGTTGCGCGGGCAGGTGCGGACGGCTCCAAGCTGGACGATCGGGTATGACGGCAGTGATCCGACGGCGCGATTATTTGCGGAGCGCATTGCACTGAACGCGAAGGATGCAGGATTGTCGCTGCAGCCTACGTTGTCGGCCACTCCCGAAATGCGCCTGGTGCGGCTGCCGCTGGCATCGTCGAACGCATGGGTCAGCCTGGATGCTCTGCTCAGCGAGATCGGCCTGTCGCCAGAAAAACACGGTACCGGATCGGTGGAGGACCTCTACACGGCGGAGCGGGCAGCACTGGCGACACAGCGGGTTATCCCGCTGTTCCATCTGCCGGTATCGTATGCTTCGACTTCGAGTTTGAAAGATTGGAACGTGCGAATGGACGGAAGCTGTGATTTGGCCGATGCCTGGCTGGAGACTTCGAAACCATGATGTTCCGCCGCAAGCTGATGACAGTTTTCGCGCTGACGGTTTTTCTGTCGGTTGCGGCCGTGGCGTTCCTGGTACAGGTAGTCATTCGAAGTGGGTTCGAAAAAAACGAGAGTGAACGGGCAACGGCGCTGGTAGCGCAGTTTCAGCGGGAATTCGTCCGCCGCGGGGACGACGTGGCACGGCGGGTGGAAGGCATCGCCACTTCCGACGCGGTCACTCGCATGGCAACCGCACTCAATGGAACCGCCGCGGACTCGGCAGAATATTTCGATCTCGCCCGGACGATGGCGGAGAGTCATCAGCTAGATTTTGTGGAGCTTCTCGACTGGCGGGGCAAAATCATCTCTTCGGCGCAGTGGCCGGCAAAGTTTGGTTATCCCGATCCCACATTTGAAAATCTGCCTCCGGGGAATGAACGCGGCGCTTTTCTGAAAATGGAGGAACTGCAGGACTCAACCACGCTGGGGCTATTCGCGGTGCGAACGGTTCGCATCGGCGAGGACCCGGTTTACATAGTTGGGGGACGGAGGTTGGATAAGAATTTTCTTTCCGCGCTGGATCTGCCCGCTGACACCCGGGCGCTGCTCTATCAGAATCGTGGCGATCGCTTCTCGGCTGACCTGCTGCTCGATCCATCGAGCTCGAGTGGCGGTCCTGATGCGAATCATCCGGCGGAGAAGTTTGCACCTCTAATCGATGCAGTTCGCCAGTACAACCAGGAGATCACCGGAATCGTAAGCTGGTCGTCGGATCAGG
>CAVXVD010000055.1:0-14090 GCA_963765015.1 uncultured Acidobacteriota bacterium | reverse complement strand
CCGGCCATCGGCTGGATTTGACCTCGAAGGAATTTCTCCTTTTGTCGCTGCTCGTGCGCCGAGCGGGCGAAGTACTTTCCCGGACGCTGATCGCCGAAGCTGTCTGGGACATGAATTTCGATAGCGATACCAATGTCGTTGATGTCAACGTGCGAAGGTTGCGCAGCAAAGTGGACGACCCTTTCTCGTTCAAACTGATCCGCACGGTGCGAGGCGCCGGCTATGTCCTGGAGTCCGGCCAGTAGCACCGCGCCAATCACGCGTTTCTGGAAGACTCTGGCCTTCCGGTTAACCGCCGGGTATGCGCTCGCGGGCCTGCTTTTAGTGTACTTAGCTACGGTCAGTCTCTACCTCGTGCTGCGAACAGAATTGGATAAAAGCACCGACTTATTCCTCGCCGATAAGGTGCACGTACTTCGGACGATGCTCGCGGACCGTCCCGACGATTGGGATGCCTTGCGGGAGGAGGTTGAGCTGGAGTCAGCCGCGCGCCGATACGAGCACTTCTATATTCGCGTGTTGGATGAAGGAAACACTCCGCTCTTGACGACGCCGGGCATGGCGGAGCAGTTGGATCTGCAGCGCTTTGCCAGTCGGACAGAAAGCCGCCCTGAACACAGCTTTTATATGAAGGGGACGCATGGGCAATCCTTTCGCGTCACCAGCGCATCGGCGCCGGTCGGCACCCCGGCTACTCGCACTGACACGATTCAGATTGCGATTGATGTTTCACAGAAAGAAGAATTCCTGGCGCGCTACCGGCTTTGGTTCTGGGGTGTCCTGCTGGTAAGTTTTGCCGTCTTCCCGTTGGTCGGCTACCGCGTTGCGCGTCACGGCATTCGCCCCGTGGAGGACATGGCGGCCACGGCCAGCCACATCAGTTCGACGAACCTGCGGGAGCGCATTCTACCGGACGGATATCCATTTGAACTGGCTTCCCTGGCAGGAACATTCAATAAAATGCTGGACCGGCTGGAGGAGGCATTCGAGCGAATCTCCAGATTCTCTGCGGATATTGCGCACGACCTGCGTACGCCCGTAAATAACATCCGCGGCGAAGCCGAAGTGGCCTTGGCCCGCGCTCGAACCGGCGACGAATACCGCGACGTAATCGAGTCCTGCCTGGAAGAGGCGGTGCGCCTCTCGGACCTCATCGGCGACCTCCTATTCCTGGCACGTGCGGAGAGTCCGCTGACTCATTTGCGCCGGGAACGTGTGGACGTGACCGAGTTGCTGGGCGGAGTGCGGGAATACTACGAAGCATCGGCTGCGGACGCGGGCATCTCGATTACCTTGGCGGCTTCTGAACCCGTGATCGCCGAATTGGATCGCACCCTGGTTCAGCGCGCCGTCGGAAACCTGGTGTCGAATGCCGTGGAGCACACGCCACCCGGCGGATCTGTATTACTGGCAACGAACGCCGAAGATGCTGCTATTCGTATCGAAGTCTCCGATACCGGTGTCGGCATCCCGTCGGAAGCATTGCCACGGGTATTCGATCGTTTCTTTCGAGTGGATACGTCTCGTTCTCAGGCATCGGGGGGCACCGGTCTAGGGCTGGCGATTGTCCAGAGCATCGTTTTACTTCATGGCGGCAAGGTGGAGATCGCAAGTCAACCCGGACAGGGCACTCGCGTCACGCTCCGGATGCCCCTTGCTTGATTCACTGGTTAAGGTTCTGAAGCAATGTCGCGAAGTGTAGCATGGATTTCTTCCCTGCTGCGCCCTCTCGCTTCGAGCAATCTGCCATAGTTGTGGATGGCCATTTGTAAACGCGGATCCAGTTGGCGCGTGCGCTGCGCGATTCTGAGAAAACTTTGGACTGCGCGGAGCAAGGTCGTTTCGGCCTCGTCCAGACGATTCATTCGCTTCAGAACCTGCCCAAGGTTGTTGAGACTCGTTGCGACGTCCGGATGATTTGCGCCCAGTTGTTTCTCAAATATATCCTGGGCGCGACGATATAACGGTTCGGCCTCAGCCAGTCGATCCGTAGATTCCAAAAAGGCTGCGAGGTTGTTGAGATTCCGAGCGACTGCGGTGTGTTCCGGTCCGTAATTTCTCTCGTCAATCGCCAGCGTGCGGCGCACTAGCGGCTCGGCCTCGCCCAACCGGTTGGTCTCGCGTAGGACGAAAGCTAGATTACTTAAGCTGGTTGCGACACTTGGATGGTCAGGACCGAAGCTGCTCTCTAGAATGGCAAGTGAACGGCGAATCAACGATTCGGCCTGGGCCATGTTGTTCGTGCGTTGCAATATGTCGACGAGGATGTTGAGGTGCATGGCGACCATCGGGTGGTCAGGTCCGAGACACTTCTCGTCGATTGCCATCGCATGCCGAACCAACCGCTCAGCTTCGTCCAACCGGTTCGTTCTTAAGAGAAATCTTGAGAGCTTGGCGAGGCAGACCGCGACCTTGGGATGTTCGGGGCCGAAACTCTCCTCACTGATCGACAAGGCGCGGCGATAGAGTCCTTCCACTTCACTTATCTGGTTCATACGTTCCAGCAGGCCCGCGAGGTCGATGAGGCCGATGGCAACTGCTGGATGATTCGAGCCGAGAGTCTTCGTTTCGATATCTAACGCGATTCGGATCAACGGTTCGGCCTCGTTATAAAGGCCCGAATGATCGAGAAAAGAGGCCAGCTCGTTTGCAGCATAGGAAATTCGTCTTTTATCGCCGTGATCCAGCTTTGACCACCGGTCGAACGATGCAAGGTACAGCCTGCCTATCGTCCTTTCCTCACCGAGATGCACCCAGTATTGCCTCAACTCCTCCTCGTCGCGTTTCTTGATCTCGAGAAAGCGATCGATATCCAACAGACAGATGCGTAGCCGTTGGTAGGATTCGGTCTGCAACAGCAGCCATGGGAGTTCGTCGCAACTGCGGGTGGAGACAGGCTGCCCCTCAAAATCATCAGCCAGCTGCAACCGCAACTCATCCCGCCGGTCTTCGTCTGGAACCAAGGCAGCCTCGACGGCGACGCGCACAGAATCGTGCGCGAAGTTCAGAATGCCGCCGCCGCGGTCCACCAGCCCTTCTTCCAGCGCGGCGCGCAGCTGCGACCAACGGGCGAGTGGCAATTCTGACAGGTCCGGTAGCTTGAGCAAGCGCAGGAGTTCCGGTTCAGTGAGGCCTCGTCGTGCAGCCCAAATCAATGCGAGCGCCTCGCGGGTCACCGGGTCGGAGATGTCTTCAATGGGAAACAGCAATGGTTTATCTACGATATGAGGGGGATCGCACCCGAAGACTTGGCCCATAGCATCATACCGTTGTCCCTTTCACAACGTAATGCCTTGAACAGGATTCTCAACTCCAAACTGAGAACATAATCGAACGCACAAAAAACCCTCTCCCCGATGAGGAGAGGGTCAGTGCAGTCGGAGCGTGTTTAGTCGTCGTCGTCGACTTTGGTAGGCGCCGGTCGGTTGAATTCGCTCGGTGGGCGAACCGTCTTCTCGCCGGGATAGGGTCGCGTAAACCCAGTCGATTGGTACCAGTTGAGGTGGTTGACGGTGTCCGGGTCTTCCGAGTCGGGCTTGGTCAGTTTTCCGGCGAAGATCTCCGCCTTCTTCTGGAGCCAAGCCTGCCTCAGAGCTTTCACCTTGGGGCTGCCAGTGTTGTCGGCTGTGCTGGCAGTTACGCCCTGGTCCAACGCAACCAGGTTCGGGACGTGCGTCCACGGCTTGAAGTTCTCCGCTGGCGGCGTGCCCTTTACGAAAGCTGTCCCCATCGGCGATGCCACGAGATCGAACTGGTTCATGGGTGGCAGGCCGAGGATTTGCTCGATCGTCCTCGTCATATTGACTTGGGTGTAATAGGTGTGGTCGGTCGCTCCGTTCTGCACTGCGTACGGACTGACAATATAGCCCGGGCTGCGGTGACCGTCGACGTGGTCGACGCCATTCTGCGCGTCGTCTTCTTCGATGAAGATCGCCGACGAAGACCATACGTTGCTGTGGCTGATGTAGTCGATAATGCGCCCCACGGCCAAATCGTTATCGGCTTGTTCGGCATCCGGAGTCGGCGGGCCTCCAGTGTGATCATCCATGACCCACAGGATGCTCAACGTCGGCACCGTGCCAGCCTTCACGTCATTGTTGAAGTCCTGCAGCCACAGATCCACGCGGAACTGATCGGGAATGCCCAGATCGAACTGCGGGAAGTTCTTGATGAGGTGCTGATAGACGGCTGGGACAGAGGACTCTGCCTGAACCGTGTTCTGGTAGTAGAGCGTCGGCTCGAGGCCAGCCTCGAAGTTCAGCGCGTCGTTGTAGAAGTCCGTCCAACTGGGCTCGGTGGTCGACCCATTGGGCTGGAGGAAAGTATCGTTCTCAACGTATTCGCCGTAGATCTTTACCGTCTGACCTGCGGCTGCCGCTTCCGAGAACAGGAAGCCTTTGTTCTGATAGGCGAGGGCATCGCCGGCGTTCCCGCCTGGATAGCTGCGAACCCAGTCGGGTGACTGGATATCGTCGGCGTAGGGCGCCATGCCCTCGGTGATCCACTGGTGACCGTCCGCCGACTGGCGGCTGGGGTCGTAGAAGTTGTCGAAGAGCGGGAAGCGCTGCACCAGCAAGTGCGCGTTCGGCGTATCCTGGCCGCCGAACACTGCCAACGTGGGATCGCCATTGCCGGCGGCCACATCGCCCAGGATCTGATCGTAGGTGCGATTTTCACGAATGATCATAAACACGTGTTTGATCAGGGACGGATCCCCAATCTTTTTTGGGAGCGCAATGGGTTTGGTCTTCGGACTGCCACCGCTGGCAGAGGTGATATTTTCCGTCAGATCCCAGTGGTTGTTCTGGAAAACTTGCGTCGTCATCGTAGCCAGTACCGCACTATCCGGCACGGGCACGATGCTGACGGTGCCGTTGTCCTGGTGGGTGTTGTAGCCGCAGACGCCGTGGTCGCACTCGAACGAATAACGCGCGCCGATGCCCTTGTCGTTGGCAACGATGAGCGTGTTATTGGTCTTGTTTAGAACGACCGAGCTTGGCGCATAGGCTACCGGGATCATGCCGAGGACCGGATTCGTCACACCCTTGACGAGATTGACCACCCCGATCGCGTTGGCATTGTAAAGCGCGACATAGGCGATGTTATTTTGGCTGTCGACGGCGATCGAGTTCGGCGCGGCGCCATAGACCGGCTCACCTGCTCCCGGCACTCCGATCGGGAGCCCAAGGCTGATCGTCCGCGTCAGCGTGTTGGTGGCTAGGTTGATGACCGAAATCGTGTCGCTGTAGGTATTGGCGACCAGAAGGTTCCCTGACCAGAGAGCCATCCCGGTCGGGTGCAGACCAGTCGAGATGTTGGCGGTGACTGTCATCGTAGCCAGATCCACCACAGAAACCGTACCGGTGATCGCGGCGCCTACCACCGGGTCGGCGACGATTTCGGTGCCGGCGGAATAAATCTGGAAGTCCGCTTCGGTAGCGACCCGGCCGCCCTCATTGCTGACGTAGGCAGTCGTGCCGGAGTTATTCAGGAGGATGCTGTGGGGCGCGTTCCCTACGCGGATCTGCTCACCCTGCGTCGGTGGCGTCGCGGTCAGGTCGATTTTGGTCAGTGTATTGTTCTGGTTCAACAGTGCATAAGCGCTCTTGCCATCTTTCGAGAGCGCGATGCCGCCGGGATAGGAAGTATATGGAGTGTAGAACGTGGCGCAGGCCCTGCCATAATCGCCGATAGGGCTGTTCGGAAAGCATGTGATGAAGGAATTGTTCGGGGGCACACTGACCTGGGCGTAATCTTCCAGCAAGCCCGCCGAAGTGACCGTGGCGACGGCGACGTTGCTGCTGTCCTGGCTGAACAGAAGATACTTACCATCCGCTGAATAAGTAATGCCGCTATAGCTGCCACTCGAATCCAGTCCGAGGGTAAGGTACTCCTGCAAGACAGTGCCAGTGTCGGTGTCGAACACCTCTACGGCCTGCGACGCACCCAGGGTGAGAACAGCGGCAGTGTGAGTTTTGGCAATCGGATTCAGCGCAATGGCCTTCGCGCGAACCCGGATGCCGAGGTCGACTTGCGTACCGGCTGGGGTAATGATCTGGCCATCACTGACGACCCACGAACCGTTCGGCTGCGGGCCTGTGACATATTTTGGATATTCCACGGACTGGCCGGCTGCGAGCACCGCAGAGCCCAACCCGGTCGCCAACAGGCCGGCTAGCGGACGCAGGCGTTTGATCCGGGACTTATTCCGGGATCGATTGCGAACCTTATCGCGAGACGCTTTTCGGGACATGAATCGTTCTCCTTTTGGAGTTTGTTCGAGCGCGCCCAGTCTAGCTACCCGTGACAAACGCCAGCATGACGAGGACATTACATTTTCGTAATCTTCGTTTGGTGGAGTTAGTTTCGGGAACGTTTGGCCGGCAAGGCGGGATTGCTTTGTCCTATCACTTACGAGCAATAGGTGCGTCCAGCTCCGGGGCGTCGTCGACGAGTGAGCGCAGCGGCCCTAGCCAGGGTTCGTAGCGTCGCCAGCGCGCCACGGAGGTACGATAAATTGGCTGCCGGGTCTGCCATTTGCTAGGAGTTTTCACCGCCCGCGGATTGCGTTCGTGGCGCAGGCACGAGTCGTGCCACTCCAGTCCGCAGGCCGAGATCATCCGCCTGATGATTGGTTCGGGGTCGCGGGTCAGTTCCTCGTAATCGACCTCGAGGAACCGATCCGCCGGCAGCACGCTCCGCCAATGGTCAGTGAGCCGCCGGTAGTCGCGGAAATATGCGACCAGTTCGGCACCGCCTGTGGGAAACGCCATGCCCGGATTGAAATGAGTTTGATGGATCGACAGCGCGGTATCCACTGCGCCGCGCCGGCAATGGATAATGATCGTGCGCGGAAATGCCAGATGGATCAATCCCGCCCAGAGGAAGTTGAACGGCATCTTGTCGGTGACTCGCGCCACCTTGGGCGCGATCGTGCGTAGTAGGCGGAGGTAGTCTGCCGCCGCTTTGGTCAGGAATTCCTTGGCAACGAAGCCCGAGGCGAACTTCCCGGCCGCGCCGGAACGGTGCCAGGCCGCACCGCGCTCGTTCCAGAAATTTAATTCTCCGCCGGCCCCGACCTCGGGATGGCTGGATAGGATTTGCTCGACCAGAGTTGTGCCGGACCGCGGCATGCCAATGATCAATACCGGCGTTGCATCGCTGCTGCCGAGTTCGCGAGCCCGCCCGATCAAGTCGGGTGTGCAACGCGCAATCAGGCGGTCGATCTCCAGGGAGAACGCGGGCGAGTCAAACCATCCTAAGCCCCGTCGTACCGCATCAGCCGCGTCGAAATGCTGCATCGCCAGGGCGTAGTCGCCAAGATCATCCGCTGCCTTGCCGATGGCGAGGTGAAGCCGCAGGCGTTGCGCCGCTTCCAGACCCGGGGTGGCCAAGGCGGTTTCCATTCGTTGCAGCAGACCGTCGTCATCGCTGGAGATGCGGCGACAACGCACCAGATCGTAGTAGCTTCCCGCCAGCAGCGGCGCCAGTGCAATCGCGCGTTCGAAGCATGCACGGGCTTCGTCGAATCGGCCGTACTCAGACAACAGATTGCCCAGCAGATCATGCGCGATGGCGTCGCACGGATCACGCGCAAGCGTGTGCCGCAGCACCTTTTCGGCTTCCTGATTGCGATCTTCTGTCAGCAGCGCCCGTGCCTTGCCGAGACGGCCGAAGCTGGTGTTACCCCCGGTCGCCGCCGCACGGCGGAAACAACCGATCGCTTCATCGAGATGGCCCAGTGTGTACACCAGGGCGCCAGCACGAAACCACGCCTCGGTCAGGGATGGCAGCAGCTCCGTGGCGCGGTCGTATGCAACGACTGCCGCGCGGAGGTCACCCTGCTTCTCCAAGCCGATTCCGAGGCGGAAATAAGCATCGCCATACTGCGGGTTGCTGGCCACAGCCTGTCGCAACGCCGCGATGGCATCCGGTACGCGGCCGGCCTCGAGGCAGGCCAGTCCGAGATCGTGCTGGATGATGGGATTTGTCGGGTCCAGCCGGGCTGCTTCTCGCAAAGGCGTGATCGCATCGGTCGGTTTCCCGGCCCTGAGAAGCTCGGTGGCCAACGCAAGAAGAGGCTCTACCTTCTGCAGCTTGGCTGGGATGGGAGACCGGGACATGGCGCGAACCTAACGCGGAAGTTAGCCTGACGAACGGATCGCCAGCGCAGTTGTCACTTTACCAGATGGAACGGAGTCGAAGCCCACACCCGCAGCGGAGTCACAGAATTCGCGAGGACATGGGTATTTCGGGCCGTTCTTCGCACCCGCGAGGGGCGCGCTGCAATCGGCGGCGGAGTTGGCAATCTGCATGTGATGGAGCGCCGCGGAAACAAGGTGCTTACCCTGCCGCGCATTTGCATCGAGAGCTTCGAAATATCCTGCTTGCGCTTCTGGGCGTCAATTGCAATATCGAGGTCGTCGCCAACGGCACGGACGGGTGCCATCGGCGAACCACCGAAGTTGCAAGATATATCGTTGCGTTGTTAATTTGCCGGAAGTTAACTCGTGTCGATGCCTGCCCTTCTACAAGATCGAAGGCTCCGCTCTAACCACGGGGGCACAATGTAGATCCACCTTGAAGTCATCGTCCGTGATTTTGATCGTGGACAATTTGGCTGCCGGGTTCTGGGTGATCATTCCAGCATTCTGGACGTAGCGAAAAAAGGTGGCGAATCCGTCCCTGGTTATTGCGCAACGCGAATTTGCTCGAGTAGTATCGGTGCCATTCTTCGCGCCACGCCGACAAATGCTCAAGCTGGATCTCCCGGATAAAAACCAGGTTCGACAAGAACTCCTGTAGATGCGAAAGGGTCAGCTGGTATTTTGCGACTATGCTGGCGGTTGGCTGACCGCCCCACTTCTCGGATAGGAAAGCACGGATGGCTTCTTCAACGGAGGATGGTCGGCTGTCGTAGGCAGGCGTGCCCAGCTGCGCGTCCTCGTATTTCAGCTCCAACGCACGCTTTTCCCGCTCCGCAAGCTCCCACGATCGGGTCTTCGCGCTTCTGCGGTGCTGCTTTCCCTCCCAAGTCCACCGCGGATGCTTGCGACACCGGCAGCGCTGCCAATGCTCTTCGTCACGATGGGCGCAATCGGCGCTGTGTCGCACGAAAATGTCGATGGAAGGGATGGTCGCCGCGGTTGCGCGAGGTCACCGGCCAGAACAACGGAAGCACAAAATTAGCACAATATGCCGCTTGCTGAAAGTAAGTTGTTGATTTTTATGAAGCTTAAGGTTGGTTGCGGGGGGTGGATTTGAACCACCGACCTTTGGGTTATGAGCCCAACGAGCTACCAGACTGCTCCACCCCGCAGTTCGATCATAGCAACCGTTGGCGGGGGCGTCAAACCTTCGCCGTCGTTCACCATTCGACCTACGATCAGCTCCGGAGCATTTCTTCGGGAAGGTCCAGAACGACAGTGCCTCTCGTCGCAAGGATCACAGAAACCGTGGCATCCTATCGGGCGACACAGCATCCAACTCGTGTCGTTGAAATTGAGCCAGACCGCCGTTGCGGTTCGGGAGATCGTTCGTTCGAATGAGGAGGGTTTTCAGATGCCGAAGAAAGAAGTCACCAGCCGTCAAACCACCATCAACGCGCAACCAAGGATTCATCAGCATGCCGCGGAAATTCAGGCTTACGGCACTGTCTCGCATGCTTTGCCTCTTGACCTGGACGAGCCCGTCCGGCTGGAAATGACCGAGCAGTTAAATCTGTTGCTGGCCGACACCATGACGTTGCGAGATCTTTACAAGAAGTCGCATTGGCAGGTAGCCGGGCCCACCTTCTACCAGTTGCACCTTTTGTTCGATAAGCATTTTAACGAGCAAGTCGAGATTGTCGATACGATCGCAGAGCGCATTCAGCTCCTGGGTGGCATCTCGCTTGCGATGGCGCCAGACATTGCTGAAACCACGCGTATCCAACGACCGCCGCGCGGCCGGGAAGAGGTTCCTGTGCAAATCTCACGACTCCTCGATGCGCATCAGATCATCATTGGCCATTGCCGCGCGCTGGCGGATCGTGCCGATGAGATCGGAGACAATGGCACCAACGATATGGTCGTCAGCGACGTCCTTCGCGCTAACGAATTGCAGGTATGGTTTCTCAGCGAGCATCTGGTGGAAATGCCGCTCGTCCACGCGCAGGAACCGAGCGCGCGGAAAGCCAGCTGACTTGGTTTACGAGGACTTCTTTCTTGCAGAGCGGGCCACGGGCTGGTCCGCTCTGCTCGACGGCCCAAACATCCTCAAATGTCGCTTCCGATTTTTGCCCGCGACGTGGGAGTCTTGGGAAATCTCCCGCATGCTGCCATCCCTCCCAATGATTTCTTAATGCCGCATCGCTAGAATCCCGTTCTATGCGGTACCCTTGTTGTTCCCGATTTTGAATCACCCAACTTGATATTCATCGGAGAGCATGAACATGCCAGTATCCGTCGAAGAAATCCTGTCCTCCTATAACGACCGCGCCCCGCTGGCACAGGCTTCGACGATCCCGGCATCGTGGTACGTTGATCCCCGAGTTGCAGAACTAGAGCGCCTGAATGTTCTCAGCAGGACCTGGCAGTTGGTCGCCCGTACCAGTCAATTGAAGAGCCCGGGAGACTTCATCGCAACCCGCCTGGCCGGGGAGCCCGTCGTGGTCGTTCGTGGCGCTGATGGTATTCTTCGCGCCTTCTACAACGTGTGCCGGCATCACGCAGCGGCCGTGGTCACGCAGGCCTGCGGTCACGCTTCCATGCTGCAATGCCCGTATCACGGCTGGAAATACGGTCTGGATGGATCGCTGAAAGGTATGCCCGAGTTCGAAGGCGTCGAGAATTTCGACCGCGCTCAAAACGGCTTGCTTCCGATTCGGGTGGAAACCTGGGAGTGCTTTGTTTTCGTGAATCTCGATCCGCATGCTTCATCGCTGCACGAATTTCTCGGTGGACTTGTGAAGCGGGTGGCTCCACTCGGCATCAGCAAGCTCCATTACTTTGATCGGCGAAGCTATGACATTCACTGCAACTGGAAGGTGTACGTCGACAACTACCTCGATGGCGGATATCACGTGCCTCACCTGCACAAGGGGCTTAGCTCCGTGCTGGACTACAAGCAGTACACTATCGAAAACGAAGATCGTCATTGCCTGCAGTCGAGTCCGATGGTCGCCTCGAACGAAGACGCGGCTACCGGCGCCACGCGCAAGGGTGACCGCGCCTGGTACTTCTGGCAATATCCGAACCTGATGATCAACTGCTACGAGGGATACATGGACACGAACTACGTCATCCCTGTGGACGCCGATCACTGTACTGTGATTTTCGACTTCTATTTCAGCGATGTGAGTGAAGCCCGTCGCGCCTACAACACGGAGTCGGTGAATGTCGGCAATCGCGTGCAGGACGAGGATCTCGGCATCTGCGAAGATGTGCAGCGTGGCCTGAAGTCCCGCGCTTACGGCGCCGGCCGCCTCTCGGTGCGCCGCGAAGCGGGAGAGCAGTTATTTCACCGTCTCCTGGCGGCTGATCTGAAGGGAACCCCACTTCGTCCTTAAAGACGTGGCTTGCTACGTCTCTTGGTCCCGCCGCAGGGCCCGCAGATCGATCCCGAGTTGCTCCGCTTTCTTGTACAGATGACTGCGCTCCAGGCCAAGGGATTTTGCCGCCAGGCTCATGTTGTGATGAGTGCGCTTTAATTCGGAGAGAATCACTTCCCGCTCAAAGGATTGCACACGGTCGGCGAGTGGGCCGGAGCCGGTGGCCTCTGCGGCTCCGATTCCGCCGGCAGTCGCCTTGGGTAGGGCCATTTGCACCGTTGGCAGATCGACCTGCCCATCGGTCGCGAGCAGCATCAGTCGTTCCACCATATTCCTCAGTTCGCGCACATTTCCCGGCCAGGAGTGCGACTGCAGCGCCTCCATCGCATCGGTTGTGAAGGGAACAGGCTTCCAGCTATTCTGCGCGCACACCTGCTCGGCGAAATGCTCTATCAGGGCAGGGATATCTTCGCGCCGCTCGCGCAATGGCGGGAGCACCAGTGGAAATACATAGATGCGATGAAATAGATCCTGACGAAATTTCTCCTCTCGTACGCGCGCCTCCAGGTCCCGATGGGTTGCCACAACCACGCGTACATTGACCGTGATTGGCTTGTCCCCGCCAATCCTCTCGACTTCTCCCTCTTCGAGCACGCGCAGAAGCTTGGCCTGCATCGCGAGAGGCATGTCGCCGATCTCATCGAGAAAAATAGTGCCCTCGCTGGCCTGCTCGAATTTTCCGAGGTGCCGTCCTGACGCGCCTGTGAATGAGCCTTTCTCATGTCCGAAGAGTTCCGATTCAATCAACTCCGCTGGAACGGCCGCGCAATTCAAGGTCACGAACGGACCGCCTGAGCGCATGCTGCGCTCGTGAATCGTGCGGGCGACTAATTCCTTGCCCGTACCAGTTTCGCCCAGGATGCACACTCGCGACTCGCTCGCGGCCACGCGATCCAGTTGTGCCATGACACGGCGCATGGCTTCACCCTTCCATACGATTTCGTGTTTGCCCAGTCGCTGGCGGAGTTGCCGGTTCTCGCTCTCCAGGCGCTGCAGTTTGAGGGCATTCTCGACGGTCAGCAGCAGCTTGTCGGTGGAGATCGGCTTTTCCAGAAAATCAAGTGCTCCGAGTCGCGTCGCCCGCACTGCCATTTCAATGTGGGCCTGCCCCGACATCATCACCACCGGCGCGGTCACCCCTTGCTGTTTCAATTCTTCGAGCAGCGTCAGCCCATCTTTGCCGGGCATCACTACGTCCGAAAGAATCAGGTCGAAGCTCTGCGTCTTTGCCAGCTCCAGAGCCTTGCCTGGGTTGTCACAAACGGTGGCCTCATGTCCTGCGAGGCGGAAGGCTCGCGACAGCGAGGCCAGCGTATTGGCTTCGTCATCGACGATCAACAAGTGCGCTTTAGACGGCAACCGTCCTCCTTAATATGATTATGCGTATGCGAGCACTCAGCCGAGATGTTGCTCGGCCTTCTCAGGCAGATGTTTTACCGGCCTGTTGCTGCGTTTCAAGATGAATCGGCAGTTCGATCACGAACGTCGTACCCCGCCCCGGCTCACTCTGGACGCTGATTCTGCCTCCATGATCGCTGACCACCGATTGTACGATCGCCAGCCCGAGCCCGGTGCCGTGCTGCTTGCTCGTGTAGTACGGCGTGAAGATGCGCTCGCATTCTTCGCGCGTCAACCCCGATCCCGTATCCGAAACCTCGAGGATCACCTTGCCATCGTCGCGCCGCGTTCGCAACACAAGAGCTCCGCCATTAGGCATCGCATCCATCGCGTTCAGCACCAGATTCGAGAGCGCGCGGTGCAGCAATTCCGCATCGGCCGCGATCACCGGGAGCTGTTCATCGAGAGACAGATTGCACTGGATCGCCGCCCGCCCTGGTGCCCGCAATTGTGCCTGAAACAACTGTGCCACGCCGCGGACGATTTCATTCACCTGCACGGGTTGCAGCTGCGGCTGCGGCATTTTCGAGAACTCGCTGAAACGCCCGATAATCCCCTTCAAGTTCGCGATCTCAGCCAATAGCGTCTGCGAGCTCTCGCGGAAAACTTCGTCGAACTGTTCCGCGCTCTGCATCCGGGCGCGCATCAGATTCTCCACCGTGAGTTGCAGAGGGAAGAGCGGATTCTTCAGCTCATGCGCCAGCCGACGCGCCAGTTCGCGCCAGGCCGCAACTCGCTCCGTCTGGACCAGCCGCTCTTCGTGAGCCAATAACTCCGTGGTCATGCGGTTGAAGGAGTCCGCGAGTTGCCCGATCTCATCGTCGCCCGGCACATCCACCCGGGTGTTCCAGTTTCCCGAAGCGACATCCTGCGCCGCCCGGGCTAGCTGCTCGACTGGTCGCGTGACGCGAGCTGCTGCCCAGCTACTGAGCAGGATCGCCAGGACGATGCCTCCTCCGCCTACCAGCAGTGCCGAGTCGCGGATGCGCCGTTTCAGTTCGACGTAAGATCGCCTGGAGTTGCCAATCAGCAGAATTCCCAACAGCGGACGATCCTTCCCCACGCCCCGCAGCGGGATGGCATGAAATACCTCTTCATCCGC
>CAVXVD010000054.1:0-14394 GCA_963765015.1 uncultured Acidobacteriota bacterium | reverse complement strand
ATCAGAGCCAGAGCCAGATGCGCCAGAGGAGCCAGGTCGCCGCTTGCACCCACGCTGCCCTGCGAAGGCACGAACGGAATGACGCCGCGGTTCAGCATCTCGCATAGGGTATCGATGACGAGGGCCCTTACACCCGAGTGTCCCTTGGCCAGCGAATTCGCCCGCAGCAACATCATGGCGCGAGTCTCCGCTACCGCAAGCGGAGCCCCCACTCCCACCGCATGCGACCGCACCAGATTGACCTGCAGTTCGCGGATCTGCTCGCCGGCGATGCGAACATCGCTCAGCTTCCCGACGCCCGTGGTGATGGCGTAGGCCAGTTTGTTGCCGGCGACCAGTTCGTCAACCACGGCTCGCGCCTGGTTAACCCCAACTCGCGCGTCCGGCGACAGCAGCGCCGCTCGCCGCTCGACCGCAACTTCGCGTACTTCTTCCAGACTCAGATCGTTCCCGTTGATATGGAGTGCGTTCAAGAGATTCCCCGTGGTGCGTTCACTTCTGGACGTTCACTTCTTCACCTTCACTTCTTCACTGCGGCGCGGAACACGCTGAGATACTTTTCCGGCAACGCCGACACTTTCATCTTCGCATCGGTCACAATGTGCGTCGTCTCTCCATCCGCCAGCAGCGCGCCTGTTCCGGGACGCACCAGTTCATATCGGAAGATAATCACCGAGTCGCGCACCTTCTTCAGCCATGTCCGCACGGTAATCTCTTCGTCGTAATACGCCGGAGCCCGGTAGCGGCACGTCGCCTCTGCCACTGCGATAAAGAGCCCATCGTCTCGCTCGATGTCGCGGTATGAGAGTCCCATTTGCCGCATCAGTTCGACGCGGCCGACTTCGAACCAGATGAAATGATTCGAGTGATACACCACGCCCATCTGGTCGGTCTCTGCATACCGCACGCGCAGGCGCGTCTCGTTCAGCGCGGGATGATTGGAGTTCATTTCCCTGTCCACACCGGCTTTCGTTTCTCCAGAAACGACGTAATTCCTTCGCGGAAATCAGCTGTCGAACGGATTGCCGCATTCTCCCGCACTGCCGCCTCAATCTGCGCATCCAGTTCGGCGCGGGCATGGTCGGTAAGCAACTGTTTGGTGGCCCGCAGCGATGCGGAACTGTTTTCCATCAGCAGCGCGGCCAATTCCCTCGCTCGCTGAAGCAAGCCCTCGGCCGGTACAATCTCGCGGATCAGTCCCATTTTCTCCGCTTCTTCCGCTCCAAAAATTCTTCCGGTTAAGAGCAGATCGCGCGCCTGTTTTTCGCCCACCTGGCGCAGCAGAAAGGTCGAAACGATGGCCGGAACAAATCCAATTTTCACCTCGGTGTATCCGAACTTCGCTTCCGGAACCGCGAGGGTGAAATCGCACAGCAGCGCCAGTCCAGTTCCGCCCGCGATCGCGGCCCCATTGACCGCCGCGATCGTCACTTTGGGAAACTCGTAGAGCGACCGGAACAGCCGCACCATCGTCTTGGAGTCATTCAGGTTCTGCTCCGGGGTTCGTCCCAGCAACCCCTTCAGATTGTCCAGGTCCATTCCTGAACAGAAAGCTTTGCCGGCGCCCGTCAGAATCAGCACGATGGCGTCAGACTTCGCCACTTCCTCGAATGCCCGCAACAGATCTTCGATCAGATCGAAGCTGATGGCGTTGCGCTTCTCTGGACGGTTCAGCGTAATGGTGGCCATACCGTCGGAGTACGCGAGTTGTATATTTTCGTAGTTCATTTGGAACTGGGACCGAGCCGCGAATCAAACGGATTCACACGGATCCACAATCAGGGTCAAAGTTCATCTGTACTATCCATGGTAGTCCGCGCCGATCCGTGGCAATCCTAATCCGCCGCCAGCGACTCCGAATACTTGGCGGCCAGCCCCCCGGTCGCCTTCAGGAGAGTATCGAGTGGCTTCAGGCTTGGCAACTCCGCGCCTCGCTGCCGCAGTGCCTCGATCACTTTCTCGGTCGCGATATTTCCCACCAATGCGTCTTGGGCAAACGGACATCCGCCCAGCCCGCCCAGCGCCGAATCAAATCGCCGGCAGCCCGAGTGGTATGCGGCTAATATCTTTTCCGTTGCCTGCTCGGGTCGGCTGTGCAGATGCACGCCAATCTCCAGATAGTCGTATTTCGCCATGACCGCGCCAACCATCTCACTGATCTGCTCCGGAGTCGCCAATCCGACCGTATCGGCCAGCGAGATCATGTGCAGATTATCCACTTCCATCAGCGCGATCGCCTCGACCACTTCCTCGATATTCCACAGGTCGCCGTAAGGATTGCCGAACGCCATGGATATGTAGACCACAATGTCCAGTCCCGCGTCGTCAGCTCGCTTCTGAACCTTCTCCAGTTCCTCGAGTGCTTCCTCCGGCGACTGGTTTTGATTCTTTCGCAGAAATGTTTCGGAGATCGAATAGGGAAAGCCCAGCGTCGAAACCGCCTGGGTCGCGATTGCCCGCTCCGCTCCCTTGTCGTTGACCACGATCCCGATTATCTCCACATCATCCGGCGGATCAAGTTCCTTCAGCACTTCTTCGGAATCCGCCATCTGCGGCACGGCCTTGGGCGACACGAACGACACCGCATCAATGTGCTTGAATCCGGCGTTGATCAATGCTTTTAGGTAATTAGCCTTGAGATCAGCAGGGATCATCCCCTTCAGCCCTTGCCAGGCATCCCTCGGACATTCGATCAGTTTGACCAGGTCGGACATGAAGAATTCTTTTCCGCCGATTAACGCTGATTCCGCGGATTAAACCTTTATCAACGTATTACGTTTTATCCGTGTGAATCCGCGTAAATCCGTGGCGAGGAAGTTGACTTAGGTTTGCAGCACTCCCACCTTGAACTCCGCCACGTCCGGGTTCAGGGCCGCAGCCTCCAGCGCCTCGGTGATCGCCTCCCGCGTCTCAATCGGATCGATGATCTTGTCGATCCAAAGCCGCGCCGCGCCATACCGCGGATCGGTCTGTTCGTCGTAGGTGCGCTTCACCGATTCGTACAGCTCTTTTCTCTCTTCCTCGCTCAGTTTCTTGCCGCCCCGCTCGAGCTGCTTCACCTTGATCTCGACCAGCGTCCCCGCCGCCGAATCGCCGCTCATTACCGCATACCGCGCCGACGGCCACGCGAATACGAACCGCGGATCATAAGCCTTCCCGCACATCGCATAGTGACCGGCGCCAAACGATCCGCCGACGATCACCGTAATCTTCGGCACCACCGAGTTCGACACGGCGTTTACCATCTTCGCTCCCGCCTTGATGATGCCGCTCCACTCCGCGTCGCGTCCCACCATAAATCCGTTCACGTCATGAAAGAAGACAAGTGGAATCAGATTCTGGTTGCAGTCCATGATGAAACGCGCCGCCTTCTCCGCCGATTCCGTGTAGATCACGCCACCGAACTCCACGCGCTTGTGACCTTCATGATCCGTCTGATGCGCGTGTATCTTCTGATTGGCGACGATGCCCACCGCAAAACCGCCGATTCTGCCATAGCCGCAGATTAAGGTCTTCCCGTATTCCGGCTTGTACTCGTCAAATCGGCTGCCATCCAGTACGCGCGCCAATATTTCCTTCATGTCATATGGTCGTGACGGAGACGGATCGTAAATTCCATATATTTCTTCCGCGGCCAGCGCCGGTTCGACGGGCTTCTTCCGGTCCCACGGCGAAAGACGCCGGTATCCCCACTTGTCGACAATCGAGCGAATCCGCGCAATGCACGCCTCATCATTCGGTTCGCGAAAATCGACGGTTCCGCTGATCGCGGCATGCATGGCAGCGCCGCCGAGTTCCTCCGCCGAAACTTTCTGCCCAATCGCCGCCTGCACGAGTGCCGGCCCGGCCAGAAATAATCCGCTGCCATCCGTCATCAACACGTGATCGCACATGACTGGCAGGTATCCGCCACCCGCCACGCACATGCCCATGATCGCCGCGATCTGCGGAATGCCCATCGCCGACATCACCGCGTTATTGCGGAACACTCGCCCAAAATCGTCGGTATCGGGAAACACGTCTTCCTGCAGCGGCAAAAAAACTCCCGCCGAATCCACCAGATAGATGGTCGGAATATGGTTCTCAATCGCAATGTTCTGCGCCCGGATGACCTTCTTCGACGTCATCGGGAAAAACGCGCCTGCCTTCACCGTCGCGTCATTCGCGATGATCATGACCAGCCGCGTCTGAACCCGTGCCATCCCCGTAATCACGCCTGCCGCAGGAGCCCCACCCCATTCCTCGTACATGCCATAGGCGGAGTACTGCCCTAACTCAAAGAAAGTTTCAGGATCTGCCAGGAGGCCAATTCGCTCGCGCGCCGTGAGCCGTCCTTTGGCATGCTGGCTTTCAATGGCTTTGGCGCCACCGGCCTCACAGATTTTTTCGCCTTCATTGCGCACTTGCGACATCAGGTCCGCCAGAAAACGCATGTTGGCTTCAAAGCGCGCCGAGGTGGGGTCGATTTTCGTCGGCAGCACATTTCCGGTTGCCGAGCCGTTTACCGCCAGCGATTCGTTGCGATCAGCCATGGGTCGAAGAAGCGGACTGAATAACGTATACCAGCCGGGCGAATGGCGCAATGAGGCACAATACCGAGTAGGGGTCGGTTGAACTGTTGTGATCCTCGACCCTGGCGTCATCCCGAGCAAAGTCGCTGTTCAGGCGGAGAGAGGGATCTCCCTCGCGATGAGTGTCGCCGGAAGGAGTTCCCTCGGCCCGCTGGAGAAAACGCGGGCCATCACGATGACGACAGCAACGTAATGGTTCAAACCTGTCCGCGCTTACCGCCGAGCCCGCGCTACCGCTTCCGCCACGGGATCATCCGCGATCGCGTCCACCAATCGGATCCGAAGAGCATCCACTGCGACGATCTTCTCCGCCGCCACGAACATTTCAAGCGCCCGCCCCTTGCCGATCAGCCGCGGCAACCGCTGCGTGCCTCCCCACCCGGTCATCAATCCCAGAGCCGCGCCGCGATGACCAAACACTGCATGCGGAGAGGCGATCCGATGATGACACGCCAATGCCAGATCCAATCCGCCTCCCATGCAATATCCGGAAACTGCGGCATACACCGGGGCGGGGAACTCTTCCACCGTCCGCATCAGTTCCTGCCCCATCTTGGAGAATTCATAGGCGGACGGTCCGTCGAGAACAGAAATTTCTTCCAGGTCCGCACCCGCCGAAAAGAAGCGGTCGTTTCCTGTGATGACCAGCGGCACTTGTCCTCGACTTAGTCGACATACGGCGTCCGTTAACGACAGCACGCACTGCCGCGTCAGCCGGTTGGTTCCATTCTCCGACTGCAGCCGCAGAATCCGTAGCCTGTCACGATCGTCGATTTGAAAGAGGGAATCCGCCATCGAGAAGCCATCGGGAGGAGCGTTCAAGAACGAATTTCCCCAGAATGCATGGGTTCTAGCGAGTAATTAGGTCTTTCGCCCAATCCACTCCGCCAGCCGGCAGCCATCTTCTTCCAACAGAAATGTGCCGACGCCAAAGCACTCTCCGAAGATGCGGTGCGACTGCGGATCGCGGGCTGCACGCGTAATCCACTGTTGCCCGACGCGGTATTGCGCCGCCGTGAACCATTTCTGCGGCAATACCTCCACCAATCCGGCCTGCAGGTAGAAGACAAAAAGCGCGAACGCCGGATCGTCATTCGACATGGCTTTGTAGCTGGTCGGCACAATCAACTCGTCCACGGTTGCGAGTGAAGCCGGCACTTCGATCTTGTGCATGCCCGGCGGCAGCGTAAGAGGAACCTCGAAATCCGCCACCGGAGCTGTCGCCGCGTAGATGCGCTCCGATGATTGCTTGAACCAGCCCGCGAGCTCGGCGACGTCGAATGCCTTCAATTGATCCGGATCGAAACAAGCCAGGCGAATCTTGCGTCCTTCCGGACACCATATCCCGAGAAAATTAGAAGGCACGGAAAACGGCCGGCAGTAGGTGTTAAGAGCGAGGCGAGCTTTGTCCGGTTCCCGCTCAAGCCCAAGCGTCACGAGGTGCGCGATTGGCCCTTCCGTCCCGTGATGCGTCCAAACAAAGCGTTGTCCGGAAGGCGCGCGAAATGCAGAGAAGCCCTCCCAATACCAGGGAACAGGACCAACCGTCCTGGAGAGAATTTCCCGGACGCGGGACGCGTCGATCTCCGCCATCAGCCCGCCGCCGGCACGCCCGGCCCCTTCCCGTGAGCGCGGATAAACTGCACGATCTCATCCATCGCTGTGCCGGGCTGAAAGATCGCGGCCACGCCGATTTTCTTCAGCCCGTCGATGTCCTGATCGGGAATAATTCCTCCGACCAGCACGATCACATCGTCCATCTTGTTCTGTTTGAGCAGGTCCATCACGCGCGGCACGATGGCGTTGTGCGCTCCCGAAAGGATCGATAGCCCGATCACCTGCACATCTTCTTGCAGCGCAGCCGTCACGATCATTTCCGGCGTCTGCCGAAGTCCGGTGTAGATGACTTCCATCCCCGCATCACGTAGCGCGCGGGCAATCACCTTCGCCCCGCGATCATGCCCGTCGAGCCCAGGCTTGGCTACCAGCACTCGGATTTTGAGATCAGCCATCGACCACCATTTAACCACAGAGGACACAGAGGAGCACAGGGGACCACGACGCACAGGAAGTGTTTTCCCCTGTGTTCCTCTGTGCCCCCTGTGGTTAAACGGTTTTGATGTCCAAACTCCTCCACATATACCAGCAAGCGACGCTGCGATACGGTTCCCATGCGCGCGCGATCTTCTCCATATCTTTCGGCTTCGGCAACTTACGCTTCTTGTACAGCTTCTTCACCGCCATCTGCACGCCATAGTCCCCGGTAGGCAGCACATTCGGACGCCGCAAGGAAAACATCAGAAACATGTGTGCTGTCCACTCGCCGATCCCTTTCACCTGGGTCAGTTGCGCCATCACTTCTTCATCCGATAATTCCGGGAGCCGGGCGAAGTCGAGCAATCCCGCCGCAGTCTTCGTTGCCAGGTCCTTCAAGTAGGACGATTTCTGTTTCGATAGCCCGACGACGCGCAGCTGCTCGTCACTCAACCTGAGAATGCCCTCGGGCGTGAGGGGATCGCCGGCCAGCGCGACGAACCTGTTGAAAATGGTCACCGCCGCTTTGCCGTTCAGTTGCTGGTAGACGATCGCCTCAGCCAGGCTGCAGAACTCCGCCGGCCCAAACTCCATGCGGCATGGTCCCACGCGCTCAATGATCGCCCGCAGGATCGGATCGTTCTTCTTGAGATGACGGATCGCCGGATGATGAATCTTGGAATGATGAGTAGCCTTTTGCACCCGTATACCTTTACCACAAATGAGTTATTGCAGGCGAACAAAAAACGAATTAGCGAATCAGCAAAAATCCTGCCACCCCGCCTCCCAGCACCACCCACGCCGGATTCACCTTCCACCGCAGCAACACTCCCAGAGCCGCCAGTGCGATCAACCATGCCGGCCATCCCCACAGCGCGTCCGCTCCCAGTCGGTACGTAACGGCCGCCATCAGCGCGATCGCGCACACATTTACCGCGTCCAGGAATGCCGACATCCATGCGGACTTTCGCAGCCGGAACAATACCGGAGCCAGCAAGCCGACGTAGAAGAACGACGGCAAAAAAATGCCTAAGGTTGCGACCGCCGCTCCGGGAGCGCCACCCAAAATGTATCCAATAAACGTCGCCGTCGAAAAAACCGGTCCCGGCGTGAATTGTCCGATCGCCACCGCGTCCAGCAACTGCCGTCGGGTCAGCCACGCATGTTCCTGGACCAGGCCTTGCTCCAGAAATGCCAGCAGTACATATCCTCCGCCGTAAATCACCGCACCCACTCTCAGGAAAAATAGCCCAATCCCCCATATGGACGGTCGCGCCACCATCGCGCCCGATACTGCGACTGCAAGACCGCCCGACTGCCACGAGATTCGTCGTAGTGGTGCGATGAGAGCAGTACCAGCAGCGCGAAAGTTCGCGGCCTGCCGCACCACCATGCCTAGAACTCCGCCGCCCAGCAGAATCACCAGCGGATTCAAGCCCAACAGAAATGCCGCCAGCGCCAAAACGCCCAGCGCCCCCAATCCCACATTTCGCACCGCCGCTTTCCCCAGACGAAAGATCGCGATGGCAATGACGGCAATCACCGCCGCCTTAATTCCTCCGAGTACCGATACCGCCTTCGTCATCGTCCCGAAGCGCACGTACACCCAGGCAAACGCGCCGGTGATCAATGCGGCTGGCAGAATGAAGCACGCGCCCGCCACGCAGAGTCCCGGCCATCGCGCGCGCACGAAGCCGACATTGATTGCCATCTCGGTCGAAGTTGGCCCCGGTATGAGATTCGCCGCACCCAGCATGTCGAGGAATTGCTGCCGCGTTACCCATTGCTGTTTGCGGACGACCTCTTCCTCCATCAGCGCGATGTGCGCTGCCGGTCCGCCGAAGCTAATGGTGCCTAGTTTCAGGAAGAGTGCCGCAAGTTCGCTCAGTCGCTCCGTCGTGGAACCGGGTGGAACAACACCGGTCCTTATCGGATCGTCGTTCACGATTGGATCGTCGTTCACGCAGCCTTATGCTCGCCCGAACGAAAATTCTCGATCAAATGCTCTGAGGTGCGGAGGGAAAACGCAAGGATGCTGATCGTAGTGGTCTTATCCGTGCAATTTAGAAAAACGCTGGCGTCGCAGACATACAAGTTCGGAACGTCATGCGTCTGTCCGAAGCGGTTGGTCACGAAATTCCTGGGATCGTTCCCCATCCGGCAGGTACCGGTCTCATGCAGACTCCATCCGGGAATCTCCGGGAGGTCTCCCAGACTCTCCACTACTCCGCCCGCCGCCCGCAGCACCTCCGCGCACACTTGCTTCGAGTGCTCCCACATCTTCAGCACATTCTCGTCCCACTCGAAATGCATGCGAGCCACCGGAATGCCGTACGGATCTTTGACCTCCGGATCGATATCCATAAAATTCGTATCCCGCCGCAGCGTCGGAGCCTGAATCAGGAAGCTGGCCGGGGCAGGGTAGCGCCGTTTGATTTCGCGCTTGAACGACGATCCAAATCCATCCATGTCGGTCGCGAAGCCCGGGAACTCCTCGCACCCGCCATCAGGGTAGACGGAATATCCGCGAATAAATTTCTCCTCGTCCGGATCTTTCAAATTCTGCCAGCGCGGCATCCATGCGATCGTGCTGTCTCCTACATGGTCCGGAAAGCTGGGCTGTCCCACGAGCTGCGGCAGATATCCCCGCACCGACTCGCCGTACAAGTGATCGCAAAGATTACGCCCCAACTGACCGCTGGAATTCGCAATCCCATTCGGCCACTGCCGCGACTTCGAATTCAGCATGATGCGTGACGACTCGATGCACGATGCCGCCACCACCACCGCGCGCCCGTACACTTCGACCTCCTGCTTGGTCTTGCGGTCGATGTATGCGACGCCAGCCGCGTGCCCGTTCTCGTCCACCAGAACGCTCTTGGCCAGCGCGTCGGTCCGCAGTTCGAGATTTTTCGTCGCCTCCGCCTTTGGCAGCAGGAAATACGGCGTCGAGAAAAATGCGCCGACATCGCAGCCCGTGGTGCACTCCCCGCAAAAATGGCATGCCGGATGTCCCTCATGCGGCTGGGTCAGCTGCGCGCAACGATCCGGCAGATACGGCACTCCCACCTTGTCGCATCCGGCTTGCAGAATGTAGTCGAGGCAGCGAAACTTGAACGGCGGCAAATACGATCCGTCCGGATTGCTCGGTCGGTTCTGCACCGTGCTGGCGACGCCAATCATCTTTTCCACGCGCGTGTAGAAAGGGCTGATCTCGTCGTGCGTGATGGGCCAGTCCACGTCGTACCCGTCGAGCGACGCCGCTTTGAAGTCGATGTCGCCGAAGCGCGCCGAACTGCGTCCCCAGAAATTCGTCTTGCCACCGACGGAGTTGCAACGCGGCCACATCCAGTTCGTTCCTGGCGCGACTGTGAACGGGATCTCATGGTCCCACGCCGCCTTGCTGTACTCGTTGTCCATGTAACCAAACGATTCGCTGCGTCGCTTGGGATCATCAAGCCCGCGAAACTTCATATCCCAGGGCATGCGGTGATAGCGAAAATCCTTTTCCGGGTCGAGCCTGCGCCCTGCGTTCAGCGCACACACTTTTAGCCCCGCCTCGCACAGCGTCTTAATCGCCATGCCGCCGCCCGCGCCCGTCCCGATCACGATTACGTCGTAGATTGTCTTCGCCATGATCTGCTTTGGAAACGATTTCCGATTTCGAGTCTTAAGAATGAATTCAAGAATTCACCGGCGAAAGATGCCGGTGTTCAGGATCGTTCTTGTGCGGACACTCCGGCGACTCGGAGTAAAACTTGAGCGCCGGATTGTCCAGTTCCTTGAACCCGATCTCGCTGGTGTAGAAACCCGTCACCGTGTACTCGCGCACCAGGGCAAAGAACTTTCGTCCATCTTCTTCGCCAGGACGCGCCTTCTCTTTGAAGCCCAGTGGTTCGAGCAGGGAAGTCTGTTGCTCGGCGGAAAGATCGGTGAATCGCTTGCCGCTTTTCTGTTCGGCATGAGCGTTCAGCCACGCGAGGCCCATGCGAAACGGATACTGCGCCTCCGGATCGTTGGCCACCATGAAATCGATAAACTCCGCGACCCCCGCGTCCTTCGCACCCGGCGTAGCATCGGTCGGAATAATGATCTCGGTGAGCCGCTCCACGGCCGCATACTCAGTCGCTGTGAAGAATTGCGGGTGATACTGCGCGGGCTTGATTTGCAGAGCCGCACTGCCGATGTGCCCGCAGGCAAATCCCCACTTGCTGAAGCCGGGGAAGTGCGCCACGGCCGCTGCCGTTCCTAAAATCTGCAACACCTGTCGCCGCTGAACCCCTTGTCCCGCCATCGTGGTTACCTGTCTGCCGAAAATAGTCTTGCTGTTCCAAACCCTAACGACGCGAAGCTTATGAACCTGCTTTCGCCGTCTAGCTCAGGAACTGAACTGTCTTCTCCACCAGCTCCGCCGTAATCGCATACGGGTCGCCCGGAGCGTCGTATTCGATGGAGCAATATCCTTTGTACCCATGTTTCTTGAGAGTGGCGAAAGCCTTTGCTAGGTCGACGTGGGAAGCCTTGCCCTGATCGTCGACCTCGCCATCTTTCACGTGGCAGATGCCGTAAGCGTGCGCAAACATCGCTTCCATCGCGCGATCCTGGAATGCCTCGTCATGCGCCGCCAGCGAGTTGCCAAAATCCGGCAGCGCGCGCAGCCACGGGCTGTTGACCTTTTCAATCACCTGCACAATGAAGAACGGGTCTTCGCTGACCGGATTGTCGTTTTCGAGATGGACGACCACATTCCTCTTCGCTCCGTACTCCGCCACCCGCGCGAGCGTGTCCGCCGTCCGGCCGACATCCGGCTTCGAATCCTTAGCCCCGTCAATATGGGTGCGGATGCTGGGCGAACCTAGAGCTGCTCCCACGTCGATCCATTGATTGCTGGCGGCGACCGCCTTCTCGCGCTCGGCCTTGTCCATGGCGTACTGGCTGTGTCCACCATCGACCGCGATGTCGACAACTGCCGAGTGCGCTTTCTCAACCGCCGCTCGAAACTGCTCGAGATATTTGGAATCGGTCGACGGGAAGATAGGACTCCACGGCTCAATGTGATGAATATTGAATTTCTCCGCCACGTGGGCTGCGAAGTCGACCAGTTGAATCTGCTGCGCCGCCGGAGTCTTGCTGGAACTGTTGCCGTCCCATCCCTTCCATCCCACAATGAAATCGCGAAAGGGATAAGCCGCCACCGCGACACGGTCGCGTGGCGAAGTAGGAAATTGTACCGAAGGCCCGGAACCCGACGCGTGCGCTAAAGAGGGCAGAAGCCATGCTCCCGCCGCCACGCCCGCGCATTGCTCAACAAATTGTCGCCGTGTAGTTGCGCTCATGCGCGAAAGTCTAACAGACGAGGGTCAACAATGGCGCAGGACTCAACCTAAGGCTGCCCGGAATCCATTCTAGAAATGAAAATTTGTCTCCAGGAAGATGAGTTGCCCGTTGGCGTCCTTGGGATAAATCGCGGAAATCACTCCCTTCCCCCAGGCGTGGCCATAATACAGAGTAGCGCTGAACGATCGCGTAACCTGGTAGTCGGCGCTAAGGTCCCAGACGTTAGCTAGTCCACGGTTTCCGTTGCTCGGCCTGCCGGTATACCCAAAGGTCTTCGGCTGAAATGCTCCGCCGCCGGAATACCAGAGATCGGCCGCATCTGCCAGGCGCAGCGTATGCACTTCGCTGCGCAGGCCCAGTTTCGATACCGGGCGCAGATTCAAAGTGCCATACAGGTCTTCGTTGTTCATCATGTTGTAGAAAGGGAAACGCGCGTACTGGCGCGGCGTCGGCAGAACTTGAAAGAAAGTACCGTGCCGCGAATCGTTGGGGTTCCCATCGCCGCTGCCGTAGGAATAGCCCGCGCTAACCCAGGGCTTCAGAATTTTGACCGGTGGCTGCCACCCGGCTTCTCCCACGAACGCACCCGCTTGTTGCGCCAGACTGCCCCAGGACCCGGTTTGCACAGCGCCCCACAGCAGAAAATCGAACTTGCCGGAATTCGTGGTATTGAAAACATGGGCATAGTCTGCACCCCACGTTGCAATCTCAATCTTCCCGAAGTCAGTCGCTCGAACCGAAGAGGGACGGTTGTCGGTTTTCAGCACCGTCGTGCGGTGATCGATGTAGCCTAGCGCAAACACGCGCAATTCTCCCGCGCTTTGCGCAGTGCTCACCCCCCGCGTATAAGCGCCGTAGTAGGTGTCTACATCCAGTTCATCCATCCCTTTCACTTGAAAGACACCTTGCGTCGGCCGTGCGCCGAAAAACGTGAAGTTGTTCTGCCCGGAATTCGCGGAAAGCTGCACCCCATCGAATGAACGCTGCACAGCGGTAAAGGCGAAATTCGAAATCAAACGGCTCGAAATGCGCGTCTGAATCACCGTCGCCAGCAGTGGATCATGGGGAGTGACTTCGAGGCCGTCAAAATATTCAAAGCGACCCAATTTCAGACCGGCCGGTCCGAGATGCTTGAAGTTCACAAACGCCTGCTTCACAAATCCGTTGGCGACGTTGGTGTGATTGTTGTTTGCTGCATAGTAGGTCCCTCCTAGACCAAGTTGTCCCTGCGGAGTTGCCACTACGGCATCGTTGGGCAAACCCAGAATCGAAGGCTGTTCTCCTTCGAGAAACCAGTCGAAGTGCTCCCCCGTCTGACCGATACCGACCCGCAGCAGGGAATCCCACAGCCCGTAATCACTGTTCCCGGTGGCGCCCTCGAACCAGTACCATCCCTCCGCGCGAGTTCGCCAGTTCACCGAGATCTCGAGCGGGCCAAGCGTGTGCTTCGCTGATACGCTCGGTGCCGTCTTGGGAGGCGCCACCGTCGCTTGCTGAGCGGAAGGCACCAAAGATGAGTCCGCGGATGGCTGCGGCGAAGAGTTTGGAATTCCATTTGAGGGCAGGGCGTTCTGAGCGAAGACAGAAACTCCTACAGTCAGGACTATCCCCAGTCCGAATACAAAGCGTAACTTCATCTGATCCCCAGTCTGAACGTCTCTGCATTCGTCTGAACACCGCAATCCGCGCCACAAGAGCGCGATTACGCCCACAAGTTCAACCTTTGCAGAAGGTCGTTTAAAGCTCGGATTGTGAACCCCAGCGGTGATTCCCTAAAACACGATCCCCATACGAAATTAGTTCGGGATTGTCTTTGGATTTGCGGCGATGGACAATAGCGGATTCATACTAGAAATGCGATCTTTCATGAGTTTGCACCACACATCTCACGAACTGGATTGCCAACGATCCCTCGCTGAGACTTTTCTCGCAGTCGGTTTTTCTTATGCCTGCGATCCCGAGGAGGTAGGGCACGTGCCGAACAACTGCGGCAGCTTCCACCTACGTGCAAAACGGAAAGTGTGTAGAATCGTTTCCGTTTGCGAAGTCAGGAGAGAAGTCTTGTAAAACGGCCGCACGATAGCAGAAGTGCCTGGCCAGACTTTTCGGTCGGGACTCGAAGCGGAGGCCAACTCTAGTGGACCTGTTCGAACGGCTGCCCCCCGACGCCGTGAAGATCGTTCTGGTGTTGTTCTTATCGTTCCTGATAGGCCTCGAACGGGAAGAGCACAAGGTCGAGGGAAACTCCTACTCGTTCGGAGGGGTACGGACGTTCCCGCTCATCGGTTTGATCGGTTACTCCCTTGCCCTGATTTCAGGCACGCAACTCCTGCCGCTGACCATCGGATTTCTGGCAGTCGCCGCATTCATGATGTTGTCTTACTGGCACAAACTTTCTTGCTCCCAAACTGCTGGTGTCACCACGGAAATGTCCGGCCTCACGACATTCCTG
>CAVXVD010000053.1:0-28829 GCA_963765015.1 uncultured Acidobacteriota bacterium | reverse complement strand
TTCCCACCGGTCCGGGAGAAACTCGATTTCCCAAGATCGAAGGCATGCACTTCGACGGCGTGGAATGGCTTCCGGACAATAAGCGGCTTCTATTTACCGGAAACGAAACCGGTCATCCGACTCGAACCTGGATCTATGACTTGGACTCGAACCAGTGGACGCCACTCACTCCCGAAGGGACGCGTGGTACGCGGGTCTCCCCGGATGGAAAATCGTTTATAACCATCGATCCCCACAAGCTATTGCTGTCACCGGTTGCCGGTGGGGATTCCAAAACCCTCCTCGACTTTAAGCCCGGAGAGAGTGTAGTGCGCTGGAGCGGCGATGGACGCTACCTCTTCCTGCAACAGCGCGAGCCCAGCAGTATCAAGATCAGCCGACTGGAAGTGGCCACCCGCCATCGCGAGCCCTGGCTGATCGTCCGCGTACCCGAAGCCGGCGCTCTGTTTTTTGGAAACTTGGCCCTCTCGGCCGACGGAAAAACCTGCGCCTCTACGTTTCAGCGCGATCTCGCGAACTTGTTCCTGGTGAAGGGCCTTAAATAGCGCGGCTGGGAGTCCAACGAAATGGCCTCATCTTCCCGGGCACTATATTGTGCTGCGCTCTTCTCTGAAATCCCCCGAATTATCTGTTTTTTCGAGCTATTTGCATGCAATTTGAAGGCCCGTCGCACTAGGATGCGAGCCGATGCCGACATTTTGCACTTCGGAACGAGTACTTTCGTTTGGCAAAGTCTCTCTCGGGTAAGAACGTCTTAATCCGATTCCAGTATGCTCGTATTTCGACGATGCATCGCAAACCGTTCGTCCTTTTCCTATTGTTCCTGCTTTCGAGCGCAGCGGCCCCTGTGCGGGCGCAGCATAAACATGCCTCGGCGCTTCCCTCCGCTCACGCAGAAGATTGGGCAGAGCAGACTCTCAAGTCGCTTTCGCCCGAGGAGAAGGTCGGTCAGTTGTTCATGATCCGCCTGCGGGTGGAATTTCTGAATGGGCGAAGTTCTCACTATCGGGAGATCCGCGACAACATTCGCAAATATCACGTCGGGTCGCTCGCCATGTCGGTGCCGGCACAAGGGCGGGCACGCAATGTGAGCCGTCGTGCTGAAACGGTCACTCTGCTGAACCAGCTTCAGCAGGAATCGAAACTGCCGCTTCTGGTGGCTGGAGATTTTGAGCGCGGGGTGCTGCCGGCGCGCCTGTTCGGCACAACCGTGTTTCCCCACGCGATGGCATTCGGTGCCGCCGGAAGCCTGGATTACGCCGAAGAGTTTGGCCGCATAACGGCCCAGGAAAGCCGGGCCCTCGGAGTCCACTGGAACCTGTTTCCCGTTGCCGATGTAAATTCAAACCCCGCCAACCCAATCATCGGGACGCGGGCCTTCGGCGGGAATCCGCAGCAAGTGGGCGAGCTGGTCGCGGCCTACATCCGCGGTGCGCGCGCCAGCGGAATGTTGACCACCGCCAAGCACTTTCCGGGTCACGGAAATACCGCGACGGACTCGCATCTCGCGGTCGCCGTGGTGGACGAAAATTGGGAGCGCCTGCGTGCCGTCGATCTGCCTCCTTTCGAAAAGGCTATCGGAGCAGGAGTCGATGCGGTGATGACGGCGCATGTGCGAGTGCTTGCGCTCGATTCTGACCCCACTCGTCTGGCGACAACCTCGGCGCCAATCGTCACCGATCTGCTGAAGAAAAAACTCGGCTTCAGAGGCATCGTGGTGACCGATGCCCTCGATATGGCCGGCCTGAATAACCTGTATGTCAACAAACCCGGACGCGTTGCTGTCGATGCCTTCAAGGCAGGGAACGACGTGCTCACGATGCCTGCCGATTTGGATGCCTGCTACCGGGCAATGCTGGAAGCGGTGCGCTCGGGTGAGATCACCGAGGAACGGCTCAACGAATCCGTTCTGAAAATCTTGCGGGCAAAAGCCCGGCTGGGTCTCGAGAACAACCGTCTGGTGGATGTAGCGGCTATTCCCAAGCTCGTAGGAACTCCGGAGAACATTGCGGTCGGGCAACGCATTTCTGATGCGTCCATCACACTTGTGCGCGACAACGGTAAAATGCTTCCGCTGAACAAGTCCCGGACTGACAAGACTGTGCCGGTTCGATATCCGCCCGCGAAAGGCCGCTCTGGTCTGCTGCTGATCATTCTCTGCGATAATGTGCGCGCCGATGACGGCCGCGTGTTAGAGCGCCAGATCCGTAAGCGAGCGCCAGATGCGAAAGTGGTTTACGTTGATCCTAAAGTTGCCGCGGCCAGGTCGGACGAAGTGCTAAGGGTGGCTGATCGCGCGCAACAAATCGTTGTGGCCGTGTATGTAGTTCCGTCGGCGGCGCGCAGTCGGACTGTCGCGCGTGGCCAGAAGAATTCTGCTTCTCTACCCGACTCTACGGCGAAGCTGTTGCGCAGCATCCTGACCCGCGCGAGCGAAAAAACTGCTGTCCTCGCCATGGGCACGCCATATCTGACCGAGGACTTTCCTGCGATCCAGAACTATATTTGTACGTTCTCGAATGTGACGGTCTCGGAGGTTAGTGCGGCGAAGGCATTGTTCGGAGAGATTCCTATCTCCGGTCGGCTGCCGGTCAATATTCCCAGCGCCTTATCGAGCGCGAGAGTGGGGCAACCGGCACGAGTCGCGACAGCCGGATCCATCCCCTAGACTTTGCGATCTTTCTTCGGCTTCAACTTCAGCGTCCGAATCAAGCGGAACAAGTGGTTGGGATGCACTCCAAGGATCTTGGCCGCCTCCGTATAGTTTCCATCGGCCTGCTCGATGGCGCGCTCGATGAGAACCTTTTTCGCTTCCTGGATGCCGTCATGCAGCGCGTTGATGGGCTCGCCGGAGGCGGACGTTTCCTCCAGAATGGATTCGGGAAGATCCTCGGGAAGAATCAGTTCGGTCGATCCCAGAACTACCGCCCGCTCGATCGCATTTTCCAGTTCCCGCACATTGCCTGGCCACTCGTAGCGCATCAGGCAGGTACGAGCCTGGGGAGAGATCCCCGCAACCCGCCGTTTCACGCTCTTACTGTAGTTCGCCGCGAAGAAAGCCGCGAGCAGCGGAATGTCCTCGCGACGCTCGCGTAACGCCGGCATGTGGAGCGAAACCACATTCAGGCGGTAATACAAGTCCGGCCGAAATGTTCCGCCACGCGATGCTTCTTTCAAATCCCGATTGGTGGCGGCAATCAGCCGGATGTCGAGCTTGATCGGACGCGTGCCTCCGACGCGTTCGAACTCGCGCTCCTGCAGGACGCGCAGCAGCTTCGCTTGCATGCCGATGGCGAGTTCCCCGATTTCGTCGAGAAAGACGGAACCGCCTTCCGCAATTTCGAGCTTTCCCTTTTTCTGGGCAACTGCCCCGGTAAAGGCACCCCGTTCATGCCCGAATAACTCGCTCTCCAACAGAGTTTCGGTGATAGCCGCGCAGTTGATGGCGACAAATGGCTTGCCGGCCCGAGGACTGTTTTCGTGAATGGCCCGAGCTACCAATTCTTTTCCGGTGCCGCTTTCCCCGGAGATCAGGACCGTCGAATCGCGCCCCGCGACCCGGGAGACAAAGTCGTAAACCTCATGCATGGCCTTGCTCTCTCCGACCATGCTGTGGTGGATGTTGAGCTCTTCGTGCAGTCGTCGATTCTCTCCCCCGAGCCATTCCAAGTGCCGCGCGTTCTCGATGGTCAGTGCGGCGATGTTTCCCAGCGCCGAAACTAACTGGAGGAGGTCCGCGTCGAAGTGCACGCCCGGCGAACTCGCATCGAGGTAGATGATTCCGAGTATTTTGTCCTGGACAGTTAGCGGCACCGCCAGCACCGATCCCACCTTCGTCGTCATCAAGCTGTCCGCTTCTCGAAAGGACTCGTCACTTAGGACGTCATTGGAAAGGACGGCGACGTTTTCCTCTAAGACCCTGCTCAGGATGGTCTGGCTCGCATGAACGGTCTCGTTCGCTCCGCGGCGGCGGTCCCTGCCGAGAATGGAAGAAATGCCATCCATCCCGTTATCCGTCAATAAGATAGCGGCTCGATCGGCGGGCGCAATCTCGAGAACGGCATCCAGCACCTTTTCCTGGACGGCAGCGAGCCCTCGGACCGCATTCAAGCTGCGGCTGAAGTCGAGCAGCACATTAAGATCTCGAACGGTTTTCGCGTCCGTGGGAAGGCCTTCGGGGCGGGGTGGCTGCAGGTAAAGCAAGTCTTCTTTCCGAAGGACTACGGTGGGCCCTCCGGGGGTGGGAGTGATATCGAGTTGTAGGGGGGCCGTGCCCGTCGTGGGATCACTATTCACTCCCTGAAAGATAAAGACCGAATTTCCTACCCGAATCTCGTCCCCTTGGACGAGAACTCTGTCTCTTACGGGCACTCCACTCACGAAGGTGTTGTTGCGGCTGTCCAAGTCCTGAAGGCGGAAACCATCTCCTTGTTTGCGGATTACGCAATGTCGCCGGGAAACTAGCCCATCCAGCAGGGAAATCTCATTGGATGGGTCGCGTCCCAGCGACATCTCATCCCTAGTAAGCAAGAAAAGCTTGCCCTTGAGGGGTCCGCTCACCGCCTCCAGCCGTGCCTGGCTTACCGGAGCCGCGGTCTCTTCATCCGATTGGCGCGTCACGGAATGAGTATATCGCGGACGCATGAGGGTCTGGCATCACGTTGTACCTAACAAAAATGTTAGGTGGAGAACGTTCCTGTTTGGTCCAGACGCCAGTTGGAACTGCATGGCTCCCGGGTCGCTTGCCAGGAATCCAAGATTTTTGCCCATTTTTCGCAAAATCCGAGTTGCGAGGGACGCTCGCGCGCCCTGCTCGAGGTTTGGACCGCCGCTTGCTTTCTATAAAGTCACTTGCGACGGAACGAACCGAAAGCAAGAGCAACAAAATCCCAGGAGCAAAAAGGAACACGACCATGGTTAACACAAACGTAAAGCGCGCAGTCAGGATTGCGATCCTAATGGTAGGTATGGTGGGTACGTTCGTTGCGGCGTCCGTCCAACAGGTTCCCGCCATGGATGGCGGACCGCTGATGCTGTGCCCTCCCGGACAGAAGAACTGCCAAACAACCCTGCCGCCTCAGTAATTTGAAGCGCGGTTGAAGCGCGTGCCGTTGGTCGGACGGCTTTGGAAATAGGGGGTCAGCAGGCGGACCCAACAGTGAGACAGAATCCCAGGACCAGGAGATTAAGACGATGAAAGTGAATCTAAAGCTGGCAATCAGGATTGCAATCCTCAGTGTTGGGCTGGTCGGAGCCTTCTTCGCAGCCAGTGTCGAGCCCGTTCCCGCCGCGGACGGAGGACCACTCATTCTGTGCCCTCCCGGACAGAAGAACTGCCAAACAACCCTGCCACCAATGTCGAGCTAGGTCGTCAAGCCGAGTGCGACCGGAAGCGAGACAGGGGGCCCGGCGCTTCAGGCCTGTAAATCTTCGGGGCTGGCGGAACTATAGGCCGCCAGCCCTTTATCTGTGTGTATTTTGTTGGATCTCCTCTTCGAGCCAGCCTTCGGAGCCCCCGACGGCGGCCATGCTGCTAATCTGACCGCTAACCTTCGACAATTCCACCGCTACTCAAATAATGGCGTGACCGAAAAAATTTTGCTCTTAGCTTCGATACCTGCGGGTCTGCTCGAACATGTCGGCGGGCAGATCCACACCGCAGGCCTTCAGCTTCTCGGCGAACTTTGGCCGGATTCCGGTTGCGGTGAAGTAGCCGAGAGTACGGCCTTCCGCGGATTGTCCTTGTTTTTCGAATAAAAAGACGTCCTGCATGGTGACGATATCGTTTTCCATGCCGGCGATTTCTGTGATATGCGTGACTCGGCGCGTTCCGTCGCTGAAGCGCGATACCTGCAGGACTAACGCTACCGCCGATGCAATCTGCTTACGGATTGCCCGTTCCGGCAGATTGAGATTCGCCATCATGGCCATCGTCTCCATGCGGGCAATCGCATCGCGCGGACTGTTGGCATGAATCGTGGTCAGCGATCCATCGTGGCCGGTGTTCATGGCTTGCAGCATGTCGAGTGCTTCCTCGCCGCGTACCTCGCCGACGACAATGCGGTTCGGGCGCATGCGCAGGCTGTTGATCAGAAGCTGACGTTGCTGCACCGCACCCTTTCCTTCCGGATCGGGCGGCCGGCATTCCAGTCGGACGACATGGCGTTGCTTCATCTGCAATTCGGCGGAGTCTTCGATCGTGACGATGCGTTCTTTGTCCGAGATATAGCCCGAAAGCACATTCAGAAACGTAGTTTTCCCCGCGCCGGTTCCACCCGAAATCACAATATTAAGCCGGGCTTCGACCGCACCTCGCAGCAAATCCAACATTGGCTTCGTTAACGTATGATTTGCCAGGAGGTCCGCTTCGCTGATGGGGGTGTGACCAAATCGACGAATCGAAAGGTGTGGTCCATCAATCGCCAAAGGCGGAAGGATCACGTTGACACGCGAGCCGTCAGCCAGCCGCGCGTCGACCATCGGCGAGGATTCGTCCACGCGCCGTCCTATCGCCGAAACGATCTTTTCGATCACGTGCATGAGGTGGGAATCATCCTTGAAAACGATTTTGGTTTCTTCCAGCATGCCGCCGCGCTCGATGTAGATCTCCTTGGCTCCGTTTACCAGGATGTCGCTGATGGTCGGGTCTTGCAGCAGAGGTTCCAGGGGACCCAGGCCGAAAACTTCGTCCAACACCTCCAGGGAGAGTTGCTCTTTTGCAGGGCCGCTGAGGGGAGCCTTGAGATTCGATACGAGTTCCTGGATCACTCCGAAAACCTGCCGCCGCGTGCGTTCATCACGGGCGCTGAATATTTTTTCTATGTCGATCTGGTCCAGCAACTCGCGATGGATTCCGTTCTTGATTTCCTGATAGACGTGCAAATCCAAGCCCCCGCGTTCTTTGGTAGTCGCCGAGATCAGTGGATTGATCGCGCTGGTCTGTACTCTGGTATTCCCCATGTTCGCTCCTCGATCTCAAAAGCCTGCCCGCGCAATTCCTAAGTCTAAAGTAGTTCCTCGGAACACAGAGCTGCCCCTCCGGCAATCCCGGCATCCGCCCCATAGTGAGCCATCAACAAGGGGATCTCCGAAGCCCGCGGATTCACGCACCAGTTCGGGAGGCGGCGTTTGATGTCCTCGAAAAACGGACTCAGCATCGCGCTTACGCCACCACCCATCACGAGAACGTCCGGGTCGAGCAAGTCGACAATGTTTCCCAACCATGGAATCAGGACGTCGACCGTCTCCTGCAAGATCTCTTGAGCTGTGGGGTCTCCCATCGCATAAGCCTGTCCCACGAATTCACTGGTAACGGAAGCAACGTTTCCCTTTGCCAGCTCCAAAATCGCGGAGTGGCGAGATGGCAACGCTGCAAGCTTCGCCCGCGCCCGCGCGCCAATCGCGGGACCCGCAGCCAGGATTTCGATGCAGCCGCGCTTGCCGCAACCACAAACCGGCCCGCGATAATCAATGCTCACGTGGCCGCCCTCGCCAGCCGATCCTGTACTTCCGTGATAGATCTTTCCGTCGAAGACGATGCCGGTTCCAATCCCAGTGCCGATGCAGGCATAAAAGACGTACCGAAATCCGCGTGCGGCGCCCCAGCGCGTCTCAGCAAGCGCGGCGGCGTTGGCGTCATTGTCGATTCTCACGGGGACCGAATACTTAGTGCGAATCTTTTCAGCCAGAGGGAAATTTCGCCAGCAGGGAAGATTCGGAGGATTGAGAACAACTCCCGTTTTTGGATCCAGTGGCCCGGGGGCGCAGATCCCGATGCTGCCAATCCCACCTGGCGCCGTTGAGAGTAAGGAATCGATGGCAGTGGTGACGGCCTCGAAAGCAGCCTCGGCCGTGCCATTGGCAATCATGGGATTTCGAGCCTGCGCCAAGATCTTGCCGTGGTGGTCGACGACGCCGACGGCTACCTTGGTTCCACCGATGTCTACACCGAGGATCGGGAGCGACTTGTCTGTCATTGGTCTCGCCGCCTCTCGCGGCACACTGAATACTGTTTCAAACCTTCCAAAGTCAACCTTACGATGAGCAGGAAAGAATATCACCCAACAATCGTTGAGCAGCGCTAAGTTGCTCATTCTACGTGGACACATTCTTGATATCTCGTCCATCGCAAAAAATATGATTCCTCCCATCCAAAGTTTGAATCGAACTTGTTACGCAGGATAGTTGACGGGCCGCAGTCGGCCCGTTTAGGATCGACGCTCGAATGTCAGAAAGCAAAAATCTTCGCGCGACGTGCTGCTGCACTTGTTGTTGTTGTGCATGCGTGTGCGCTGGCGCGGGGAGGCTGCTGACTTAAGAACGTTTTCTTAATAACGGCACTCATGAACCCACCGCCAGGCCAACCTGGCGGTGGGTTTTTTATTGCCCGAAAAAAAGCTTATGACGACAACCAAGACAACCGCAAAAGAGACCACGGCGCAGCGAGTCGAACGCCTCAAGCGCGCGCAGAACCCGTGGGAGGGTCTGGAAGAGATCCGCCGCTTTGCGCGCGAAGGATTCGGATCCATTCCTCCCGAATGGATCGGCACTTACTTCCGCTGGTGGGGCGTGTATACCCAGGGCGACGGAGCCGGTGTAACCGGAGGACAAGGTGGAGTCGGCCGCGCCCTCCAGCGTTTCATGGTGCGCATCCGCATCCCGAACGGGATGATGACTTCCGTTCAACTGCGAGCGATTGCCGACCTCACCCGTCGCTACGCCAATGGAATCGCCGATCTCACTGTCCGTCAGAATCTTCAGCTGCACTGGGTCACGATCGAAACTCTTCCCGACGTTCTCGACGGCCTCTGGAAAGTCGGTCTTAACACCACGGGAGCCTGCGGGGACGTGGTACGCAACGTTACCGGCTGCCCGGTTGCGGGAGTTGACGCGGGCGAGATCGTCGATGCGTCTCCGCTGGTGCTGGAGACTTCGCAAATGCTGGCGGGGAATGCCGAATTCTATAACCTGCCGCGCAAGTTCAAGATTTCGATTGCTGGATGCCATGCATGGTGCTCGTATCCCGAAATCAACGACATCGGCTTCACTGCAGTCCGTCGCAGGCTTGGAGGAAAGGAGGAAGTCGGCTTTTCCATTCGAGTCGCCGGTGGCCTCTCGACCGAGCCCTATCTGGGTGCGCGTCTCAACGCTTTTGTTCGCTGGAACCAGGTCCTGCCGGTCACCAAAGGCGTAGCGGAATTATTTCGCGATTCCGAGGTCCTTCGCGAACATCGCGAGCGTGCCCGCCTGAAATTCCTATTCCTGCGCCACGGCTGGACGGCCGAGCGCTTTCTCGATGAACTGCAGCAGCGCATCGGTTTCCGTCTCGATCCCGCTGTCGAAGAGCGCCCGCCCGACGACGTCTATCGCGATCACATCGGCATCCATGCGCAGAAACAGCCCGGCCTTTCTTACGTGGGCGCGGTTGCTCTTCGTGGACGCATCAACGCCGATCAAATGCAGGCTGCCGCCGATCTCGCGGATCGCTTTGCGGACGGCCATCTTCGCGCCACCAATATGCAAAACCTTCTGGTAGTGAACGTGCCCACGGTGAATGCCGACTCGCTATCGAAAGAACTCGATGCGATCGGACTGAAAGTCGGCGGATCCTCCTTCTCGCGCGGAACAGTGGCCTGCAGTGGGACGGAATTCTGCAAACTTGCCATCACCGAGACGAAGAGTTTTTCCCGCTGGTTGGTGGAAGAGCTCGAAGAGCGGCTGCCGGGTTTCGATCAGCACTTGAAGCTGCATGTGACGGGATGCCCCAACAGCTGTGGCCAGCATTGGATTGCCGACATTGGCATTGAAGGTAAGAAGCTCAAAGTGAATGGCGAATTACTCGACGCGTACTACTTCTGCGTGGGCGGAGCGCTGGGACTGCATCAGTCCACTGCCCGGCCCGTCGGATACCGCTGCCTCGCCACCGAAGTGCCGGACGCTCTGGAGCGTTTGCTCGGCCGTTATCAGTCCCAGAGCGAGCCCGGAGAAAATCTGCGCCGTTTTTTTGCTCGACACAGTGATGCGGAATTGCGGGAGTTCCTGGCCGGCGAAGATCTCCCCGCCGTCGCTCGCGATCTCCCTTCCGCTGAGCATCTCGTTCGATCCGCTGGAGGTATCGGTGACTAGCCTGTTTCCAATGTTCATGAAGCTCGGAGGAAGGCAATGCCTGGTGGTCGGCGCCGGAAACGTTGGCGAACCAAAAATTGCGGGATTGCTCGAGACCGGAGCTCGTATCCGGGTGATCTCACTTACCGCCAGTCCTGCGGTCCGTGAGTGGGCGGGGGAGGGAAGAATCGAGCTCGAACTCCGCCCTTTTCGCAGCGACGATCTCGATGGAATCTTCTTGGCCGTCGTCGCGACCGCCTCGCGCACCCTAAATGAGCGTGTCTATCGCGAGGCTCAGCGGCGCGGCGTGTTGTGCAACGTCGTCGACGTACCGGATCTGTGCGATTTCTTCTATCCCTCGGTTGTGCGCCGTGGCGATCTGCAGATCGCGGTTTCGACGGCCGGTCAGAGCCCCTCGCTCGCGCAGAAGATCCGGCAGCAGCTGGAAAAGCAATTTGGACCGGGATACGGAGCCTGGGTGGCGGAACTGGGCGAAACACGGAAGCTCATTCTCGCCAGCGATCTCGGCAAACAACGCAAGCTCGATCTGCTTCATTCATTGGCCAGCAGGGAAGCGGTGCAAGGGGCTTTGGCGGACCTGCCGGAGCTGACGGCAAAAGGAGAGGGAGCATGAAGGGCAAAGTTTACTTGGTGGGTGCAGGGCCGGGCGATCCGGAGTTACTCACGGTGAAAGCGCTGCGCCTGCTGCAAGCGGCCGAAGCGGTCCTCTATGACGAGTTGGTGTCGCCCGAGATTCTACAGCTGATTTCACCAACGGCGCAGATCCACAATGTGGGCAAGCGCTCCGGCCAAAAGAAAATCAAGCAGAAAGAGATCAATTTTCTGATGGCTGCCCTCGCCGATTCCGGCCTGCAGGTTGTGAGGCTGAAGTCCGGCGATCCGTTGATCTTCGGACGAGCGGGGGAAGAAATGGAATCGTTGCGCAGCGCCGGCATTCCATACGAGATCGTTCCGGGTGTGACGTCCGCCTTAGGTGCGGCGGCCGCAGCGCAGATTCCATTGACTCGTCGCCGTACTTCTTCGGCGCTTGTGCTTCTTACCGCGCAGCAGGCTTCCGGGAGTGAAGCGGCAGACTGGAGCAAACTCGCGGGCAGCGGCGCCACGCTGGTGATCTACATGCCTGGCCACAACTACGCAGAACTCTCGGCCAAGCTGAAGGCCTCTGGTCTCGATGGCCAAACGGCGTGCGCCGTGATTTCCCGAGCTACTACAGCCAGCCAGAGTATTCACCGCACCACGATCATGGAATTGCGGCACGCTCCGCAGCTTGCCTCTCCAACGCTGCTCGTGGTTGGTGAAGTGGTCCGCTTCGCAAACGCAGAGGCTTTCGACGAATTCGTTGTAACGGCGCTCAGAGCGGTGATCTTGCGCTTCCTGCCGCGATGATTCCGGAATATCCCTCCCCGCAAAATTACCGAGGAGATGAGGAGCCAATCGCGTGAACGTGCAAGCGCAAGACCAGTTCCAGATTCCGACCAAAGCTCCGATCGCGGAGGTGCAGGAGGCCGCCGAGACCTGGAGCCCACAACAGGTATTGACCTGGGCCTTTGAAAACTTCGGGAACCGTGTGGCGATCTCTTCGGCGTTCGGTGCCGAGGGAATGGCGCTGATCGACATGGCCTCGCGGGTCCGCAAAGACTTCCGGCTCTTCACGATTGATACGGAATTCCTCTTCCCCGAAACCTACAGCCTCATGGATCGGATCGAAGAAAAATACGGGATCAGCATCGAGAAGGTGTATTCGGTTCTCTCGCCTGAGGCTCAAGAGCGGACCCATGGAGCAGCGTTGTGGACGCACAATCCGGACCAGTGCTGCAACTTGCGAAAAGTCGAACCGCTGCGCCGCAAGCTCGGCGAGTTAAGCGCGTGGATCACTAGTATTCGCCGCGACCAGACTTCGGTCCGGTCGAGCTCCCGCAGAATTGAGTGGGACAGCAAGTTTGGGCTGGTGAAGATCAATCCGATCGTGGACTGGACCTCAAAGCAAGTCTGGCGCTACATCCACGACCACGATGTGCCCTACAACGAACTTCACAATCAGGATTATCCCAGCATCGGCTGCACGCACTGCACGCGTGCGGTCAGGCCAGGGGAAGATCCGCGCGCCGGGCGTTGGCCGGGGTTTGCGAAGACGGAGTGCGGCCTGCACATCATCGAGCCAGCGCCGGACGCGGGCGCTTCCAAAGCTGCCAAGCTGGGCAACTGACCGCAGGCTATCCTGCCTGGCAGAACGCCGTCGAGATCCCGCCCCAATCCGGCGCAGCTTCGGGCCGGGGGAAGAACAAAGCATGCAATCGTTGAACCGATTCTTCGACTTTGGTTTCCTCCACCAGGAAAGAGATCGTCCGGTCCGAAGCGGATTGGCAAAGGACGCGCACATCCATATCGGAGACGGCAGCGAATATCCGGCTGGCTACTTCTGGTTGTCTTCGAATATTTTCTCCGACAAGACACACCAGCGCTTTATTGTTCTCCCATCGGACTTCCGCCACACCTTGAAGATCCGCAACGATCTCCGGTAACGCCACGGTCGAGCCCACGAGCAAAGACATCCGCCCCAGTGACGTGGCCATTACATCCACCGAACAAGAATGCCGGTCGAATGCCGCGAACACCTTATTCAGCAGCCCCGAGTCAATTCCGTGAGCGGATTGAATTTCCACGGCCGCCACATTGCGTTTCGCGGTGATGGCGTTAACCGTGCTGCCGCGTCGGGCTCGCGCCGCGATCTCGGTGCCCTCGCCTTCCGGACTCCGCGAGTTCAAAACATAGACGGGGATGTTTTCCCGCATTGCGGGAGCCATGGTCGCCGGATGCAACACCTTCGCTCCGAAGTGAGCCAACTCCGCGGCCTCATCAAAACTCAATTTGCGGATCACACGGGCCTCCGAACACAGCTTCGGATCGGTCGTCATCACACCATCCACGTCGGTCCATATTTCCACGCGAACCGCGCCGAGCGCGGCGCCCACGATCGCAGCGCTGAAATCGGAACCGCCTCGGCCAAGAGTCGTTGGAACACCATCGGCAGTCGACGCGATGAACCCGCCCAGCACAGGGACGCGCCCTGCCTCCAGAAGAGGACTAATCATGCCTTGCACCTTGGCGTTCGTGAGGTCCCACAGCGGACTTGCCTGCCCATGGCGCGCATCGGTGACGATACAGTGACGCGCGTCGACATGAACGCCATTGATTCCCGCTTGGCAAAGTGCTTCCTTCACAAACTTGCTCGAGAAACATTCTCCGAAGCCAAGCAATTGATCCTGTGCTTTGAGGTCGAGTTGCCCGGCGACTTCCAGATCGTGGAGAAGAGATTCCAGGGCGCGGAACTCGTCGCGTAACTCGCCGTCGAGGGCGCTATAGGCGGAGCCGTCGACCAGAGAATCGGCCAAGTGCTCATGACGAACGTAAATGCTCCGCACGATCGCGAGAGCTGAGCCCAGATATCCCCGGGCGGCGGCGTTCCCCGCTTCCAGCAATTGATCGGTGACTTTGGAGAGGGCGCTGACGACCACAACCGGCTGCGCGCCCAGCCTACTCCGGACAATGGCAATGAGGCGGCGTATGGCCGTGGCATCTTCTACCGAGGTGCCTCCGAATTTCATCACCACGACATCGTCGCTTCGTTCAAATCTGCTTTGCTGCTGCGGCCCGCTCATAATTCGTGCTCCGATCCTCAGATTTCGCGCAAAGAAAAACCCACCGCCAGATCGCTTCTGGCGGTGGGTTCGGGTAACTTTCTTAAGAGTGCTTTACTTCATCCCTGCCCATCCTCCAGAAGACACGTAATTCGTGTCGACATAGCTGTGCTTGTCGATGTAATTCGTGTGTCCTTTTGGATGAGGGTGTTCATAAACTGAGGGTTAGAGTAGCTGGCGACCCCGTCGAGAGGAAACTCAAAATTCCGATCCGAAGTATTAGAAAAACAGCTTGGTTTTGGCGCTATTTCATCTGCGTCGCAAACTGCCTCAGGAGGCCGACGAAGGCAGTGGACGCCACCGAGAGCGTGCGGTCCCGCCTGTAAGCGAGACCCAACTCACGATACAGTTCCGCATCTTCCAGATCGATCAACTTGACCCGTCCCGATTCGACCTCATCTCGAGCGAACGACGCGCTGATCAGCGATACCCCAAGATCGGCCGCCACAAAGCTTTTGATCATGCCAATGCTGGGCAGTTCCATGCGCACTTGCAGTTCTGCCTGGTGCGGACGGAAGAGCTTGTCGAGGAGCCTCCGCGTATGTCCGGTCTTTGGGAAAAGCAGGGGCTGCTTCACGATTTCGCTTACGGGAACGACTTTGAACTTGGCCAGCGGATTTTTTGGACTGACCATCAGCATCAGCTTGTCGCGAAATATTGGCTGGATTTTCAGGCTGGGAGATTGGATCGGTAACGTCAGAATGCCGACTTCAACCGCCCCGTTTTCCAGTTTTTCCACGATTTTGTAGCTGAAGTTTCGGTAAATGCTGATCTGCACGGGCGGATGCCGCCGGCAATATTCCGCAAAAACTTCGGGCAGGACGTATAGGCAGGTGGCTTCGTTAGCGCCCACGCGTAGAGTTCCGCGGGGCGTTCCGCTGTGGTCGGCGACAGCCATGAGTGACTCATCCCGAAGATTCTTAAGGCGCTCTGCGTATTCGTAAAAAACCTGGCCCGCCGGAGTCAGTTTCACCGTCTTGCCGGATCGGTCGAGAAGCCGATCTCCGTATTCCTGCTCGAGCTGGCGAATCTGCGCGCTGACCGCCGACTGAGAGCGAAATACCTTTTCTCCGGCGCGGGAGAAGCTGCCTTGTCGGGCAACTTCCAGAAACGTAATGAGCTGATCAAAGTCCATGTAGGGTTGAACCCGAATTATAGCGGACTCCGTTTAATTCGAGGTTAATTCCGTAGAATCCGCCGCGCCGCAGCTCGCCCTGAATTTTGCATGACTTGCATCGAAATTCTGCATTGTACTTTGCGCGTCCCGAGACGATATTAAAAGAGTTGCGAATGTGTGTTCCTGAGCAGAAGTATGCGATCCTCCGTCGCCCAGCGGCACGCGCCCAAGAACAACTGATTCGAAAGGAATTCATTCCGCTGGACGGAGTCCATGACGACGCGTCTCAACCCGAAGAACGGCTTGCCTCCAGCTCAGGGCCTCTACGACCCTGCGCATGAGCACGATGCCTGCGGCATTGGTTTTGTAGCAAGTATCAATGGCGACAAGACTCACGACATCGTTCAGCAGGGAGTCCAGGTCTTACTGAACCTGGCGCATCGCGGAGCCTGCGGTTGCGATCCGGAGACGGGGGACGGCGCCGGCGTCCTGATCCAGATTCCCCACAAATTCTTCGCGCGCGAGTGCGAGAAGCTAGGTTTTAAGCTTCCGAAGCCGGGGACTTACGGCGTCGGTATGACCTTCCTGCCCGTCGAGAAGCACCAGCGCCTGCAGTGCGAAGGAATTCTCGAGCGCATCCTAAAAGAAGAGGGCCTGACGCTGATCGGCTGGCGCGACACGCCAGTCTACGCCTCGGCGATCGGCCGCGTGGCGCGTGCCTCGCAACCCTACATCCAACAGGTTTTTGTTGGCTGCGTTTCCTGCATGGACGAGGACGCCTTCGAGCGCAAGCTCTACGTTGTGCGCAAACGTGCGGAGAACGAGGTTCGGGAATCCGGCATCGAAGATGCGGAAATGTTCTATCTGCCGTCGCTTTCCTGCCGCACGATTGTTTACAAGGGGCTTCTGCTCGCTTCGCAGATCAGCAATTTCTATCGCGAACTTTCCGATCCCGACGTAGTCAGCGCGCTGTGCCTGGTCCATCAGCGATTCTCGACGAATACATTTCCCAGTTGGCAGCGAGCGCATCCGTATCGCTACATCGCGCACAACGGTGAAATCAACACGCTGCGGGGCAACGTGAACTGGATGCAGGCTCGCCAATCCCTGCTGCGTTCGCCTCTTTTTGGCGATGATTTGCAGAAACTACATCCCGTCATCGCGCCCGACGGCAGCGACTCGGCGAATTTCGACAATGCCGTGGAATTACTCCTGCAGGCCGGACGCAGCCTTCCGCACGTGATGGCGATGCTTATTCCGGAAGCCTGGTCGGGCAATCCGCACATGAAGCCGGAGAAACGGGCTTTCTACGAATACCACGCCTGCCTGATGGAGCCTTGGGACGGTCCAGCGGCCATCGCTTTCACCGACGGGCGCGTCATCGGAGCAACGCTCGACCGCAACGGCCTGCGTCCTGGCCGTTACGTGGTCACGAATGACGGCCTAGTCGTTATGGCCTCCGAGGCCGGGGTTCTCGACATCGCTCCGGAAAACGTCAAGCGCAAGGGCCGCTTACAGCCCGGAAAGATGTTCCTAGTCGATACGGTCGAGGGGCGCATCGTTTCTGACAAAGAGATCAAGCAGACGCTCTCCTCGCGCCAGCCCTATGCGCAGTGGGTCGCGGAAAATCAGATCACCATCGATCAATTGCCCGACCCTTCGCGCATGCACAATCCCGACAGCGAGACTCTTCTGAGGCGCCAGCGCGCGTTCGGCTATAGCGATGAAGACCTGCGGATGATTCTCGGCCCGATGTCATCGAAGGGCGAAGAGCCGATTGGTTCCATGGGAACCGACACCCCGCTGGCATGTCTGTCCGACCGGCCGCAATCGCTCTTCAATTACTTCAAGCAACTCTTCGCGCAGGTGACCAATCCTCCCATCGATCCCATCCGCGAAGAGATGGTCATGTCGCTCATCAGCTACATCGGAAGTGAGCGCAACATTCTCGAAGAAGCGCCTGAAAACTGCCACATGCTGAAGCTGGCGCATCCGTTGCTCACCAATCGGGAACTGGAAAAATTGCGCCGCGTTTCCAATCGTGATTTACTCGCCACCACGTTGCCCGCGCTGTTCCGGGCCAGCGACGGCGAGGCCGGCCTCAAGCGTGCCCTCGATGAGCTGTGTCAGCGGGCGTCGCTCGCCGTAAAAGCCGGCTATTCCTTGCTCATCCTTTCCGACCGAGGCGTGGACAAGGATTACGCTCCCATCCCATGCCTGCTCGCTCTCGCCGCGGTGCACAATCTGCTGGTTCGCGAAGAAACCCGGACCCAGGTTGCATTGATTACCGAGTCCGGTGAACCGCGCGAAGTCATGCATTTCGCCTTGCTCAGCGGATATGGCGCGAGTGCGATTAATCCCTATCTCGCACTGGAAAGCGTCGAGAATTTGGCTTGGCGAGGGGAACTCGGAGAGAGCGTCACGCCTGATCTCGCCGTAAAGCATTTCCTGAAAGCCATCAAGAAAGGCCTGCTGAAAACTTTCTCGAAGATGGGCATCTCCACGCTGCAGAGCTATCAGGGAGCCCAGGTCTTCGAAGCGATTGGCCTGAACAAAGAATTGGTCGAGGCGTATTTTTCCGGCACGACCTCGCGGCTGGAAGGAATCGGACTCCCCGTTCTCGCTGCCGAGGCGCTGCTCAAACACGACTATGCCTTCCGTCCTCTGACTGAGTTCGAAACCGAACTCTCGGTGGGTGGCAGCTATCACCAACGAGTCAACGGCGAATACCACCTGCTGAACCCGCAAACGATCAGCAAACTGCAACAAGCCGTTCGGCAAGATAGTTTCAAGACCTTCGAGGAATACACCAGCCTCATTGACAACCAGAGCGCGAACCTCTGCACGCTGCGCGGGTTGATGAAGCTGAAGAAGAGCGAAACGCCCGTCCCGCTTGAAGAGGTCGAGCCCGCGAAAGAAATTGTCAAACGCTTCACAACCGGTGCAATGTCGTTCGGTTCGATCAGCCAGGAAGCTCACGAAACTCTGGCCATCGCCATGAACCGCATCGGCGGCAAGTCCAACACGGGCGAGGGCGGAGAAGATGAAAAACGCTTCAAGCCCGATCCGAATGGCGACCTGCGACGCAGCGCGGTAAAGCAAGTAGCATCGGCCCGCTTCGGCGTCACGGCGAATTACCTGGTGAATGCCGACGAGCTTCAGATCAAGATGGCGCAAGGTGCGAAGCCAGGCGAAGGCGGCCAGCTTCCCGGACACAAAGTCGACGAACAGATCGCACGATTGCGCCATTCGATCCCTGGTGTCGGTCTCATTTCGCCGCCGCCGCATCACGATATTTATTCGATCGAAGATCTCGCGCAGCTGATTTACGATTTGAAAAACGTCAACCCGCAGGCCCGCATCGCGGTGAAGTTGGTCGCTGAAGTTGGTGTTGGAACCGTCGCTGCTGGCGTAGCCAAGGCGCATGCGGACGTAGTTCTCATCAGCGGAGACACTGGCGGAACCGGCGCCTCTCCCTTGAGTTCCATCAAACACGCAGGCATTCCCTGGGAACTCGGGCTGGCCGAAACGCAGCAAGTGCTGCTGTTGAACGATCTGCGCAGCCGCATTCGCGTTCAAACAGATGGCAAGCTGCAGACAGGCCGCGATGTGGTCATCGCCGCGTTGCTCGGTGCGGAGGAGTTTGGCTTTGCCACCACGCCACTCATCGCGATGGGCTGCATCATGATGCGCAAGTGCCACCTCAATACATGTTCGGTGGGCATTGCCACTCAGGACCCGGTCCTGCGCAAGCGGTTCCAGGGACAGCCCGAGCACGTCATCAATTTCTTCTTCTTTCTCGCCGAACAAGTTCGACAGTATATGGCCGAACTCGGATTCCGTACGGTCGACGAGATGGTGGGCCGCGTCGATATGCTCGACGCGAAAGATGCCGTCGATCACTGGAAAGCCCGTGGGCTGGACTTTTCCGCGATTCTGTACAATCCGCCGGTGCCTTCGCGCGTGGCGAGGCGTTGCGTACACTCCCAGAATCATGGACTCGACGACGCCCTTGACCACCAACTCGTTGAACACTCGCTGGATGCCTTGTTGAGCCTGAATGCAACGGAAATCAATTTGCCGGTGCGCAACGTGCATCGCTCGGTCGGCACCATGCTGAGTGGGGAAGTGGCGCGGCGCTACGGTTCGGCTGGATTGCCGGACGATACCCTGAAGATTCATTTGAACGGCTCGGCCGGCCAAAGTTTGGGAGCATTTCTCGCGAAAGGAATCACGATCACGCTGGAAGGCGAAGCCAACGACTACGTCGGAAAGGGCCTATCCGGGGGGCGGCTCATTGTGTATCCGCCCCGGGAATCCAGCTTCGCTGCGGAAGAGAACATCATTATCGGCAACGTGGCCCTGTATGGAGCGACTAGCGGCGAAGCATTCTTCAACGGAGTCGCCGGCGAACGCTTCGCGGTTCGAAATTCCGGATCCGCTGCTGTCGTCGAGGGCGTCGGGGACCATGGCTGCGAGTACATGACGAACGGCCTTGTCATCGTCCTGGGCTCGTGTGGACGCAACTTCGCCGCCGGCATGAGCGGCGGGATCGCCTATGTTTTCGACGAGCGCGGTGACTTTACCGAAAAGCGCTGCAATCTTGACTCAGTGGACTTGGAACCGCTACTCGAAGCCGGCGACATACAGATCGTCCGTGACCTGGTTGCTCGCCATGCGGAACTGACGGGCAGTCGCCGGGCGAAGTGGATCCTCGACAATTGGCAAGATGCGGCCTCGCGCTTCATCAAAGTATTCCCGCATGAATTCAAGCGCGTGCTCGGAGTGGGGCGCCGCGAGCACGCCTACATCCCCGGTCAGCCGCTCGAAGTCCTCGCCGGTGCGGAGCAGGTGCAACATGGGTAAAACCACCGGCTTCATGGATTACTCGCGGGAACTGGCGCCACGACGGCCCGTACTTGAGCGCGTGAACGACTGGTTCGAGATCTACCAGGATTTCCCCGAAGACCAGCTTCGCGAGCAGGGCGCTCGCTGCATGGACTGCGGAGTACCGTTCTGCCAGACGGGCTGCCCCGTCAGCAATCTCATCCCGGATTGGAATGACCTCGTCTATCGCGGACGCTGGAAAGACGCCGTCCGCCAATTGCACGCCACCAATAATTTTCCCGAGTTTACGGGGCGCATTTGTCCCGCGCCGTGCGAGGCATCTTGCGTGCTCGGGATCAACCAGTCGGCGGTCACGATCAAGCAAAACGAAAAGAACATTGTCGAGCGCGGATTTCTTGAGGGCTGGATCTCTCCCGCTCCCGCGAAGACCCGCACTGGGAAAAAGGTCGCAATCGTGGGATCAGGCCCAGCCGGCCTGGCCGCGGCTCAGCAGCTGTGTCGCGCCGGTCATGCGGTTGTCGTCTACGAAAAGGCGGACCGAATTGGCGGCCTGCTCCGCTATGGCATTCCGGAATTCAAGCTGGAAAAGCACATCATCGATCGCCGCCTCGAGCAGATGTCCGCCGAAGGTGTGAAGTTCGTCACCAATTCTGAGGTCGGCAACAACGTTGCGGTTGAGGATCTACGCCGCGATTTTGACGCCATCGTCTTGGCTGGAGGCTCCGAGCATCCCCGAGATCTAAAAGTCCCCGGCCGCGAGTTGAAGGGAATTCACTATGCGATGGAGTTCTTGCCGCAGCAGAACAAACGCTGCCACGGAGATGTGATCGATCCGGCCATCGAGATTCTCGCCATCGGAAAGCGCGTTGTGATCATCGGCGGCGGCGACACTGGTGCAGACTGCCTCGGTACCTGCCATCGCCAGAAGCCGCTCTCCGTCCACCAGTTTGAAATTATGCCCAAGCCGCCGGACGAGCGCTCCCCGCAAACCCCGTGGCCTCTCTGGCCCATGCAGCTTCGCACCGAAGCCGCGCATGAGGAAGGGGGTTTCCGTGATTGGAGCATCGCCACCACGAAGTTCACCGGCAACGAGCACGGGAACGTTGCGCAACTTCACGCCGTAAGGGTCGGCCCTCCCCCGAAGTTTGACCCCATCGCCGGGTCCGAATTCACCATGGATGCGGACATGATTCTCATTGCCATGGGATTTCTCGGCCCGGTGCGCAATGGGATGATCGAGCAGTTGGGAGTTCAACTCGACAACCGCGGCAACGTAGCCACGGACCAGAATTACATGTCATCGGTTCCCGGAGTTTTCGCCGCGGGCGACATGCGGCGAGGGCAATCGCTGGTGGTTTGGGCAATTTCTGAAGGCCGCAAAGCGGCCGCCTGCGTGGATGCCTATCTCAAGTCGCTCGCGCTGCACCGTGCCCCGACGCTGACCGAAGTACGCCCTGGCGCTACTGGCGCCGCGTAGCTGCTGCTTCCACTTCCTCGTACAACTCCGGCAGGCGTTGCGCGTCATCGGCGGAGTTCCCAAAGCGCGCCGATTCGTAGACCTCGGTAAAGCGGGCAACTGGCTCGCGCAGCCGGTTGTCTTCGATTCTCCTCACAAACTCCTGTGCGGTCTGTGCCTTCGGTTTCTTCACTCCCCGTCGCGCCATGACCCTCGCCATGCGTTCGTACCATATCGCTGCAACCTGTTGCGGAGCACGTTCTGGATGCATCCCCAGCCATTTTTCATGCAGCAGGCGCACGATCCGAGCGAGGTTCCCCAGAAGCAGAAATACCAGCGCGATTCCTGCTCCAATGAAGGCCCATCGGCCCGGGGAATGTTCCACGCGATCTTGGCTTCGCCGCGCCCATTTCAGCATGGATTCGTAGTGCGTCCTTGCCCACGTGCGCGCGCCTTCCCACACGCCGCGCGAACTGCTGACCGCCGTCTGTCCGAGAGAGTATTGATGGGAGCTGTCGTAGCTCACCACCCACTCGCGCCAGAACGATGCCATCGCGTCCACGTAGAGCGCGATCCTACCCCATCCCTGCGGTGTGCCGCTATTGCCCGAGGGCGTTGGATCGAATGTCTGCCAGCCGTATCCGGGAAAATATACCTCGACCCAGGCATGGGCATCTTTCGCCCGCACTACGTAGCTGCCGGTGAGGTCGTTGAACTCGTCAGTGCGAAATCCGGTGACCACCCGCGACGGAATTCCGAGAGTGCGCAGCATGACCGCCATCGACGAGGCAAAATATTCGCAGTGTCCTTCTTTGCGTTCGAAGAGGAAATTTGCGATCGGATCTTTTGCCACCTTCTGCGGCAACTCCAGCGTGTATCCGAATCGAGTCCGGAGGTAGTTTTCGATCGCTGCAGCTTTGTCGAAATCATTGTGAGCGGAACTTGTAATGTCGGCTGCCAGCCTCGGCACTCGTGGATCAACAGTGTTGAGGTGCAGGAAAAATGCCGCGATCTGTGCCGGATATTGCTGTCCCGCCGCGCGCAACTCTTGCGGCGACGGTGTAGCAATATCGGATGTGGCTTCATATTGGCTGATCGCATGGCGCGAGTCGAAGTCGTAGACAGCGCCTCCGGAATCGCCAGCGAGCGCCCGGTACTCGCCGCTGATGGTGTGGGCCCATGGTGCCAAAAAGAAGACATTGGTGCCGATGGGTTCCATCAGCACGTGGTAATGGATCAGATTTTCGTGCGCGCCCTTCGCGGTTGGAAAAAGCCGCGGCGCCCCGAAAGCCGGTGGCACCAAGAAGCTGTTATCCCGCTGGCGCTGCAACATGAAAGCATCGCGCGCATTGGACCAGATGTGCCCGTCAAAATTTGCCAGTGCTACGCCTCGCCAGTGCAGGTCATGATTCCCGATTTTGTCTCCGTCAATCTGCACGTGCATCACGACCGCATTCGATTGCTGGATCTGCCCGATTTGGCCCAATTGCACGTGATCACTGAAGCCTGAGGAGAAGTCGGTGCCGTACGAATACCCGCCTAAGTATCCGGCCGACATTCGCGGCATAATGAAGAAGAGCGCAGCTCCGCACACCAGAATCATCCCCATGAGCGCAGGTGCGATTCGAGCCAGCGCAAAGGCCAGATGACGATGCTCCTGCGGATCGGAGGAATGCCGGGCCTCGATGCTGGCAGCGTGTCCCGAACGCCGCATTTCCATCAGCACAAACGTGATCACTGCCATCAACATGAAAGCAGCAAATGAGAACAGAAAAACACTGTCGACCGTAAGCACGGCCGAGGCCAGGATCATTAGAAAGGCGAGAATTGCCAAGGTGATGTGATCGCGTTCCCGCCGCAGCGAGAACATCCGAATCACCACGCCGAACAGCGCCAGGTGAATGGTAGCCGGAAGAAAGCCATGCGAAAATGCGAAATAATCAACCGCGAAAAAGATGAAATACGCAATGGAGAGCGGCGTGGTCCACCGTTCGGAGATCGTGAACTGCCGCCGCTTGGCCAGCAGGTAGCCGCGGATGGCCAGCGCACTGCCCACTAGAACCACCGATGGTAAGTCCAGTCCACCCGTGCTCGCCAGCGTGGCAAAGCCAGTTAAAACAAGAAGATACAAGGCCAACTCGAAGTAATGGTCGATGGCCTTCTGCAACGGAATTACGCCGTCTTGTGAGGACTGAAATGCCATGCGAGTTGGTAATCGAAGAACGAAGCTGAGGCAGTCAGCGCTATCTATTGTTCGATAACCCGACCAAGAAGGGAAGGCTTGGCCGGACAATTCTTGCACCAAAAGTCACATGCCCTTCCGGATGTCACTGGCCGGTTGTCCTGCCTTCCCGGATTTTGCCAACGCTTTACTCTCCAGGAATCGGAACCCTCCGAGCCGGAATGCTAGAATGACTTAGGTCAGGCATCGGTCTCACGCGACGTACTCTCGCCAACCCCGCCAGGTCCGGAAGGAAGCAACGGTAACGGGCTCTTGCGTGTGCAGTGAGGTCCCGGTGCCTGGCTTTATTTTTTCCGCGTACCAGCGCCCCAAGTAGCAGCCCTTCTGATTACCTAGATTTACACTTCCTTTACGACTCTTTGCGCAATAAATGACTCCTCGTGCATCAACTAGGGGTAGGCGGCAAGTCATTCCCAGAGGAGAGAAATGCACAATCAAGGTACTTCCCCCAAGCTCGCTCCCCAAGTCCGAATTCGGGTATCCGGAAAGCTGTTTCAGGGCCATCTTATGTATTTGGACCAGCTGGTTCAGTCCGCCATAGAGTGCCAGCTTTGGCCTCTCCTGAACTTGTCGGACCTGGAGGAGTTGGATCGCGCCGCGCTCCTCTACTTGATTGACGGAGAAAATCGCCATTTTGGCATCGTCTCCTGCCCGGATTTCATTCGGGAATGGATGCACCACGAAAGCGATCAGGCGGCGGCCTGAAAGTCCCGATCCCCACCAGCCTGATTCACGACCGAGTGGCACCTTCGCGTGAGCCAACGGATATCGAATGTGATCACACGGCTTCGATTCAGGTTAGACATTCTGCTTCGAATCCTTCAGAATAAAGGGTTTCCTCATCGTCCAGGAGCCCCAGTGAGCACATCCATCCGCGCCAAAATCAGCGCGATCGGCACTTATCTACCGCCTCGCGTCCTCACCAACGCCGATCTCGAGAAAATGGTCGACACCACCAATGAATGGATCATGGAACGAGTCGGAATCCGCGAGCGCCATATCGCCGACAAGGGCGTAGCCGCCAGTGACCTGGCAGTTGCTGCCGTGAAGAACCTGCTCGCGTCCCACCCCTTTGATCTGCAGGAGGTCGATCTCATCGTGGTCGGGACAGTTACTCCGGACATGATGTACCCCTCCACCGCCTGCCTGGTGCAGCACAAGCTGGGGATCAAGAGCACTTGGGGCTTCGATGTTTCCGCCGGCTGCTCGGGATTTCTCTACGCACTCAACACCGGAGTGAAGTTTGTCGAATCCGGACAGTACAAGAAAGTTCTTGTCATCGGCGCCGACAAGAATTCCGCAATGACCGATTACACCGATCGCGCCGTCTGCATCATTTTTGGCGACGGAGCCGGAGCGGTTCTGCTGGAGCCTTCGGAAGACGGCAGCGGTGTGATCGACCACGTCGCCCAGGTGGAGGGTATGGGCGGAGAATTTCTCTACATGCCCGGCGGGGGAAGTCTGAACCCGGCAACTCACGAAACGGTTGATCAAAAGATGCATTACATCCATCAGGATGGCAAGAATGTCTTCAAGTATGCGGTGAAGAAGATGGCGGAGATGACGGAACGGATCCTGGAGAAAAATAAACTGACCGGCCAGGATGTGGATTGTTTCATCGCGCACCAGGCCAATCGTCGAATCATAACCGCTACCGCGGATCGCCTTGGCATGCCGATCGAGAAAGTTATCATCAACATCGATCGCTACGGCAATACAACAGCCGGCACCATCCCCATCGCCATGCAGACCGCGATCGAAGAGGGCAAGCTCAAGAAGGGCGACTTGCTGCTGATCGCCGCAGTCGGCGCCGGATTCACCTCTGGGGCAAGTCTGCTGCGCTGGGCGTTCTAAAACGGACCTTGGACCTCAGACCTGAGGTGCATGATCAACAGCACCATCGAGCCGGCCAGATGAGACCCCGGGTAGAGAGGAACGCGCCCTCAGAGTCCGAGGTCTAAGGTACGAGGTCTGATCCGAGGTCTGAGGCCTGAGGTTAGACTTTCTTGCCTCAATCCTTCACAATACTTTGGATTCATTCCAGGGGACTTCATTGACCAAACCGATTCGCGCCAAGATCAGCGCTCTGGGCACCTATGTGCCGCCAGGTCTTCTCACCAACGCCGACCTCGAAAGAATGGTCGACACCAACAACGAATGGATCATGGCTCGGGTCGGCATCCGGGAGCGTCACATCGCCGAAAAGGGTGTGGCCAGCAGCGATCTCGCTGTGGCAGCCGCCCGCAAAGCCCTTGCCCAGCGCGGACTTGAGCCGACTGATATTGAAGCCATCATTGTGGGGACGGTCACTCCGGATATGCTCTTTCCTTCCACCGCCTGCGTTGTGCAGAACAAATTAGGCGCAAAGGGAGCATGGGGATTCGATCTCTCCGCTGCCTGTTCGGCCTTTCTGTATTCGGTGCAAGTGGGCGCGCAATTTATTGCCAGCGGCGCGCACCAGCGGGTTTTGGCAATTGGCGCCGATGTCATGTCGTCGATCATCGATTACACCGACCGCGCTACCTGCGTCATCTTCGGCGACGGAGCGGGCGCTGCCATTCTCGAGCCAGCTCAAGACGATTCCGAGGGACTCATCGACTTTATTCACGAGGTCGATGGCTCCGGGGGCCAATTTCTTTACATGCCCGGCGGAGGCAGTTTGAATCCGACCAGCAAAGACACCATCGCCAAGCGCATGCATTACGTGCACCAGGACGGCCAGCAGGTCTTTAAGTTTGCCGTCCGTAAGCAGACCGAACTCTGCCTCAAACTGCTCGAACGCAATGGCCTCACAGGCTCCGATATCGACGTCTTCATCCCTCACCAGGCCAACCTGCGGATCATCAATGCCACCGCCGACCGCCTCGGGCTGCGGCCGGAGAGCATCATCATCAACATCGACCGTTACGGCAACACCACCGCCGGCACCATCCCGCTGGCGATGAATACTGCCATCGAAGAGGGCAAACTGAAGAAGGGAAGCCTGGTTCTGCTCGCCTCGGTTGGAGCCGGATTCACGATCGGCGCCACGCTGTTGCGCTGGGCGTTCTAGGTTTCCTAAGGCGTGGCTTGCCGCGTCTTAATGCCGACGGCATGCCGTAAATGAATGCAGGAAAAGGCCTTTCGTATTCCGGTCCACGTCCATGACGTTCGTAACAATTCCCTGAGTATTTCCGTGGCCTGGATCCTGCTCGCCCTGCTATCGTTTTCGAACGTTCGCCTCACATAGGGATGCCGGCGAGACGTGTAAGCGCATGATCCGTTCTATCTGCTGCTGTCTGCTGGCACTTCTCGGCCCGGTCGCACTGACCGCGCAGCAGGCCGATCCTCGCGAGAGCAAACTGATGGTGCTCGAGCGCCTGTGGAACGAGGCTCAGGTGAATCGCGATTCTTCCGCCCTCGATGCCCTGGTTTCCAGCCGTTTCGTCAATACGGAGTGGGACGGTGAAATGAGCGACAAGCAGAGATTCCTGGCCGATATCAAAGATCCCCGCTTCAAGCCGACCCTGGCCAACATTCAAGACGTAAAGATGAATTTCTTCGGGGATACCGCCGTAGTTACCGGCGTCTACCACACGGCGGGAACCTATCAGGGCAAGCCCTACGACCACGTTGGACGCTTCACCGATACCTGGGTGATGGACCTCGGCAAATGGCAGTGCGTCGCCAGCCACACCAGCCTACTCAAGAAGTAAGCCATCCTAAAGCAAGCTATTCCACTTCACGATTTAGTCATCTCCTCGAGGAAAGTTCCTTGAGGAAGAACGGCTGCGAAAGAGCGGCTGTGGAAAAGTGCCTGTGGAAAAGCGGTTGTGGAAGAGTGCCGCGGAGGAGCGGCCGTTGGAAGAGTGGCTGTGAAAGAGTTGTGTGGAAGAGCGACTGTGGAAGAGTGCCGTGGAAGAGCGGCCCTTCAGGGCCGCGTCGGGACCGCCTCAACGAGGGCTCTAGCCCCGGTGGTTTGGCGCTGACGTTTATACCCTCATAAATTCTTTTTATGCGCGAACTCCGCGTCCGGAGCGCGAAGCGATGATCTAATTCAGCTCAATTGTGGAAGCCGAATCCCATCCTCGCGCATGGAAGGTTCTGCTGGCCTTCGCCATCATTTACTTCGTGTGGGGATCGACCTTCCTCGCCATCCGCGTCGGGGTGCGCGAGGTTCCGCCGTTCCTGCTCGCTGCCATGCGCTTCCTGATCGCCGGGGCCGTTCTCTACGCCTGGATGCGGGTCCACGGCACGCCCTCGCCGACCGCGCGCGAGTGGGGCTCAGCCACCTTGTTGGCTGTCCTGATCTTCGTTCTCGATTACGGCCTGCTCTTCTGGGCGGAACGGCGAGTGCCCTCCGGAATCGCGGCGGTCATGATGGCCACCATCCCCGCGTTCATGGCGCTTTCGGAAATTGTTATATCCGGGACGCAACGCCTCACTATGCGGTTGGCGACGGCATTGCTGATCGGCTTTGCGGCGTCGCTGTGCTCGTGAGTCGATCCGTAAGCTTTGGCGATGCTCCCATCGACACGCTGGGCGCTTGCGCGTTGATCGTGGGCGCGCTTAGCTGGTCTCTTGCCTCGGCTCTCACACGAAAGTTGCCATTGCCGTCCGCCAAAGCCATGAGTTCCGGCGCTCAGATGTTCGCGGGAGGCGTATTGCTGACCCTCTCCGCAGCCCTGCTCGGAGAATTTCACGGATTTCGCGTACAGGCTGTCTCCGGGAAGGCCTGGCTCGCGCTGGCCTATCTGATCGTGGCGGGATCGATCGTCGGCTTTACCGCCTACGTCTGGCTGCTTCATCAGGAGTCGCCAACCAAGGTGGGAACTTACGCCTATGTGAATCCGGTGGTCGCGGTGCTAGTGGGCTATTTCCTCGGCGGTGAAGCGCTCGGTCCGCGCACGATCATCGGGACTGCGCTGGTATTGGTGAGTGTTGTGGTGATTACGATAACGCCGAAGGCAAAGGTGCAAACAGTCGTGGACGAAACGACATAGCGGCATCCTCATAAAGCGTCGTAAAGCTAACGGACAGAGTTTGCCGAAAACTGATACCACAAGTCGCCCACGAAGACGTGCAGGATACTACCCCGTCCAATCACGTTTGCGTGCGACAAGTCTCCGCCTTCTGTGAGCAACAACGAAATGTCGGCGTCGACGATAGCGTGATCTTTGCCGAGTCGCAGCAGTCGGCAATCCGTTCTGCTCGGCGAATAACTGCCAAAAAGCAACACCGCGCCCTTACTGATTGCGAAGGCGCGTGCTCCCGTTGTGTCCGTGGTCCAAACAGTCACTTTTCGATCTGAGGCAATCCGCACCAGTGGAAAGTCAGTGTAGTAATAAGCCCACGCTTCGTCCC
>CAVXVD010000052.1:0-25734 GCA_963765015.1 uncultured Acidobacteriota bacterium | reverse complement strand
TTGTTGCCTCGACTCGCTTCGTCCTTAACTCCGAGCGGGAACCGGCAGGTCACTGAAGTGCCGCGCGGGTGCTCGCGGCGGATCTCCAGGTTCGCGCCGATCATACCAGTACGATAGTTCATGATGTGTAGACCCATACCGGCATGCGGCGCCGTGGGTCGTTGGATGCCGATGCCGTCGTCTTTGACAATCAACGTCCCTTCCCGTTCGCCGCAAAAAAGCCGGATCATTATGCTTTTCGCGTGGGCATGCTTGACCGCATTGTTCACTGCCTCCTGGGCGATGTGATACAAGTGGGTAGCCATGAGGGCATCGTGGATTAATACAGTATCCGCACACTGAAAGCAGCAATCGATCCCGAACAGATCTTCCACTTCCGTGGCGTAGAGCCGCAAAGCCGACATCAAGCCGTGAGCCTCAGACACCACAGGCAAGAGTCCTCTTGAGAGCTCCCTCGTCTTGCGAATCGCGTCGTTCACCAATTGCACAATTTTCGCCGCATCTGCAGCCTCGGGGATCTGCCGCTCCGCCAGTTTTTCCTCCTGCACCTTGGTCATGAACGCGATCCCCGTCAGGTGCTGTCCTAATCCGTCGTGCAAGTCTTGTCCAATCCTGCGTTGCTCGCGTTCGCTGATTTCCAGAACCGCACGTTCCAACCTTTTGCGTTCACTGATGTCGCGGATCGCACTTGAAACCAGAACACCCTCTTCCGTTTCCAGGGGACTAAGACTGATTTCCACGGGAAACTCATGCCCGTTCTTGTGCAATGCGTAGAGTTCAACTCCTGCGCCCATTGGACGGACACGAGGCTCAGCAAAGAAGTTCCGGCGATGCGCCGGATGATTTCCCCGCAGCCGTTGGGGCACCAGTTTCTCGATTTCTTCTCCCAGCAACTCCTGACGCTTGTAGCCAAACAATTGCTCCACTTGCGCATTTACCAAAACAATCTTTCCCTTCGCATTAACCACCACAACCGCGTCCGGCGCCGCCTCCAGCAACCCGCTAAACCGGGCCTGCGCCCGCTTCTGTCCCGTGACATCAATCCCTGAAACGATGACGTACGTCGGCATTTGTTTGGCTGCCGATAGAACTGCCGCGGACCATGCGATGATCCGTGAACCGCCGTCGCGCGCAACCCACGAGCTCTCATATTCCGTACATCGCTCGTTGTCGCACATCTCCCGGAATACCATCTGGAACTGTACCCTCTCACTATGGACAGCGAAGACGTCCCAGACGTGCCGACCGCGAGCCTGTTCTAACGACTGGCCAGTAAGCTCTGCGCAGGCTCGGTTAAAACGAACGATCCTTCCGTCCCGATCTAATACAACCACTAGAGCCCCTACCGTATCGAGAATGGCCGAAACTACGTTGCGTTCGTCCGCCAGTTCTTCTTCGGTACGTTTCAGATCCGTGATATCAAACGCAATCCCGTGAATGAACCATGGCCGGCCGTCGGGATGACGAATCATCCTTGCTTCGCACTGGAACCAGATCACGTGGCCATCGCGAGCTACCACTCGGTATGCGGATCGCAATTGTTTTCCCGACAAGAACATGTCGGACGCTTCGACGCTCCATCGACCTTTATCGTCGGGATGAATGTGCCGGTACCACAGCACCGGATCCTCCAGCCATTCTGCCTGCGAAAACCCCAACGCAGCTTCAATCTGCGGACTGACATAAGCTTCGCCCACTCCACGATCGAGATAAGCCATGAAAACCACGGCTGGAAGTTGCTCTACCAAAGCCCTGTACTTTGCCTCGAGGTCGGGAATCTGCGCTTCGAAGATTGGGCTTTGTGGAAGCCGGTCAAAAACACGATGAACTGCCCGTGGAATTCCCGGAATATCTCCCTCATTCGAGTAGGTGCTTGCTAACCTATTCAGGATCGATTCGGCATCTTGCGGGCTCAAAGGCCCTTGACTTGAAATCGAGCCTTCACCGTCGGCATCCCCGCCCATCTTCCAGAACCCGCTCATTGGAGCGACGCTCCAATCTTCATCAACGAACGGAGGCAGAAGAAGGCAGGCCCGGAAGAACTTTGCCGTCGCTCATCCTTGTTATTCTGGTTCGAGATGAAAAGGTCAACCACGGGAAGAGAAGCCTCTGCGCCTTACGCTCGGTCGTTCAGCACCGGCACTAGCAGATTCGCCAGGCGCCTGCGTATTCTAGCCCATTTCGATGCAAATTACGGCGGAGGGACAGCCCAAAAATTTGCCCAGTGGACCGCATGAAGAATTGTCTATCGAGCAAGTTGCGGTTTACGCGACCGGGTCGACCCCTTAGAGCCCTTTCAGAAATCGCATTTTTTCTCCTTCTTCTGATCCTCTTTTTTTCGTCCGTCGCCGCTCTCGCTCAAGAAATCCGCCTCGAAGGGCACGTGCTGGATCCCAGCGGCAGCGCCCTGCCGAAAGCGGCGCTTCAAGTTGTCCTGCGGGATCAAGTTATCGCCAAGGCGGTTTCCGACCAAGAGGGCCAATTCGAAATCGAACTGAAAACACCAGGGCAATTCACCTTAAGAGTTGACGCCGCTGGATTCCAGACCGTCACTCAACCGATCACGGTTCGCGTTCGGGACAATATTCCCATCCAAGTTCACATGAACCGTTTGGCCTCACGCCGAGAAAACGTTACCGTCACCGCGAACGTGGCTGAGACCACTGTGCTCTCTCCCGATCCTTCCGAGCGCGTTTATGTCACCGAGGATATGCTGGATGCAAACCCTGGCCGCCCCGGCGCCCCTATCTCAATTCCTGGCTACCCCATCGAGACCGCATCCAGCGGCATTAAGGCCCCTCAGTACTTCGCGCCCGGAGTTGCCGGTGATCATGGGGAACCGATAGCACAGTTCATCGCGATGGGAAGCTTCCTCGTCCCGAACAATCTATCGGCAAACGCACATGGTAACGGCTACGCCGACCCCAATATCTTTATTGCTGAAGCATTAGAGAGCGTCCAAATCGATGGTGGAGCCTTCAATGTTCGGGAAGGCAATCACGCTGTGAATCTCGCAGCGACCTACGGCTTCCAGTCTCGACTCAAACCATTTCTGACAATTACCGGCGACGACAGAGACCTCGACGTCGTAAGTGCCCTCAGTCCCACTCCCGACAGCTGGATCGCTTTCGAGGGATCCTACGGCAATGGATTTCTGAACCGCCTTGAGCACCGGCAACAATACAAAATTAACGGACAGCGAGGCTTTCATGCTGGGCAGCACCGCATCACCCTGCTGGGAATGGGATATTACGGTGAATCCTATGTCCCAGGCCTTGTCCCCATTTTCACCCCAAACGCGGGGGACGCGAACTTAATAAATCTCCGTGACACCATCGATCCAAGGCAGAAAGATCAGACTCATACCGCGCTTGCTGGTTTAAACGATGTATGGTCACTGAGCCGAAACCAGGAGTTACAACTCGCGGGATTCTTCCGTACTTACAATCTGGCTTTGTATTCGGACTTTGGCCAAGGTCTCATTCGGCAGAGCGAATTCCGCACCGTCGGAGGCGGCAGCGCAACCTACGTGAATAAGATCACCGAGTACATAACGCTACTCGCCGGAGTCGACTACAACCGGGAAGCGCCACGACGCGACGATCTCGACCATTACGGGTTTTTCAATCCTGCCGATCCTAGCTACTATGGTCCCTTCGTTCCCGTTACCGCAAATAATGTGACAATAACATCCGCCTCGCCCTATATCGCCATACAGGGGTCGCTTACCCGCTTCTTTCGTTACTATCTCGGCTGGCGTCGCGACCAGATCAATTTCGACAACCAGGATCTTCTGAGCGCTCAGCGTTCCTTCCAGAATTGGGTGGAAGTAAACTCGCCAAAAGCAACGATATCTTTCCTTCCGAAAGATAGCTGGCTCGTTCCGCTTGTCTCTCTCAGTTTCGGTCAGGCATTCTTCACGAATGATCCGCGCCCAGGAATTGGAACTTCATTCGAAACTCCGGTCAACACGGCACACTCTTACCAATTTGTGGCCAGCAAGATCTTCCACAGGACAACAGCCCGACTCAGCCTCGGCCATGTAACTACGAGCGCTACGCCGGCCAAAATTGATCCAGACACAGGACTGCAGTTCAATGAAGGACCCGGCCGCCTCCGTTTCCTCTCACTCGCGGTGCAAGAAAATTTCAATCAAGGTTCGCTTCTAGCTACGTTCTCCAAGGCCGACGCTCGCGATCTTTTGACCGGCGACCCCACGCCGGAGGCCCCTCGCACCATTTTCGATTTGCTAGGAACGATCCAGAAACTTCCCTTTCACTTGCAAGCGCGGGGGGAATTTGAATACGTCGGAGCGAAGCCGCTCGGCGTCGGCTGCTTGCCGCTCCTAACGCAACAATGCACGGGGGTTGGTGTGAAAGAAATCCGCGGTGCGCTGGTCCGGCCATTTCTCAACGGCCACTTCGACGCGGGCATCAACTTCCTTGTCGCGAGCGGTTTCACCGGGCAAACCACGGAAAACTTCTACCCATCGGTTATCCAGGAAGTGGTGGGAGTGCGTATCCCGGCTTACGCCAGCATTATGCTGACCTATCACTTCGGCCACAACACCCCGTAAGAAGCCCTTTTTATCGATCGAATTTGGTGGCGGCGGTAGGACTCGAACCTACGACCTACGGATTATGAGACCGTCGCTCTAACCACCTGAGCTACACCGCCATTTGCTGCAAAACCAGGTAGGATGTGCGAAATGGGAACCTGCGTGCCGGCGGAACCAGCACTTTCGCGGTATGGAAGTGACGAGCCAATGGGTACGCCACATCCAGTCTTTTATTTTAAGAGTGCCCGCCGAATAGGTCAAACAGAGGCTTCAACCCGGACATGCTTGGCGAACGGGCGTCAGCGTTCAGCCCTAATCCTAAAAGATCCCGAAGCCGACCGACCTTTCTTCCTCGATATTCGGGGAACCAGCCGAGGCATCCCACGGCCTCCAATACCGATTCACAATAGCCTACATGAAAGCGATCGCTGTCGTTCCCGCCCGTTTGGCTTCCACACGCCTGCCGCGCAAAATGTTACGCGAGGTAGATGGCAAGCCGTTGATCGGAGTAGTTTACGAGGCCGTACGGTCCTCGACGATCTTGGCAGACGTGATCATCGCTACCGACTCCGAAGAGATCATGGCGGTGTGCCACAATCATGGTTGGAATGCTCAAATGACTTCGCCCGCGCATCGGAGCGGCACGGAACGCGTCCACGAGGTTTCGACCCGCGAAATCGCCAATGTATACATCAACGTTCAAGGGGATGAACCGCTGGTCCGCCCGGAACAAATCGCTGCGTTGCTTCGGGTAATGGACAATCCTGCCGCTCTGGTGGGCACACTGATGACCCCATCGGCGCCAGTGGAGATTTCGAATCCGAATGCGGTGAAGGTTGTGACGGACCTGACCGGCCGCGCGCTCTATTTTTCACGCGCAACCATCCCCTTCGATCGCGACGGCACCTATCCCCGCTACTTCAAGCACCTCGGACTATACGCCTATCGCAAACCCGCCCTCGACCGATTTGTAACGCTGCCCGAGTCTTCGCTCGAAAAAAACGAACGGTTGGAGCAATTACGATTTCTGGAAAACGGAATTCCGATCTTCGTCGGAGAAACTCCATTCGACAGTATTGGCGTCGACACGGAAGAAGACTTGCAGCGCGTAATCGAAATCCTGAAGAAGAACCCACTCACCAAGTCTCGTCCGATTTAATCCCGATTATCGTTTGAGGTCACGCTCTTGTGCTAAGCGCTCGCGGAGTTGCTGCCGTCCCTGTTCCGCGAGCCGTCGGCAAGCGCCCCAGTCGACCATTGGATCAGGAGTCTCCCCGTGTTTTCGTGCCTCCAATCGGCCCCACAATTCGGAAGCTTCCGGATGAGTCGTAATCAAGAGATCGCACGGCGTCGACTCGAGAAACGCAAAGCTCTTCTCGAAATCTTCGAGTGCTTTCGGATAACTACGACTGCCGCTGAACTTGAATCCGCCCGCAGAGATCGGCGATAGGCTGTCAGCGTACACCAGGTTGTGGCAAAGCGTTCCTTCGCAGGATTTCCATGTCCAGCTCGTCCCTCCCGGCGTATGCCCCGGTGTCAAATGGGACGTAACCTCTATCGCGCCAACATGAAACTTCTCACCATCCCGCAATTCGTGGACATTCTTCACCTTGGCGATTGGAGTCAACACCCCAAACTGTGGATCTCCCCGGCTAACGCCGCCTTTTCTCATCACGGCGGCGGACCATGGGCTTGCGATGACGCGCGCTCCGCTCAATCGCTGCAATTCTGCAATGCCGCCAGCATGATCGAAATGCACATGCGAATTTAAAATGAGCTTTACATCCGTCACTCGAAACCCTAGCGATTGAATATTGTCTACGATTTGGTGCGCTGACTCGGGTAGGTCTCCATCAATCAGAATGTGCCCAGCATCCGATGTAATCAGGACTGAACTTAGGCCATGCGTACCAACGTAGTATGCGTTGCCGAAGATTTGAAACGGTGCTTGCGGTCGATTCCACTCTGCACAATGACTGCAAGCTGACTTCCCCGCTTGTCCTGGTGCGACCCCTACCAAGATCGCCAACAGTAGGCACATCCTCCAGCGAGCTGCGCCAGCGACAAGGTTCATTATTGTGGGTGGGTGCTTTGCACCCGGCTCCACGCTTCTGCGGCTGCCAGTCGTCTCGAAATCGAGGGATGGGAATGAAAGAACCATTCCACCCACCTCGAAGGAGTGCGTTCCGCAAGATTCTGCTCTGCTAACTTGTTCATCGACGAAATGAAAGGCTCTACGCTTGCAGTCGTCTCGAAAGCATATCGGTCCGCTTGCCGTTCATTGAAGCGGGAGTAAGCATTGAGTGCCGGCATCAGCAAGAACGAAAGCACGACCGACACTAGCGCCAGCAACGGGAGATTCGCGAAGTCCGACAACTCTTCGAACCAGTGTTGGTCGACCGCATAGTGCAATGTCCAGTTAGCTGCCCAGAAACCGAAAAGCGTAATGGCAGCTTGCACAAGAATGCTTTTCAGAATGTGACGGTGCACGTGGTGGCCGAGTTCGTGGGCCAACACCGCTTCGATCTCATCTTCCGAATAATTATCAAGGAGGGTGTCGGCGAGAATAATGCGCCGTGTGCTGCCCAGACCCGTAAGGGCGGCATTCGCTTTTTTACTTTTTTCTGACAGCTTCCAACGGTAAACACCGCGCACCCGCGTGCCGGCATGTTCGCTTAGGATCACCAGACGCCGACGCAGTTCTTCGTTTTCCAGCGGCTCAAACTTATAGAAAATCGGAAACAGCACAACCGGCGCGAGCTGGGCCAGTAGGATAAACAGTCCCATGAAGAGAGCCCAGGCCAATACCCACCAGTGCTGTGGCCACTGCCGGATCGTGAAGTACAAAAGCTCAACTACCACACTCCCGATAACCAGCCCAACCAGAAACCCTTTGATCTCGTCCCATATCCAGGAGGCAAATCGCTGATTCGATAGCTTGAATCCCCGCTCCAGAGCGGAAACCGTAGTAATCCAGGCCAATCCCCAGCGCCTTGCTGAGTCCCAGCAAGAGCACCAGATAGATGAATAGAGACAGAGAGTAGCCTTGAATCCTATGCGGTAGGGCGAGACCGCGCAGCCAGCTCGTCCATCCCGTCACCAATAAAACAATCAGAAAAGCAAAACCCACCGCAAAATCGGCAAAGCTGAGCCAGCGTCGGATTCGATTGTATCGTTGCGCTTCGGGAGAGTCCGCTTGTGCCGAAACTGGATCGTCTGCCATTGTCTCAAAGACTCTCGTTAAAGTATCGCATCATTTCACGTGATCGGACTCGCTCAAGCTCAGCCGTTCCTCACGAACGTCTCCCCGGCCCCAAGAAACTCGCGCACCAGCTCGCGCGACGACGCTTCGGTATAAAGCCGAAGTAGTGGCTCCGTTCCCGACGCGCGGAACAACACCCAAGCCTCTGCTCCATTTCCATTCGTCGGCGCATCGAGAAAGAACTTCACGCCATCCATCTGTTCTTTCTTGAGCACTTTATAGCGTCCGAGACTCATCGTTTTCTCTGCTCGCGCACGCCCAATTGCATCTTGCTTCATCGCCTCCGGAATGTGGAGATCGCTGCGCCCGTAATAATGAGTTCCGAACTCCCGCTGCAGATCACTCACAAGTTGCCCAAGCGTCTTCCCTTCTTCGGCCATCACGTTGGCGAGCAGCAGGCAGTTTAGTATGCCGTCGCGCTCGGGAAGAAACCGGGAATACCCGATACCACCCGATTCTTCTCCGCCCATCAGAATCTCACGATCCATCATCAAATCAGCGACGTACTTGAACCCGATCGAGGTCTCATGCAGCTTGCGGCCATATTTTGCCGCGATCCGGTCCAGCATGCGCGTAGTGTTGAATGCTCGCACGACATCGCCAGGCCACTTCTTGCGCTCGAGTAGCCAGCGCAGCAACACGCAGAAAATCTTATGCGAGTCCACGAAGCTGCCGTCTTCCGCTACCGCTCCGATGCGGTCCGCGTCTCCGTCGATAGCCAGACCTGCATCGCACTTCTCCCGAACAACGGTTTCCTGCAGCATCGCCGTGTGCGGTTGGATCGGTTCCGGATTGATCCCCGGAAACAGAGGATTCAGTTCCTGTCGAATGGCGACGTACTGCACGCCGCGCTCCCCGAAGATTCCAGGAAGAACGCCGCGCCCGGAACCGTACATCGCGTCCACCGCAAACTTGAACTTCGTTTTCGCGATGAGATCCATATCGGCGAAAGCGCACACGGCTGCGATGTACGCCTTCTTGAGATCGACTTCCTCAACTGCCGCTCGGTTACCCTTCGGCGCGGCGGCGGCGGCGAGTTCTTCTTCGATTTTTTTCATGATCGCCGGCGTAGCCGACCCGCCGAACTTGCCCTTGAATTTCACTCCGTTCCAGTTCCACGGATTATGACTCGACGTCACCATCACTCCGCCTGCCGCCCCTTGATGTTTCACCGCGTACGAAACTGCGGGCGTCGGGGTGTAATCGTTGGCCAGCTTCACAGGAATTCCCGCAGCCGCAACGACCTCAGCTACAATCTGGGCTGCACGCGGAGACGCAAAACGGGCGTCATATCCGACCACCACTCCCCGCTGCGGCTCCTCATACTTAATTACGTAAGAAGCAATCGCACCCGCAACCCGGCGTACGTTGTCGAAAGTGAAATCATCGGCGATGATACCCCGCCATCCATCGGTTCCGAACTTGATCTCTTGCTTCATAGGTCTAGTGGTGGCTCTAGTTTCTCGTCCGATCGAACCCAAGTTCGCTCCAACTCGCAACTTTAGACTACGTTAGTTTCTTCATTCTCTTTTCATCCAGATACTTCACTACCTTCCCCACGTCCTGCGCCTGCTGTAGCGTCGTGATCAGCAGTGCGTCTTCTGTTTCCACGATCACAAGACCGCTCACACCCACTGCCGCCACGAATTTCTTCGGAGAATGGATATAATTTCCACGAGCATTCAGAACGAAAGTTCCGTCGCTGAAGATTAGATTGCCTTCTGCTGGCGCACCTTTCGCATTGCGGTGCTCATGCAATGCCGTCCAGGAGCCCAGGTCGTTCCACCCGAAGTCCGCTGGAAGGCAGTAAATATTGCTCTCCTGCTCGCCTTTCGCCGAACGCGGCTCAAGCACGGCGTAATCCACGCTGATGTTTTCGCACTTCGGATACAGTGCTCGAAAGGTACGGGAGAAACTTCCAGTCCCATAAGTAGACGCGATCTTCTCCAGCACCGGCGCCGTTTTAGGCAAATGCTCACGCAAGGCATCGGCTAACGTGCGCGCGCTCCACAGGAACATGCCGCTGTTCCAGAAATAATTCCCGGCAGCTACGAACTCTGCAGCGCGCTCCGGATTGGGCTTTTCGGTGAAGCGTCGCACGTGCAGCGCTTCTCCCTGAAACAACGAGCCCACCTCGATATATCCGTAGCCAGTTTCCGCGCGGTTGGGCCGCACGCCCAGCACTACGATATTTGGCCCGGCGGCCGCGATTTCGACTCCGCGCTCTAGCGTTTCGCGAAAACGCTTTTCATCAGCGATGACATGGTCGGACGGGAACATTCCAATCACCGCGTCAGGATTCTCCCGCATCAGCAGGAAGGCCGCCAAACCAATTGCCGGCGCAGTGTTTCGCCCTGCGGGTTCCGACAATATTTGTGCGGTCGGCAGTCTGGGAAGTTGCTTGGCGATCACTGGCCGCAGGTCTGCATTCGTAACGATCCAAAACTTCTTCGCAGGAGCCAGCTTCAACAAGCGCCCCACGGTCTGCTGGATCATCGTCAGCTTTCCGTCGAGCGCTAGCAATTGCTTGGCGCGCTTCTTCCGGCTGAGCGGCCAGAAGCGCGTGCCTCGCCCTCCTGCCAGAATTACGGGATAGAAATTCGAGTTCTTGGTCACAAATCTTTCCGGATTCCAGATCGTCGATCGCACGGCTCAGATGGCAAAGGTAGAAAGCACCGGACAAGCTGACGACTTCTGAAATGCCTCTCTACATTCGCGTTTCCGGTTCGGGAATTACTTTCCCCGGCACATACGCCCGCAAGAATTCCAACGTCCACTGCGGTCGAATTCCGAACTCACCGATACAGGCCGGAACGACGACTGCGTCGCCTTTCGCCATCGTCACCGGATCCATTCCATCTGCTTCGATCACGCCACAGCCTTCGAGGCCTACCAAAATCTGCACTGAACTGTGCCCGGAATCTTCCCGCGTCGAAAGCTCCAGAGGTTCCTTCACTTCAAGCATCTCTACCACGAAGTATGGGGCTGCCACGAGCGGAGAAAACCTGCTCTTGTCGCCAATTTGTACGGGAGCAGGCCGGACGACTTTCCCAGACTTCGCGTTCACCTTCACCGCCGCCATGCCCTCCTTCAGATGCAGTTCCCGCGGGCGCCCGTAATCATACAGGCGGTATGTGGTATCCGACTGCTGCTGCGTCTCAACGATTACCGATCCCGGACCGAGCGTATGCACTGTTCCGCCCGCGACGTAAATCATATCGCCTGCATAAACATTCACCCAGTTGAGCACTTCTTCGGCCCGCATCTCGTGAATCGCCTCTTCCAGGAGAGCAACCGTCACACCCCGCTTGAGCCCGAGCCCGATTTTCGCCCCAGGCTTGGCGTGTGCCACGTACCAGCATTCCGTCTTTCCCCACGGCTGTCCTACGCGCAACGCCTGCGCATCGTCGGGGTGCACCTGCACCGAAAGTTTCTCGTGGGGAAAAAGGAACTTGAGCAATAGCGGAAATCGTAGTGGATCGCGTGCGGCGTCGCCGACGAGGTCCCGCTGATGCTCGTGACTCAGGTGCGCAAGTGTCTTTCCGGCAAGGGGACCGTTTGCTACATTACAATCGTCGCCGCTTAGCCACGCCTCGCCGATCTTCTCCTCGAACCTGTGGTTGGGATAGATCGGAGATAAATCCTGCGTACCCCACGGGCGGGGATCAAACCTTGGCAGCATCAACAGTGGATAAAGGTTTCCCATACGAAACTGTCGCCAACAAAAAAGACCGCTCGCAAACGGAACGGCCTTTGCCGGACCAACATCGGATCTCCTCGAACAAACTTGTTACAGCGCTCCGAAAAACTTCCGCATCCGCTCCAAGCCGCGATCCAGCTCAGCCTTGGAAGTCGCATAAGAGACGCGAATGTGGTCGCGTGTACCAAACCCCTCACCCGGAACGGTGGCCACGTGGGCCTCGCGCAACAGCCTGCCGGCCACATCAGATGCAGATTTCAAGCCGACGCGCCCCAGGAACGATGAAATATTCGGATAGGCATAAAACGCACCTTCCGGCATGGTGCAAGTCACGCCCGGAATCGACCGCAGCCCCTTCACGACATGGTCGCGCAGTTGGATGTACTCGCGCCGCATCACGTCCACGCACTCCTGCGGTCCCTTCAGCGCGGCCACCGCGGCCTTCTGGACGATGGAGGTTGGATTCGATGTGGACTGGCTCTGCAGCTTGGCCATGGCGCTGGTCACCGCTGCGGGAGCTAAGGCATATCCAAGCCGCCACCCGGTCATGGCATAGGTCTTCGAGAGCGACCCCAGCACAACGTACCGCTCTTTGTATTCGCGCAGCGAGCCCACTGAAAAATTCTTTGCCGTGTAATTCAGGTAAACATAGCACTCGTCCGAAAGCACCCAGATCCCGCGCTCGTGCGCCAGACGAATCACTTCGGTCATATCTTCCGCGCTCATTACGGCGCCGGAAGGATTCGATGGCGAGTTCAGAATGATCGCTTTCGTGCGCGGCGTGACCAGCCGGGCCACCATATCGGCTGTGACTCGAAATCCCTGCGACTCATCCGCCTCAAGCAGTACACAAGTTCCGCCCGCGTACCGAATGATGTCCTTGAAGGAAACCCAGTAGGGTACCGGCAGAATCACCTCGTCGCCATGATCCACCAGAACCTGAATCGCGTTAAACAGGGCATGTTTCCCCCCGGTCGAGGCAATTACCTCTTCGCGGCGATAGTCGGAATCGAAATCAACATTGTGCCGGTGCGCGATGGCATCACGCAGCTCCGCAGTACCGGCCACCGCCGTATATTTCGTAAAGTTCCCCTGGATCGCGGCAATCGCAGCATCCTTGATGTGTTGCGGAGTCGCAAAGTGCGGTTCGCCCGCGCCAAAATCGACCACGTCAATCCCCTGCGAGCGCAGTTTGTCGGCTTCTGCCACTACCGCCATAGTGGCGGACGGTTCAATGCGGTTGATGCGATCCGTCAGTCTCAATGCTTCCGTCGTTGCCGTAGTCATGCCTTCTTTTTCCTTTTCCTAGGGACTTCAATGAATTCTGTATTTCGAAGTTTATAAGCTGGATCCAGTTTCTCGCGGAGTTTTTGTTCCACAACATCTGGAACTAACCCTTTGACCGGACCACCTGCCTGCGCGACTTCCCGCACCAACCGCGAGCTGACATACGAGTACTTGTCGGCCGGCATCATAAACACCGTTTCCAGAGTCGGCTCTAGTTTGCGGTTCATGAGCGCCATTTGCAGTTCGTACTCGTAATCGCTGATGGCGCGGATTCCGCGCAATACGCACATCGCATCCATCGACTTGGCATACTCGACCATCAGCCCATCGAACATATCGATTCGGACGTTGCTCAGATCGGCCGTCAGTTCGCGCAGCATTTCCAGCCGTTCCGCCACGCTGAACATGGGGCTCTTCTCCGAATTCCTGAGAATCGCCACCACCAGTTCCTCGAAAATCTTGGCCCCTCGCTCAATGAGATCAAGATGCCCGTTGGTCGGTGGATCGAACGAACCGGGATAAATGGCTCTGCCCTTATTCACGCATCCTCAATGGAAAAGCCGCCCGTCGTGACGGCGTCAGCAATCGCGCAGCAATAGGAGATTCTATGCGGGTAGGGACAACAATGGCAATTGCCCGGGGAGGCAATGCCGACAAACCTGGAAGGGAGACCGGGCGCGGCCCGAAAGCTGCGCCCGGAGGCAAAAAATCGCTAGCGCTTGGCCGCAATCGGCACTTTGACTGCTTCCGGAGGAGCGCTCGGCATCGTAGTCACGCGGCCATTGGGCCCCGCGGGCGGAGCCGCCGCTGGCTGGGGGGGCGTGGCGATCAATCCCAGCGCCTTCCGCACTTCCGTATCCAGCCTCGCCAGCACATCTTTGTTGTCTTTGAGGAATTGCCGCGCGTTCTCGCGTCCCTGGCCGATGCGCTCGCCTTTATAGCTGTACCAGGAGCCCGACTTTTCGACGATGTTGTTGTTCGACGCCAGATCGAGCAGATCGCCTTCACGCGAAATCCCTTCTCCGTAAAGAATGTCGAACTCGGCCTCGCGGAACGGTGCCGCCACTTTGTTTTTCACCACCTTCACACGAGTGCGAGAACCGGTGACCACGTCACCATCTTTAATGGCAGCGATGCGCCGGATGTCGATGCGCACCGAGGAATAAAATTTCAGCGCCTTGCCACCCGTAGTCGTTTCCGGATTGCCAAACATTACGCCGATTTTTTCGCGAATCTGGTTGATGAAGATTAGGCAAGTCCTCGACTTTGAAACCGTCCCTGTCAACTTCCTTAGCGCCTGTGACATCAGACGCGCCTGCAGGCCCATATGGCTGTCGCCCATTTCGCCATCGAGCTCGGCTTTCGGCACCAGCGCCGCCACCGAATCCACCACCAGCACATCAATGGCGTTTGACCGTACCAGCGCTTCCGTGATCTCCAGCGCCTGCTCGCCATAGTCGGGCTGCGAGACCAAGAGGTTTTCGACGTCAACGCCCAGTTTCTTGGCATAGCCGGGATCAAGCGCGTGCTCCGCATCGACGAATGCCGCCATGCCGCCGGTCTTCTGCGCCTCGGCAATCACCTGTAGCGTAATGGTCGTCTTGCCCGACGACTCCGGCCCAAAGACTTCAATCACGCGGCCACGCGGAAAGCCACCCACGCCCAGCGCTGCATCGAATGAGATCGACCCGGTCGGAATCACCGCAATGGGAACGATCGCCTCCTTCGACCCCAGCCGCATGATCGAGCCCTTGCCGAATTGCTTCTCAATCTGCGCAAACGCCATCTCAATTGCTTTACCGCGTTCATCCGCCATGGCAGTGGCTCCTTTATTAGTGCCGAACTCAATGAAATCTAATCTGGCCGGATTATACATATGAATCGAAGCGAAGAAAAGGCGAATCTAAACAATAAACCTGTGGAAGGTTCCAAAACGGGCAGGATCGGGTCATGTGGCGCGGGCACTCCTGCCCGCGTAACCTAGACACTGAAAATAACTGCTGGCGGAACTTCTCACAATTACGACTTTGCGGGCAAGAGTGCCCGCGCCACACACGCTACCTCTGCAGCAAGTCCACCGGCGCCGTCACATCATGCACCCGGAAATACTTGGCCAGCGCCGGATACTTCCGCGCCACCGCCTCATACATCGCGTACGCAACGTTGCGATACGAAACATGCCCGGCCGGCGTCGTCCGCAGCTCGGAAATATAAACCGCCTCGGCAAAATCCATCTTGAACAGTGCTCGCTTGCGGAATGCCAGCGGAATCGCATATTGAGAATTCTCGGCTGCCTCCGGAGAACTTCCCGAAGCCAGTTTCTCCACCGCCGTCTGCACCCGCCGCATCACCGACTCGAAACGTCCCCGCACCCCTGCATCTTCCATGTCGAGCAGCATCTCGTAGCCATGCTGCGTGGTGAAACCTTGCATCACTTGGATGCAACGCCGGTGCCGGTGCATGTCGCGGAAGCCGCCCGTATCCATCAGAATGTCGAAGCGGAACTGCTGTCCCGCGCGGAACCCGCGCAGCAACTCATCGTGCTTCCCACGATGCCGCAGCCCTAAATCGATAATCTCCCGCCGGCGCCGTTCTCCGGCCACTTGTACAGCCTGCCGAATCTGCCGGTAGGAATGATGGCAGTGCTCATAGAGCAAAGTCGTCGCAATCTCAACTTCCAGCGGCTCTTCGTCTAGCAAGTCCACAATGGCTTTCGACGGTGCCAGTGGCTCATCTGCCATCAACTCACATGCGGCCTGCCGCAACTCGCGCCGTGTTGCCATCTCGTACTCATTCGGATCGGCGTATTTCACCAGCGTCGGCGCAACCCGCACTTCCCGCAGCAATTCCTGCTGCGCCCGCGCGCCCAGTTCCGGATTCACTGCCCGAATCTGCGCAACCAAATCATGCAGAGAATCGGCATTGACGTTATAGGCCGCCCCGGTCGCCGCCTTCTTCAATGACTCGCCCAGCGTCCGAACTTCTCGATGCGTGTGCGACAGCAAATGCGCGACCTGCGTCTCCAGCGTCCGCGCATTCACAATCTCGCCTAGAGAAGTATTCGTCGCCAACGGCAGCAAGTAGCGAGTGATATCGAACGCCCGCGCCTTCAACGTCCGCTCGTACGCATCCTGCTTCATGTCGGCCGGCTTGGGCGTGATGTTGATCAGATGCTGCGTCATGTGCGCCGACAGCGCCTCATACTCGGCGAACAGAAAATCGAGCGTCTCTCGATATAGGCTCCGAGCGTCGTCATCCGCCCCAAAGTCCGGCGTGTAATATCCACTTTTCTTAAAATCCTGATACCGCGTCGATCGCTCCTGCCCATCCCAGCGCTGCTCATCGGCTAATTCGATCGCCGCCAGAATCGACAGCCGCTCAATCGCCAGCGCGATGTGCGCCAGGTCGGCAATCGACCGGTGCCCATACTGAAAATAAAAAGTGTTAAGAAATTTCTCCGCCTTCTGCGTACTGATCTCTCGCAGCGACTCCTTCATGGATAGCGACGACCGCGAATACTTCGCCATCGCATAGGCCTGAATCTCCGGCTCTACCCCAAACACCGCAAAGACTTCGGTGGACGGCTCCGCCCGCTCGGCGCGGACACTCATGTCCGTGGCGGCTGATCCGGGATCGACACTCGAGGTGTCAGCCAATGGCTTCTCCAAGGCAGACCCCCGCTGGGTCGACCGATGTCCGGCCGCGTCAGAAGAGTTCGAATTGGAAGGTTTGGGCATGGTCACAACGTTCGAGCCAGAAGGTGTCATGGGAGTGTTCGCATGTTAATCGGCACCTCTGTGGATTAGCAATGTGATTCCCATGGAAATTCGCCCCTATGAGACATTCCGCCCTCGGCTCCGGCCTCACACGCTGGACGGCGTCGCCTCCGCGTATAATTCAGCGTTCCGCTGCATTCCTTTACCAGATTAGGGGAGAGAGCAGAATGTCGCTGTCCGCAAAAGTCGCGCTGGTTACAGGAGCTTCACAAGGCATCGGACGCACTTGCGCTCTGAGGCTTGCCAAAGATGGCGCCACCGTCGTCGTCGCTGCACGCAACCACGAAAAACTAGATGAACTGGTCGCCGAAATCACCGCCGCCAGTGGCACCGCTGCCGCGTTCGCCCTCGACGTTGCCGACGAAGAGCAAATTAAAGCCACCGCGAAGGCCGTCATTGCCCAGTTCGGCAAAGTCGACATCCTGGTCAACAATGCCGGCATCACCCGCGACCAACTCGTCATGCGCATGAAACGCACCGACTGGGATGCCGTTCTGCAGACTAATCTCACTTCCGCGTATCTCTGCATTCAGGCGGTGATCGGTTCCATGCTCAAGCAGCGCTGGGGGCGCATCATTAACATCACCAGCGTCTTTGGGCAGATGGGCCAGGCCGGACAAGCCAATTACTCCGCATCGAAAGCTGGACTGATCGGCCTCACCATGGCTATCGCCCGAGAGGTTGGCTCCCGCAATATCACCTGCAATGCTATCGCCCCCGGGTTCATCGAAACCGCTATGACCGCGGTCTTAAGCGAAGAATTCAAACAAACTGCCGTCAAGCAGATCCCTCTCGGCCGCGTTGGCTCCCCAGATGACGTGGCGAGCGCGGTGGCTTTTCTCGCATCGAACGAGGCGTCTTACATCACCGGCCACGTCCTGAACGTAAACGGCGGTATGCTGATGGGGTAGAGTTAGAATTTTTCACACAGAGGGCGCAGAAGACCATTGAAGGCTGAATCCAGCGAACGCGCGATCCCAGATTCCGCTGTGCCCCCCGTGTCTTCTGTCGTAAGGGGTTTTGTATTCGCTCAAGCCGAATCTGCCACCCAGATCGTCCAGACCCGCGAGCTCTTCCTCGAATACGCGCAATCGCTCGGTTTCAGCCTGTGCTTTCAAAACTTCGACAAAGAGCTCGCCGCCTTGCCGGGCGACTACGCGCCACCCGAGGGTCGGTTGATCCTGGCCGAATACGAGGGTCGACTCGCGGGCTGTGTCGCGCTTCACAAACTCGACCGGGAAGTCTGCGAGATGAAGCGCCTGTATCTTCGCCCGCAGTTTCGCGGCAAGGGCCTGGGACGTGCACTGACCGATCGCATCATCGCGGACGCCCGCCAGATCGGCTATCGCCGTATGCGCCTCGACACCGTCGAACCGGTCATGCCAGAGGCGGTCGCCATGTACCGCAAAATTGGATTCCGGGAAATTGCCCCTTACTGCGCAAACCCGATCGCCGGCGCCCTCTACTTGGAACTACTGTTGTAATCCGGATCACATTTCGTACAAAATGTCCGCTCAGAATTCGAAAGGACACACCCCTATGAAGAATGCTCTTCTTTTCGCTCTCCTCATCCTCGTCACGGCAACATCTGCCTTCGCCGTCGATGGCAAGCCAGTCTCCTACAAAAGCGGGGACGAAACCGTGCAGGGCATTCTCTACACTCCCGCCGGCAAAGGCCCGTTCCCCGCGCTGATTGTCATTCACGAATGGTGGGGGCTGAATGACTGGGTGAAAGAGCAAGGCGCGAAACTCGCGGATCAGGGCTACGTCTCGCTCGCCATTGATCTGTACCGCGGCAAAGTCGCCACGACTCCGGAGATGGCACACGAAATTATGCGCGGCGTTCCCGAAGACCGCGCCAAACGCGACCTGCATGCCGCCTTCGAATTTCTTGCTTCGCAGCCCAACGTCAGGAAAGATGGCGTCGGTTCCATCGGATGGTGCATGGGTGGAGGCTACTCGCTGGATGTCGCATTACAGGAACCCACGGCCGCCGCTACCGTAATCAACTATGGCCACCTCGCCACGGACCCCGACGCGCTGAAGAAGATCAATGCCCCAATTCTTGGTCTTTTCGGTGCCAAAGACAATGGCATCCCACCGGCTGACGTCCGCAAGTTTGAAGAGACTTTGAAGGGCCTCGGAAAGAAAATCGACATCAAGATTTACGATGATGCCGGCCATGCCTTCGAGAATCCCAACAACAAAGATGGGTATCGTCCCGATGATGCGGCGGACGCCTGGAAGCGAACACTCGACTTCTTGGCAGTTACGTTAAAGAAATAGCACCTGAGTCGGCAGCTCGAACGGCCCGCCGGACGCCGGTTTCGTACTCTCAATTACTTGCACATTGTGCAAGTAACCACATCTCGCTCGCGAAATCCCGCTCGCGGCCATTCGATCTTCATATGGCACTAATGTCCGCCGCATGGCACAAATTTCCCCTTGCCAGAAGTTGCCGATCTGGTTACCATGGCCCATCCTGAAATGCTCCCAACCATGAATATCGGCGAGACGATCCGCAACTACCGGCTTCAAAAAGGTATGTCTCAGGGCGACATCGAAAAGCGGACCGGCCTTCTCCGTTGTTACTTGTCCCGCGTCGAAAACGGACACACGATCCCTTCGCTCGACACTCTTTCGAAGATTGCCGGCGCCATGGAACTTCCTCTGTCTCAGTTTTTCTCCGAACCCGGCCACAACAATGGCTCGAAGGGGCTGCCTCAGCTGTCTGACGACGAGGTCCGATTCCTCAGCCAGATCCGCCGCTACTCTACCAGTCTCAATGACAGTGACCGGAAGCTGGTTCTCGCCATGATCAAGAAGATGGCGTCCAACTCCGCAAAGTAAGCTCCCTTCGCCATCCCAATCGTAATAATCCCCGGTCTTGACCTTACTTTCGTACGATGCCCTTCGGTGACCGATGGGTACCTCGCGCTGTCTGCCCCCGCTCACTACACTGAGCATGGAGACACCTGTGACCACCGACGAGGAACTGAACCATCTCGACTCGCTGTTGCGCCGCCTGAAAATCGAGTACGAGATTTTCTTCAGCAATCCGACCAAGCGCCCTCCCAACGACATCGAATGGAAGGTGCTCGCCCTCCTGCGCAAGTTCTCCGACGGCGGCCGCATGAATTTTTCTCAGCGCTATCGCTACAACGAAATGGCCCAGCGCTATGCCGTCTATAGCGATCTATGGCGCAAGAAATGCCGCATCCGCGACGAAGGCTACCGTCGTCCGCAGGATGCGTTGCTGTCCGTCCAGGGCGTTCGCGTCACCGAGGAGGAGCATAAGCCTCATCATCAAGTCTATGGCGTCAGCCAGGCCGCTGCGGCGGCAGCCGGTGCCACAGCTTCCTCTCAACCATTCACGCTTCATAGCGTGGACCAGGGCGAGCGGGAACAGGTGGAGCGTCTCTACAATACTCTGGTCGCTGCCAAGAAAAAGGCGGGGGAGAGCGTCAGCGGTGGCATCGACTCCTTCACCGCCTTCGTTAAAAAGAAAACCGACGAAATCCGCAAGCAATATCACTGCCAGGACGTCGAATACTCCGTCGAACTCGCCGATGGCCACGTCAAACTCAAAGCCAAAGCGAAGACCTAGAACCGCAGGGACTATTTAGTTCCGAGCGCGAGTGGAAAAATCTGCCTTCTCGTCCCTTTGACACGTCTCCGCCCTTTCATTGATGCTTCCTGAGGGCAACCCTCGGCGCGATAACTGATAGAATTTCCCTTCGCCATATCAGCCTTCATCCACCGGTAAAGGGCCCTCCATGTCAGACAATCGTAAGATCCAGCGCGCCATCCTCTCGGTCACCGACAAAACCGGGCTCATTGATTTCGCCCACAAGCTCTCCGCCCTCGGCATCGAACTCGTTTCCACCGGCGGCACCGCAAAGCTTTTACGAGATTCAGGCATCTCCGTCCGAGATATCTCCGACCTTACCGGCTTCCCCGAAATGCTTGACGGCCGCGTCAAGACCTTGCACCCCAAGGTTCACGGGGGGATCCTTCACCGACGCGATGACCCCAAGCACGTAGCCGCCATTACTGAGCATGGCATTGAGCCCATCGACATGGTCGTCGTGAATCTCTACGCCTTCGAAAAGACCGCTGCCAAACCCGGAGTCGCGCTGGAAGAACTGATCGAAAACATCGACATTGGCGGTCCGTCCATGATCCGCTCCGCTGCCAAGAACTTTCACGACGTGGCGATCGTGACCTCACCCTCCGATTACGATTCCATTTCGGAAGAACTCAAGAACAAAAAAAGCGAACTCTCGTACGAAACGAAGTGGCGTCTCGCACAAAAGGCCTTCGCGACCACAGCCGCATACGATTCCGCGATCGCCTCAACGCTCGAAAGCATCAGCGCAGACGGATCGCAATCGAGCGCTGAAGCGTTCCCGCAAAATTTGAGATTTTCGTTCCAAAAAACCCTCGACCTCCGCTACGGAGAGAACCCTCACCAGAAAGCCGCCATGTATTCCGACGGCTCCCGCGTCGGCGTGGCCAACGCCCGCCAGTTGCAAGGCAAGGACCTCTCTTACAACAACATTGTCGACCTCCAGGCCGCCTGGGACCTGGCGCAGGAATTCCATGAGCCTGTCGTTGCCATCATCAAGCACACGAATCCCTGCGGCACCGCAACCGGCAAGACTCTCGCGGAGGCCTACAAGAGGGCTCTGGAATGCGATCCCGTTTCAGCCTTCGGGGGTGTGATTGGCGTGAATCGACCAATCGACGCAGAGGCCGCCGAGGAGATGCACAAGCTCTTCCTCGAGGTGATCGCGGCACCCGCATTTGACGAAGCCGCCAAAACGAAATTCGCGTCCAAGAAAAACTTGCGTCTGGTTGAAGTCGTCCCTGCGAATCAGAAATGTGTTTTGAAAAATATTTCGGGAGGCATGCTCGTGCAGGACAACGATGTGCTTGGTCTGACCGATGCTGATCTGAAGGTTGTCAGCAAGCGTCCGCCCACTCCGGAAGAGACCCGAGCCCTGCTCTTTGCTTGGAAAGTCTGCAAACACGTCAAGTCGAACGCCATCGTCTATGCCCGCGACGGACAAACCGTAGGCGTCGGTGCCGGCCAAATGTCGCGGGTCGACTCCGCCAAAATCGGGGCCATGAAGGCCCAACTTCCCCTCAAGGGCACCGTCGCGGCTTCTGACGCGTTCTTCCCCTTCCCCGACGGGGTCGAAGAAATCGCCAAAGCTGGGGCCACCGCAATCATCCAGCCCGGAGGCTCGCAGCGGGATCCCGAGGTGATCGAAGCCGCCGACCGCCTCGGCTTGGCCATGCTCTTCACTGGAGTCCGCCACTTCCGCCACTGAGATGACTGGGGTGATTGAGAAGTGAAGAACCAAATCCCGACGGATCTCAATCACATTCAACACATATCACATCAACATGTGCTCTTTACTTAACTTGACATGCCTACAAGTTTCCACTGGTCCCTGACCTTCCGGTTTTTGCTTCCCTCTCGATCGGTCACGGTTTTTTTCCATCCCATCCTCGCTCGCGGTAGAATAATAGACACCTTTCCCCCGGCGGCTTTGCATCCAAGTAAGCTGAGGTTTCGGAAACGCGCTTCCAGCGCAGTCAGGTCCAGGATGAACAGACTTTTTGTGTTTTTTTTGACGATTTCGGTGGGCGCGCCCGCTGCCGTGGCTCAATCCAGCACGCCCTCTTCGATTCCAGCTTCGGCCCAGCTAGATGCCAAGCCGGCCCAATCTTCGCCGCGCAAAGTCGATAAGGCTGCCGCTTACTACCACTACACCATGGCGCATATGTACGAGGAGATGGTGACTGCCTACGGCCGCAGCGACTTGGCCATGAAGGCAACTGAGGAATATCGACTCGCAATCGAAGCCGACCCATCCTCCGAATTCCTCACCTCCGCCTTAGCCGAACTATATGTCAAGACCGGACGCATTGCTGACGCTGTTAAAGAAGCGCAAGACATCATCAAACGTGATCCCAAGAACCTCGAAGCCCACAAACTCCTTGGCCGGATTTATCTTCGTTCCCTCGGCGACATGCCGGGTGGCAGTGGTTCCGACAACATTCTGAAGTTGGCCATCGATCAGTACGAACAGATCGTCAAGCTGGATCCTGACAGTGTCGACGACCACCTTCTCCTCGGCCGTCTCTATCGCCTGAACACGCCGTAGACGTTTGGGCTTGGCCTGGTCGTCGTCGGTTTCGGGATGCGGAATCTCGCCGGGCTTATCGAAGTAGGTAACTTTTTTAAGTGCCATAGTGATGAGCCTCGAATGATATGGCCCTCCTCGGCGCTTTTCAAATGCGCCTTTCAAGGCGCTTTGCGTCACAAGGTCGGCCAACTAGGTTGCGGATTTGAAGTTGGGGGAAATCAAGGTGAACGAAAAGCAACTGTTTGGCGTCCTTGTCCGCGCGATGGGCGTGCTCACTTTCATGGATGCATTCCGTATTTTCTGGAATGGATGCATCCAATGGATATTTCCGCGCACCTCCGCCCCAATCTCTGTCTTTTTTTGGAGATGGTTGCGCCGAATCTTAGTTATCGGGCTGCTGGTCATGATTCTAGGTGCTAGCATGATCCGATGGCCCGGGTGGGTAGTGCATCTCGCCTGGCTGGACCACCTGCCAACTATCGGTCGCGAGCCGGGCAGCGAATCGAATGACTGAGCCCGAGGACCTCAAACTTCTGCACATCGATGCGGACACCTTGTTCGCGATGGCGGAACGCATCGAGCGGCAGAAGTTTAGAGGTCCTCGGGCTCAGTCATTGGATTCGCTGCCCAGCTCAGCAACCGATAGTTGGCAGGTGGGTGCAGCCGGGCGGTACCATTTAGGCCATGCGGATCATGCTCTCACGCTAAAATAATGCAGCCAGCAGCCCCATAAGATTCGGCGCAACCATCTCCAAAAAAAAGACAGAGACTGGGGCGGAGGTGCGCCGCAGAAATATCCATTGGATGCATCCATTTCCAGAAAATACGGAATGCATCTGCCTGAAAGTGAGCACGCCCATATAACGGCAAGCGACGACCAAACAGTTGCTTTTCGTCTCACCTTGATTTCCCCCAACTTCAAATCCGCAACCTAGTTGGCCGACCTTGTGACGTAAAGCGCCTTGAAAGGCGGAGGTTAAAAAGCGCCGAGGAGGGCCATCTGGTTCAAAACTTCGCATCACTATGCACTTAAAAAAGTTACCTACTTCGATAAGCCCGGCGAGATTCCGCATCCCGAAACCGACGACGACCAGGCCAAGCCCAAACGTCTACGGCGTGTTCAGGCGATAGAGACGGCCGAGGAGAAGGTGGTCGTCGACACTGTCAGGATCCAGCTTGACGATCTGTTCGTACTGATCGATGGCCAAGCTTCGGAATGTTGTCGGACCCGCTCCACCCGGCATGTCGCCGAGGGAACGAAGATAAATGCGGCCGAGGATTTTGTGGGCTTCGAGGTTATTGGGATCACGTTTGATGATGTCTTGCGCTTCTTTGACACGTCAGCAATCGTCGGTCTTGACGTATGTTCGGCTAAGGCGGAGGTGAGGAATTCGGAGGATGGGTCGGCTTCGATTGCGAGTCGATATTCCTCAGTTGCCTTCATGGCCAAGTCGCTGCGGCCGTAGGCAGTCACCATCTCCTCGTACATATGCGCCATGGTGTAGTGGTAGTAAGCGGCAGCCTTATCGACTTTGCGCGGCGAAGATTGGGCCGGCTTGGCATCAAGCTGGGCCGAAGCTGGAATCGAAGAGGGCGTGCTGGATTGAGCCACGGCAGCGGGCGCGCCCACCGAAATCGTCAAAAAAAACACAAAAAGTCTGTTCATCCTGGACCTGACTGCGCTGGAAGCGCGTTTCCGAAACCTCAGCTTACTTGGATGCAAAGCCGCCGGGGGAAAGGTGTCTATTATTCTACCGCGAGCGAGGATGGGATGGAAAAAAACCGTGACCGATCGAGAGGGAAGCAAAAACCGGAAGGTCAGGGACCAGTGGAAACTTGTAGGCATGTCAAGTTAAGTAAAGAGCACATGTTGATGTGATATGTGTTGAATGTGATTGAGATCCGTCGGGATTTGGTTCTTCACTTCTCAATCACCCCAGTCATCTCAGTGGCGGAAGTGGCGGACTCCAGTGAAGAGCATGGCCAAGCCGAGGCGGTCGGCGGCTTCGATCACCTCGGGATCCCGCTTCGAGCCTCCGGGCTGGATGATTGCGGTGGCCCCAGCTTTGGCGATTTCTTCGACCCCGTCGGGAAAGGGAAGACATCAGAAGCGGCGACGGTGCCCTTGAGGGGAAGTTGGGCCTTCATGGCCCCGATTTTTTCGCAGTCAACCCGCGACATTTGGCCGGCACCCGACGCCTACGGCTTGTCCGTCAAAAGCACAGACGATGACCCACAACTTGACGTGTTTGCAGACTTTCCCAAGCAAAGAGCGGGGCTCCCCACTCTTCCGGAGTGGGCGGACGCTTGCTGACAACCTTCAGATCAGCATCGGTCAGACCAAGCACATCGTTGTCCTGCACGAGCATGCCTCCCGAAATATTTTTCAAAACACATTTCTGATTCGCAGGGACGACTTCAACCAGACGCAAGTTTTTCTTGGACGCGAATTTCGTTTTGGCGGCTTCGTCAAATGCGGGTGCCGCGATCACCTCGAGGAAGAGCTTGTGCATCTCCTCGGCGGCCTCTGCGTCGATTGGTCGATTCACGCCAATCACACCCCCGAAGGCTGAAACGGGATCGCATTCGAGAGCCCTCTTGTAGGCCTCCGCGAGAGTCTTGCCGGTTGCGGTGCCGCAGGGATTCGTGTGCTTGATCATGGCAACGACAGGCTCATGGAATTCCTGCGCCAGGTCCCAGGCGGCCTGGAGGTCGACAATGTTGTTGTAAGAGAGGTCCTTGCCTTGCAACTGGCGGGCGTTGGCTACGCCGACGCGGGAGCCGTCAAATACGTGGCCGCTTGCTGGTCGAGCCATTCTCCCCGTAGTGGTTTTTTGGAACGAAAATCTCAAATTTTACAGGGAACGCTTCAGCGCTCGATTCGATCGTCTGCGCTGATGCTTTCGAGCGTTGAGCGATGAGCAAATAGTTATGCGGCTGTGGTAAGACTTTGAATACAAAGAGTGCCACTTTGCGGAGCTCGTACGAGAGTT